>NZ_LLXT01000132.1 GCF_001431625.1 Stenotrophomonas geniculata ATCC 19374 = JCM 13324
AAATTGTCCAAAGGCGGCGGGTGGCCCTGGACAGGACCGTTGGCGCCATGGGCCCGAGGCATGCCTCGGGCGGGTTGGGCAGGACGCCCAACCCCGGTCCTGCCGTGTGCGCAGGACAGCGCACACGAGCAAGGCGCCATCGAGCACCATGGAGGGGCTTTTGCGTGTCCTGGCCAGGGCCACCCGCCGCCTCCCGCCCGTATCAGGCAGGCGCCAAGCCCTGCCCCCGCATGACCGCAATGGCGTCACACGTTAAACTCCCGCCGTGAATACTCCCACCTACACCGCCCAGCAACTCGCCGAGCAGTTCGGCCTGCAGGTCCATGGCGACCCCGCCACCGCCATCCATGGCGTGGCTACCCTCGCCCATGCCGGTCCTGGCCAGCTGACCTTCCTCGCCAATCCACGCTACCGCGCCCAGCTGGCCGACAGCCAGGCCTCGCTGGTGGTCCTGCGTGCCGACGACGCCGAGGCCGCCCCCGGCGCCGCGCTCGTGGCCAAGGACCCGTACACCACCTTCGCCAAGATCGCCGCGCTGTTCGATATCGCGCCAACGCGCCCGCCGGGCATCCACCCCAGCGCCGTCATCGATCCCAGCGCCCAGGTCGCCGCCAGCGCCCATATCGGTCCCTTCGTCTCCGTCGGCGCGCGCAGCGTGGTCGGTGAGAACTGCATCATCGGCACTGGCAGCGTGATCGGCGAAGACTGCAGCCTGGACAACGGCTGCGAGCTGATCGCGCGGGTCACCCTGGTCACCCGGGTCAAGCTCGGCAAGCGCGTTCGCGTGCATCCCGGCGCCGTACTCGGCGCCGATGGCTTCGGCCTGGCCATGGACGCCGGCAAGTGGATCAAGGTGCCGCAGCTCGGCGGCGTGCGCATCGGCGACGATTGCGAAATCGGCGCCAACACCTGCGTCGACCGTGGTGCGCTGGAAGACACCGTGCTGGACGAAGACGTGCGCCTGGACAACCTGGTGCAGATCGCGCACAACGTGCAGATCGGCGCGCACTCGGCCATCGCCGGCTGCACCGGCATCGCCGGCAGTGCCAGGATCGGCCGCTACTGCCTGCTCGGCGGCCACGTCGGCGTGGTCGGCCACCTCGAGATCTGCGACAAAGTCGTGATCACCGGCAAGTCGGTGGTCCGCAATTCCATCCATGAGCCGGGCGAGTACTCGTCCGGCACCCCGTTGACCGACAACCGCACGTGGCGCAAGAACGCCGCGCGCTTCAAGCAGCTGGACGCATTGGCTCGCCGCGTCCTGGCTGCTGGCAAGGAGAAAGAATGAACGACACGCTGCAGCTTCCGATCGACGTCTGCCAGATCCAGGAACTGCTCCCGCACCGCTATCCGTTCCTGCTGGTGGACCGGGTGCTTGAGCTCGACATCGAGGCCAAGCGCATCCTTGCGCAGAAGAACGTCAGCATCAACGAGCCGTTCTTCCAGGGTCACTTCCCCGGCCGCCCGATCATGCCTGGCGTGCTGATCATCGAAGCGCTGGCGCAGGCCGGTGGCGTGATGACCCAGCTCACGCTCGGCCGTGACTCGCAGTCCAAGCTGTTCTACATGGTCAAGGTGGAAAACGCCCGCTTCAACAAGCAGGTCGTGCCCGGCGACGTGCTGATGCTGGATGTGCAGATGAAGCGCCTGATCCGCAACATGGGCTGGTACTACGGCGAAGCCAAGGTCAACGGTGAAGTCGTTGCCTCGGCCGAAGTCATGTGTGCCGGCGCCAAGGGCTGATCCACTGGAGGCAGGAATGACTGACAACGCACCGCGGATCCACCCGACCGCCGTCATCGACCCGGCCGCGCGCCTGGCCGATGACGTCCAGGTGGGCGCGTTCACCCTGATCGGTGCCGATGTGGAAATCGATGCCGGCACGGTGATCGGCCCCCATTGCAGCATCCACGGCCCGACGAAGATCGGCCGCGACAACCGCTTCATCGGCCACGCAGCGATCGGTGGCGAGCCGCAGGACAAGAAGTTCGGCGGCGAGCGCACCGAACTGGTGATCGGCGACCGCAACGTGTTCCGCGAGTTCGTCACGCTGAACCGTGGCACCGGCGGCGGCGGCGGCATCACCAGCATCGGCGACGACAACTGGATGCTGGCCTACACGCACGTGGCGCATGACTGCCATGTCGGCAACTTCTGCGTGTTCTCCAACAACACCACCCTGGCCGGCCATGTGACCGTGGGCGACTACGTGATCATCAGCGGCTTCGCCGGTGCCCACCAGTTCTGCCGGATCGGCGCGCATGCCTTCCTCGGCATGGGGGCGCTGACCAATGGCGACGTTCCGCCGTTCACCATGGTCGGCACCGATTCGCTGGGCCGCCCGCGCGGCATCAACAGCGAAGGACTGAAGCGCCGCGGTTTCGATGCCGAGCGCATTTCCGCCATCAAGCGTGCCTACCGCACCCTGTACGTGGCGGGCCTGCCGCTGGCCGAAGCCAAGGTGCAGCTGACCGAACAGGCGCGTGACAGCGATGACGTGAAGGCCATGCTGGACTTCATCGAGCACGCCGAGAGGCCCTTGCTGCGATGAGCAGCACGACCGGCCAGGCGCCGGCCGGCGCCGCTGTGATTCCGCTGGCCTCGATGACCGGCAGCGTCCCCGCGCAACGGGTGCTCAGCGAGCGCCCGTTGCGGATCGCCCTGGTCGCCGGTGAGGCCTCCGGCGATCTGCTCGGTGCGGGCCTGGTTCGCGAACTGAAAGCGCGCTTCCCGCATGCCGAATTCGCCGGCATCGGTGGCGACGCCATGCGCAGCGCCGGCTGCCAGACCTGGCACGATGCCAGCGAACTGGCGGTGATGGGCCTGACCGAAGTACTGCGCCATCTGCCGCGCCTGCTGAAGCTGCGCTCGGCGTTCCGCCAGCGTGCGCTGGACTGGCAGCCGGACGTGTTCATCGGCATCGACGCCCCCGACTTCAACCTGGGCATCGAGCGCTGGCTGAAGCAGCGTGGCGTGCGCACCGTGCATTACGTCAGCCCCTCGGTCTGGGCCTGGCGTGAGAAGCGTGCCGAGAAGATCGGCAGCAGCGCCGACCTGGTGCTGTGCCTGTTCCCGATGGAGCCGCCCATCTATGCCAAGCACGGCATCGACGCGCGCTTCGTCGGCCATCCGATGGCCGACGACATTCCGCTGCAGGGCAACCGCGAGGAAGCGCGCGCCGCGCTTGGCCTGCCGACTTCGGCCAAGGTGCTGGCGGTGCTGCCGGGCAGCCGCCTGGGCGAAATCTCGCGCCTCGGCGAACCCTTCTTCGAGGCTGCCTGGCAGGTCTCCGAACGCATCCCGGGCCTGCACGTGGTGGTGCCTGCCGCCAACCCCGCCTGCAAGCGCCTGATCGAAGAGCAGCTGTCACGCTCGGCGCTGCCGGTCGCGTACTCGCATGTGCTCGACGGCCAGGCCCGCAACGCCATGATCGCCGCCGACGTGGTGGTGCTGGCGTCCGGTACCGCGACCCTGGAGGCGATGCTGGTGAAGCGGCCGATGGTGGTCGGCTACCGTGTCAACGAACTGACCTACCGTCTGGTCAAGGCATTCGGCCTGATCAAGGTCGACCGCTTCGCCCTGCCCAACATCCTGGCCGGGCAGGACCTGGCACCGGAACTGATGCAGCACGACTGCACGCCGGACAAGCTGGCCGCGGCCATCCAGCAGTGGTTCGACCACCCACAACGGGTAACCGACCTGCAGGACACCTATGCACGCCTGCATGAGCGCCTGCGCCGCAATGCTTCGGCACGTGCCGCCGACGCCGTCGGCGAGCTGCTGATGCGCGACCAGGCCCAGGCATGAGCCGCCGCCACGCCGCAGCGGCCAGCCTGGCCCTGTTCGATGGCAGCGCGGTAATCGAGCCGGAACGCCTGGTTGCCGGCGTCGATGAGGCCGGCCGTGGTCCGCTCGCCGGGCCAGTGGCGGTGGCGGCGGTGGTGTTCGACCCGGCACGGCCACGCATCAACGGCCTGGACGATTCCAAGCAGCTCACCGCGGCGCGCCGCGAGCAGCTGCATGACCGCATCATCGAGCGCGCCCTTGCCTGGCACGTGGTGCTGGTGGACGTGGACACCATCGACCGCCTGAACATCTACCAGGCCACCCTGCAGGGCATGCGCGATGTCGTCGCCGCGGTCGCCCACGTGGCCGGCTTCGCGCGCATCGACGGCAACGTGGTGCCCAAGGGCCTGGTACTGCCGGCGCAGGCGCTGATCGGCGGCGATGGCATCGACCGCGCGATCATGGCCGCATCGATCCTGGCCAAGGTCTCGCGCGATCGCTACATGCAGGACGTGCACGCCCGCCACCCGCAGTACGGCTTCGAGCAACACAAGGGCTATGGCACCCCGGCCCACCTGGCCGCCCTGCGCGAGCACGGCCCCTGCATGGAGCACCGGCGCAGCTTCGCCCCGGTACGTGAGTGCCTCGGTTGACCTTGTAGAGCCGAGCCCATGCTCGGCTTTCCGCAGCAGCCGAGCGTGGGCTCGGCTCTACAGGAAACGGGCTCCCGCACGCCTGAACCCGGTCGTCCTCCGGGGCCTGTCAAGAGCTTGTCGCGCCTCTCCGCCCTCGTTACCCTGACCGGGCACTCCAGCGCTTCCCGACCCCGGCGACGATTCCCCCGTCAGCACCCGGGGCCCGCGCGCTCCAACCTGGTCCGGCATGTCCAACTCCCGCTTCGTACATCTCCACGTCCACACCGAGTTCTCGCTGGCGGACTCCACCATCCGTGTGCCGGCCAAACCGGACCAGGCGGACCCGAAGAAGGCCAAGCAGGCCAACCTGCTGTCGCGCTCGGTCGAGCTCGGCCTGCCCGCGCTGGCAGTGACCGACCTCAACAACCTGTTCGCGCTGGTCAAGTTCTACAAGGCCGCCGAAGGCGTGGGCATCAAGCCGATCGCCGGTGCCGACGTGCTGATCGCCGAGGAAGGCCAGGACCCGTGGCGAATGACCCTGCTGTGCCGCGATCGCGAGGGCTACCTGAGCCTGTCGCGGCTGCTGACCCGCGCCTGGATGGAAGGCCATCGCCCGGAAGGCGGTGTGGCCATCCATCCGGACTGGCTGAAGGCCGGCAACGCCAACCTGTTCGCGCTGGCCGGCCGGCAGAGCCTGGCCGGGCGCCTGGCGCTGGACGGCAAGCATGAGCTGGCCGAGCAGCAGCTGGCCGACTGGCAGCGCGTGTTCGGCGACGGCCTGCACCTGGAACTTACCCGTACCGGCCGCGAGGGCGAGGAAACCTTCAACCAGTTCGCGCTGATGGCGGCCGGCCAGCGTGGCCTGCCGGTGGTGGCCAGCAATGATGTGCGCTTCCTGTCGCCCACCGATTTCAGCGCGCACGAAGCGCGCGTGTGCATTTCCACCGGCCGCGTGCTGGACGATCCCAAGCGCCCGCGCGAGTACAGCGACCAGCAGTACCTGAAGTCGGCCGAGGAGATGTGCGCGCTGTTCGCCGACATCCCCGATGCGATCGACAACACGCTGGCGCTGGCCGAGCGCTGCAACATCGAGATGCGGCTGGGCACCTACTTCCTGCCCAACTACCCGGTGCCCGACGACGAGACCCTGGACACCTGGATCCAGAAGATGTCGCGCGACGGCCTGGAAGAGCGCCTGGAGAAGAATCCGCTGGCGCCGGGCAAGACCCGCGAAGAGTATTTCGAGCGCCTGGAGTTCGAGCTCAACACCATCATCAAGATGGGCTTCCCGGGCTACTTTCTGATCGTCGCCGACTTCATCCAGTGGGGCAAGAACCAGGGCATCCCGATCGGCCCGGGCCGTGGTTCCGGTGCCGGTTCGCTGGTGGCGTGGGCGCTGAAGATCACCGATCTGGACCCGTTGCCGTACAACCTGCTGTTCGAGCGCTTCCTGAACCCGGAACGCGTGTCGATGCCCGACTTCGACATCGACTTCTGCATGGACCGCCGCGACGAGGTGATCGACTACGTCGCACGCAAGTACGGGCGCGAGCGCGTCAGCCAGATCATCACCTACGGCACCATGGCCGCCAAGGCGGTGGTGCGCGACTCCGGTCGCGTGCTCGGCTTCCCGTACGGCCTGGTCGACGGCGTTTCCAAGCTGATCCCGAACATCCTGGGCATCCACCTGAAGGATGCACTGGGCAAGGGCAAGGAAGGCCCCAGCTCGGAAATGGCCTCGCCGGAACTGATCCAGCGCTACGAGACCGAGGACGATGTCCGCGACCTGATCGACCTGGCGCTGCAGCTGGAAGACCTGACCCGCAACGCCGGCAAGCATGCCGGTGGCGTGGTGATCGGGCCCGAGCCGCTGAGCGAGTTCTGCCCGCTGTATGCCGAACACGACGAGAACGGGCTGGGCAAGAACCCGGTCACCCAGTTCGACAAGAACGACGTGGAAGAAGTGGGCCTGGTGAAGTTCGACTTCCTCGGCCTGCGCACGCTGACCATCATCGACTGGGCGGTGAAGGCGATCAACAAGCGCCACGAGCGCGCCGGCATTCCGCCGGTGGACATCGCCGCGATCCCGCTGGACGACACGCCCACCTACAAGGACATCTTCGCCAACGGCAACACCGGCGCGGTGTTCCAGTTCGAATCCTCGGGCATGCGCCGTCTGCTGAAGGACGCGCGCCCCGACCGTTTCGAAGACCTGATCGCGCTGGTGTCGCTGTACCGCCCTGGCCCGATGGACCTGATTCCTTCGTTCAACGCGCGCAAGCACGGCCAGGAAGAAATCATCTATCCCGATCCGCGCACCGAAGCGATCCTGAAGGACACCTACGGCATCATGGTGTACCAGGAGCAGGTGATGCAGATGGCGCAGATCGTCGGCGGCTACTCGCTGGGCGGCGCCGACCTGCTGCGCCGTGCGATGGGCAAGAAGGTGCCGGCCGAAATGGCCAAGCACCGCGAGATCTTCCGCGAAGGTGCGGCCAAGGACGGCGTGGACGAAGCCAAGGCCGATGCGATCTTCGACCTGATGGAGAAGTTCGCCGGCTACGGCTTCAACAAGTCGCACGCCGCCGCCTATGCGCTGGTCAGCTACCAGACCGCGTGGCTGAAGCGCCACTACCCGGCCGAGTTCATGGCGGCCACGCTGTCGTCCGACCTGGACAACACTGACAAAGTGGTCGGCTTCCTCGACGAGGTGCGCAACCTTGGCCTGACCGTGCTGCCGCCCAAGGTGAACCAATCGGCCTTCATGTTCGAAGCGGTCACCCCGGACACCATCCAGTACGGCCTCGGTGCGATCAAGGGCGTCGGCCAGGGTGCCTGCGAGGCGGTGGTCGAGGAGCGGCTGAAGGGCGGCCCGTTCAAGGACCTGCTCGACTTCTGCACCCGCGTCGGCTCGGCCAAGCTCAACCGGCGCACGCTGGAAGCGATGATCAACTGTGGTGCGCTGGACGAGCTCGGCCGCAACCGCGCCTCGCTGATGCTGCAGCTGCCGGAAGTGATCAAGGCCACTGATCAGATGGCGCGCGAGCGTGCGTCCGGGCAGAACTCGCTGTTTGGCGGGCCCGACCCGAGCACCGTGTCGATCCAGCTGGACCTGCCCGAAGCCGAAGAATGGCCGCTGCTTCAGCGCCTCAACGGCGAGCGCGACACGCTCGGTTTCTACCTCAGCGGCCACCCGTTCGATCCCTGGCGCGACGATGTGCGCGATCTGGTAGGCAACGACCTGGGTTCGGTGGAGAAGATCTGGAGCGCCAACAGCGGTGGCGGTGGTGGCGGCGAGAAGCGCTGGCGCCCGGAAGTACAGACCGTGCTGGCCGGCCAGGTGGTCGGTGTGCGTCGCAAGGGCGAGAGCCAGATCTTCATCCAGCTGGAAGATGGGCGCGGGCGTGTCGAGTGCAGCGCGTTCTCCGACGCGATGGCCGAGTTCGGGCACCTGATGACCAAGGACCGCATCCTGGTGGTCAAGGGCGGCCTGCGCGAGGACGAGTTCAACGGCGGCTACGCGCTGCGCATCCGCCAGTGCTGGGACTTCGACGAGGTCTGCGCCAACTACGCCACGCGGTTGTCGCTGCGCCTGGACCTGCGCCAGCAGCGCCCGGTCTGGGAGCGCATCGATGCCCTGCTCGACCGCCATCGCCCGGGGCGCACGCCACTGCGCCTGGACCTGCTGCTGAAGGGTCCGCAGGGTGGCATCGCGGGCATGCTTGATGTGTCCGGGCAAAGCGCGGTACGCATTGATTCCAAGCTGATGGAGGCGCTGCGCGCCGACCCGGCCGTGCGCACGCTGAAAGTGCGCTACAGCCCACCGTGGGCCAGCTGAGGCTGGCTCCCTGGTTTTCCTGCCCCCCCTGTTTCCCCGTTCCAAGTATCAAGGACGATTGCCGATGAAGACCCTGCTGTTCCCGTTTGCCGCCGCTCTGGCCCTGGCCGCCTGCTCGCCGTCGAAGATCGAGTTCCAGATCGACAACCCGACCGACACGCCGCTGACGCTGAGCATCGATGGCAAGGACCTGCCGGTGGCCGCACAGGGTTCGCGCCCGATCTCGCTCGCCGTCGGTGAGCACCGCCTGCACACCGACAAACTGGGCGACGTGCGCTTCATCGTCTACGTCGATGGCCGCGGCGGACTGATCAACCCGACCCTGAGCGAGTACGTGGTCGCCCGCGAGATCTACGTCACCGACGAGAGCAAGCTGAAGAACTTCGGCACCGGCAAGGCCGGCATCGAGCTGGGCGGCGTCGACTTCGAAGGTCCGTTCGAGAAGCACCACGAACTGTTCATCGACAAGACCTGGACCTACGGCGTGCGCGAGCCCTTCCCGAAGGAAAAGGTGGTGGCCCACGTCGATTCCAGCGGCGGCCAGATCGTGGCCAAGGTATTCACGGCCCCGGATTTCATCGCCTACGTCGAGGAAGGCATGGGCGAACCCGGTGCATTCAAGCGCGAACAGCCGGCCGGCTACGTGGCCCCGACATTCAGCCTGGAACCGGCCCCGGCCAGCCTGCCGACACTGGACCCCGCCTTCGAGGCGCACGCCGCGCCGCTGCGCGAGGTCTACGCGCGCTGGCTGAAGGCCACCACCGCCGATGAACAGAAGGCCCTGCGCAAGCAGGACTTCGACGCGCAGATGGCCTTCACCTCGGCCACCGCCACCCTGGGCAGCGGCTTGGGCCGGGAAGCCAACGAGGCCTACAACGACTTCGTTTCCCAGCGCAGCCAGCTGATGGGCCGCAGCGCGCTGGTGGTGCCCTGAGCTGACTGGCGCGCCCTGCCCGGCTGCGCTACCGTCGCCTTCCAGACGAAGGCGTACGGGTGGTTTGCACGCATTCGGCTAGAATTCCCCTCTTCTTTACACGACGGCTTCCGATGAATCCGAACTACCTCGACTTCGAGCAACCCATCGCCGACCTGGAAGCCAAGATCCAGGAACTGCGCAACGCCAGTGCCGGGCCGGCGGTCAATGTCGAGGCGGAAGTGCACGCGCTGCAGGACAAGCTGCGCATGCGCACCGCGCAGATCTTCCGCAACCTGACCTCGTGGCAGGTGCTGCAGCTGGCCCGCCACCCGTCGCGCCCGTATACCGCCGACTACATCCGCGTCATGTTCGATGAGTTCCAGGAGCTGGCCGGTGACCGCGCCTTCGCCGACGACAAGGCCATCATGGGCGGCCTGGCCCGCATCAATGGCCGTTCCGTGATGGTGATCGGCCACCAGAAGGGCCGCGACACCAAGGAAAAAATCAAGCGCAACTTCGGCATGCCCAAGCCGGAGGGCTACCGCAAGGCCCTGCGCCTGATGAAGATGGCCGAGCGCTTCGGCCTGCCGGTGCTGACCCTGATCGACACCGCCGGCGCCTGGCCGGGCATCGACGCCGAATCGCGCGGCCAGTCCGAAGCGATCGCACGCAACCTGATCGAGATGGCCGAACTGAAGGTGCCGATCATCTGCACCGTGATCGGTGAAGGCGGCTCCGGCGGCGCGCTGGCGCTGGGCGTGGGCGACCGCACCGTGATGCTGGAATACGCGGTGTACTCGACCATCACGCCGGAAGGCTGCGCCTCGATCCTGTGGAAGGACGCCGGCAAGGCCAAGGAAGCCGCCGAGCAGCTGGGCCTGACCGCGCCGCGCCTGAAGAGCCTGGGCCTGGTCGACAAGGTCGTGCGCGAGCCCACCGGCGGCGCCCACCGCAACCCGACCCAGATGGCCAAGCGCCTGAAGGCCGTGCTGCTGAACGAACTGGACGAACTGGACAAGCTGTCCACCGAACAGCTGCTGGAACAGCGCTACACCCGCCTGCGCAGCTACGGCACGTACGAAGCGGCCTGATTCATCGGCTTGTTACTTTCTTGCTCGTGCAAGAAAGTAACCAAAGAACACGCCGCCGAACGCGAGCCGGTGCTATGCACCGGTTCCCTGCGCTTCTCGGTGGATCAGGGGGCGGCGCCGAACTCGCTGCGCTCAGACATCGGCGCCTCTTCGCCCCTGTTTCACCTGCGATGCTCGGCTCGCTCACGGCGGACCTGAACATCAAAAGCCACAGCTGCACCCAGTAGATCCACGCCATGCGTGGATGCCTCTGCTTTGGCGAAGAATCACGCGAACCCGTAGAGCCAAGCATGGCTCTACGGATAACAGACTGTCAGAACGGCTTGGCCAGCACCAGCCACACGATCGGAATGAAGGCCAGCAGCGGGATCTCGTTGATCCAGCGCAGCGCGCGCGACGACGGCAACGCCCTGCCCTTGGCCACGCCCTTCAACAGGCGGCCGATCCAGCTGAAGTACACCAGCAGCACCACCACCAGCCCCAGCTTGGCATGCAGCCAACCGGCACCACCGGGCGCGACCATGGTCGGGAAATCCGGGATGACCTTGTAACCCAGCCACAGCACCAGGCCGAGCAGGAATGCCAGGCCGAACATCGAGTGGCCGAAGCGGTACAGGCGCAGGCCCATCAGCTGCAGGCGCTCGGTCACGGCCTGCTGGCCTGCGGTCTCGGCCAGGTTCACCAGGATGCGCGGCAGGTAGAACACCGTGGCCATCCACGCCACCACGAACACGATGTGGAAGGTCTTCACCCAGTAGTAGCTCTGCATGCGCTCGCTCCAGCGGCTGGCGTAGATGGGCGGCCATTCTCGCACGCGGTGACCACCGCGCCCCACGCACCGCCGCCGCGACACATCGACGCATGGCGCGCCGCAACACCGTACGATAGGCGCCGTTTTCCCCGATCGCGCACCGCCCCATGGACAAGACCTACGACGCCGCCTACTTCCAACGCTGGTACCGCCGTGCCGACATCGGTGGCAGCGCCCGCCTGGCGCGCAAGGTCGCCCTGGCCGTGGCCAGCGCCGAGTACTACCTGGAACGACCGATCCGCAGCGTGCTGGACATCGGCTGCGGCGAAGGCGCCTGGCGCGCACCGCTGTTGAAGCTCCGTCCGAAGGTCGAATACCTGGGCTTCGACAGCAGCGAGTACGCTGTGCGCCGCTACGGCCGCACCCGCAACCTGAACCTGGCCGCCTTCGGCGACTTCGCCTGGCTGCGGCCCTGCGCCCCGGTCGACCTGCTGGTGTGTTCGGACGTGATGCACTATGTGCCCGACCGCGAGCTGCGCGCCGGCCTGGCCGGCGTGGCCGAGCTGACCGGCGGCGTGGCCTTCCTGGAGACCTTCGCCGCCGAGGACGCGTTCGAAGGCGACCACGAGGGCTTCCAGGCCCGCCCGGCGCGCTGGTACCGCCGCACGCTGGCCCGGCACGGCCTGCAGCCGGTGGGGTCGCACTGCTGGCTCGGCCCCGCTCTGGCAGGCGATGCGGCCGCGCTGGAACGGATGTGAATCCGGATTCATTATTTTCAGTCAACTTAACCTGCGGGACACCGGGATGGGATATGCTGCGCGGCAACATATGACCATACATATTCGGTCGTCATGCTCTATCAACTGCACGAACTGACCCGCAACCTGCTCGCCCCCTGGGTGCATCAGGCCCAGGCCAACGCCAGATTCTTCGCCAACCAGGGTCGCTGGTGGTCGCAGATGCCGGGCGCTGATCGCCTGGCGGCGGTCAATGAACTCTTCCATCGCATCGGCAAGGATTACGAGAAGCCCGAATGGGGCATCAACGAAATCGAGGTCGACGGCGAGCGCGTGCCGATCGTCGTGCACGAGGAAGTGAGCAAGCCGTTCTGCAAACTGCTGCGCTTCAAGCGCCACAGCAATGAAGCCGACCAGCTGCATACCATGCTCAACCAGCCATTCGTGCTGGTCGTTGCGCCGTTGTCCGGCCACCACGCCACCCTGCTGCGCGACACCGTGCGCACGCTGCTGCGCGACCACCGCGTGTACGTCACCGACTGGGTCGACGCGCGCATGGTGCCGTCCAGCGAAGGCGAGTTCGGCCTGGACGACTACATCGCCTACATCCAGGAGTTCATCCGCCACCTCGGCGTCGAACGCCTGCACGTGATCAGCGTGTGCCAGCCGACCGTACCGGTGCTCGCCGCGGTTTCGCTGATGGCCAGCCGTGGCGAGCCCACGCCGCGCTCGCTGGTGATGATGGGCGGTCCGATCGATGCGCGCTGCAGCCCCACCGCAGTGAACAACCTGGCCACGCAGAACCCGTTGTCGTGGTTCGAGAACAACGTCATCCACACCGTGCCTGCCAGCTACCCCGGCGCCGGCCGTCGCGTGTACCCGGGCTTCCTGCAGCACGCCGGCTTCCTGTCGATGAACCCGAGCCGCCACTTCAGCTCGCACTGGGATTTCTACACCGACCTGGTAAAGGGCGACCTGGAAGACGCCGACGCGCACCGTCGTTTCTACGACGAGTACAACGCAGTGCTGGACATGCCGGCCAAGTACTACCTGGATACGATTTCCGTGGTGTTCCAGGACTTCCTGCTGCCGCGTGGCGAGTGGGTGGTCAACGGCGAGAAGGTCGATCCGTCGGCGATCCGCGATACCGCGCTGCTGAGCATTGAAGGCGAGCTGGACGATATCGCCGGCCTCGGCCAGACCGAAGCCGCGCAGGCGCTGTGCACCGGCATCACTGCGGACCGCCGTGAGCATTTCATCGTCGAAGGTGCCGGCCACTACGGCATTTTCAGCGGCCGTCGCTGGCGCGAGGTGGTGTACCCGAAGGTGCGCGACTTCTTCGCCGCGCATGCCGAAGCACCGGCGGCGAAGGCCGCGAAGAAGAAGAGCA
This sequence comes from Stenotrophomonas geniculata ATCC 19374 = JCM 13324, assembly GCF_001431625.1. Classification (GTDB taxonomy): domain Bacteria; phylum Pseudomonadota; class Gammaproteobacteria; order Xanthomonadales; family Xanthomonadaceae; genus Stenotrophomonas; species Stenotrophomonas geniculata. The sequence continues at coordinate 13,145 of NZ_LLXT01000132.1, forward strand.
ACGTCACCCCGCTGCGGCGGAAGGCGGGGTAGCTCGCCCTGGTAGATGCCCACCTTGGTTGGCGCCCTGCCATGAATCCCGATCTCTGATGGATCGTGCCAACCAAGGTTGGCACCTACCAAAGCGAAGCCCGCCAAACGTCCCCAAGCGTGGATTCCGGCTTACAACCGCACCAGCAGGTTCTTGGCAATCAGCCCGTGCAGCTTGCCGATGCCCCGTGCCAGGTGCATCGTCAACAGCAGCAGCAGCACGCCCACGGCTGCGATCACGATGCCCACCAGCGGCGAGGCGGCCATCGGCAACACGTTCACGCCATCGATGTAGACACCCGGAATGTCACCGCTGAACAGCGCGGCCACCGGCGCCCAGATGAACCCCAGTGACAGCGACAGCAGCGTCACCGCGATGGTGAAGTAGACCACGCCCAACGGCAGCATCAGCACGAAGTACAGCAGGGTCAGCCAGGTGCGGCCATCGGTGAACATGTCGCCGATGCGCTGCAGCCAGGTGCGGCTGCGATCGGTGTAACGCGGACGGCGCGGCATGCGTTCTCCCAGCAGCGCTTCCACCAGCCGTCCTTCCAGCAGCGCCAGCCCGCGCACCGAGCCGAAGAACAGCACGGTCAGCGGAATGCCCACGATCAGGATCAGCAGGCCCAGCGACAGCGACAGGCCGGTCACCACCCAGGTGAAGAAGAAGATGCCGGTAGCCAGCGACAGCAGCATGTAGAACAGCGCACCGTAGGTGTGCGGATCGGTCACCACGCCGAAGACACGCGCCAGCAGCGAACGCTGCACCGGCGCCGGCGGCGGTGAGGCCGGCTCGACGCCACTGGCTTCCGCCGCCGCACGCAGCACCGGCGTGGTATCCGCACGCGGCGTGCGCAGCGCGCGGTTCACCGTCACTTCGGTCTCGCGGTAGATCTCGGCCACTTCGTCCGGCGCACCGTAGCTGCCGGCCACGTCGGCGATGACCTCGGCCTCGCTGCGGCCGGGCTGCGCCGCCAGCTCCGAGCGCAGGTATTCCTCGGCGTCGTACAACGCGTCCTGCACCATCGCCGGATCGGCACCTTCCAGCGCCGCGCGCAGCTGCGCCAGATACTGCGGGATGGTGGTCGGCAGGGCGCGGCCTGCCAGGCTCGGGTCGTTCATTGCGGTACCCCCTCCAACACGGAATCGACGGAATCACGGGTGGCCTGCCAGGCCTGGCGCCACTGCGCCAGCACGCCGCGGCCACGTTCATTGATGCGGTAGTAGCGCCGGGGCGGACCACTGCTGGATGGCTCCACATGGCTTTCCAGCAGCCCGGCGCTCTCCAGGTTGCGCAGCACCGGGTACAGCGCGCTCTGCTTGCCGCTCAGCACGCCCTCGCCCACGCGCTCCAGCTCCTTGGCGATCAGGTAGCCGTACAGCGGCTCCCCGGCCCGGGCCAGCACCGCCAGCAGGGCCAGCGACACGGTTCCGGCGCTGAGCTCCTTCTGGAACTTCTTCAGGTGGACATCGTCCTCGGACATGGCCGGCCCTCCACTACGTTGAAGTCCACAGTAGTGCGAAGTTCGGTATAGCGAATGTGTCGTTAGTCACTCTTCCGGTTGGCGAGGGCCGGATGACCACCTGGCCGGCAGGCCCATTGGCTTGCTTGCCCCTCTGCGAACCGCGGCATACCGTCACCTTCCAACAGCGCAGCGGCTGATCCAGCTCCTGCGAGCACGACGGTCCCGGGAGTATCCACTTATGACTGAGTTTTATTATTGCGACTTCTGGTTTGGCGCAAAGAAGTCCGCCCGAAACATAATCAGTGAATCCGAAGCCCAATCGAGACATGAGAGCCAGGCTCGCTATACGGTTCTCGTTGGCTCCCCCACCACGCCATCGGCGATTGTCGATGTGCTGTTGGACAAAGACATGATTGGCGTCGACTTTCTGGATGAACATCTAAGGGAGCGCCTGACGTATCAGTTCCAGCAGGTAGCACCGGGAAATCTGTTCCTGAGCATGGCGGTACATAGAACGTTCGATGAGAAGAGTGACAGCATTGCCGAAGGGACCAGCTACCTCTTCAATGAAGATGGTCGGCTTACGATAACCAGGGAGAATTTCTCGCCTCATCATCTGGAAGAGTCTTCAACTACGCACGATCCGACAGGCAACTATGAACCTGTTCCTGTCTTCGGCCATTACTCCGGTCTAATTGCAGAAGAACGATAGGCGTTGATGCCAGACCCATTGGATCGTCCAAGAGGCGGCGCGCAGGCTGACGCGAATGCCCCCGCATGTCACTTGGCGATACGGTATCTCGTCGCGCAGAATCGAAGCCTTGTTCATGTTCCGGGGTTCCCATGCCGCACCGTCGTCGCCTTGCCCTGACCGCCCTCGCCTGCCTGCTGCCCGCCATGGCCAGCGCAGCCACGCCCTACCGCAGCCCGCAGCAGATCCTCGATGCCTCGGCGGCCAGCGACTGGCGCACGCCGGACCCGGCCAACCTGCTGTACATGGACCTGCCCGCCGGGCGCGTGATCATCGAGCTGGCGCCGCAGTTCGCCCCGCGGCATGTGGCCAACATCCAGACCTTCGCCCACGAACATTTCTGGGACGGCACCAGCATCTACCGTTCGCAGGACAACTTCGTGGTGCAGTTCGGCGATGCCGACGCCGATGACGCAGCCAAGGCCAAGCCGTTCGGCAGTGCCGCGCGCAAGCTGCCGGCCGAGTTCGAGCGCGCCAGCGCCGGCCTGAAGGTCAGCGTGCTGCCGGACCGCGATGGCTGGGCCGCGCAGACCGGTTTCGTCGACGGCTTCCCGGTCGGCCAGGACCCGCAGGCCGGCAAGACCTGGCTGGCGCACTGCTACGGCATGCTCGGTGCCGGCCGCAGCAACGAGGAAGACAGCAGCATCGGCGCCGAACTCTATGTGGTGACCGGCCAGTCACCGCGCCAGCTCGACCGCAACATCACGCTGGTTGGTCGCGTGCTGAAGGGCATGGAACTGCTCAGCGCGACGCCGCGCGGCCCGGCGCCGATGGGCTTCTACACCGACCCGAAGCTGCGTACGCCGATCGTGTCGATCCGCCGTGCCAGCGACGTGCCGGTGGCCGAGCGCACGCCGATCCAGGTGCTGCGCACCGATTCGAAGACCTTCGCCGATACGGTAGAGGCGCGACGCAATCGCGTGGATGATTTCTACAAGCGCCCGGCGGGGCATATCGATCTCTGCAATATTCCGGTGCCGGTGCGGTAGGAGCCTGGCTTCCTGCACGTGGCGCGTGCTGAAGGTGCTTCACTGTTCATGGGCGTTACTTTTCTTTGTACGCAAAGAAAAGTAACCAAAAGAAACGTTCCGCCGGCCGCGAGCCGGTGCTGCGCACCGGTGCCCTGCGCTCCTCGGCCCGTCGAGGGACGGCGCGGGAACTCGCTGCGCTCAGACACCCGCGCCTCTTCGCCCTCGCCGGACCTGCGGTGCTCGGCTCGCTCAAGGCGGATCCAAGATCAAAGGCAGAAGCGGTCGCTTCGCTCGCCGGGCCCGGCCCGGCACTACCAAGCATCGTCGTGCAGCTGTGGCTCTTGACCTTGGGTCCGCCTTGAGCGAGCCGAGCATCGCAGGGGAATCAGGGGCGAAGAGGTGCCGATGTCTGAGCGCAGCGAGTTCGGCACCGTCCCCTGATTCACCGAGAAGCGCAGGGGACCGACGTGCGAAGCGCGGCGGCTCGCGACCTGGCGGCGCGTTTCTTTTGGTTACTTTTCTTTTCGCGCGAAAAGAAAAGTAACGCCCATGAACAGTGAAGCACCTTCAGCACGTGCCATGTGCAAACATGTGCAAAAACGCCTCAGCCCTTCTGACTCACCGCCACGCTCCCCAGAATCAACGCACCGGCAATCA
>NZ_LLXT01000133.1 GCF_001431625.1 Stenotrophomonas geniculata ATCC 19374 = JCM 13324
ACGCATGGCGTGGATCTACAGGATGCAGTTGTTGCCTTTGACGTTGAGTCCGCCTTCAAGCGAGCCGAGCACCGCAGGTCCGGCGAGGGCGAAGAGGCGCGGGTGTCTGAGCGTAGCGAGTTCCCGCGCCGTCCCTCGACGGGCCGAGGAGCGCAGGGAACCGGTGCGTAGCACCGGCTCGCGGTCGGCGGAGCGTTTCTTTTGGTTACTTTTCTTTTCGCAAAAAGAAAAGTAACGCCCGACCAGGCGTCAGTCACCCGTGGCCCTTGTAGAGTCGAGCCATGCTCGACTGCGCGGTTCAACCCAGCATCTCCAGCCCACGCACTTCGGTGATGCCCAACCCCGGCACGTCGCTGATGCTGATCTCCGATTCGTTGAAATGCACGCCGCCGCTGACCGGGTCGAACTGGCCCAGCGAGGGGCCGTCGAGGTCGACCTTGGTGATCACATCGCTCTTGGCCACCGCCAGGTGCACGGCGGCGGCGACGCTGATGCTGGATTCAATCATGCAGCCGATCATGCACGGCACGCCGTAGATGCCGGCGATGTCGGCGATGCGGATCGCGTTGGACAGGCCGCCGGTCTTCATCAGCTTGATGTTGATGATGTCGGCCGCGCGCTGCTGGATCAGGTCCATCACCTGGCTGGGGCTGAACACGCTTTCGTCGGCCATCACCGGCGTGTTGACGCGGTCGGTGACGTACTTCAGGCCACTGATGTCCGCTGCCTTCACCGGCTGCTCCAGCAGCTCCAGTACCACGCCGGCCTCTTCCAGCGTGCGCATCGCATGCACCGCCTGCTTGGCGGTCCAGCCCTGGTTGGCGTCCAGGCGCAGCAGGGCGCGGCCTTCCACCGCCGCATGGATCGCCTTGACCCGTTCGATGTCCAGGCCGATGTCCTTGCCGACTTTGATTTTCAGCGACTCGAAGCCGCGCTCGATCGCCGACAGCGAATCGGCCACCATCTTGTCGATGTAGTCCACGCTGATGGTGATGTCGGTGGTGATCACCGGGTCGCCGCCACCGAGCATCTGATATAGCGGCGCACCGTGCAGCTGCGCCCACAGGTCGTACAGCGCGATTTCCACCGCGGCCTTGGCGCTGGTGTTGCGCTCCATCGCGGTCTGCACCAGCGTGCACAGATGGTTGAGGTTGACCACGTCCTGGCCGATCAGGCGCGGGGCGATGAAGTGGCGGATCGCTTCGATGATCGAGCCGTGCGTATCGCCGGTGATCACCGCAGTGGCCGGGGCTTCACCGTAACCGGTGTGGCCGGTGTCGGTGCGGATCAGAACCACCACGTCTTCCACGGTTTCCACCGTGCGCAGGGCAGTCTTGAACGGCGTCTTCAGCGGCACGCGCAGCATGCCCAGTTCGATGGCAGTGATCTTCATTCAGGAGTCTTGGCCCGCAGGCGCTGGATGTTGGTGATGCGGTCGATGTAGCGGACGGTATCGCTGGCCATCATCGGCTCCAGCGGCGTGACCGAAACACCATTGAGGTGGGCCTGTACGCGCGTGCCGTCGGTACCGAACCAGCTGCCGCCCGCCGTATCGTGGATCACCCAGGTGCGGCCGTCGACATGGCCGATGGCCATCATCACGTGCCCGGGAATGTAGACGAGGTCGCCCACCTGCAGGTCGGTGACGGCGCGGTCGCGTACCGCTTTGCCGTCCTTGCCGGTGAAGGGCAGGCGATCCAGCGCGGGGCTGACCGCCTGTGCACTGGTATTGCGCGGCAGCAGCACGCCGAAGCTGCGGTAGATCTCGGAAACGAACCCGCTGCAGTCGCGGGTGTCGTAGTCGTGGCCCCATCCGTAGCGTTCGCCCAGGAACTTGAAGGCCTGCTGCAGCAGCAGGCGCGGGGTCAGCGGCAGGTAGTCGGCGGCGGTGTCCTGCGAGCGCGGCAGCAGCGCCGGCACCAGCTTCAGGCGCCCGTTGGCCTCGCGCACCGGCAGCTGCACCACCCACGACGCGTGCGCCTGCTGGCCGTTCACGGGTTCTGAAGCGGGCCAGTCGGCCAGCACCGGCAGGCGCACGCCCATGTCCAGCTGCAGGCGCGAGACGCGCGGTTCCTCCGGGGTGTAGGCGGTCTGCGCGGTGGCGCCGGTGACGATGCGGTACGGGCCCTTCGTGCCATAGCCGAGCACCGTGGCCTTGTCGCCGCTGGCGATGGCATCGGCCTCGATCCATGCGCTGTAGCGCTCGCTGTGCACGAACAGCCAACGGCCATCGGTACTGCGATGGACCACCGCGACCTTGTCGCCGGGGAACAGTGCCGATTCCTGGAAGCGGTCGATGTCGGTGTCACCGGCAGTGCTGAAGACCCGCTCGCGGGTGGGGAAGGTACGCAGTGCCGCGCGCTTCACCACCAGCCCGTAGGCCGGTGCCACCTGGGCAGGAATCGCATCGAGGCCGAGGTTGGCTTCGATCGCGCTGCGCAGTGCGGTCGCGATCGCCTGGCCCTTGTCGTTGTAGAGGGCGCGGGTGGGCCAACTCGACAGCGCGGTGATGCTGGCACGCACCGTCGCTGCATCAAGCTGGGCGGGCAGTGCGGCGATGTCCTGGATGTGGCTGTCCTGTGCCCGCATCCGCGCGTTCTGTGCCTCGATCTGCGCGCGGTCCAGAATCGGCGCATCGGCGTTGCCCAGGCGCGCGGCCCAGTACTGCGGGGTCAGGTAGGCCTCGTGCAGGCCGATCACATAGGGCAGCGGTGCGCCGGGATCGGGTGCCACGGCAGGCTGTGCAAAGGCCGGGGCGGCCAGCAGGCACAGGGCCAGGGTCAACCGGCGCGGCCAACGCCGGCGCGGTTCGCGGGAAGCCAGGCTCATGCGGTGCACACCCTCCTCGAATGCCTGTTGGAATATTTATTCCTTTCGGCTTCGAAATCAAGAATAAATTATTGACCGGCATCCCGGCCCGTGTTACACAGCCGTTACCACCCGCGCTGGGGAAGTGTCGCTGTGGAGTCTGCCGTTCGCAAACCGTGTCTGCCTGCTGCTGCCGGCCTGTGTGCCGCGCTGCTGCTGTGGGCGTCGGCCACGCAGGCGGCGGACGGGCGCAGCAGCCAGCAGCGTGCGCGCGAAACGCAGGTGATCGACCTGATCGACAGCGGCCGCTTCAGCGACGCCGACGCGCTGCTGGCGACCGGGAGCGATGCTGCCGAAGGCGCGTTCCAGCGTGAGCGCATGCGCCGCATCCGCCTGGATTTTTCCCTCGACGAAACCGCCGCGAAGGCCGCCGTGCGCCGCTGGATTCCCGGCCTCACCGACGAGGAGTTCGCGCGCTGGGACCAGCTCGGCCTGATTGAACACCTCGATATCGACGGCACGCGCTGGTACTTCAAGCGCGCACCGTCGAACCTGTTCCTGCTCAGCGATGAGGCACGCGCACGCCGCCGCGCGGATGCACCGGTGCCGGCGCCGGGCCCGAACGAGGTGCTCAATGCACATCACGCGCACGTGCTTGCCGCGGCCCAGCAGAGTGGGCAGGCGTCGGTACTGCCGCAGCGCATTGAATTCACCCAGTCGCTCACGGTGAAAGCCGAGGCCGTACCGGCCGGCGAAACCGTGCGCGCCTGGATTCCGTACCCGCGCGAGATTCCGGGCCAGCAGGAGCAGGTGCAGTGGCTGGGCAGCGCGCCCGGTAAGGCACGCATGGCGCCAGCCAGCACCCTGCAGCGCACCGCTTATCTGGAAGCCAAAGCGGTGGCCGGGCAGCCGACCCGCTTCGAGATCCGCTACGCGGTGACGATCTTCGCGCGGCATACCGCGATCGATCCCGCCAAGGTGCAGGCCACACCGAACGATCCCGCATTGAAGCCCTACCTGGCTGAACAGCTGCCGCATGTGCGCTTCACCCCCGCGCTGAAGCTGTTCTCCGACCAGGTGCTGCAGGGCGAGGCGCGCCCGTATGAAGTAGTGCGCAAGCTGTTCGCGGCGGTCGATCGCATTCCATGGGCGGGCGCGCGCGAATACTCCACGCTCAGCAACATCAGCGATTACGCCCTGCGCGCTGGCCATGCCGACTGCGGCCAGCAGACCCTGCTGCTGATCGCATTGCTACGCATGAACGGCATTCCCGCGCGCTGGCAGTCGGGGATGGTGTTCTCCGACGATGGCAGTGGCTACAACAACCTGCATGATTGGGGGCAGGTCTACCTGGCGCCCTACGGCTGGTTGCCGATGGACGTGACCACCGGCGCGCTCGCCAGCGATGTGCCTGCACTGCGCAATTTCTATCTGGGTGGCCTCGACGGCTACCGCATCGCCTTCAACGACGATTTCGGCCAGCCCTTCGTGCCGGCCAAGCAGCATTACCGCTCGGAAACGGTCGACTCGCAGCGCGGCGAGGCCGAGTGGGCAGGCGGCAACCTGTACTTCGACCAATGGAGCTACGACTTCCAGTGGCGGGTACTGCCAGCCGGGCAACGCTAGCGCGACACATCGCAACTCATACCATTCAATTCTTGCAGGAGAGAGCAGGGGATGAAGGCTTACAGCATCAAGCGGGCGGCGTTGTGCGTCGCCCTCGGGGCGTGTCTGGGCGTAGTGCTGCCAGGCATTGCGATGGCACAGAACGTGAGCGGTGCAGTCGCCGGCCGTGCAACCGCCGGTGACCAGGTGACCGTGGTCAGCAGCAGCACCGGCCTGACCCGTACCGTCACCGTTGGCGCCGATGGCAGCTACCGCCTCGGCCAGCTGCCGGTAGGTGACTACCAGCTGCAGCTCAGCCGCGATGGCCAGAAACTGGGCGATCAGGTTGCTGTCAGTGTGGCGGTAGGTGGTACCACCACGGTCAACCTGGCCAGTGGCGGCGGCGTCACCAATCTTGATGCCCTGCAGGTGGTCGGCACCCGAGTGGTCAACCGCGTGGACGTCTACTCCACCGAGACATCCTTCAACATCAACCGCCAGGAAATCTCGCGGTTGCCGGTGGCGCAGGACCTGTCTGCGGTCGCGCTGATGGCGCCGGGCGTGGTCGGCGGCAACTCGTCATTCGGTGGCCTGTCGTTCGCCGGTTCATCGGTGGCCGAGAATGCGGTCTTCATCAACGGCCTGAATGTCACCGACATGTACACCCGTCGTGGCTTCAGCACGGCGCCATTTGCGTTCTTCAAGGAATTCCAGGTCAAGACCGGTGGCTACTCGGTCGAGTTCGGGCGCTCCACCGGCGGCGTGATCAATGCGGTAACCCGTTCGGGCAGCAACGAATTCGAAGGCGGCGTGGAAGTCACCGCTGAACCCAGTGCATGGCGCTCCAGCGGCGGCGATCACTTCCATCGTGATGGAACCCCGCATTCTTATGGCAGCCGCGACAACAACTCCTTCCTGAAGACCAACGTGTGGGGCTCCGGCCCGATCATCAAAGACAAGCTGTTCCTGTTCGCGATGTACGAAGACCGCAGCGACAAGGGACACAACACCTCGTCCGATGGCAGCACCTGGTTCAAGAATGATTCCGGCAACGGCTTCTGGGGCACCAAGCTGGACTGGAACATCAACGACAACCACAGCCTGGCGCTGCTGGCGTTCTCGGATGAGGGCGATGTCACTAATGCGTCGTACGGCTACAACTGGAACGCCGACCAGCTCGGCGCCTGGGGCGGCGATTCGGTCACCGAGACCGGCGGCCGCAACTGGTCGGCCACCTACACCGGCCACTTCGGCCAGAACTTCACCGCCCGTGCCATGGTCGGCCAGAACAACCAGCGTGCGTTCACCAATTCGTCGTTGGACCAGGCCTGCAGCCCGGTGTTCACCGACAGTACGTATGGCCCGCGACTGGGCAAGCTGCAGGGTCTTCGTGCCGGCTGCCATCCTACCGGTACGGCGGTGGCCGAGCGTGACGATACCCGTGACGTGGCGCGACTGGACTTCGAATGGCAGCTGGGTGATCACCTGCTGCGCTTCGGTGTCGACCGCGAGTTGATGACCACCAAGCAATCCACACGCTACCCCGGTCCGACCGAACTGAGCTATACCGCCTACGTGGCGCGACCGGGCGATGAAGTCTGGGATGGCGCCAACGCCTACGTGCCGGCGGGCGTTACCGAAATGCTGCGTGCGCGAAACCGCAAATCGGGCGGCACGTTCGAGACTGAAGCCAATGCCTTCTACGTGGAGGACATCTGGAACATCACGCCGAACCTGATGCTCAACCTCGGCGTGCGCTGGGACCGTTTCGAAAACCGCACTGCCGCCGGCAAGGCGTTCATCAAGATGGACGACCTGATCGCGCCACGTGTCGGCTTCTCGTGGGACATGCGCGGTGACGGCAGCACCAAGCTGTTCGGCAACGCTGGCCGCTACTACCTGCCGGTCACCAACAACATCAACGTGAACTTCGCCGGTGGCCTCACTGACGAATACAGCTACTACGTGCTCAACGGCTGGGAGCGGAAAACCTCGCCGACAGGCTCACCGTACATGGCACCGATCGTCGGCCAGCAGATCGGCCCGACCGACACCCGCATGAACACCGGCGGTGCCGACCTGCGCCAGAGTGTGGATCGCGACCTCAAGGCGGTCTACCAGGACGAGTACATCCTGGGCTTCCAGAACATGATCAACCAGGCATGGTCGTGGGGCGTCAACGCCACCTATCGACGGATGACCCGTGCGCTGGACGACATCCGCATCAATTACACCCCGTGCGGCCCGACCCCGAGCACGCTGTGGCCGATCGCCAACCCGGGCGAGAGCCTGACGATCTGGGGTGATAAGAGCATCGGCTGCGCCAACGAGGGCTGGATCACCATCGATACCGCCAACAGCGGTTATCGCAAGGGTGGCAGCGGCGAGGTGATCGGTTACTCCAAGCCCAAGCGCACCTACAAGGCACTGGAGTTCCAGATCGACCGTGCATGGGACGAGAAGTGGATGTTCAACGCGTCCTACCTGTGGTCGAAGAGCGAGGGCAATTTCGAAGGCCCTGTGAATTCCGATACCAACTACGGCGACACGGGCATGGTTCAGTTCTGGGACCATCCGGCCACCAACGAGCGCTATGGCGTGCTGTTCAACGACTTCCGCCACCAGTTCAAGCTGCGTGCCGCTTACGCGCTGAACAAGCAATGGTCGTTCGGAACCACGCTGCAGGTGCAGTCCGGTGGTCCGATCACGGCCTACGGCGTGATGTGGCCAAACGATTCCATCGCCGGTGGTAGTACCTCCAGCGAAGGTAGCGGTGGTGGCACCGGCTGGCTGTGCGTGGCCAACTGTTCGGGCCCGTACAACCAGCGGCAGTTCGAGTACAGCCCACGCGGTGCGTTCGGTCGCCTGCCGTGGACCTGGACCATGGGCGCCAATGTGACCTGGCGTTTGCCGGTGGAGGGCATCGACCTCAGTGCACGGCTGTCGGTGTACAACCTGTTCAACAACCAGAAGACCATCAACGTGCACCAGCGCTATGAAGCGCAGCCCGGCCAGTACCGCGAGGCGACGTTCGGCACCGGGACGCGCTGGCAGGCCCCGCGCTACACCCAGCTGGTGGTGACCTGGAACTTCTGAGGCCACGATCCGCGCCGTCCACCGTGACGGCGCGGGCAATGGAAGGGCTGCGCGCATGTACCACCTGCTGATCGTCGCGGCGGCACTGGCCGCACCGTCCGCTTCGGCGACCGACATCGCCTCCCTCGATGCCGACGTCGTCGCCGTGGTCCAGCACGAGCACCTGCCTGGGCTGGCCATGGCGGTGGTCGAGCAGGGGCGTGTGGTGTACCAGCATGCCGAGGGCGCGCGCGGCGATGGCGGCCATATCGACCAGGACACGCTGTTCAAGATCGCCTCCAACAGCAAGGCGATGACCGCCGCGCTGCTGGCGCGGCTGGTGCAGCAGGGCAAGCTGCGCTGGGAGGATCCGGTGCGGCGGCATCTGCCGGGCTTCCGCATGCACGATGCGTGGGTGGGCGAGCAGATGCAGGTGCGCGACCTGCTGATCCACAACAGCGGCCTCGGCCTGGGTGCCGGCGACCTGATGCTGTGGCCTGAGCCCAATGCCTTCACCCGCAGCGACGTCATCGCCGGGCTGGCACACCTGAAACCGGTCACCAGTTTCCGCAGCGGCTATGCCTACGACAACCTGATGTACGTCGTTGCCGGTGAGGTGGCTGCGGCCGCCGGTGGCAAGCCCTATGACCAGCTGATGCGCGAGCGGGTGTTTGAGCCGCTGGGGATGACCCGCTGCCAGGTGGGGGCGTGGTCGGTGAAGCGCGTGGGCAACGTGGCGCAGCCGCATGCCCGGCGCGGTGATCGCAATAATGAAGTGGTGAACGCCGATGGAGCGATCAGCCCGGATCTGCCCTCAATGGCGGCCGGGGGCATCCGCTGTTCGTTGCGCGACATGACGCGCTGGATGCAGGTGCTGCTCGATCCCGCCCTGGTACCTGACTGGCTGGACAGCACGCAACGCCGCACGCTGTGGACCCTGCACATGCCGATGCCACTGGGCGAGCGCCAGCGGCGCTGGGACAACGCGCATTTCTACGGTTATGGGTATGGCTGGCGGGTATCGGACATGGACGGGCAGTGGAAGGTAGCGCATACCGGCACGCTGTCAGGCATGTATTCGTCGCTGGCGTTGCTGCCCGACCGCAGGGTGGGCGTGGTGATGCTGATCAACGGCGAGGGCGAGGATGCACGCACGGCGCTGATGCAGGCCATGCTGAAGCGCTTCACCGCACCCGACGATGCACGCCCGGCGATGGAGTACCTGGCCGAACTGAAGGCGGACCAGGCCGCTCGTGCGGCAACCGGGCATCAGCGACCTGTGACTTCATCTGCGCAGCGACTCGCGGCTTCCGATCTGCAGCGCTGGCGGGGCCGCTACGCCGATCCCTGGCTGGGCCCGGCCTCGCTGTGCCCGGGCAAGGACGGCCTGCGCTTCAGCGTCGACAAGTCGCCAGCGCTGCAGGCGGCCGTGCTGAAGTTGCAGGGGCGCTGGCTGCTGCGCTGGGATACGCTGGGCGACGAAGCGCAGGCGTGGTTGCAGCCAGGCGAGGGCCCGGTACCGACGCTGGACCTGCGCGCCATCGATCCGGACATCGACTTCAGCTATGACTTCCAGGACCTGCATTTCACTCGTACTGGCGACTGCACTGGCGGCGACCACCAGCGCCGCTGAGCCACCGCGTGTTTCACCGGCCACCGACGCGGCCAGCGCTGGTTTGGTGGAGATCCGCACGTTGTCGCCAGGCATCGACATGGACATCCGCTACGCCGGCGCCAACAACTTCACCGGCGCGCGCGTGCCCGGCTACGAGGCGCCGTCCTGCTACCTGCTGGCGCCGGTCGCGAAAGCGCTGGCGCAGGTGGAACAGGATCTGCGCGCTCAGGGTTTCGGCCTGCGGCTCTACGATTGCTATCGGCCGGTGCGTTCGGTGCAGGCCTTCATGGCCTGGGTGAACGACCCCGGCGAACTCTCGCGCAAGGCGCTGCAGTACCCGGACCTGGACAAGCCGCGCCTGCTGGCCGACGGCTACATCGCCGAGCGCTCCGGCCACAGCCGCGGCGCCACGGTCGATCTGGGCCTGCTGGATTGCCGCAGCGGTGATTGCATGCCGTTGGACATGGGCACCGACTTCGATTTCTTTGGCCCGCGCGCGCATACACGGACGAGCGGGCTGAGTGATGCGCAGCGGGCGAATCGCCAGCAGCTGATGCAGGCGATGGCGCGCCGTGGCTTCGTGAACTACCCGCAGGAGTGGTGGCATTACACCCTGCAGCCCGAGCCGGATCCCGGCACCGCGTACGACGTTCCGGTACGGTAGGGGTAACGGCAGGGCACCGCCCAGCCTCTGACAGTTTCCCGCGCGGTCCGTTGTAGGGCCGAGCCCATGCTCGGCTGCTCTTTGTTCAATCGTCGAATTATTCGATCTCGATGGAGACTCATCCACGCATGGCGTGGATCTACTGTGGCTGCCGATTGGGTCCGAAGCAGATCCCTTACACTGGCCGCCTCTTCATCCCTGCCCACCCGATGAACCTTCCCCTGCACTTCGGCCTGCTCGGCACCCTGGAAGCGGGCGCCATTGCCCTGCTGGTCGGCCTGCTCGTGTACCTCCTGTGGTCGCAGCTGTGCCGCCTGCTGCGGTGGTCGATGGGGCACGCGATCGGCTGGTCCTGCGTCATCGCCGTGATCATCGCCGCCGGCATCGATGCGTGGAAGCTGTTCTACATGGGCATCGTGCGGCTGGAATCGCCGCTGTACGCGCGCATCTTCCTGGCCACCATCCACGATCCGAACGAACTTGGCAGCCGTGTGGTGCTGGAAATCGCCGGTGCGCTCGCCGGTGTTGCTCTTGCATGGGTGTTGTTCAGTTCGCGGTCATCGGAAAAAACCGTCGACTGACGCAGGTTTTTCGTTGCCTGCCGGTTAAATGCAGAGGCGCTGAATGCGCATCTTATGAGCCACTCACTTCACCCTAACCACCGCGCTAAAGCATGCGTGGAGGCCAGTGGTTAATCGCGCGTGTGGGCGCCGCTCGCGACGCAAAATCGATTCAGAAACGCGGTGGCAGGGTAGGTGCCGTGCGGAATCAACACGCCGCGCAACACCACCCAATCGGTAGGAGACACTCCTGATGACTATTCGCAACCGCAAGCCCCTGATCGCCCTGATCGTCGCCGCCGGCAGCGTGCTGGCCATCCCGGCGATGGCCCAGTCGGCCAAGCAGCAGGCCGCGCAGGCGCAGAACGAAGCCGCTCAGGCCCAGCAGGCGGCTGCACAGGCCGGCCAGGCCGCCGACCAGGCGACCAATGCGGCCGCAGCGGCATCGGCGCAGGCCAATGGCGGTGGCCAGACCTGGGCCAGCATCGATACCGATGGCAACGGCACCATCAGCAAGACCGAGGCGCAGGTGAACGCCGGCCTGGCCCAGGTGTTCGACCAGGCTGATACCAACAAGGACGGCGAACTGAGTGCCGATGAGTACAAGGCCTACGTGGCCGCCCAGCAGGCTGGTGCGGGTGGCGCAGCGCAGGGTGCGCAGGGCAGGTAAGTCCTGCATCGGGGCGTATGGGAACCCGGGCGGCTTCGGCCGCCCGGGTTTTTTCGTCACCATGGCCCCTGTATCCTTGGGCGATGAACACCCCCACGCCTGCGCCGTCGCGCGCCATCGGCCTGGTCGGTTTTGACGGTGACGATACGCTGTGGAAGAGCGAGGACTACTACCGCAAGGCCGAGCAGGATTACCTTGACCTGCTGTCGCGCTATGTCGACGTGCATGACACCCAGACCGCCCGCCACCTGCTGGAAGTGCAGCAGCGCCACCTGGGCACCTTCGGCTACGGCGTCAAGAGCATGACCCTGTCGATGATCGAAGCGGCCATCGACATCACCGGCCAGCGCATCGACGCGAAGGACATCCAGCGCATTCTGGAGATCGGCCACGACACCCTGCGCCACCCGGTCGAGCTGATCGACGGCGTGCGTGAAGCGGTGGCGGCCATCGCCGAGCACTACCCGGTGGTGCTGATCACCAAGGGCGACCTGTTCCACCAGGAAGCCAAGATCAAGGTCGCCAACCTGGCCGAGCTGTTCCCGCGCATCGAGATCGTCTCGGAGAAGGATCCGGAAACCTACGCCCGCGTGCTGGCCGAATTCGACCTGCCGATGCAGCGCTTCGTGATGGTCGGCAACTCGCTGCGCTCGGACATCGAGCCGGTGGTCACCCTCGGTGGCTGGGGCGTGCATACCCCGTATGCAGTGACCTGGGCACACGAGACCCAGCACGGCGTGGCCGACGATGAACCGCGCATGGTCACCGCCGATACCGCCCACGACTGGCCGGCCGCACTGGCGGCGATCGAAGCCAAGGCCGCGGCGGCGGCCTGACAGGGCCCGGCGGCTGCGGCAGAATCGGGCCATGAACCCCCGACTGCGCGCGCTGATGTTGTTCCTGCTGCTGGCGCCGGCCACCGTGCTGGCCCAGCAGACCGCCGAGCGTTCGGCCACCTATGAAGTGGACACCGGCGACAGCTGGGTCGACGCCCAGCTGCAGGACATCAACCACTACGCCGAACGCTACCCCGACGCCTTCCTCGACGAAGTGTCGCGCTATGCCGACGTGCCGCGCGGCTACATCAGCGCGCTGTTCACCACCCACGGCTGGCAGGCAGGAGACATTTATTTCGCCTGCTTCTGGGCCAAGGCCAGTGGCCAGACCTGCCGCGACAGCGTGCGTGCCTTCAGCCAGGACCCGGAGGGCGGCTGGGAGGCGGTGGTCAAGCGCATGCCCACCAAGCCGGACAATCTGCACTACCGGGCTGTGCGCCATGCCATCGTGGCCAGCTACCAGCACTGGGACCGGCCGATCACCCTGGATGCCACCCTCAGGCGCCAGTTGAAGCGGTAGCGCCGGGCCAAGCCCGGCGAGCGCGCAGCGCGGCCTTGGGATCCGCCGGGCATGGCCCGGCGCTACCGATGTTTCATGTTGCTCTGCATATCGCCGCCGCCACGCACTCCGGCGACAATACGGGTTCGAGCTGTTCCCCGTTCCCGTAATCGAGTGACTGATGAGCGCCTCTTTCGTTTCGCCTGATGTGATCCGCCGCCTGTTCGCACAGGCCATGTCCCGCATGTACCGCACCGAAGTGCCGTTGTACGGCACGCTGGTGGAACTGGTGGAGCGGATCAACGCGCAGGTGCTGGAGCAGGACCCGGCGCTGGCCGCGCAGCTGCAGCGCAACGACGAGCGCGCACGCCTGGATGAAGAGCGCCACGGCGCGATCCGCGTCGGCACCGTGCAGGAACTGGCGACGCTGCGCCGCCTGTTCGCGGTGATGGGCATGTACCCGGTCGGCTACTACGACCTGTCGGTGGCCGGCGTGCCGGTGCACTCCACCGCGTTCCGCCCGCTGACCGGCGCGGCGCTGGCGCAGAATCCGTTCCGCGTGTTCACCTCGCTGCTGCGCCTGGAGCTGATCGAAGACGAAGCCCTGCGTGCCGAGTCGGCGAAGATCCTCGCACGCCGCCGCATCTTCACCGACGGCGCGCTGGCACTGATCGACCAGGCCGAGCGTGACGGTGGCCTGGCGCAGGCCGATGCCGAGCGCTTCGTCGAGCAAGCACTGGAAACCTTCCGTTGGCACGGCGATGCCACGGTCGACCTGCCGACCTACCATGCGCTGCACAACGCGCATCGGCTGGTGGCCGACGTGGTCAGTTTCCGCGGCCCGCACATCAATCACCTGACCCCGCGCACGCTGGATATCGACGCTGCGCAGGCGGCGATGATCGAACACGGCATGGCGGCCAAGGCGGTGATCGAAGGCCCGCCGCGCCGCGCCTGCCCGATCCTGCTGCGCCAGACAAGCTTCAAGGCGCTGGAAGAGGCAGTGCATTTCCCGGACGCGGAAGGTGGCGATGCCGGCACGCATACCGCGCGCTTCGGCGAGATCGAACAGCGCGGCCTTGCGCTGACCCCGAAGGGCCGCGCGCTGTACGACCAGCTGCTGTCGCAGGCACGCGATGCCGGTGGCGAAGGCAGCACCGGCGGCGACTACGGCCAGCGCCTGCAGGCGGTGTTCGCCAGCTTCCCGGATGACCATGACACGCTGCGCCAGGAAGGGCTGGGCTATTACCGCTACCAGCTGACCGACGCCGGCCGTGCCGCGCCCGAGCGCGTGGCGGATCTGCCGGCTGAAGTGCTGGTGGCCGCCGGACTGGCCACGGCCGATCCGATCGTCTACGAGGATTTCCTGCCGGTCAGTGCCGCGGGCATCTTCCAGTCGAACCTGGGCGGCGAAGAACAGCGCGCGTATGCCGCGCACGCCAACCGCGAGGCCTTCGAGCAGGCGCTGGGCGTGGCGGTGAATGACGAGTTCGAAATCTACGAGCGGCTGCAGGCGGAATCGCTGGCGGCGCTGCGCGCCTGATCGGCACCGCTTTGGTGCGCGTGGTGGGTGCGGACCAAGGTCCGCACCCACTGGAAGCTGGTAGCGCCGGGCCATGCCCGGCGAACCGAGAATAATCAGCCCTTCATCGTGCCGGTATCCAGCCAGCGCTGGTGCCACGACAGCGCTTCCGGCAGCAGGTGCGGGGTGTGCTTGCCGTAGCTTTCGCGGCTGGCACGGTCGAAGTAATCCTGCAGCTGCGGGCGGAAATCCGGGTGCGCGCAGTTGTCGATCAGCACCTGCGCGCGCTTGCGCGGGGTCAGCCCACGCAGATCGGCCAGGCCCTGTTCGGTGACGATCACCGACACGTCGTGCTCGGTGTGATCGACATGGCTGGCCATCGGCACGATCGCCGAGATGGTGCCGTTCTTTGCAGTGGACGGGCTCAGGAACGCCGACAGGAAACCATTGCGGGCAAAGTCGCCGGAACCGCCGATGCCGTTCATGATCCGCGTGCCCATCACGTGCGTCGAATTGACGTTGCCGTAGATGTCCACTTCGATCATGCCGTTCATGCCGATGCAGCCAAGGCGGCGCACCAGTTCCGGATGGTTGGAGATTTCCTGCGTGCGCATGATGATGCGCTCGCGGTAGAAATCGATGTTGTCCTTGAACGTCTCGTTGGCCTGCGGGCTCAGCGCGAAGCCGGTGCACGAGGCATAGCTCAGCACGCCGTCGCGCAGCAGGTCGAGCATGCCGTCCTGGATCACTTCAGTGAACGCGGCCAGGTCGCGGAAACCGCTCTTGGCCAGGCCGGCCAGCACCGCGTTGGGGATGTTGCCCACGCCCGACTGCAGCGGCAGCAGGTTCGGCGGCAGGCGGCCCTTCTTCACCTCGTGCTTGAGGAACTCGATCAGGTGCGAGGCGATCTGTTCGCTGGTTGCATCGATCGGGCTGAACGGGCTGTTGCGGTCCGGGCCGTTGGTGCGCACCACCGCCACGATCTTGTCCGGGTCGCAGCGCAGCGCGGTGTCGCCGATGCGGTCGTTGGCGTTCACCAGCGGAATCGGCTTGCGGTGCGGCGGCAGCGCGGTGCCGTAGTAGATGTCATGCATGCCGTCGACGCCGGCTGGCTGCCATTCGTTGACCTCGACGATCACCTTCTTCGCCAGGTCCAACCAGGTCTTGTTGTTGCCGACCGAGGTGGAGGGCACCAGCGAGCCATCTTCGCGGATGGCCGAGACTTCGATCACCGCAGTATCGATCTCGCCGTAGAAGCCGAACCACACGTGCTGGGCCACGTGGCTGAGGTGGATGTCGATGTAATCCAGCTTGCCCTCGTTGATGCGGTTGCGCGCATCCGGGTCGCTCTGGAACGGCATGCGCATGGCGATGCCATCAGCCTTGGCCAGCGCGCCATCGAGTTCCGGCGCGGTGGAGGCGCCGGTCATCAGGCTGATCTGGAAGGGCTGGCCCTGGGCATGCACCGATTCGATGCGGCGGGCCAGTTCCACGGGAACGGCCTTGGGATACCCGGAGCCGGTAAAGCCGCTCATGGCCACGGTTTCACCGGGCTGGATCAGCGCGGCTGCGGCCTCTGCGGAGACCACGCGGTCACGGAGACGCGCGTTGGCGATGCGATCAACAGACATGACGACACGTGTTGCTGGGGGGAATTCAGATTATCGGCCATCCTCATCCGTACGGGGGGTTCTACCTTCGTGGAATGGCTTTTCCCCGGAGGGCTCACCCATACCCGCCGGTTTTGTTTTGCAGTGCAGCGTGCAAAGTGCTTTCGCAGCCCGCACGATGGCCCTGCATCCCGACGTGGGGGAGGGAGCAGAGCCCGCTGGCAGTTCGCTGCAAGCGGGCTTTTTTATTGCCTGCCGCCCAGTATGAATACGCGGCACCCCTTCAGGGTCGGATCCTTTTGCCAAGGGCAAAAGGCTCTGACCCCACCCGCGGCATCAAGCGGCGGCATCTCGGGGGCAGAGCCCTTCGCCGTTGGCAAAGGGATCCGACCCCGCGAGAATCAGGGCATGACCCTCGCCCCCGCCGAACTGTCCGCCGTCCTCCAGCCCGTTGTCGACCGCGCCCTGGCGCGCCTGGCCCAGGTCCTGCCCGAGCCCGTTCCTGCCGAGCTGCTGCCGCTGCTGACCCGGCTGGCGGTGACCAGTGACTTCGCGCTGGACACCCTCGTGCGGCAACCGGCGCTGCTGGCGCAGCTGGCCGCGCCCGGTTGCCCGCCGATCCCGGCGCCGGTGCTCGATCCGCTGCAGCCCAGCGACTGGCCGGCGCAGATACGGCGCTGGCGCACCGCCATGTCCACGCGGCTGATCTGGCGCGACCTGGCCGGCCTCGACGACGTGCCGCAGACCCTCGCCGGCGCCACCGCTTTGGCCGAAGACTGCCTGCGGCTGGCACTG
Organism: Stenotrophomonas geniculata ATCC 19374 = JCM 13324; assembly: GCF_001431625.1. Lineage (GTDB taxonomy): Bacteria > Pseudomonadota > Gammaproteobacteria > Xanthomonadales > Xanthomonadaceae > Stenotrophomonas > Stenotrophomonas geniculata. The sequence continues at coordinate 16,260 of NZ_LLXT01000133.1, forward strand.
GACGCCCTGCAGCAGGAATTCGCCCAACGCCACGGCGTGGTCCGCGATGGCGAAGGCACCCCACAGCAGCTGGTGGTGTTCGGCCTCGGCAAGCTCGGCGGTGGCGAGCTCAACTTCAGTTCCGATGTGGACCTGGTCTACGCCTACCCGCACGGCGGCGAATCCGACGGCGCGCGCGCGCTGGCCGCCGAAGAGTATTTCGCACGCCTCGGCCAGCGCCTGGCCAAGCTGCTGGACGAAACCACGGTCGATGGCTTCAGCCACCGCGTCGACCTGCGCCTGCGCCCGTTCGGCAGCGCCGGCCGCGTCGCGCTGTCGTTCGCAGCGATGGATCAGTACTTCCAGCGCGAAGGCCGCGACTGGGAGCGCTATGCGTGGCTGAAGGCGCGCGCGGTGGCCGGCGACATCGCCGCCGGTGAAGCGTGGCTGCAGACCCTGCGCCCGTTCGTGTACCGCCGCTATCTGGATTTCACCGCGCTCGACGGCCTGCGGGAGATGAAGGCAGCAATCACCGCCGAGGTCGCGCGCCGCGAGCTGCACGAGGACATCAAGCGTGGCGCCGGTGGCATCCGCGAAATCGAGTTCCTGTGCCAGGCGCTGCAGCTGATCCGCGGTGGTCGCGAACCGGCACTGCGCGAACGCCGCCTGCTGGTGGCGCTGGACGCGCTGGTCGCCGCCGGGCAGATCGCCCCCGAAGATGGCAGCGCGCTGCGCGAGGCCTACCTGTTCCTGCGCCGGCTGGAAAACCGCCTGCAGATGCTGCGCGATGCGCAGACCCACGTGCTGCCCAGCGATGCGCTGGACCGCGAGCGCATCGCCGTCGGCCTCGGCTATCCGGACTGGGACGTGCTGTGCGCGGCGCTGGCCGTGCAGCAGGCACGGGTCAGTACCGAATTCGCCGCATTGCTCGCGCCGCGCAAGGGCCAGGCCGCGCCCGATGCACTGGCCAACTACTGGCGCAGCCTGCCCGACGGCAGCAACGCACCGCTGCTGGCCGAAGCCGGTTTCCTCGACGCCAACGGCGCCGACCAGTCGCTGCGCGATTTCGCCCAGGGCACCGGCGTGAAGTCACTGTCCGACGCGGCCCGCGCACGCCTGGACCGTGTGCTGCCGGCGCTGCTGCATGCCGCCACGCGTTCACCGCAGCCGGACGCCGCGCTCAAGCGCGTGCTTGGCCTGCTGCAGGCGGTGCTGCGCCGGACCAGCTATCTCGCGCTGCTGGACGAACAACCGAGTGCATTGGCGCGCCTGGTCGATGTGCTGGCGCGCAGTGCGCTGCTGGCCGAACGCCTGGCGGCGTATCCGCTGCTGTTGGACGAACTGCTGGACGTGCGCGTGTCCGGGCCGATGCCCGATGCCGCCGGCATGCTGGCCGAGTGCCAGCAGGTGCTGGCGGTGGAGGATCCCGAATCTGCGCTGCGCTGGCTCAACGAGACGCGGCTGGCGCTGAGCTTCCGCATGGCGATGGCCACGCTGGACGGGCGCCAAGGGGCGGTGGACAGCACCCGGCAACTGGCCGAGCTGGCGCAGGCGGTGGTGGTCACCGTGCTGGCAATGGCCGAGGCGGACATGCGCGCCGCACACGGCGAGATTCCCGGTGGCCGCTTCGCGATCATCGGCTACGGCAGCCTGGGTGGCCTGGAACTGGGCTTCGGCTCCGATCTGGACCTGGTGTTCCTGCACGACAATCCGGCCGGCGTGGACGCCAGCGACGGCGCGCGTCCGCTGGAGCCGGGGCGCTGGTATGCGCGCCTGGCGCAGAAGGTGATGGCGCTGCTCGGTGCGGTCACTGCTGCGGGCCGCCTGTACGACATCGACGTGCGCCTGCGCCCGGACGGTGGCAAGGGTTCGCTGGTGTCTTCGCTGGCCAGCTACACCGAATACCAGCGCGAACGCGCATGGACCTGGGAACACCAGGCCTTGGTGCGCGCACGCGGCGTGGCCGGTGATGCCAGCCTGCTGGCCGACTTCGAACAGGTGCGTGCGCAGACGCTGGGACGTGAGCGCGATCCGGCCACGCTGTATGCCGATGTGCTGAAGATGCGTGGACGCATGCGCACCGAGCTGGACCGCAGCGATGCCGTGCGGCTGGACCTGAAGCAGGGCGCCGGTGGCGTAGTGGACCTGGAGTTCCTGCTGCAGACCGGTGTGCTGGCGCGCAGCGCGCAGCACGCGGCGCTGCTACAGCCGCGCGATACCCCGTCGTTGATCGACGCGTTGGCGGTTGTCGGTTTCCTGCCGGAAGACACCGCAGAGGCGCTGCATGGCGCACATGCCACGTTGCTGGACGTAGGCCTGGCCTGCACGCTGGATCGACGTCCGCGACTGGCACCGACCACGCCCGCGATTGAAGAGGCGTGTGCCGCGATTACGGCAGCGTGCAGAGCCGCGGCGTTGCCGTTCGGGTGATGCACGGTCGTGCGGGAATGCGCTCTTGGTAGGTGCCAACCTTGGTTGGCACAACCCATCAGCGTTCATGACCCCGGCAACAGCGTGCCAACCAAGGTTGGCACCTACCAAGGCATGTGGGGGTCAGCTGGCGGCGCGCAGCGGCGCCATCTTCCACAGCAACGCGCGGAACGGGGCCAGCAGGCACACGCCGATCGCCAGCTTCACCGCCAGGTCGCCGGCGGCCCAGCTCACCCACGGCAGGGCGGAGCCGGCAAACGCGATCGACCAGAAAATGGTGGTATCCACCGTCGCACTGCAGGTGGTGGCCACCATCGGCGCGCGCCACCAGCTGCCACGGCGCAGGCGGTCGAACACGGTGATGTCCAGCAGCTGCGCCACGATGAACGCCGAGCACGAGGCAATGGCGATGCGCGGCGTGGCCACCCAGATCGACAGCAGCACCGCTACCAGGAAGCCGATCCACGCTACGTGGCGCGCCGGGCCCGGGCCGAAACGGCGGTTGATCAGGTTGCTGACCAGGAACGCGACCGGATAGCTGAAGGCACCCCAGGTCAGCCAATCGTTGATCGGGTACTGCACCAGTACGTTGGACAGCAGCACCACTGCGCCCATCGCCAGCACCGCCAGCACCAGGGCGCGCGGGGTCAGCGGGGCAAACACAGGGGCAGGACGCACGGACATGGCGAGCCAGGGGGACAAAGGGGATCGCCCATTATCCGCCCGGCCCGCGGCAAAGCCAAAACCGGTCGTTCAGCTTTACAGCACCTCGCTCAGCACGTCGCCGGCGGCGTAGGCGGTCGGCACATAGGCCAGCGCCTGGCCCTGCGCGCTCTTCACGGTCCAGCCGGCACCGGCGTCGGTCGGGTCGAAGCGCACCTGCTGGCCAACGACAAAGCCGGCGACCGGGTCATCGCCTGCAGCCGCCGGCCATTGCAGCGTTGCGGTCTGGTCGGCCTTGCCGGGTACCTGCAGGTGCACCTGGCGATCACCGGCTGGCGTGGTGGCGACCTGCTTCACCTCCATCGGCGGCAGCGGAACCGCCGGTGTGCGTGCGGCGACCTTGCCGTTGCGCTCGCTGGCCTTGAACGGGGCCTTGGACAGTTCGGCCAATCCCATCGACGTGGCCAACGGAATCGACAGCACGATCAGCGACGTGACCAGCACGCTGGTCTGGCCGCTGTTCAACTGTGGCGCGGCGCCGGCATGGACGGTGGGCACCACCAGCGCCGAAAGCAGCAGGGCAGTGGCGGGAACGCGCAGGCAACGGAACATGGAGACCTCCTGGTCAGGGTGGGGGACGGCGGCTCAGCGCCGGGTATCGAAGATGTCGCGCGGGCCGGTGGCCTCGGGCAGGTATTCCAGCGGGCGGCCCTGGTTGTCCTTCAGCTGCCAGCCCTGGTCGTTGCCAGTGGGCTCGAAGTTCACGGTCTGGCCCACGGTGAACTGCACGGCCGGATCGCCGATGCCGCGCGGGTACTGCATCGACGCGGTGTTCTGCGGATCGTTGGCATCACGCAGCAGCACTTCGCGGCGGCCGTCGACGGTGGTGGCGATGGCGCTCACCTGCATCTGTGGCAGCTTGATCTGCTGCGGGCGCGCCAGCGGCTGGCCAGCATCGGCGGCATCCTGGGCTTCCTTCGCCGCCGCCGCACGGGCCGAGTTCACCATCTGCGAGGACATCTCCAGGCTCGGCCCCTGCGGACCCGGGTCATGGATGATCACGATGCGGCGCTCTGCATGAGCGGCTGTGGACCAGGCCAGGCTCGCGACGATCAGCATCGGCATCAGGAAGGCAGGCAGGGTGCGCATGTCGTTCTCCTTGCTGGATTCAGGGCGTGGCGGCGGCAGCACCGGCCACCGGCACATGGGGGATCACCAGTTCCTGCTGCAGTTGGCTGCGCTGGTGCAGGAAGTCGAATACCGATTCCACCGTCACCACCGAATAGTTGCCGGAGATGCGTTCGCCGGCCGGATGGTCGGTGGTGGTGGCGTTGGCCACGAACAGGCGCGCACCCACGCGCTTGCCCAGGCCGATATGCAGCACGCTGGGCTGGTACTTCTGCTGGCGCAGCCACTGCTGGGCCTGTTCGCGCTTGACGATGGCCGGCGCGCCTTCGGCCTGCGCCATTGCCGCGGTCAGCACCTCCAGCACCCACTGGTTGGAGTTCTGGTAGTCGGTGGCGAACGGGTAGGCGACCACGTTGTACCTGGTTTCGTGCAGCGCCTTGGGCTGGATCGAGGGCGACACCAGCATCGCCTTCAACGCGGCACGCAGCGGCGCCGCCGGCACGCCGATGCGCAGGTCGGTATGGCCGCCGCTCTCGCCGACGAAGTTGCCCAGCCCTTCGTGGTACAGCTGCGAGCTGTCGGTCTTGCAGCGGTTGAGCAGGTGCATCGCGCGCCAGCGGCCATCGTCCTCGCGCAGCAGGAAGGCCAGGTGGCTGTGTCGCAGGCCGTAGCGGCTCAGATCCTGGCCACCGCGTGCGGCGACCACCACGTCCACATCGGGCAGCGCATCCAGGCGCTCGGCGGTGGTCCAGGCCACGTCCAGCATCGCCGCCTGCGAGGCGACGCTGGGGTAGCGTTCGCGGCACTCGGTGCTTTTGGCCCATGCCGGTGCGGTCGCCAGCAGGCTGGCGATCAGCAGGGCGGCGCGGGGCAGGCGGGAGAAACGATCCATGTCGATACCTTCAACGGCGGGCAGGCCCGCGCGCCGATCATACGCCGCTCAGCGCAGCGGGCGGTCCACGCCCTTGCGCTTGAGTTCCCTGTCGCAGGCATCGCTGATCGGCGCGATCGGCAGCGGCGGGCGCTCGCCAGTCTTCGGATCGCGCAAGGCCGGTTGTTCGCGATACGCGTCCAGCTGCTGCTGGCACTGGTAGGAAATCGGGTCCAGTTCGGTGGGCGCGGTGGAGCAGGCAGCGAGCAGGGTCAGGGGCAGCAGGAGCAGGGTGCGCATGAAGACGTTCAGCGTGATGGGGGAAGCTGGACTCTAACGGTGCGGGCGGATCGAAATGTTCAGAAATCGCTGCGCACCCGGCACCACCGTGATGCCGGGCGCCCAGGATTGCCGGCCAGCGGCCGGCACTACCCCAATGCCAGGCGCTGCTTCACTTCTGCCGCTACCCGAGCGGTCTCGCGCAGCGGCTCGATGCGGTCGTACTGCCAGTCCAGCCAGTGCGCCTGCAACCGCCCGCGCTCGCGCAGCTGCTGCTGGAAGCGCGCCAGCCGACCCTGCGCGGTATCGGCCAGCGCCACCATCACCGGCATGCGCGTGGCGCAGGCTTCAGACAGCAGGTTCACCGAATCGGGCGACACCACCACGCGGTTGGCCCAGCCGAGCAGGCCGCCATAGGGATTGGTGCCGTCGCCGCCGTCGCCCCAGATCACGTGCGGCAGGTCCACGAAGGTCGCGCGCAGGATCTCGGCCAAGGCGGGCGGCGTGCGTCGCGAGGTGGTGGCTAGCAGGCTGCCGCTCTCGCTGTGGATCTGGTCGGCCAGCGCGCGGAACACACCGACCATCGACGTTTCATCCCACGGCGCCAGCGGCGTCGGTCCACCCACCAGCAGCGCGGTGCGCGGGCCGGGCAGGGTGCTGAAGCCGGCGAACGCGGCGCGGCCCCAGGCCAGCCAGTCATCGTCCACCGGGTTGAGGCTGCCGAGCAGGGTCAGCACGTTGCTGCCGCGCAGGGCGTCGTGTTCGGGCACCACCACCACATCCCAATGGCGAGCGTTGATGCGCGGGTCGAGGATCTGCACCACCTGGCTGCCACGGGCACGCAGCACGCGCAGGGCACCCGCAGCCTGGCGGCCACAACCGATCGCCAGCGCCGGGGCATCGGCAGCCAGCGTCGCGAAGGCCTCGCCGTAGCCATTCACATCGCCGGGTAGGCGACGCGGCGACAGCCAGCGCCAAGGCGCGCGGGGCTGCAGGACCAGCGGCCGATGGGTGCCCTGGCGCAGCGCCGAGGCCAGCGCAACCGCCTGGCGGACATTGCCCGCGCGGCCGTCAGTGACCGTCCAGGGTGCGCTCGATCGTTTCACCATTGGCATTAATTCGTTTCAGCCCTGCTGGGTGTTGCAACAGTCGCGACACTCTACACTGCGGCTCGTCGATTCGCCCCGCGCCGCCCGCGGGCACTGACTTCCCTTCGCTGCCCTGGAGATCCACCGATGTCCCACGCGCTCGACGCTGCTGCCCTCGATCAGTTGTTCCGTACTGCCCGCACCCAGAATGCTTTCCTGGACAAGCCGGTTCCTGAGAGCCTGTTGAAGGAACTGTACGACCTGGTGAAGTGGGGTCCGACCGCCGCCAACACCACGCCGGCCCGCTTCGTCTTCGTCACCTCGAAGGACGCCAAGGACAAGCTGGCCCCGGCCCTGTCCGAAGGCAACCTGGCCAAGACCATGGCCGCCCCGGTCACCGTCATCATCGGCTTCGACCTGGACTTCCACGAGAAGCTGCCCTACCTCTTCCCGCACACCGATGCCAAGGCCTGGTTCGACGGCCCGCAGGAAGGCCGCCACGAAGCCGCCATCCGCAACGGCAGCCTGCAGGGCGCCTACCTGATCCTGGCCGCACGCGCGCTGGGCCTGGATGCCGGCCCGATGTCGGGCTTCGACCCGGCCAAGGTGGACGAAGCCTTCTTCGCCGGCACCTCCATCAAGTCGAATTTCCTGGTCAACCTGGGTTACGGTGACTCGGCGGGCCTGTTCCCGCGTCTGCCGCGCCTGTCGTTCGACGAAGCGGCGCGCATCGCGTAAGTCGTTGTATCGGTTTCGGGCCCGCCGTCCCGCGGCGGGCTCTTGCTGCACCGTGTACCCACCCTACGATCCGGAGAGTTCCTGAGATGAGCGCCACCCGTAAACTGCTGCTGCCGCTGGCCCTGACCCTGGCCATCGCCGCCTGCTCCAAGCCGGCCGACACCGCTGCCCCGGCCGCCGATGCCGCCGCCCCGGCCACCACCGAGCAGGCCGCCACCCCGGCTGCCGATGCCGCCGCCGCTGCGCCGGCCGCCGAAGCGATCAAGATCGCCTCGGGCACCTACAAGCTGGACCCGACCCACACCGACGTGCTGGCCCAGTGGAGCCACTTCGGCTTCTCCAACCCGAGCGCGCACTTCGGCAACGTCGAAGGCACCCTGGTGTACAACGCCGAAGACGTGACCAAGTCCACCGTGGAAGTGAAGCTGCCGCTGAGCGGCCTGAACAGCTTCACCGCCAAGTTCGACGAGCACCTGAAGAGCGCCGACTTCTTCGACGCCGCCAAGTTCGCCGATGCCACCTTCAAGAGCACCAAGGTGGAAGCGGCCGGCACCAACAAGCTGACCGTCACCGGCGACCTGACCATCAAGGGCATCACCAAGCCGGTCACCCTGGACGTCACCGTCAACGGCGGCGGCGAGCACCCGATGGCCAAGGTTCCGGCCGCCGGCTTCGATGCCACCACCACCCTGAAGCGCAGCGATTTCGGCGTCGGCGCCTACGCCCCGAACGTCAGCGATGAAGTGAAGATCCGCATCACCACCGAAGCCACCGGCGAAAAGCCGGCGGCTTGATGCATCCAACTCACTCGTCGTGAGAAGGCAGAAGGCCCGCTGAAAAGCGGGCCTTCTTTTTGGGTGCTGGGGAACACGCGTTGGTAGATGCCAACTTTGGTTGGCGCAAGAGCACTCCGCAGGCCAACCAAGGTTGAGCACTACCGGGTATGCGCGCTCAGCGCAGCGCGCCCAACCATGCCACGCACGTTTCGCTCGGGCTCTGCTTGGCCTTCACCGTCATCCCGCTCACGCGCACGAAGGTCTGCGCTGCCTGCGCCACTACCTGGCGTGCGATCAACGCCGCCTGCTTGGTCGCGGCCTGCTGCTTGCGCAGCTGCACGATGTGCACCGACGGGCGGCCCACCGGTGCGTACTTCTGGTCGCGGCGCAGCACATCGGCCACCTGCGCCACTTCGAACTCGGCCTGCAGGTAGCGGTGCTGTGCTTCCACCAGTTCGCGCAGCGGCGTGCGCAGGGCAACGGTGTCGGCGAAGGCGGCCAGCGCCGCATCGCAGGCAGTGTCATCGGCGAAGCGGGTACGCAGCGCATCCACGCTGGCCAGGGTCAGTTTGGCCATGTGGGCCTCGTTGCTGCAGGAAAGGAGCGCGATTGTCGCATTGCTTGGCGGCTGATGCGTTGAACCGGGCGGCGGAATACCTGTAGAGCCGAGCCCACGCTCGGCTCATCGCGCGCAGCGCGAGGGTTCGCCGATCGCGGAACGAAGAGCAGCCGAGCATTGGCTCGGCTCTACAATGGCCCGCTGTATCACCCACGGAAGTGCGCGAAGGTCTGCTCCGCGGCATGGTGGAAGACACGCTGGTGGACAAGGCGGGCACCCTCGGCCTGGAGCCCAAGGTGGTGCGCGAGGCGCTGACCATGCACGTGGATGAGCTGCTGCACACCCGTGGCGTGCTGCGGCTGGTGAAGGCGCAGATCAATGGCATGATGCCCGGCGTGTACTTCGGGCTGCTGCTGCCGGTGCTGATCATCGCCCTGCTGGTGGCGCTGGAGATATGGGCCGCGAAGCGGTTCGGGTGGACGCGGCAGGCGGCGCCCAGTGCTCCTGTAGAGCCGAGCCCACGCTCGGCTCATCGCGCGTAGCGCGAGGGTTCGCCGATCGCGGAACGAAGAGCAGCCGAGCATGGGCTCGGCTCTACATGGTCAAGGGCGTGCGGACCAACGGTCCGCACCCACCCAGGAAGGTGCGTCAAGGGCGTGCGGACCAACGGTCCGCACCCACCAAGCAGGGTCCGCACCCACCGGCTGCCCGGTCAATCGCCGTCGGTTTCGTCCGGGTGCGCCTTCCAGTAGCCGGTCGAGCGGATCCAGTCGCGCGGTACGCCCAGGTGGCCTTCGATGAACTTGCGCATCATGCGGGCGCGACGCGATTCGGTGGCGATCCAGTAGAAGACATCACCTTCCGGCGCCTCGAAGTCGGTCAGCATGTCTTCCAGCAGGGTGCTGCTGGCCGCCGGGAAGCCGTTGCGTTCCAGCCAGTGGATGCGCACGTTCTCGTACTGCGGCAGGTCCTGGCGCTCGGCTTCATCGCTCACTTCGATGAAGGCCTGCACTTCGGCATCCTCCGGCAGCACGTCCAGCCAGCGGGCGATGGCCGGCAGCGCGGTTTCATCGCCGATCAGCACATAGGCGTCGTAGGTGTCGGCCACCACGAACGAACCGCGCGGGCCACCGATTACCAGCACGTCGCCCGGCTGCGCGCGCTCGGCCCACGGCCCGGCAATGCCCTGGTCGTGCAGCACGAAGTCGATGGCCAGCTCGCCGGTCTCGTGGTCCCACCAGCGCGGGGTGTAGTCGCGGGCGGGCGAGGGCTCCTTGCCGTCCGGGTAGCTGCGGCCTTCGGCGGTCAGCACCGGCAGCACCATCTCGCCCGCAGCGTTGGGGAAGAACAGCTTGATGTGGTCGTCGGCGCCGGGCGAATCGAAGCCGGCCAGCGCGTCGCCACCCAGCACGATGCGGCGCATGTGCGGGGTGACCTCTTCAGTGCGCAGCACGGTCAATTCACGGAAGCGCACATCCAGGCGCAGGCGCGTGTTGTTGTGTTCGGTCATGGGGGTTACCTGTAAAGGTGTCGCGCGGGGGCGCGCGGCGTAGGGAAGACCTGGCTGGCGTCAGTCTGGCTGGGTCATTGAAATCGGTGGTTGCTCGTTACCGGCGGTACCGTTGAGCAGGGCCGAGGCCCGGGTCAGCAGCGCGGCCACTTCGTCCGCCTCGCCCTCGGCCCAGCGGCCGTGGTGGTGCACCAGCGCCCGCTTGAACTCGCGCAGGGCGCAGGCCAGCGGCGGCGGCAGCGAGGCCTTGGTGATCTCGCGGGCGCGGTCGAAGGCACGTCGCTGCGCCAGGCGCACCTGGGTGCGCTGCACCTTCAGCTCGAACTCGCCGGCGGCGGTGATGCGGAAGATCCGCTTGCCATCCACTTCCTCGGCCTCGATCCAGCCGGCCTGCTCGAAGCTGGCCAGCAGCGGGTACATGGTGCCGGCGCTGGGCGTATAGGCCTGCATGAACTGGTTGCTGATCAGCTGCATCAGCTCGTAGCCATGGCGCGGCTGCTCGCCGATCAGGGCCAGCACCAGCAGGCGCAGGTCGCCGCGGCTCAGTACACGTGGCTGGCCATTGCGACGGGGTACCGCCGAATCGGTGGAACGGGCTCTGGGAGAGGGGCTTCGGCTCATTTCGATATATCGGTAAACGAGTGTGCAAACGATATATCGATATGTCGAAAGCGACAACACCCGATCCGGCCACAAGCAGGTGCAATTTGGGCCACGGCCAGCCCCACCCACAGCAAAAGGGGCGCCCCTTGCGAGGCGCCCCGGCGATGCTGTGGAAGGGAGCAGGGCCACCGGGCCCATCACTCACGGGCCACCTTGGGCCCACGGCCAGCGGCAATCCAGAGGCAGGTGCGACACGTTGTCGCCGGTTCAGTGCCGACGCCCGAACGGCGCCCCCCGTGGCCCCGGCGCTGCCCTACAACCGTCATCGGCAGCGGTAACACTGCGTCCTGCACATGGGCGCAGCGGCCCGCAAGCGACAGCCCGCGCAGCCGCCAAGGCCCGCCGCAGGGCCGTCAAGGGCGCTTGCAAGCCCCTTGCGGACACTGGCCGGTTGCATCCATACGCCTGCGTAGCCAAGTGACGAAAGCCCTTGGTGCGCTACACTTTGCGGTCTAGAAATCTATACAACAGTCGCGCGCGTGCGTGCGGTTATGGGAGCGCTAATGAACTGGTTGAACGAGGTGCTGAACAACGACCCGAATCCTGTGGAAACCCAGGAGTGGATCGAGTCGTTGAAGGCCGTTATTGATGTCGAGGGCTCCGAGCGCGCGCATCAGCTGCTGGAAGGCATGGTGGAACTGACCCGTCGTTCGGGCGCCTACCTGCCGTTCTCTCCCACCACCGAGTACGTCAATACCATCGAGCCGCAGCTCGAGGCCAAGAGCCCGGGCAATGCCGAGCTGGAATGGCGCATCCGTTCGATCATCCGCTGGAACGCGATGGCCACCGTGGTGCGCGCCAACCGCAAGCCGGGTGACCTGGGCGGCCACATCGCCTCGTTCGCCTCCGGCGCCACCCTGTACGACGTGGGCTTCAACCACTTCTGGCGCGCCCCGAGTGAAAACCACCCGGGCGACCTGCTGTTCATCCAGGGCCACAGCGCCCCGGGCATCTACGCGCGTTCCTTCCTGGAAGGCCGCATCAGCGAAGAGCAGCTGGACAAGTTCCGCATGGAAGTGGACGGCGGTGGCCTGTCCTCGTACCCGCACCCGTGGCTGATGCCGGACTACTGGCAGACCCCGACCGTGTCGATGGGCCTGGGCCCGCTGGCCGCCATCTACCAGGCGCAGTTCATGCGCTACCTGGAAAACCGTGGCCTGATCGAGAAGTCCGACCGCAAGGTGTGGTGCTTCATCGGCGACGGCGAGAGCGACGAGCCGGAAACCCTGGGTGCCATCGCCCTGGCCGGCCGTGAAGGCCTGGACAACCTGATCTTCGTGGTGAACTGCAACCTGCAGCGCCTGGACGGTCCGGTGCGCGGCAACGGCAAGATCATCCAGGAACTGGAAGGCGTGTTCCGTGGCGGCGGCTGGAACGTGATCAAGCTGCTGTGGGGCGGTTACTGGGATGCCCTGCTGGCCAAGGACACCAACGGCGTCCTGAAGAAGCTGATGATGGAAACCGTCGACGGCGAATACCAGAACTGCAAGGCCTTCGGCGGCGCGTATACCCGCGAGCATTTCTTCGGCAAGTACCCGGAAACCGCTGCGATGGTGGCCGGCCTGAGCGACGACGACATCTGGCGCCTGAACCGTGGTGGCCACGACCCGCACAAGGTGTACGCCGCCTACCACCAGGCCGTGAACACCAAGGGCATGCCGACCGTCATCCTGGCCAAGACCGTGAAGGGTTACGGCATGGGCAGCGCCGGTGAGGCACTGAACCCGACCCACCAGACCAAGAAGCTGGACGACGAAGCGGTGCGCCACTTCCGCGACCGCTTCAACATTCCGGTGACCGACGCGCAGCTGGCCGACGGCCAGGTGCCGTTCTACCACCCGGGCCCGGATTCGCCGGAAGTGCAGTACCTGCAGGAACGCCGTGCCGCACTGGGCGGTTACCTGCCGCAGCGCCGCCGCAAGGCCGACAAGACCTTTGTGGCGCCGAAGCTGGAAGCGTACGAACGCCTGCTGAAGAGCAGCGGCGAGCGCAGCTACTCCACCACCATGGCCTTCGTGCAGAGCCTGAACATCACTCTGCGTGACAAGGAACTGGGCCCGCACATCGTGCCGATCGTGGCCGACGAAGCCCGCACCTTCGGTATGGAAGGCCTGTTCCGCCAGATCGGCATCTACGCGCCGTTCGGCCAGAAGTACAAGCCGGTCGATGCCGACCAGCTGATGTTCTACCGCGAAGACCAGAGCGGCCAGGTGCTGCAGCAGGGCATCAGCGAGCCGGGCGCGATCAGCTCGTGGATGGCGGCCGGTACCAGCTACTCGGTCAGCAACGTGCCGATGCTGCCGTTCTACATCTACTACTCGATGTTCGGCTTCCAGCGCGTGGGCGACATCGCCTGGCAGGCCGCCGACATGCGTACCCGCGGCTTCCTGCTGGGTGGCACCGCCGGCCGCACCACGCTGAACGGTGAAGGCCTGCAGCACGAAGATGGCTTCAGCCATCTGGTGGCCGGTGGCATCCCGAACGTACGCAGCTACGACCCGACCTTCGGCTTCGAAGTGACGGTGATCCTGCAGCACGGCACCAAGCGCATGATGGAAGACCAGGTGGACGAGTATTACTACGTCACCCTAATGAACGAGAACTACACCCACCCGGAAATGCCGGAAGGCGCGGCCGAAGGCATCGTCAAGGGCATGTACCTGCTGACCGACGCCGGCAAGCCGAAGAAGGGCGAGCTGCGCGTGCAGCTGCTGGGCTCGGGCACCATCCTGCGCGAAGCCATTGCCGCCGCCGAGCTGCTGGACAAGGACTTCGGCGTGACCGCTGACATCTGGAGCTGCCCGAGCTTCAACGAACTGCGCCGCGATGGTTTCGACGTGGAGCGTGCCAACCGCCTGCATCCGGAAGGTGAGCAGCGCAAGGCCTACGTGACCGAGCTGCTGGAAGGCCGCCAGGGCCCGGCGATTGCCGCCACCGACTATGTGCGTGCGTATGCGGACCAGATCCGTGCGTTCGTGCCGATGAGCTACACGGTGCTGGGTACGGATGGTTTCGGCCGCTCGGATACGCGTGCGAACCTGCGTAGGTTCTTCGAGGTTGACCGGTACTACATCGCGCATGCCGCGATTGCGGCGCTGGCGAAGGAAGGGAAGATGACCGCGAAGGATGTGGCCCGGGCGATCAAGCAGTACAAGATTGATCCGGAGAAGGCTAATCCTGTTGGGGTTTGATTCCCACTGTGATTTAAGAGAGGCGGCCTTTGGGCCGCTTCTTCTTTATGCAAATTCATTTGCGTATTGGGCCTTTCCCCAGACGTTTCACGTCGAAGGCATAGGTTCTTCCAATATTCTGCTTCAGAACGAACGGCGCTATTCCCACCAATGGGCAACTTGAACGTTATTGATCTATTTTCCGGAGTTGGCGGGCTAAGCCTCGGCGCGGCCAGGGCTGGATTTCATGTCGCAGGAAGTGTCGAGATTGATCCAATTGCAGCCGAGTATCATGCACTAAATTTTCCGCAGACTCAGCATCTCTTGGAGGACGTGGGAAATATCAGTGGAGCTGAGTTGCTAAAAAGATGCAAGTTAAACCAAAGAGAGCTTTCCGGGTTGATCGGCGGGCCGCCTTGCCAAGGTTTTAGTCTGATTGGTAGGCGCGATGAGCTAGATCCTCGCAATCAGCTTTTCATGCATTTTTTCAGGCTGGTAGCTGAAACGCGGCCGGCCTTCTACGTGGCCGAGAATGTTCCTGGAATTCTCAACGGAGCAAGTGCTGACTTTGTGCGTCAGGCGTTAGGCCAGATTCCTTCAAATTACACTTTGCTTGCGCCCATTAAAATTAGGGCAAGCACATTTGGTGCACCAACGACTAGAACTCGTGTGTTCTTCATTGGCTTTGATCCGAAGAAAATTTCTGATTTGTCTGTGGAGTCATTTTCCCCTAGTTCGGAGTGGCAGGGAACGACAGTATCAGATGCGCTAAAAGGGCTTCCAAATGTTAGTGCGGATTGGCAGGAGGAGAGTCAAAGCTGGCGAAAGATAAAGCCAGTAACTTCTAGTCAATTTCATGAGCGCGCGAGGGGGGTGATCCCACCTGGCGTCGGTAACAGAGAGGCGGTGCTGCACTCTGCCAAAAACCTCGTTTCTGGCTTCCTTGGAACCCGACATTCTGACGAGACAGTCGCGCGATTCTCCAAACTTAGACCAGGTGAGGTGGACAAGGTCTACAGGTCTCCTCGCTTAGATCCGAAGGGACTATGTCCAACGATCAGAGCGGGAACCAACTCTGATAAGGGAAGCTATCAGGCTGTTAGGCCCATTCACCCAAGGCATCCCCGAGTAATTTCGCCGCGTGAAGCGGCGAGACTACAGGGCTTTCCTGACTGGTTCTTGTTTCATCCGACCAAGTGGCACTCATTCCGACAGATCGGGAATAGCGTGAGTCCGATTGTCGCTGAGAGAGTTCTTTCGGTAATCTTCAATGCCCTTAAGCGTTAATCCGGACGAACTCTGGATAGATGCGGTAGAAAGTTCCATATGACCGTACTGCTTTCTCCGTGATGCCGTCTGGGCCAATCGCATCTTTTAGAATATTTCTAGCCGCATCAACTGTTCCATTTGGTTGGAGTGATTCAAGTGCGAGGCGCTCTCTACTGGAGAGCGTAGGAAGGTCGATTTCGTGTGGATACTTCCAGTCAGTATTTGCAAAGGGCCAGTGGGCAATCCGGCTATCAATGGGGAATTCTTCAATTTTCAATTTTGAGGAGTCCAGAACGATTCCTGTTGCGGTTAGCATCGTGGTTCCGTCGGAATAGGTGAAGGCTGATAACGGTTGGACCACCAATGGGGAGTGGTTAGTGGCACGAATTGCGGCGAGTTTAAGTGCCTGCAGGAGAATGGTTGGGTACTGATTCGCTCGAAAGTCGGAGTCCTTAATTGTAGTTGGACAATCTATCCCAGATCGATCAATAAACACTCTTCGCCGGAGAGCAACTAATTCATCCTGCTTCAGGTTGCCGCTGTCCTCTCGAAGCGCAGATACCGACGCATTGAGGGTAACTCTAAAGATATCCCCGTGAGCGAGCTTGTTAACGAGATTAAACGTGTCATCAAGCTGCTGCTTAAGCTCTCCGGGAGAAGTAAAGTCGAGCCATACGACCGATGGTGAGTCTGAGCTAAATTCAGATATGAAGGTTGAAGAGTCAGTTAGTTGGAAGCTGACGCAGCTGAGAGGGCAGTTGAAGCGTTGCCTGGCCTGAACGGTGGCATCTCGCTCAATGCATGTCATGTCCGAAATCCTGGTGGCAGCATGTATCGCCCGGAAATCCTCCATGAATGGGCCACCGAATCCATAATATTTGTAATCGGATATGTTGAAGGATGTTCTTCCAATCCGATTGAGCAAATCCAGGAAGAGAGCTCTGTCAGCCGCCTTATTTGGCCGCAGATGATAGGCGATGTTCCCCCCACTCATTTGCTGAGTTCCCTCACGGCTCGAGAGAAGCACTCCTCCCCAACCTCGGATGGCTTCGCATCTGTCGTGCCGAAGTAGAGATCAGAAAGTGCTTCAATTTCTGACTTCGGCCTTGAGAATCTTATCCACTGATCAGTGAATGATTCAGGTGCCGGTAATGCGGGCCTAAACTGCTCGCCGCCAATAGTCTTTCGAACGGTAGTAAACTTCAGGCTGCCGTTCTTCACAATTTCCTCAGGAAGCAAAAGCGACACGGACTCCGTCTGGGACTCGCGTTCCTTTCGTTCAGTAGGGCGCTTCTTCCATTTGTTAGTATAGTTTGTAAAGAGTTTAAGGCCGTCCCGCATGAAATCTTTTACTTGAAGATAAATTTCACTACTGGCGTCCACACCGCGTTTAGTTGTCGTCAGTGGAAGTTTGGATGGATCATTTGATCTAAATACAACCGTTCCTGCGATCGCAACAAACTGAGTGTGATAAGACGGAACGCCTGATTCTCCCCAGCCGGTAAGCCGAGACTTGTCGGCATGAAGAACCACACGGTCATTGCAGATAATTGTCCAACCAGCGCTCTCCGAAGAAGCCCGACCTTCCAGTTCCTGCTCTTCCTCTTCGTCGCTTAGGGAGTTTCTATAAAGCCCCACGGAAAGGTGGACGTCCACACCATCAGGCTGGCCCTCTCGCCTGTAGATGTATGGGGCGATGCTTTGACCTGAGTCATCGGGATTGTCTTCTAGAATTAGTTTGATCTTCCGTGAATCTGCTTCGACATCATTGATGAAGACCTTAAATCCCTTCTCAATGATGTACCCGTAGTAAGCCCGCACGGCCTCTCTGAACTCATTCAGAAACTCATCACGTGAAAAACTATTGGATATCGCTGGTCGAAGATTTCCAATGCGTATGGTGGTTCCGAACGACAATTCCTCTGGGTTCGGAATTTCAACCATGTCGAAAGTCCAGGTGTCATCATCCAGCATCCATTCCGGAGTGATATCTACGTAGAATGATTTGTCCGATCTTTCGCTTTTAATTCGAGCTGAAGTTCCCATCTTGAAAATGGCTCGTTTCATTCCGATGCCGTAAAGACCCACAGTAGGTAGCTCTGCGTCTAGCTCCGCGTTCTTTCGTCCAAGACGAAATGCGCTTTCCTCTGCGATCTCGAAAGGTATTCCGCCGCAATTATCTTTGATGGTGAAGGAGTTTTCGTTAAACTCAATCCTGGCCCAATAGCCAGCGTACGGGATCGCCGGATCTTCTGGTTGAGTTGGAGATCGCATAACACCATCGACGCAATTGTCGAGAAGGTCCAATATAGCGTCCTTTAGTTCGATATCTCTAACGAGCATGTCGACGAAGAAACGCTTTGCCGGAAAGGCTTGTGCGGTGCTCAATTTGGTCCCCTGTTGGACGGCTGAGCGGCCATTCTGACATCTAGTCACAGTTGGTGGTGTAGGGGAATTCCTACAAGCCCATGCTGTTGTCAGTTTTTATGGCAATTCAAGGGGGGATTCATTGTCGAGATTTTCTGATTTAAAGACCTTCTTACGGTGCCACTCCAGGTACCTACGATGAGGTCTCTCGTCCGGAAGTCGTGGCAGGCATACTCTTCCGTCATCGGGGAACAGACTCGTCAAATGGAAAAGAGAGGCGCAGTTGCTACCCACGAGAATTCGATGATCTTCATCAATTGAAACGATGCCGGCGTCGAACATCCAATGGACAGTTCCTGTTAATGCAATCCCGTTACTCACTGTATCTGGTCCATTTTTTGATACCGGCCGAATGTGCGCTGCCTCAACCTCAGGATTTCCAAGTCGATCAAGCAACATGAGTCCGGTGAATGCACAGCGGTTTCCATATGCATGGCGGACTCGCTTCCTAAATGAAGTGTCCCTTACGGCACGGCTCACTGTTGTAGTGGCGATCGCGCGTTTGACATCTCCCGGATAGTGAGCATCCGCATTATTGGTCCGGTCATCGGAATCAATCAGAGACAGCGAGCTCTTGAATCCAAGGTTGCATATGGTGTGGAATTCGCAATCTGGTATGACTCTAACGGATTGCCCGAATGCTCCTTTGTTCGCAGATCCATCGGCCTTTCGAAGCGCAGATTCGAAGTAGTGCTCTTCATATTTGAAGGGAACCCGATGGTCGAACTCAATGTACTCCGCAAGATCGGCGAAATAGTAATTCGCTGCAGTGGGGTCTGGACGAATGCGTACAACGCGCGCGAGAGCAACATAGGCTTGAGCTCCTCCGGAGCTGCTTGGGCCGCTATTTCGCCGGGGCTCATAGAAAATGACCCAGTCACCTATAGTCTCTTGCACCCGGGCAAGCAAGTTCTTTGAGAAGTGATACCACTGCTCCTTGAGATCCCGATATGGAGATATCTCGGAAGAAGTGAAAATTGCCTTGGCCACATGCCCTCCTGTTGGATGGCAAGGCTAGCAGGCCTGTTGCGACATATGAAGTCATGATTGGCACCGGCTCGGTTGATTCGTACCACGCCAGTAGTGATGCTCAGGGATCATCTGTGCGAAGAACGCGGGGGGCGCCGTAAGTGGTAGCGTGTTGAACGACTACTACATTCAGCAATGAACCGGTCTGCATAGCGGTTCGCGGCGCATGTCTAGGTGACAATCCAGTTCCGGCATAATCTCTAAATGCGGGGATGGCGCCGGGAGAAGAAAGGACCGATTTCTGGGTTGAGTGCCCCGAGCAAACCTATGGACTTACTGCTCGGATGTCGCATGGTCTTCCTCGGAACGGGACACCCTTGCTCACAGCGTCCCGGGTGAGTATTCCCGGCACGCGGGTGCTGCCTGGTACGCGGCGAGCCACAAGTGAAGGATTTAGGATGAAGGGGCTTTGCTGCTTCGCGCTTCACGCAGGAAGAGCCCGGCTAAACCACAGCCGGCAGCGAAGTCGACATTGGCTGAGCGTCGATCTGCTATCGCGCGTGTACGCAACGGTGCTCAGTGACGTGTAGCCGCGGTTGCTAAGTATAGAAGCAGGATGTAGATCATGGATGACAAGCGCATGGCTGCCAACTAGGGAGCTCACGTGTGGTGCAGGTACCCTGGATGTACTTCGCGCACCAGTCAGTCAACTTCTCCGACGTTGCAAAGGAGACTTCGAGCGAGGCGCCTTGGACATGCAGGCCTTCAGGTCAATGCTTAGAACCCGCGCTGGTGAATCTCTCACCATCGGGAATGACTCGACCTGACGCATCAGCTCGAAGATGCGACCTCGGAAGCTACCAGCGCCTAGCTTCATCCACTAGACGCGTAGTTTCTTCAGATGAGGTCACAATCTCAAACTCGGAGACCGGGGCTAAGTCACAAGCTCAGGCCCAGCCTTGGGTAGATGAAGGTGACGAGTGATGCGTCTATCAGCGCTGCCACGAGAGCAATGATGTGTCGCGGACACTTGTGGGAGGCCCTGCAGCTCTATGCTGTAAGGGAACGATCGATGATCGCACAAGCTCGTCAGCGGGCCTCACAAGTTGCTCCTAAATCTGTGATCGTCGCGTTCTATCCCCGCACCTGCAACCGCTCAGTCACCTGCGCAGTCAACGCTACACACGCCATCTTCAACCCTTCCATCACCCGATCCCCCAGGTACTCCTCGGGCGCGCCGTTCTGCCGAGTCCGCTCCGCAGCCAGCATCAGCTCCGCCACCACGCGCAGCCCCGCCAGCGCGCAATCTGCATCCGCTAGCTGTAGGCAACGCCCAGGCAGTTGATGCCGCTCCGGCCAAGGCTGGCCATCCGCAGCCGCACCGGTTCCGATGCGGTGCAGCGTAGCGACGAAGGCGTTGGGGTCGGCAGACGGTTCGCGCTCGGGTTCGGCGTTGTCCGGATCGTACTGCGCGTGCAGGGAACGGAAGTCCGATGTGTTCATGGCAATGCTCCGTACAGGACAGATAGCAGCGCCACCAATAAAGGTGGCGGACGGTGCGGGCTCGAAAACCGGTATGTACCAGACCGGCGGATCCAAAGATCCCCACGCACCGCCCGCCATGGAACGCGAACGGATTGCCAGCCGGCGCCACACAAAAGGTGACGCCGGCCGGCAAGCGCATACATCTGGTACATAGACGGGTTTTCGAGTCCCGCGCCACCCTTTTCCGGTGGCACGCCAAGAGATACCCGTGCAGCAGCCAAATGCCAAGAAACTGCAGAACTGATGATTACCAGTCCTGACGCTTTCGGCATTGTCGCACACGGTGTTAAGCCGGTAAGCGGTTGCGCCGCAACGGTCTCGGAGGGCTTGGCGCTATTGGCCCCAAGCGTAGGAATGCCCGCAGTCAGGGCCATGGCGTAGGGCCAATCGCGACAGATTGGGCCAGCGGCTCAGCCGGGCGGCGCCTCGGCCGAAGGCACGAAGCTCAAACGCACCCGAACCCGCGCATGCCGCGCGACACCCTCAACCACGACTGGTTCGAAGCGCCACTGGTCCACTGCGGTAAAGGCCGCACGGTCAAGCTCCCGCAGTCCGCTGGACCGCACCACCATCACGTTGGAAACGTGGCCCAGCTCATCCAATTGGGCAACCAGCACCACCTGCATGGGAGCCTGCAGGAAGGTATCGGGCGGCGTGGCAGGGGCCGTTGAATACTCAATGGCAGGCGCCTGCTGTAGCTCGAAGGTGGGGTTGTCACCGCGCTCTACGAACACTTCAGTGGAGACCTGCGGGTCTGCCGCCATGGCCATGGCAGGTGTAGCGCCCAGCAGCATCAGAGCGAGGTTCAGTGCCAGGGCGGTGTTGAAGCGGGGCATGCGTGGTTTCCATTCCGGTGCGCTGCAAGCATAGCGGCCATCCTCTGGCATCGCTTGTCTTGAATGCCGGCATGCCGGACGGCTGCAAGGTTCACACAGCCATGCCCGGCCGTGGCCACAGCGCGTCGTCGCGCTCCAGGTCGTAGTCGCTGCCGAAGGCAAGCGCGGCCTCGCGTGGTGGAAGGTCTGCGTAGCAGCGCAGCAGGTACTCATCCATGCCGGCGTCGCCATGGTCGATGGCGAACAGGTGGAGGAGCTCTTTGTCGAAGGCTTCCAGCCATGCGGGGTCGATCTTGGTCACGGTCATCCTCCCGAAGCAGGGGAGGATGACCTGGGAAGGTCTCAGGGACTGAGATCTCTGGCGCCGAGGGAGGCCGCCTCAACCTTGGGCGCTCAGCCCATGCGCATGGCGTGGCTCTGCTGTTCCTGCGTACGTGCATCCAGCGCCTGCTGTTCATTCTGGCGGGCGAGCTCGCGCTGATCGCCCACCACAGCCAGTTGCTGCAGCGACTCAGCCACCGGCGTTTGTGCAGCCACGGCAGTGGGCATCCCTGCACGCAGGTGGGCGGGGTCAGATAGGTCGCCTTGTACAACAAAGATGGTGTGACCCGCCGGCTGATTGGCCGTGGCGTTGCTCAGCACCACATGGTCCACCTGTTCCAGACCCTGCTCGCGTGCCTTCACTGTCAGGCTGGCGGCGAGGTTCTCACTGGTCGCGTCGAAGGGGCGGCCGTGCTTCTCGTCCAGGGCAGCGACGCCCTGGCGAATCTGCTGATGGAGCGCGTAGTCCGGGCTGCCTGGCTCTATCGCCGCGATGCGGCGTCCTTCCGTAAAGAGAGGCTCGGGCTCCTGCGTAGACACCACGCGCGGGCTCTTGGCGATCTCTCTGTAGGGATCTTCAGGATGAAACTGCTTCGCCTTGGCCTCGCGTTCCAAGCGAACCTCGCGGGTCTCATTCAACATGGAAATCTCGGCGGGATCGGTCTCTTTGGTTGTTCTATCGAGTGGGGGAACACCCACTGTGCGGTTCCAGCTGCCGTCCTTGGGGTCGTAGCTGTGATAGTCGAACTTGGTACCAATCACGTTCGGATCTACGGCGTCGCGCTGCAGGAGCGCTGCGCCGTCGAACTTGCTCAGCTCAACGAAGTAGAAATGCCCAGCGGGCTGCGGCATATCCAGGTGCACGCTGACGGCCGTCTTGCCGGCACGGAATGCGCCGGCAGCGCTGTTGTCGAGCATGTTCTGCCAGACCTTTTCGGCTGCCTGCTCACCGCGTTTGTGCTCCGTGGACACCAGCAGCAAGCGTGGCGTCCAGCAGTTCACATTGAGGTCGTTCTTTTCGAACGAAACATCGTGGGATTTGAGCGTGCTGGTGTAGGGCAGGTTGAGTGCCAGATCGGGCCTGCCGGCCTCCATCCAACTTCTGCGCTCCGCCAGGTCGTTCCTGATCAGATCCTGGCCGAAGGCTTCTTGCCTGCGCTCGGTGAACGCTACGTTCTTCTCGTTGCCGAACAGCGTGGCCTGTTGCTCGGCAACGGCGGTTGCAAAGCTGTTGGCCACCCGGCCGGGGAGGCTGTCGTTGCGCACAACACCCAACGCAAGCAGGCCGTAGCCATCATTGTCGGGAAGCTGCGCGAGATAGTTCCAATACAGCTCGCGATTTCCCTCCTTCGCGTAGGAGGACAGGACACGAATATCCTTATCGGTAAGTCCGCTCATGATTCATCCTTGAGATGCGGTTTACGGCTGAACGCGATAGCGGCTCAGAAGATCACGCACGCTGGTTTCCAGACGCTGCCAGTCGCTCAGCATTACGCGTGCATAGTTCATCTCGATGGCGATGCTGTCGCCCACATCCACGATGGAATGGCGGCACATTGCGATCTGGCCTTCTCCGACGCGTTCAAGTGTCTTTCCCTGAGCTACAAGTCCGTCAGGAATGCGATCTGCCGGGTCGCAGCTGATGAACGTTGTCAGTTGTCCCTCCGCCGAGCGGGCCACATACCAGTCTGGCTCCATCCCCGGGTTGTGCACGTAAGGCCTGCCCAGCGCAGCCTCTGACTCCTTTGCATAGGCTTCCATCAACGATGGGTCGATCGCATACGGCGTCAGACCCCATCGCTCGGGTTGTGCAACGCGTAGCGCAAGATTCTCTACCGGGTCTCTTCGCTCCAGCGACCCCGGCGCGCTGGTGGCCTCACTGCTGGACCGACGTGCCAGATAGTTCTGGATGGGAACGCGATCGATGTACCTAAGCTCGACCAGTACCTGCCGCCGGCTGTCCTGCGTGCTGCGCACCGGGCGATCACCAGGAGGCGCTGCATCGAAATCAGGCCAGAACACAGTGAGCATGACGCCCCCATCGGCCAAGGGGCCCGTCTGGTTGTAGTAGAGGTTGGCCGGGAACATGAAGCGGTGCGGGCCCAATCGTGCCTCTACCGGCTCCGTTGTATAGGTATGTCCACCCACCGTTCGTGGGCTGGTTGCGGTTTCGGACATGTTGGTTCCGTTCGGGTCCTTTTCCGTGGATGGGGCCTTCGCGCAGGCGGTGGTGCTCAGCACGGCCACCAGGGCGAAGGAGGCAAGCCGGCAAGCCGGTGCTCTGCTCATGGGCGATTCCCTTGCATGATCGAAACGACTATAGAACGGTGGAATGGCAAGCTCCAGTCGCAGCCGGGACCACGGCCACCGCGGGGACATTACTGCATGCTGGCTCACATATTCAGTAAGTCGCGATCGGCGTCCTCTATCCCCCACCTGCCCCACATCCCACCTATGCCATCATCCAGCCAGGACCGTAGTTACTCCGTCGGGCCCGGAGCCTGGGGATTTCAGGTAGCTGACTATCTCTGCCTTCTGCTGGTCGGTGAGCTGTGCCCCACTGGCCGCATCTGTGGCAGGCATCAGGGTCGTCAGTGCGAAACTTTCAAATGAGAACTGGGGCATATCACCCTGCCTCGGCCTGCTTCTGCGGCACGAACAAGCTGCCTAGGACTACTGCCTCGTCCCGTAACCGAATGCTGTCTGCCGGCACCGCGATACCAAGTTGAAGCAATGAATCAGCCCGAGCTACTGCGATGTAGCGAATGTTCTCGAAAATGCTGGGCTGATTGGAAAACACATTAATCAGGCCCTGCGCGACGGCACGGATGAATGCATAAGCCTCATCGGTATTTCCGATTTCATCTTTGAAGCTGATGATCGATTTCAGTACTTCGCTGGTGCTAAGGTCCAACGTGTAAACTCGCTCACGGCTGTTTTCGCCAACTGCAAGCGCTTCGGTTCCAAAGATGCCAAGCGACGCTACTCGCTCACCGTCACGACGGAAAGTGTATTGATACTCAGTGACGTCACGTCCATCGGACAGCGTGGCAGGTAGAACCCGTGGATAAGAAATTCTCACCGTGCTGGTTGCATCGAATGCAGAGTTGGAGTCGGGCCTGAATTCAATGGGCATCGTCTTTTCCTGGGATTGGTGCTGATTGGTGCTGATGATGAATGTGGCGTGCCTGTGCGTTGCTATTTTTCGCCAACAGGCGCTGTAGCTGCACAGGTTCAGGAATCACGAGATGCGCCATACATCAACTCCGGCCGAAACCGTTGCATGGAGGTGGAGTAGGCGTCGCGTCTGTGGCCAAGGTCTGTGCCCCCAAGATCTTCCTGATCACACACGGCAGAATGCATTCTGCCCGCTGTCCCGTTGGGGGGCTCATCATGCTCAGATTGCGGCACGCGGACTTGCGAAGATGTGTTCATCAGCAATTCCATTGCTCTGTTTCCAAAGAATATACGACTCCCTCCCGCCGCACTCCACATCCTCGGCCCTACGCCGCCGGAATGCACGCTGGTTCACACATTCAGAAAGCCGATCCAGCAGCTTGCGCCTCTCCACCTGCCCCCCATCCCACCTATGCCATCATCCGGCCAGGACCGCAGTACCCAACAAGGCTGAGCAGGCATGGAGCAGGCAATACGCTACACCGTAACCCTTTATCTGGCCGCGCCCGGCACCCCACTGAAGAGCGGGGGCATCTCGCCGCGCGGCCACATGTACCTGCAGGTAGCAGCAGGCGACGAGGCCCACAGCTACGGCTTCGCACCACCGCGCCACGCGCCGGGCAAATCCCCCACCGGCGCGCAATACGCGCAGGTGCGCCATGACGATGCCGACGAGCATCTGGATCCGTATTACAGCCGCACCCTGGAAATCACCGAGGAGCATTACGGCTGCCTGCGCGACTTCGCCGAGGAACCGGCCGAGTTCGAATTCGATGTGGATCGCCCGGTCACCATCAACCGCTGCAGCGATTTCGTCTGGGCCGCGCTGCACTACGCCGGTCTGCATCCGCTGCCGGCACCGCTGGATGGCGGCAGCAATCTGGGCGAGTTCGCGGTGCTGTTCAACCTGCCGGAAATCCAGTGCATTGCCGCGCCGTTCCCGGGCAGCGACCTGAATGCCGAGACCCACCATGCGATGCCCGAGCGCGAGGCCGAAAACCATCGCCAGGGTGACCGCGCCAGCGATGAGCCGCCACCGACGCCGATCGAAGTGGCCGGCACGCTGCTGGACCCCTCGCATCCAGACCATCGCCTGTTCGCGCAGTTGATCCAGAAAGTGGCCGAGCTGGACGCCGCGCACGGCCGCCCGTTCGATGCGGCCAGCCAGCGCATCAGCGCCAGCCTGCTGGTGCTGGCCAAGCAGAACAATCTCTCGCGCGTGGACCACGTGCTGCTCAGCCAGCCGACGAAGAGCAGCCATGCGGCGGAGAGCATCTTCATCGTGCAGGGCGATCGCAATGACCCGGGGCACCGCCGCGCCAGCATCGCCACCGAAGTGGCGGCCAAGACCGATGTGGCCGATTCGCTGCGGTTGAAGGAGCAGTAACCCGCGCGTCTGCCATACGCGCGCCGGCGCACGCCACGCCCCCCACCTGCTACCATTCCCCTGCTACCATTCCCCCGCAACCCCAGCCAGCCCACCCGCGCAGACAGATGCAGGTCGGGCCGTCGCAGTACGGCCCAGCGAGCCAGGACACCTTCCCGTGCCCATTCAAGGACGCTCGCATGTTCCGTACTCCTCTCTTCCGCTCGGCCGCCCTGGCCGTTGCCGTTTCGCTCAGCCTCGGCGCGCCCTCGGCGTTCGCCGACAACGCGCCCGCCGCCAGTGCCACCGCCGCTGTGCAGCGCCAGGCCGTGGCCAAGGGCCTGTACGAGCTGGCCTACAGCCCGAAGCAGAACGCCGTGTTCGTGGCCTCATCCGGTGGCTTCGGTGATGACGCCGGCCCGGCCCAGGTGCTGCGCCTGAACCCGGCCACGCTGGCCGTGGAAACCCGCATTCCGCTGGAGCGCAAGGCGTTCGGCGTGGTGCTGGACGACGCCCACAACCGCCTGTACGTGGGCAACACCGTGGACCTGTCGGTGACCGTGGTCGACACCGCGCAGAACAAGGCCGTCGGCACCATCCAGTTGATGGAGAAGAAGACCGGCAAGGACGGCAAGGCCGCCTACACCCACGACCTGCGCGAGCTGGTGGTCGACAGCGCGGCCAACCGCCTGTACGTGACCGGCCACAGCAGCCAGCCGGACGTGAGCAGCGTTCTGTTCGTGATCGATACCACCACGCTGAAGGTGATCAACACCATCGACGGCCTGGGCAATGCGAAAGCGCCGGGCCTGGCACTGGATGCGGCCAACAAGCGCGTCTACACCAGCAACCTGCTGGCCGATCTGGTGGTGGTGGGCACCGATTCGAACACGGTGGTGGCACAGCACAGGATCGCCGCCGAGCAGCCGATGAACATCGCGCTGGACCCGGCCGGCAAGCGCCTGTTCGTGACCGACCAGGGCTCGGAATTCCTGCGTGGCTACCAGGCCAAGAGCAGCGGCCTGGTCAGCAAGCATCCGGGCCAGCGCGTGCTGGTGCTGGACCGCAGTACCGGCAAGGAACTGGCCAGCATCCCGACCGATGCCGGCCCGCTGGGCATCCTGCTGGATGCACCGCGCAAGCGCCTGTACGTGACCAACCGCGAAGCCGGTACGGTGACCGCGTACAACAGTGACAGCTACCAGAAGGTGGCGACCTACAAGGTGCCGACCCACCCGAACAGCTTGGCGCTGGATGCGAAGAACAACGTGTTGTTCGTGAGCATCAAGAACGGCGAGAAGGATGACAAGGGCGCTGACGAGAGCGTGGCACGGATTCAGCTGTAATGGGGTGACGCCGGGGCACGCCCGGCGGCGAGCCGCGTGACGAAGGCAGGGTGAAGACCCTGCCTTTTTCATTGGCCGGTTGCGGCGCCAGCAGCCGGCGGCTAGGGTTGAACCTCATGGCAGGGAGCCAAAGGATCTGAATCATGCTGGGTATCCACCGCTGGCTGCGCGCCGGCCTGGTCTTCACGCTGGCGGGCGCACTCGGCGCCTGCAGCAGCCGCGTACCGGATGCGCCGGAGCCACTGGATCTGGTCAAGCCAATCATCGTTGCCGAGCCCGGCCAGGCAGTGCGGTTCGAGTTCGAGACGAATGCCCGCAACTTCAAGCCGGGTCGCACGTATGCGCTGGAGCTGGAGTTGCAGCGCCAAGGGACACGAAGGCCGGACGAGCCTGACGTGGGCACATCAAGGGTCCCGTTCGAGGTGACCCTGCAGCAATGGGGCACTGATGCCTGGAAGGATGTTCCCACCTACGACAGCTATCAGGCCGGGGTGCTCAATGCAGGTGAACAGCTTCCGGAATGGCATGCATCCAGCGAATGGCGGTATACGTCGCCGCACATGGGCAGTGACGGCCAATACACGCTGAGCCTGGTTGCTCTGCCACTGGAGCTTGATACCCGCTATCGCGTACAGGTTCGCACTGCGCAGGCCTCGCCGGAACTGCAGCATTACTCGGCTCAGTTGCGGGTACACGCAGCCCGGCCGCCAGGCAAGTAATCACTTACCATTGGAAGGAACGAAGGAATCACCTTATGGACAAGCCGCGCTATACCGTAGAGATCGTTATTGCTGCACCTGGCACACCGCTGATCGACCCCAGGACGCACAAGCAGGCCGTCGACGCTGAGGGTGTTCCGCAGACGTCCGCCCCAGGGCATATGTTCTACGTCCTGCATGCACCCGGCGTGCCTGCGAAGAGCTATGGATTTGCTCCCAAGGAGCACGGAAGCATGAATGGTCCTGGCGCCATCATGGAGGATGACGCAACGGTCTATAGAGACCCGCGCTACACCCGTACCCTCGAGATCAGCGAAGAGCAGTACAGGAAGCTCCAGCAGTTCGGCTCGGACCCGGAGAAATTTGGTTTCAGCAAGCACTATCAGGATGTTCGCCACAACTGCGTGGACTTCACTTGGGAAGCGCTGAATCACGCGGGCATCCAGCGGAAAAGCAGCATCGACGTGAACGCGTTGGGTGGTCCCGCCGGCCAGCTTCTTCCGGATGTTCGCATTCCTCTTGACATCAAGGGGGCAGGCAAGGATGCATTCCGACCGCTGCGCAACATCCACGGTGTGGATAGCATTGATCCGCCGTTTCCGGACAGCGAGCTCAACCAGAGGAAAACCAATCCCCTGCCGGAGCGCAGTCTCAAGCAACACATGCTGAGTGATGCCGAGGGCATGGGCGAACGAAGCGGTGATCTTCCGGCCCGGCACAGCAACGACCCGCTGCTCTCGCAGATCCACCAGGGCGTGGCCCGGCTCGATGCAGAGCGGGGCCGTGCCTTCGATGCCACCAGCGAGAACATCAGTGCCAGCCTGTACGCGCTGGCCAAGGCCAATGGCCTGACCCAGGTCGACCATGTGCTGTTGAGCGATCGCACCGCGCAGGCCGATGTGGCGCAGAGCATCTTCATCGTCCAGGGGGAGCGCAACGACCCGGCACAGTTGCGGGCCAGCATGCCAACGGCGGTGGCCGCGCAGACACCGGCAGAAATCTCCTTCGAGCGCGCTGAGCAGCTGTCGCAGTCTGGGCAGACGCGTACGCAGGATGAGCTGCAGCAGCGCCAGGTGCAGGAGCAGTCCGGGCCGCGCATGGCCTAGGGCGGCAAGCGTAAGGCGAGCCGACGTTCTCGCGGTGGGCCGCCGGTAACGCTGGAGGCGGCTCAGCCCAGGCGGTGTGCTGGGTTCTGCTGTTGTTCCTGCTCACGGGCCTGCTGTTCGGGCAGCTGCCCCATGGCCGGTTGCTGCGGGGCAATGCCGAGCTTCTGCATCGACTGCTCCACCGGCATCTGCGCGGCCACTGCGGTCGGCATCATCGCCCGCAGGTGCGCCGGATTGGCCGGGTCGCCCTGTACCACGAAGATGTTGTGTCCCGCCGGCTGGTTGGCCGTGGCGTTGCTGACCAGCACGTGGTCGACCTGCTGCAGACCCTGCTCGCGGGCCAGCACGGTCAGGCTGGCGGTCAGCCGCTCGCTGGTCTGGTCGAACGGACGGCCATGCTGGGCATCCAGGGCAGCCACGCCCTGACGGATCTGCTGGTTGAGGCCGTACTCGGGATGGTTGGGGGTGATCTCTGCCATGGGGCGATCTGCAGCGGTAGTCGTGACGGACCTGGGCAGTATAGAACCGGTCCGTGAACCACCGCATCGCGGCGATCAGTCCGCCGGCTGATGGTCGTAGCTGATCACCCGCTCGGCCAGCCAGCGCCCGTCCACGCGGCGCCAGACCTGGATGAAACGGGCCTGGCCGGTCCAGTGCTCGATGCCGTTTGCATCGCGCTCGTGGAAGCGGTGGTCGCCGATCTCCAGAGCGCGATCGTCGTGCAGCGGAAACACCTGCAGCGAGCTTTCCATCAGCTCGCGGCGCAGATGGGTGCGGTTGGCGCGGGTGCTGTCGCACAGGGCGGCCACGCTGCGGCGGAAGTCGTCACGCTTGCTGGCGGACTTGCCCGCCTTGTCATGGAAGAACTCCATGTCTTCAGTGGTCATGGCTGCGGCCTTGTCGGCATCGCAGTCGTCGAACGCGGCGGCGAACAGCTGCGCGTCGGCCTGGCGGATCTGCTCGCGCAGGTCATCGGAGGGCGCGGGTGCGGCGGCGAGGCCGGCGGCCAGCAGGGGCAGGGTGAGCAGCAGCATGGCGAGGCTCCAGGGCGGGATTCATGCAGGCTCGCACGGCGCTCCGAGGGCCGCAGCCGCGCTGCGACGAAACGGAATTTCCAGGGCGTGAATGCCCGCATCTATGGATTGGCCGGGTGGCGTGCCCTGTGCAGGCGGTGTCATGGCGACCGGCGATTCCATCACGGTCGCGATAGGGGCTGGCCCATAGCCTGAAATCCTCCCCTTCCACAGGAGCTCCCATGCCTGCTTCCCGCGTCCGCCTGCACGTTGAAGACACCGGTGGCGATGGCCGCCCGGTCATTCTGATTCACGGTTGGCCGCTGTCCGCCGATGCCTGGAAGACGCAGGTGTCGATCCTGCGCGACGCGCAGCACCGGGTGATCAGCTACGACCGGCGTGGCTTCGGCCGTTCTGACAAGCCGGCAGAAGGTTACGACTACGACACGCTGGCGGCGGATCTGGCCGGGGTGATCGAGGAACGTGACCTGCGCGACGTCACCCTGGTCGGCTTCTCGATGGGCGGTGGCGAGGTAGCGCGTTACGTGGCCAACCATGGCCAGGAACGCCTGCACAGTGTGGTGTTTGCAGCAGCGGTACCGCCGTTCCTGCTACGCAGCGACGACAACCCGGACGGCCCGCTGACCCAGGACAAGGCTGACGAAATGCGCAGTGGTCTGGAGAAAGATCGCGAGGCGTTCTTCGATGGCTTCACCCGCGATTTCTTCAGCGCCAATGGCCAGTTGATGGTGACCGAAGAGACGCGTCAGGCGGCCATCGCGCTGTGCCATCAATCCGACCAGACGGCGGCGCTCGGCTGCATGAAGGCGTTTGCCACCACGGACTTCCGCGATGACCTGAAGAAGATCACGGTGCCAACCCTGATCCTGCACGGTGACAGTGACGCCATCGTGCCGTTTGAAGGTTCTGGGCAGCGCACGCACCGGGCCATTCCGGGCAGCGAAGTGGTGATCCTGGAAGGCGCACCACATGGGTGCAATACCAGCCATGCGGACCACTTCAATCTGGCGCTGCTGAACTTCCTGAAGCGGTAAGCTGCGGCCATGCGCCAGACCAAGACACCCCCGTGGAAGAAGCCCAACCCCAAGGGCCAGACCTCGCAGCCGCTGTCGCCTGCGCAGAAAGAGGCGGCGCGACAGCGGGCGGAAGAGAATGGGCGACGTTACCCGAATCTGGTGGACAACATGTGGGCCGCGAAGCTGCCGCGCGGATCGTGATCTGTAGAGTTGAGTCATGCTCGACTCCGCTCTGCATCCATCCACGCATGGCGTGGATCTACTGCAAAAGCAGCCGAGCGTGGGCTCGGCTCTACAGGTTGGCCAGCGGCTTCCAGCCGGGTTCCAGCCAGGGCGCGATCTTGTTCTGGCGGACGGTGATGGCCTCAACTGGTACCCCAGCCAGGCGTGCAAGCTCTGCACGCAGCACATTGGTATCCACCGGCAGTGCCGCAGCCACCTGCAGCCGATCACCCTGATGCCTCACCTGTACCGGAAGCGTGGCGTGCGCGTCGTGCTCGCCGCCGGTGCGCCCGATCGGGTAGCGCATCGCTACCGGCCGCGACAGCTGCGCCAGTGCGGGCTGCCACGCCTGCAGCACGAGAGGCTGCCCGGCAGCGGGAACCTGTACTTCTGCAATCGTGGCCGGGTAGCCAGTGAGGCTCTCGACCATCACCTGGAAGCGCGCGCCATCCGGCATGACCAGCACGGTGGCGATCAATGCGGAGAACGAGACGAACACGGCCGCGAGGTTCCAGCTGCGCGGCGCGGTGGCCGGGCGCGTTGCGGTGCGCAGGCCCGTTCTGCGCCGCAGTTTGCGTGCGTAGATGCGCCGGTCCTTCCGGCGCGGGCTGGTGCTGTGCTCGGGCAGGTTCAAGGGAACCCGTGGAAGGCGCGCTACGCGGGCCTTGATCAGGCGCGACAGCAGCATCCACGCGATCACGAATGCCAGCAGCGGAAGCAGCGTTCTCACCCA
Organism: Stenotrophomonas geniculata ATCC 19374 = JCM 13324; assembly: GCF_001431625.1. Classification (GTDB taxonomy): domain Bacteria; phylum Pseudomonadota; class Gammaproteobacteria; order Xanthomonadales; family Xanthomonadaceae; genus Stenotrophomonas; species Stenotrophomonas geniculata. Next base: position 48,200 of record NZ_LLXT01000133.1, read on the forward strand.
CAGATACAGCGTGACCATCCGCAACACCTCTACATACGACCATCCATGCTCATCCACATCCTACCGGGACCACGCGACGGTTGTCGTATCCGCCAGCCGACAAGCACAGGGCGCTTGGTTAGGATGGTCCTTTGTTGTCACGGATGAACCGATGGTCTCTGCTGCTACCCGCTTCTCTCGTATCTGTGGTCCTGGCCCGATCCTGCTGGCACTGCAGGTGGTGGCGCTGCTGGCGGTAGCCCTTGCAGCCGGCTTCTTCCACTACCGCGTGGGACTGCTGCTGGAGCCGGTGGATGATGCATGCGGCGGGCCCGACCCGGTCGCGCGCATGCAGGTGGCCGAACAGCTGCTGGCGCGGTCCACTGCGCTTGCACCATGGCAACCGTTGCAGTGGATTCCGATGGCAGGCGTGGCACTGGCGCTGCTGGGCGCGATGTCGATCAGTGTCTACCGCCTGGGCCGCTTGTCGGAACGCCTGCGACGCGCCAACTGGGGCTTGATGGCGCTGCACGCCGCGATCCTGGCGCTGGCCGTCAGGGCATTGCATCTGTACGACATGGCGTGGATCAGCGTAGCCAAACTGTCCCCAGCGGCGTGCCTGGTGGAACTGGGCGAGCAGGGCCGGCTGCCGCTGGCACAGGCGCAACAGGTGGTATTCGGCATCCTCACCCGCGAGCACGCGCCGCTGCTGCGCAATCCCGATGACCTTGCCCTGGTGCTGGTCGCGTTGATGCTGATGGCGATGGCTGCGGGATTCATGCTGTGGCGGGCGATCGTGCGCGAGCGTCAGGTGCAGTCGCGCAGCCCATAGCGGGTGCGTGGCCGACCATGCATCCACAATCGCGCTAAAGTCAGCACTTCGCTCCTGCAAGGATGTGCTGATGCGTTGGTTGCTGCGTGCTGTGCCATTGCTGCTGTGTTCGTTGGCGGTGCACGCCGCCGAAGTGGATCGCCGGATTGCGGTGACCATCGACGACCTGCCCTGGGCGCGGGTGGACCAGATCGTTCCGCCGGACCTGCAGTCGCGGCATGAAGCGCTGATGGCGCAGCTGCATCAGGCAGACGTGCCGGTGGTCGGCTTCGTCAACGGGAACAAGCTTGAGATCGACGGGCAGGTGCAGCCGGCGCGGGTGCAGATGCTGCGCGACTGGCTGGACGCCGGTTATGTGCTCGGCAACCACACCTACTCGCACATGGATCTGAACGCCAAGGGCGTACCTGCGTTCCAGCAGGATTTCCTGCGTGGCGAGACGGTGCTGCGGCCGTTGCTGGTCGAGCGTGGGCTGAAGCCGCAGTGGATGCGTCACCCCTATCTGCGTGCCGGGCGCACGCCGGAAGAACGCGCGGAGATGGACGCGTTCTTCAGGCAGCATGGCTACCGCGTGGCACCGGTGACGGTCGACAACGGCGAGTGGGTGTGGGCGTTCGCCTACGCCAACGTGATGAACGAGCAGCCGGATTCACCGGCGCGCGAGGCGACGCTGGCACAGCTGCGCAAGGGCTACGTGCCGTACATGCTGAACAAGCTGGACTACTACGAGAAGCAGTCGCAGGCACTGCTGGGCTACGCGCTGCCACAGGTCTGGCTGATGCACGCCAACGAACTCAATGCAGCCACGTTTGCCGAACTGGTGGCGGCGACGAAGCGCCGCGGCTATCGCTTCATCTCACTGGATGAAGCGATGCGTGACCCGGCCTATGCACGTGGTGCCGAAGGCTACAGCGGCCGTTACGGCCCGAGCTGGTTGCACCGCTGGGCGATGGCGGAGAAGAAACCGAAGGAGTTCTACGCCGGTGAACCCGAGGTGCCGGCGTGGGTGATGAAGCTGGCCAAGGTGGATTCGGAGTGAGGCTCAGCGCTTGACGGCCAGCACACCGTCAAGCGCTGAGCCTCAC
>NZ_LLXT01000134.1 GCF_001431625.1 Stenotrophomonas geniculata ATCC 19374 = JCM 13324
CGGACCCACCCCGCCTTCGACCGTTTTCTGCGAACTGTGGCAAATGCTTCCCATGGTGGATGCCGACCGTTGGTCGGCACGGGGTCGGATCCCGTTGCTGCGCAACGGGCTCTGACCCCGCCTCTGATTCATTTCCGGCTGACGATGAATAAACTGGACCCATGTCCATCGAACTCCGTCACCTGCGCTACTTCCTCGCTGTTGCCGATACACTGCACTTCGGCCAGGCGGCGGAGCGGTTGGGGATGTCGCAGCCGCCGCTCAGCCAGCAGATCCGCCAGCTGGAGGAACTGATCGGGGCGCGCCTGTTCGTGCGCAGCCACCGTCGTGTGCAGCTGACGCCTGCCGGTGAGCTGCTGCAGGAGCGTGCACGCGCCATCGTGCAGCAGGTGGAAACAGCGGTGGACGAGGTGCAGCGCGCGCAGCGCGGCGAGCAGGGCGAACTGCGTATCGGCCTGACCCGGGCCACGCCACTGTCACCGCAGATTCCGCGTTCGATCCTGCGCTACCGCCAGCAGTACCCGCAGGTACGGCTGCAGCTGAGCGAGATGAACACGCTGCAGCAGATCGATGCGCTGCTCGACGGCAGCCTGGACGTGGGCATCATCCGCAAGCGCGCGTTGCCGCCGGAACTGGTGGCGCACAGCCTGTTCGTCGATCCGCTGGCGTTGATCGTGCATGCCGGCCACCCTGCCCTGCACAGGCTTTCGAAGCAGGGCACGTTGTCGCTGCGCGACTTCGCGCAGGAGCCGTTCGTGGCATTTCGCCGCAGCGCCGGTGCGGGCATCCATGACCACATGATCGCGTTGTGCGCGGCCGCCGGGTTCACGCCGCGCATCGCGCAGGCGGCGGGCGAAGCCTCGACCCTGATCAGTCTTGCTGCTGCCGGCCTGGGTGCGGCGATCCTGCCGTCGTCCTGCGATCACATCCGGGTGGAGGGCGCGCGCTTCGTGGCGCTGGCCGATGCCGGTGCGCATTCGGAGGTGCAGCTGGCGTGGCACCGCGAGGGGGTGACGCCGCTGATCCGCAATTTCGCCACGCTGCTGCGCGGGGCATTCGCCGGTAGAGTCGACTGTTAGTCGACTATCGCGCGCAGCGCGGGGTTTTCGCGATCTGATGGAAGAGCAGTCGACTAACAGTCGACTCTACCTCGGCAAACCCGCCACACCGTGGTTGCCGGCCAGCGGCCGGCACTACCGTGCGTTGGATCACGCCGTCACCGGCTGCGGGGCGCGCTGCTGCAGCGCCCAGACAATGCCACCGCCGATCAGGGTCAGCACGGCGGCGAACAGGCACACACCCCGCCAGTCCCACGCCGCATAAGCCAGGCCGCCTAAACCACCGAGCACACTCGAACCCAGGTAATAGGCAAACAGGTACAGCGCCGAGGCTTCCGCGCGCATCGTGCCGGCACGGCTGCCAACCCAGCTGCTGGCCACCGAGTGACCACCGAAGAAGCCGAACGTGACCAGCGCGATGCCGAGTGCCATTGTGCTCAGCCAAGGCAATGCCAGCAGCGCGATGCCGGCACCGATCAGCGCGAACGAGATCGACAGGATGCGGCCGCGTCCGTAACGCGTAGCCTGCTGGCCCATCCACGCCGAACTGAAAGTGCCCACCAGGTAGACGCTGAAGATCAGGCCTACCACGGTCTGGCTGAGGTGGTACGGCGGCGCCAGCAGGTGGTAGCCCAGGTAGTTGTAGAGGGTGACGAACACGCCCATCAGCACGAACGAGGTGGCGAACAGCCACGGCAGGCCCGGGTCGGCGAACAGCAGGCGCCAGCGTGACGGCAACTGGCGCAGGCCATCACGGCGGGGGTGGAAGTGACGCGACGGCGGCAGCTGCAGCCACAGCAGCACGGTGCTGGCCACGGCGATGATCGAGACCACGCCGATGCCCCAGCGCCAGTCCCAGTGGTCGGCGATGATGCCTGCCAGCAGTCGCCCGCTCATGCCACCGATGGCGTTGCCGCCGATGTACAGGCCCATCGCCAGGCCCAGCGCGCGGCTGTCCATTTCCTCCACCAGGTAGGTCATCGCGACCGCCGGCACGCCGCTCAGCGCCAGGCCGAGCAGGGTGCGCAGCACCAGCAGCGTGGTCCAGTCATCCACCAATGCCGTGCTTAGCGACAGCATGGCCGAGGCCAGCAGCGCAGCGATCATCAACGGGCGGCGGCCGACCGCATCGGACAACAGCCCGGCCAGCAGCATGGCCACCGCCAGCGTGCCGGTGGTCAGCGACAGCGACATTGCGCTGCCGGCGGCGGACACGCCGAAGTGGCGGCTGAATTCGGGCAGCAGCGGCTGCACCGTGTACAGCAGCCCGAAGGTGGAGAAGCCGGCCAGGAACAGCGCCAGCGCGGTGCGGCGGAAAGCCGGCGTGCCCTGCTGGATGCGGGTGTCGGAAGCGGGGTCAACAGCGTGGGGGCGGCGTTCGACGGTCGCGGCGGTTTCGCCAGTCATGGGATCGGTGGGCCGGTGGGGACGGCCGGGTATGGGAGGGAACGGGCCTCAGACTAGGCCCGTCCATCCAGTCGATCCATAACCTGATAGGTCAGGATTGATACACAGAAAGTATCAATTCAGCTTACAGGCGCTGCCACTCGAAGCCGGCGCCCCGGCGGTAGTACACCGCCACCGCACGGCCGTAGACCTTGTCAGCGTCGACGAAGCCGAAGAAGCGGCCATCGAAGCTGTTGCCGCGGTGGTCACCCAGCACCAGCACCTTACCGTCGGGCACCACCAGATCGGCGATGTCCGGGCCGCCGCCCATGTCCAGATCGAGGCGGGCACGGCGTTCACCGAAGGCTTCCACGTCCTGCAGGTCGGCGGTCTGCAGTGGCTGGCCGTTGATGCTCAGGTGCCCTTCGTGCAGCTGCACATGGTCACCGGCCACCGCGGCCACCCGCTTGATCAGGCGGGTACCGTCGGCCGGCGAATCGAACACCGCCACCTCGCCGCGCTGCGGGGTGCCGGTCGCCATCAGTTCCTTGCCGGTAAACGGCAGGCGCAGCCCATAGGCACGCATGTCCACCACCACCCGGTCGCCGGGCTGCAGGGTCGGCTGCATCGAGCCACTGGGCACTACGTAGTGGTTGGCCAGGGTATCGCGGGCGGCGGCGAGCAGGCCGAGCATCACCAGCAACGGCAGCGCCTCTTTCTTCAGCCAGGCCAGCGCGCGTTCGGAAAAGGGAGGGCGGGCAACAGCGTCCATGGCAGGCTCCGGGTCAGTGGTAGCTGCATCAGACCACATCCGGGCCGAAGAGGTTCCCGCACCGGCTTGCTGTAGTGCCGAGCCCGCGCTCGGCTGCTCTTCAAGCGTCGGTGCACGCCAGCCGAGCGTAGGCTCGGCTCTACAGGATGGGTTACGCAGGTTTTACGCCGTGCCCCGGCCACGGGCATCGCACCTTTACGGCCAGCACGCGCATCGTGTCTCCACCGCGCCGCAGGGCGCATTCCGCAAGGTGTTGTATGACCCTCCTGGTGATCCGCCACGCGTCTCCGTCGGCGCCGCGCCCGCAGTTGCCGGCGCAGCTGAGCGGCCATCGCGTGCTGTGCAGCGACTGCGCCAGTCTGTCCGAAGTGCGCCAGTGCCTGTGCCAACCGCAGGCGCGCTCGGCCGACTGGGTGCTGCTGGATGTCGGCGTGGCCGACGAGGCGCAATGGCAGGCCGAGGGTGGCGCACTGCAGGCGGCGCTGGAACGGCTGCCGGCGCAGTACATCGAGCTGCAGTCGCCCAGCGAGCCCGGCCTGGATGCGCGCCTGCGCCTGCAGCACGGCCCCGCCGCGGTGGTGGTCGACCAGCGCAGCCAGCAGGCCGGCTATCCACTGTCGCTGGCCATCGTCGGCCGTCGCCTGGCGCAGGAGGGCTGAGCCATGTCGATCTTCATCATCCGTGGCCCGGAAGCGGCCGGCGCCTTGATCCGCACGGCGATGCCACTGCCGGCGCCGGTACTGAAGTCGCTGGTGCATCGCGCGATCGATGCCGGCACCAGCGTGGCGATCCGTGCCTGTGGCTCGGAACAGGAACTGCTGGACGCACTGCGCGTGGCCGACCACAGTCGCGGCGAAGTGACGCTGCTTGATCCGGGTGCGTGTGCCAACAGCCTGCGCCTGCAACGGTTGCTGCCCTATCTGCACAACGCGTACGTGGAAGTGCATGACGACGGCGCGGTGGCCGAGCCGTGCCTGCCGGCCGGTGTCGGCCAGCGCCTGGGCATCGCCGCCGGCTATGGCGCGCAGAGCTATGTGCTGGCGCTGGACATCGCACTGGATCACCTGGGGCTGGCCGAGCAGGCCAACCGGGTGCATGTGGGGACGTAGCGCGCTTCCTTTCGTGGGAAACCAGCCGAGCATGGGCTCGGCTCTACAAGGGCGCGAAAGGCAGCCGAGCGTAGGCTCGGCTCTACAAGAAGAGCAAAGAAAAACGGCGGGGTTGCCCCCGCCGTTTTCGCTTTCTTATTTCAGCCCGCGGAACTTCAGCAGCGGTTCCACCGACGGGTCCTTGCCGCGGAAATCGCGGTACAGGGTCGACAGCTCCACACTGTTGCCGCGCGAGAGGATCTTGTCGCGGAATTCCTGGCCGTTGGCCGCGGTCAGGCCACCGTGTTCGGTGAACCACTGGTAGGCGTCATGGTCCAGCACTTCGGCCCAGAAGTAGGCGTAGTAGCCGGCCGAGTAACCACCGCCCCAGATGTGGTCGAAGTAGGTGGTACGGTAACGCGGCGGCACCTGCGGCAGGTCGACCTTGAACTTCTTCAGCGCGCTGGCTTCAAAGGCGCCGACATCCTGCAGCGGCGCGTCGGCCTTCTGCGTGTGCCAGGCCAGGTCCAGCAGTGCGGCCGACAGGTACTCGGTGGTCGCGTAGCCCTGGTTGAAGCTGCGTGCCTTGAGGATCTTGTCGACCAGTTCCTGCGGCATCGCCTCGCCGGTCTTGTAGTGCTTGGCGTAGTTGGCGAACACCTTCGGATCCAGCGCCCAGTGCTCGTTGAACTGCGACGGGAACTCGACGAAATCACGCGAGGTGGCGGTGCCGGCAATCGACGGGTACTTCACGTTCGAGAACATGCCGTGCAGCGCATGGCCGAACTCATGGAACATGGTGGTGACGTCGTCGAAGCTGATCAGCGCAGGCTGGCCGGCGGCCGGCTTGGTGAAGTTGCAGACGTTGTAGACCACCGGCTTGGCACCGGTCAGGCCGTCCTGCTCGACGAACACGTCCATCCAGGCGCCGCCGGACTTGCTGTCACGCTTGAAGTAGTCGGTGTAGAACAGCGCCAGCGAGGTGCCGTCCTTGTCGAACACTTCGTACACCTTCATGTCCGGGTTGTAGGTCGGAATGTCGGTACGCGGCTTGAAGGTGATGCCGTACAGCTGGGTGGCGGCGTAGAAGACGCCGTTCTGCAGCACGTTGTCCAGTTCGAAGTACGGCTTGATCTGCGATTCGTCCAGATCGTACTTGGCCTTGCGCACCTGCTCGGCGTAGAAGTCCCAGTCCGAAGCGGCGACCTGGAAACCACCCTTCTGCGCGTCGATCACCTTCTGGATCTCGCCGGCTTCGGCGCGTGCCTTGGCGGTGGCGGCCGGCACGGTGTCGGTCAGCAGCTTGAGCGCGGCAGCCGGGGTCTTGGCCATCTGGTCGCCCAGCTGGTAGTCGGCGAAGGTGTCGAAGCCGAGCAGCTTGGCCTTCTGCGCACGCAGCTGGGCCAGGCGCTGCACGGTCTGCCGGGTGTCGTTGGCATCGCCGCGCTCGGCGCGGGTTTCCGAAGCCTTCAGCACGGCGGCGCGCTGGTCGCGGTCGCTCAGCGAGCCGAGCACCGGCTGCTGTGTGGTGTTCTGCAACGGCAGCAGGAACTTGCCATCCAGCTTGCGATCCTTGGCGGCGGTGGCAGCGTTGTTGATCGCATTCTCGTCCAGGCCGGCCAGCTTGGCCTTGTCGTCGACAACGACGGCCGCAGCGGCCGTGGCGGCCACCAGACGGGTATGGAACTGGGTGGAAAGGGTGGTTTCTTCCACGTTGAGCTTGCGCAGGCTCGCCTTGTCGGCGTCGGACAGCTGTGCGCCAGCGCGCACCAGGCCGTCGTAGTAATGCTCGACCAGGCGCTTCTGCACCGGGTCCAGTTCCAGCGTGTCACGCTGGTCGTACAGCGACTTCACGCGCGCGAACAGCTTCGGATCGAGGTTGATCTCGTCCTGGTGCGCGGCCAGCTTCGGCGCCACTTCTTCCTGGATCTTCTGGCGTGCATCGTTGGTATCGGCCTGGACCAGGCCGAAGAAAATGCGCGACACGCGGTTCAGGGTCTCGCCGCTGCGCTCCATCGCCACGATGGTGTTGTCGAAGGTGGCAGGCTCGCTGCTGTCGGCGATCTTGCGCACGTCGGCCAGGTGCTGGCGCATGCCTTCCTCGAACGCCGGCAGGTAGTCGCTGTCCTTGATCTTGTCGAACTGCGGCGCCTGGAACGGCAACGTGCTGGCGCTCAGCAGCGGATTGGTGGAGGCTTCGGCCGGCTGCTGGGCCGAGGCTTTCTGGGCATCGGACACGGGGGTGGACTCCTTGCCGGAACAGGCCGCCAGCGCCAGGCTGATGGCGGCGGCCAGGACTACGGTACGCGACATGTAAAACACTCCTTGGGCAGACGGTACGGGATACCAGCCCTCCACCCTACTCCTGTCGCGCTCGCCCGGCATGTGCCGGACGTGGCGTCTATGCGGCGGCCTGCGGCAGGCTCAGACCGTACCGCGGGTCTTGCCCATCCACGGCCGGTAGAACTCGCGGATGGCGGCCATGTCGGCGGCATCATCGCCGCTGGGCGTGAACAGCGGGCCGATGCCGATGGTCTTTTCCGGGTAGTGGAAATACGCGGCCAGGATCGGCACGTCGGCCATCCGGGCGATCTTCAGGAAGCCGGCCTTCCAGTCCTTCACGGCCTTGCGGGTGCCCTCGGGGGTGATGGCGAACCACATCTTCTCGTTGTTGCGCAGCAGGTCCACCGCCTGGCCCACCGTGCCCTGCGGCGAGCTGCGGTCCAGCGGGATCACGCCCAGCTTGTGCAGCAGCGGGCCCAGCGGCCACCAGAACAGCGATGCCTTGCCCAGCACCTTGACCTTCATTCCCAGCGCGATCTTGGCCGCCATGCCCCACAGGCCGTCCCAGTTGGACGAATGCGGCGCGATGATGAACACCAGGCGGGGAATGTCAGGCAGGGTGCCGGTCACCTTCCAGCCGCCCATGCGCAGGGTGCAGCGCGCCAGCCAGCGCAGGAAGGCGTTGGGTTTGACCTGCGGCATCTGCGGCGGCACGGCCGGCAGCAACGAAGTCGGGTTGTTCAAGCAATCACTCCCAGTCACGTGATGAGCGCCCGCGCTTGATCTGCGCGCGCCCGCGTTTGGCGTCCAGACGACGCAGTTTCGACCCGAGGGTCGGCTTGGTGGCCTTGCGCGGCTTGGGCACGCTCAGCCCGGCCTGGATGAAGGCCGCCAGCCGCTCGCGCGCATCCTCGCGATTGCGATCCTGGGTCCGGAAACGTTGCGCGTCGATGACCAGCACGCCTTCGCCGGTCATGCGCCGGTCACGCCGCGCCAACAGGCGCGCGCGCAACGGTTCGGGCAACGAGGGCGAGTTGGCCACATCGAAACGCAGTTCCACCGCGGTGGAGACCTTGTTGACGTTCTGGCCACCGGCACCGCTGGCACGCACGAACCGCTCGACGATCTCGCCGTCGGGGATTTCAAGCTGCGCGCTGATGGTGACCGGTCCACTGCCCATCCGCGCATTGTAGCGGCAGCCACGTGCCGGAGTGCGGCATCGCGCACCGTATGCCGCCGATCAGGTACCGAACACGCCGCCTTCGCCTTGGCTGCGGGTATGCTGGCCGTCCCATGTACCGCAGGAAGCCCGCATGACCCGCACCGCACCCGCCCTGCCGTCCCTGCTGCGCCGCGCCGCCCTGCTGCTGGCGCTGGCCGTGGCCAGCGTTCCGGCCCTGGCCGCGCCACCGACCGATGGCGACATCAACCGCCTGCTGTCCGCGTCACGGGCGCAGAGCATGATCGACACCATGCTGCCGCAGATCGAGGCGATGCAGCAGCAGCAGTTCCAGCAGGTGGCCGCACAGCGCCAGCTCAACGCCCAGCAGCAGGAACAGCTGAAGCGGATCCAGGCGCGGACCAGCCAGACCCTGCGCCAGGCCCTGTCGTGGCAGCAGCTGCGGCCGATGTACGTGGACCTCTACAAGAAGACCTTCAGCAAGGAAGACGTGCTGGCGATGGCCGAGTTCTACGAGAGCGCGGCCGGCCAGAGCCTGCTGGACAAGACCCCGGCGCTGATGCAGAACGTGATGGTGGCCATCCAGGCGCGCATGCAGCCGCTGTTCGCGGATCTGCAGAAGGACCTGGAAGCGATCGTCAACGAGCCGGAAAAGAAATAACGGGGTGCGCCGGGCCACGCCCGGCCGCTGGCTGTAGAGCCGAGCCCACGCTCGGCTTACCGCAGCAGCATCAGGCGTCGTCCACCTGCCAGCCGAACAGGCCCAGCGCCTTCTGGAACTCGCGGTCCAGCGGCGCACGCACATCCACCGTGCCACCGTCCGGATGCGGGAAACGCAGGCGCTCGGCATGCAGCAGCATGCGGTGCACGCCCTGCATGCGGAAGATGCGGTTGTGGCGACCATCACCGTGGCTGGTGTCGCCGATCATGTGATGCGAGAGATGCTTCAGGTGCCGGCGGATCTGCCGGAAGCGCCCGGTCTGCGGCTGGCAACGCAGCAGCGCGTAGCGCGAACGGGTGAACTCACCGACCGGGACCGACAGCTCGCCGGTGGCCAGGCGCTGGAAGTCGGTGACCGCCGGCTTCTTCACCGGCTTGCCCGGGCCACCGTCGAGGTCGTGGTCGACCCGCCAGGACAGTTCTGCCGGCCAGCCACGGCAGACGGTCAGGTAGTCCTTCAGCACTTCACCGCCCATCAACGCCTTGCCCAGCGCGCTGGCGGTTTCGCGGTCGAAGGCCAGCAGCAGGCAGCCGCTGGTGGCCCGGTCCAGGCGATGCACGAGGAAGATCGGGCGGCCCAGCTGCTCGCGCAGGCGGTCGGCCAGGAAGTCGTCTTCGCCACGGGCCAGCTTGCTGTCGTGGACCATCAGCCCGGCAGGCTTGTTGACCACGGCCAGGCGTTCATCCAGGTGCAGCAGCTGCAGGGGCGCGGTGTCGGTCTCGACCGCGGCGAGGGTCTCGGGTTCGGTGCTCACCGCGGGATTATAAAGGCCTGCCTTCTGTAGAGCCGAGCCCGCGCTCGGCGGCTCTGCGCGACCGGCAACGGCGTGCCAACCAAGGTTGGCACCTGCCTGTAGAGCAGTCAGGCGCTGCGTACGGCCAACAGCTCGCCATTGCCCACCGGCACCAGGCTGGTGCTGAAGTCCGGATCAGCCTCCAGCAGCGCCCGCAGCGGTTCCACCTGTTCTGCATGCGAGGTGGCGTTGTCCACCACCAGCAGGCCGCCGGGCCGCAGCACGCGGCGCAGCTGCGGCCACCAGCCGGCGTACTGCCCGCGATCCGAATCGAGGAACAGCAGGTCGACGCTGGCATCCGCGACCAGCGCCAGCCACGGTCCCGCATCGTCGTGGACCAGCGTGATGCGATCGGCCAGGCCACTGCGCGCGAAGGTGTCACGCGCCATCGCCACCTTGTCCTCGGCGTATTCGAGCGTGGTCACGTGGCCGTCGATGGCTGTGGCAGCCTCGGCCAGCCACAGCGTCGAATAGCCGTTGGAGGTGCCGATCTCCAGCACCTGGCGCGCAGCGCCGAAGCGGACCAGCACGGACAGGAATTCACCCGTCTCCGGCGTGATGTTGAGCATGCGGCGCCCGCGCGCGCTTTCGCGGGCATCGTTGTCGGCGCCGAAGCGGGCCAGTTCGTCCTTGAGTGCCTGCAGCATGGGACCTACTTCCACCACGCGCGCGCCAGCGCCACCACGCCGACCACACCGGACAGCCAGCTCCACATCGGCAGGTCGCCCCAGTACCAGCCCGGCGGCTGCACCACATAGATCAGCGCGGCGATGGCCAGCAGGCCGACACCGGTGATCGCGCCCACCGCACGCTTCTGCAGGCGCTGCACGCTGGCATCCAGTGCGGCCAGGTCGCGCGAACGCATCGACAGTTCGTGGCGGCCTTCCACCTGCTGGGTCAGCCAGGCGTGTACCAGGCGCGGCATGTCCGGCGCGTGGGTCATGATTTCCGGCAGGCGCTTGCCGATCTCGCGTACCACCCGGCGCGGGCTGTAGCGCTCGCGCAGGATCTTCGCCAGCACCGGCTTGGCCACTGCCCAGATGTCGATCTGCGGATCGAGCTGGCGGCCGACGCCTTCGATGTTCAGCAGGGTCTTCTGCAGCAGGATCAGCTGCGGCTGCAGGGTCAGCTGGTAACGCTGGGCCACGCGGAACAGCTTCATCAGCACTTCGGCCAGCGAGATCTGCGACAGCGGGCGGGTGAAGTACGGCTCGCACACCGAGCGCACGGCCGCTTCCAGGTCATCGATGCGCACGTTGTCCGGCATCCAGCGCGCCTGCACATGCAGTTCGGCGATGCGGCGGTAGTCGCGGTTGAAGATGGCCATGAAGTTCTCGGCCAGGTAGTACTGATCTTCCTGCGAGAGCTGGCCCATGATGCCGAAGTCCAGCGCGATGAAGCGCGGGTTGGCGCGACGCGACGGATCGGTGTCGACCCAGATGTTGCCGGCGTGCGCGTCGGCATGGAAGAAGTTGTCGCGGAACACCTGGGTGTAGAACACCCGCACGCCCTTGGCGGCCAGCGCCTTGCGGTCGATGCCGGCCTTGTCCAGCGCGGCGATGTCGTCGGACGGAATGCCCCACACGCGCTCCAGGGTCAGCGCGCGCTCGGCGGTGTGGCTCCAGATCACTTCCGGCACGTACAGGTCGTCGCTGTTTTCCCAGAAGCGGCGCAGCACGCTGGCATTGGCGCCTTCGCGCTGCAGGTCCAGCTCGGCGGACAGGGTGTTTTCGACCTCGGCCACCACTTCGCGCGGACGGATCTTGTCGGCGCGTGGATGGGTGCGCTCGACCAGGGCGGCCAGCGAATTGAGCAGGGCGATATCAGCGTCGATCTGCTTCTCGATGCCCGGGCGCAGCACCTTGACCACCACCTGGCGGCCATCGGCCAGCGTGGCCGCGTGCACCTGTGCGATGGAGGCCGAGGCCAGCGGTTCGGTGTCGAAACTGGCGAAGGCCTCGCTGACCGGCAGGCCGAGCGCTTCCTCGACGATGCGACGCGCGGTCTCACCATCGAACGGCTTGACCCGGTCCTGCAGCAGAGTCAGCTCATTGGCCACATCCGGCGGCACCAGATCGCGGCGGGTGGACAGGATCTGGCCGAACTTGACGAAGATCGGGCCGAGATCCTGCAGCGCCAGGCGCAGGCGCGCACCGCGCGACTGTGCGGCGATGTCGGCCGAGGCGCGCGGCACGAACGGCTTGGCCAGGCGCAACCAGCGCTCGGCCGGTGTGCCCTGCAGCAGGTCGTCGAGGCGGTAACGCAGGATCACCCGGCCGATGCGGCTGGCGCGCAGCACGGCCTTCATGCGGCACCCCGCAGGCGCTGTACGCGTGCACCAAGGCGCTCCACGTCGTCGCGCAGCACGTCCACATCATCGTGGAAGGCATCCAGTTCAGCGCGCGGCACTACATCGCGCGATTCCTCGGTGATGAATTCTGCGGCGCTGTGGGCCAGGTCGACCGCGCCCTGGCGTGCGTGCTGCAGGGCGCTGCGCAAGGTATTGGCGACCTGCACGCCCAGTACCTCGCCGAACACGCTGACGAAGGGCTGTTGCCAGTCCGGGTCGAAGCCCTTGGCGAGCTGCTGCAGGCGGCGTGCCAGTTCGGCGTCGCCGGCCACGCGCACGCGGCCCTTGCCGTTGTTGTCACCGCGCCGTGCGTTGGCCAGCAGCGGCAGCTGCGCGAGCACGCCGGCCAGGCTGCTGCGCACGGCCAGGTCGGCTTCCTGCGCATCCACCGGGCCGACCCGCAGCTGGTCGCCGTCGACGCTGATGCGCATGGCCAGCGACGGCGCTTCCAGGGTCAGATCGATATGCCGGCCATCCAGGCTGGTCAGCGCATGGCGGGTATCCGGATCCAGCGCCAGCGCGCGGTTCAGGGCGATCTGCAGGGCGCGGCCGGCGACCGGCTTGAGGGACTTGAGCAGGGAGAGAGCCATGTGTGCATTCTACCTGCGTGGGTGGGGGGCTTGGGCCGGGCTGCCGCCCGGCACCCGCAGAGGCAACGGC
>NZ_LLXT01000135.1 GCF_001431625.1 Stenotrophomonas geniculata ATCC 19374 = JCM 13324
CCAAGCCCCCATGGACGGGTTGACGGCGTCCCCCGCGAATCCATCCCGCCCGGCCAAGCGCGGCTTTTGATGTTCACGGTCAACCAGCCGCCACGAGGGGCTGCGCCGTTCGCTGGAAACTCAATCGTCCGCGGAAACTGTCCGCCCCGACGCCCACGCCCGTAGTGCCTCCACCTGCTCGGCCATCAGCACCGACAGCGGCCGCGTCGCACGGATCTCGGTCATCAGCAGCTCGGTGTCCAGCGGCCGGCTCTCGGCATGCGCCGCATACAGGCCGGCGACGATCGCCTGCTCGATCTCGGCGCCGGAGAACCCATTGGCGGCCGCCGCCAGCGCGGGCAGTGCGAAGTCGTCGGCGTTGAGCTGGCGCCGGCCCAGGTGCAGCCGCAGCAGTTCCACGCGCACGTCAGGCGAGGGCAGGTCGACGAAGAAGATCTCGTCGAAGCGGCCCTTGCGCAGCAGTTCGGCAGGCAGCTCGTGCACCTGGTTGGCAGTGGCCACGATGAACACCGGCGCCTTGCGCTCGGCCATCCAGGTCAGCAGGTAACCGAGCACGCGGCGTGACACGCCGCCGTCCTCGCCACCGCTGGCCAGGCCCTTCTCGATCTCGTCCATCCACAGCACGCAGGGCGCCAGCTGCTCGGCCGAGGCCAGCGCCTGGCGCAGGTTCGCCTCGGTCTCGCCGTGGTACTTGTTGTACAGCGCGCCCACGTCCAGGCGCAGCAGTGGTACGCCGAAGCCGGCGGCGGTGGCCTTGGCCAGCATCGACTTGCCGCAGCCCTGTACGCCCAGCAGCAGCATGCCGCGCGGCGGGTCCAGCCCGGCCGGGGCCGAACCGGCAATGAAGGCCACGCGGCGCTGGTTGATCCAGCGCTTGAGCCGGTTGGCGCCGGCCACGTCGCCGAAACGCGCGCTGTCGTGCTCGAAGAACAGGTGGCCGCTACGGTTGAGCAGCTCGAACTTCAGCCGTGCCAGCTGTGGCAGGTCGTCGTCGCGCAGCGCGCCATCGGCGTAGATCAGCTGGCGGGCGATGCGCCGGGCATCGACCAGGCTCAGGCCCTGCAGGTTCTTCAGGATCTTCTTCACCGCCTCGCTGTCGACTTCAACCCGGCGGCCGCCATGCTCACGCGCATAGGCGTCGGCCTCTTCGCGCAGCATCTTCAACAGGGCGTTGGCATCGGGCAGGCGCGGGTTGAAGCGCACCGCCAGTGCTTCCAGCTCGGCCGGCAGCTCCACCTTGGCACCAATCAGCACCAGCACATGCGGCTCGCTGTGGCGGCGCTGGATCAGGTCGCGCAGGGCGCGCTGGTGACTGGCATAGCCCAGGTAGGGGTGGAAATCGAGCAGCAGGTAGACCCCGCGCTGCTCCGCCTGGCGGATCATCTGCAGGGCCGCGCTGGCGTCGGGCGGCCCGACCGGCGGGTCTTCGCTGTCCAGGTCGATCCGGCGCAGGCCCTCGGTGATCGACCAGCGGTGCAGCGCCCGCCATACGTGCATCAGCGTCTGCCGGAACAGCTCGACGATGCGACCCTCGTCCTGGGTCTCGATGACGATCAGTGGGGTGTTGGCGCGGATCAACGCGCTCAGATCCTGCAGTTCGCTCATGCCGGTTCGATCCTTCGGGGGCGCCACGATAGCAAAGGCGATGGCCGCTGGTTCAGCACGACGCTACCTCCCGTCACCATCGCCGGTGTACGCTCGGGGCACGTACCCGGAAGCGAGGCTGGCATGAAGACGATCCTGGTGGCCGGTTCCAAGGGCGGGGTGGGCAAGACCACCGTCGCCACCCACCTGGCCGCGTACGCGGCATTGCAGGGCAAGGCCACGGTGATTGCCGATGCCGACCCGCAGGGCTCCAGCACCCGCTGGGCACAACGCCGTGCCGGGCTGGAAAGCGCGGTGCTGCCGATCGATGTGTATCGGAAGAAGCAGTGGGCGCAGAAGCTGCCCGATGGCACCGACACCGTCATCATCGACGCGCCGGCCGGTGCCCTGGCTGACGATATTCCCCATTTCCTCGACGCTGCCGACGCGGTGGTGGTACCGGTGCTGCCCTCGGCGCTGGACATCGAAGCGATCGTCGGCTTCCTCAACAGCCTGGCCCAGAACCCGCGCGTGCACAGCCGCAAGCTGCCGGTGGGGCTGGTGCTCAACCGTACCAAGCCATGGACCCAGACCTCGCAGCAGGCGCTGCAGATGCTGGGTGAATGGCCGTACCCGGTGGTCGCGCAGCTGCGCGACAGCCAGAGCTACGTGGTCATGACCGGCCTTGGCCGCAGCCTGTTCGACTACCGCTCGGCCCAGGTGCGCGAGCACCAGGCCGACTGGGAGCCGCTGCTGTCCTGGCTCAAGCTTTGATGCCTGCATCACTCTTTCTGCTGCATCCTCTTCTTCATGGAAACCCGCGATGCGTGAATTGATCCTGCTGCGCCATGCCCATGCCGAACCGGCGACCCCCGGCCAGGCCGACCTCGACCGGCCGTTGTCGCCGGTGGGGCTCGCCGAAGCCGAAGCCGCCGGCAAGTGGCTGAAGGAGAAAAACCTGCTGCCGGACTGCGTGCTGTGCTCACCGGCGCGGCGCACCCGGGAAACCCTGGAAGCCGTGCTCGGCACCATCGGCTACGTCGAGAAGCGCCTGGAAGACCGTATCTACGAGGCCACCCCCGGCACCCTTGCGGCGCTGGTGGACGACCGCCGTGACCTCGACCGGGTGCTGATCGTCGGCCATAACCCCGGCCTGGAGCGCCTGGTGGCGTTGATGACGGAAGGCACCAGCAGCGACTACCGCGGCATGCCGCCGGCTGGCATTGCCGTGCTCGGGTTCCCGCGCGAGGCCTCGATCGAGCCGGGCGTGGCCAGCCTGAACGCGTTCTGGTGGCCGTGATCCAATGAGCCTGGCGCGGCGCAGCCGCTTTCTGCTGCCCGTGCTGCTGGTTTCCGGCGCGGCCTGGGCTGCCGCGCCACCGCCAACGCCCCTGCCGCCGGTGGTCGCCGAGGCGCACCGGGTCCTGCGCCTGGATACCCAACGCTCGCAGATCGGTTTCGAGGTGCGCACCCGCTTCGGGCAGCGCATCGAAGGCCTGTTCCCGCACTTCGAAGGTCGCATCGAGGTCCTCTCCGATGGCCGCCACCAGGTGCACCTGAAGATGTTCACGCGCTCGGTCGAAATCCCCGGCAAGGCGCGCTACACCGGCTGGATGCGCGGCGAGGAGTTCTTCGACGCGGGCCGCCACCCGGTGGTCGAGTTCGACTCGCTGCCGTACTGGCCGGAGACCGTGGAAGACGGGGGCGACATCAACGGGCGGCTGACCCTGCGCGGGATCAGCCACCCCGAGACACTGAAGGTCGAGAAGGCGGAGTGCGCCCGACCCGGCTATGATTGCGACGTCGTCAGCCGCGGTACCGTGCAGCGAGGCCGGTATGGAATGGACAGCTGGCAGCTTGCCTTGAGTGACCGAGTGACCTTCGTATTGCGAGCGCGCCTGAGCGAGGCGCCGAAACCGTGAACCTCCTGCTGCGTGTACTGGCGCTGGCAACCGTGTTGCTGGGCAGCGGTTGTGCATCGCTGTCCACTGCCGAGCGCGACCGTGCCGAGGCCATCGCCGTGCAGGCGCGATCGACCCAGGTCGACTGCCAGCGCGCCGACCGCTGCGCGCAGGATTCGCCGCTGCGTGCGCTGGCCGGCCGGGCGTTCACCGAATCCACCCCGGAGCAGCCGCGCCACTACGCCACGCTGCTGGACGAGGGGGAGGGCGCCCTGGTGGCGCGCCTGAACCTGCTGCGCAGTGCCACCCGCAGCATCGACCTGCAGACCTACATCTTCGACAAGGACGACAGCGCGCGGCTGGTCATCGACGAACTGCTGGCCGCGTCGCGGCGCGGGGTGAAGGTGCGGGTGCTGATCGACCAGCTCTCGGCGATTTCCGACCTGCAGATCCTCGGCGCGTTGTCCGGTGCCCACCAGAACTTCCAGCTGCGGGTCTACAACCCGACCTTCGGCAAGGCCCGGCTGAACTACTTCGACTACGCCGGCAGCGTGCTGTGCTGCTTCCGCCGGTTCAACCAGCGCATGCACAACAAGCTGCTGGTGATCGACGATGCGATCGGCGTGGTCGGCGGCCGCAACTACCAGGACGACTATTACGACTGGGACCGCGAGTACAACTTCCGCGACCGCGACGTCATGATCGCCGGCCCGGAAGCGCGCGCGATGGCGGCCAACTTCGATGCGTTCTGGCGCGCCCACCGCAGCGTGCCGGCCGAGCGCCTGAATGACGTGGGCCGCACCCTGCTGCGCGAGGGCGTGCCGGTGCTGCCACCGGCCACCTTCCGCCGCCCCGAGCGGGTGCAGCGGGTCAGCGCCGAAGCCAATGACATGGACTTCGTCACCCGTTCCTTCGTGGATACCGCGCTGCCGGTGGCCTCGGTGCGCTACGTCGCCGACCTGCCGCGCAAGCACCGCCGCGAGAAAGCCGATGCCCCGCTGGCCGGCCAGCACGTGACCGAGCCACAGCTGGATGCACTCATTGCCGGTGCGCAGAAGGAAGTGATCCTGCAGACCCCGTACCTGGTGCTGTCCAAGCCGGCGCAGAAGCTGTTCCGCGAGCTGCGCAAGCGCCCGCAGCCACCGCGCGTGGTGGTGTCGAGCAACAGCCTGGCGGCCACCGACAACCCGATCGTGTATGCGCTGTCGTACAAGTACAAGCGGCGCAACATGCGCGAACTGGGCTTCAACATCTTCGAATACAAGCCGTTCCCGCTGGATGCACCGGTCGACTACCGCAACCTGCTGCCTGATCCGATCGCCGCGCCCGCGGGCGACGACGACGGCGGGCGCAATCCGCTGATTGGCGGCAGCGCCGCTGGCAGCAATGCCGGCGGTGGCAGCGATGGGGATCTGGCCGCGACCCGCAGGCAGGTACCGGTGAACCATCCGCGTACCGGCAGCGCCTACCAGAACGCCCGCGAACGCCGTCGTGCCGCTGGCAGCGAAGTGGAAACGCGCCTGCTGCGTACCGAGACGCGTCCGTCGTTCCTGGGCAGCAAGGCGGTCAACAAGCCGCTGCCGGTCACCCGCAAGGGTGCCCGCATGGGCCTGCACGCCAAGTCGCTGGTGGTCGACCGCCGCATCGGCGTGGTCGGCACCCACAACTTCGATCCGCGCAGCGAGAACTACAACACCGAAGGCGCGGTGATCATCGACGATCCGGTCTTCGCCGAGCAGCTGGCCGAGAGCATCCTGCGCGATACCCATCCGCAGAACGCGTGGACGGTGGCGCCGCGGGCCAAGCCGCCGGTGCTGTCGGGCCTGAACTACAGTGTCGGCAAGGCCTCCGAAGCGCTGCCGATTCTCGACTTCTGGCCGTGGCGCTATGCCACCGACTACGAGTTCAAGCCCGGCCCGGACTGCCCGCAGCCGCTGCCACGGCAGGACCCGGATTTCCATCGCTGCTACGTTGCCGTCGGCGACTTCCCCGAAGTCAACGTCGGCCCGAAGTGGCTGCTGGTGCGCATGCTGACCGCATTCGGTGCCGGCCTCGTTCCCATTCTCTGAAGGTGCCCGCATGACCCAGGTGTTCCGCGAAGCTGTTTCCATCGAGCAGCTCAATGCGCTCAGCCGCAACACGGCGATCGAGTCGCTGGGCATCGTCTTCAGCGCCGCGGGCGAAGACTGGCTGCAGGCCACGATGCCGGTGGACGAGCGCACCCGGCAGCCCTACGGCATCCTGCACGGCGGTGCCTCGGTGGTGCTGGCCGAGACCCTCGGCAGCAGCGCCGGCAACCTGTGCGTGGATACCGCAAAGCAGATCTGCGTGGGCCTGGAAATCAACGCCAACCATGTGCGTGCGGTGCGCTCGGGGACTGTCACCGGCACCGCGCGCGCGCTGCACGTGGGCCGCAGTACCCAGTTGTGGGAAATCCGCATCGAGGACGAGCAGGGCCGGCTGGTGTGCATCTCGCGGCTGACCCTGGCGGTGGTGGCCGCCGGCCACGGTTGAGCCCCCGTCGGGCGTGTTGACGGCGGCAGAACCCAGCGTTCCCCGCCGATTGCCCCGGTCAATGGCGGTTATGGCCTAAATCGGCTGGCAGCTGCCGCGGCGCTCCGGTATCGTGCGCGGATGACTTCCCCCACTCCGGCCCCCCGTGGCGGCGTGGCGCGTGTGTGCCGTTACCTGTACCGCGTACCGCTGCTGTTGGTCCACATCACCGTGTTCCTGCCGCTGATCCTGATCGGCATGCTTCCGCCGTGGGGCGAGCTGCGCGTGGGCGAGGATACCTTCGGCGCGAAGGTGGTGAACTGGTGGCAGGGCGGGCTGATGTGGATCTTCGGCTTCCGCCTGTCACGGGTGGGCCAGCCCTTGCCCGGTGCCGTTCTGTTCGTCGCCAACCACGTCAGCTGGGTCGACATCTCCATCCTGCACAGCCAGCGCATGATGGGCTTCGTTGCCAAGCGCGAGATCGCCAGCTGGCCGCTGGTCGGGTGGCTCGCCGCGCGCGGCCAGACCATCTTCCATCAGCGTGGCAACACCGAATCGCTCGGTGGGGTGATGCAGGTGATGGCCGATCGCCTGCGTGCCGGCAAGGCGGTCGGTGTGTTCCCGGAAGGGCGCACCCGCGGTGGCCACGAAGTGGGGCCGTTCCATGCCCGCATCTTCCAGGCCGCGGTTGAAACCGGCGTGCCGGTGCAGCCGGTGGCGCTGGTGTACGGGATGAAGGGCGACGCACAGACCATCGTCGCGTTCGGCCCGGGCGAGAGTTTCGCCGCCAATTTCCTGCGCCTGCTGGGTGAGCCGGCGCGGCATACCGAAGTGCATTTCCTGGAGCCGATCGGTACCCAGGACCTGGAAGGCCGTCGACGCATCGCGGAAACCTCGCGCGCGCGCATCGTGGCGGCCATGAGCACGCAGTGAGGGTGCGGTGGCCCTGATACCGCCACCTGTCCTGGACGCCGGTACGCCGACGCTGCATGCGGCTGACTATCAGCCGCCGCGCTGGCTGCGCAATCCGCACCTGCAGTCGATGCTCAGTTCCAGCCGCATGCGCCTGCAGCGCGGCCTGCTGCTGCTGGCGGCCACCGGTGCAGTCAGCGAAGAGCTGATCCTCGATGGCGGTGATGGCGTGCGCCTGCAGGGCTGGCACAGTCATGTCGAAGGCCGCGAGCCGAAGGGTGTCGCGCTGCTGCTGCATGGCTGGGAAGGCAGTGCCGAATCCAGTTACATGCGCATGGCCGCCGCGCGCATGATCGAGCAGGGCTTCGACGTGGTGCGGCTGAACTTCCGCGACCACGGCAACACCCATCATCTCAATCCCGGCATCTTCCACTCCAATCTCATCGATGAAGTGGTGCACGCCGCAGGCGACATCGCCCAGCGCTGGCCGCAGCTGCCGCTGGTGGCCGCCGGCTATTCGCTGGGTGGCAACTTCGTGCTGCGCCTGGCTCTGCGTGCCCCGGCCGCCGGCGTGCCGCTGCTGCGCGTGGCCTCGGTGTGCCCGGTGCTGGATCCGGCGTTGACCATGGAGAACATCGAGAACGGCCCGGCGATGTACGACTGGTACTTCCGCCGCAAGTGGGCCGGCTCGCTGCGCCGCAAGCGCGATCTGTTCCCCGAGCTGAGCGATTGCGACGACCGCGTACTGAAACTGGACATCCGTGCACTGACCGCCTGGCTGGTCGAACGGCACACCACCTTTGGCTCGCTGCAGGCCTATTTCGATGGCTATTCGATTGCCGGTGACCGCCTGTCCACCCTGCAGGTGCCGGCCGACATCCTGATGGCGCAGGACGACCCGGTGATCCCGTACGCGACCTTCAGCGATTGGCAGCTGCCGCGCCAGGCGCACCTGGAAACCGCCTGCTGGGGAGGCCACTGCGGCTTCCTGGAAAACTGGCGGGGTGACGGCTTCTCCGAGCGCTGGGTGGCGCAGCGCCTGCAGCGGGTGCTGGCGGGCTGAACCGGCACCGGTGCGTGGACCGCTACAATGCGGGTTTGCACTTGAACCGGACCGCCATGCAAGACCAGATCATCCAAGCGTTGCGCCAGAACCAGGCCGACCAGGCCGTGCAGCTGGCCCAGGCATGGACCCGTGATGAACCCGGCCAGGCCGGCGCCCACCGCTGGCTGGCGCTTGCGCTGCAGCAGCAGGGCAAGGCCGAAGATGCCATGGAAGCCCTGCAGCAGGCGTTGCAGCTGGCACCGGACGACGCCCAGCTGCACCTGCAGCATGCTGGCCTGCTGCTGGCCCTGCGCCAGTACGAAGGCGCCGACGAAGCGCTGGCGCGCACCACCGGGCTCGACCCGAACTCCTTCTCCGCCTACCTGATGCAGGCGCACCTGGCGATCGGCCGCAACGACTTCGATGAAGCCCAGCGCCTGTCCACGCTGGCCTCGCGCGTTGAGCCGGATCACCCGGAACTGCTGACCATCGACGGCATGATCGCGCTGCGCCGTGACGATCCGGATCGTGCGCTGACGCTGCTGTCGGCGGCCAACCAGGCGCAGCCCAACGACACCCGCGTGCTGTACGCGCTGGGCTTCGCCTACCTGGGCAAGGACATGCTGGCCTTCGCCGAGCAGGCGTTCCGCCGCGTGCTGGAACTGAACCCGGCCATCAGCTCGCTGCATGGCCTGGTGGTGCAGCTGGCGCTGCGCCAGGGCAACCTGGAGGCGGCTGCCGAAGCGATGCAGATCGCCCTGCAGCAGGAAGGCATGGATACGCCGTCGATGCGCCGCCTGGCCGGTGAACTGTCGCTGCGCGGTGGCCAGCCGCTGCGGGCGCTGGACCACCTGCTGCCGTTGCTGGAATCGATCCCCGACGACCGCCAGGTGCTGCAGCTGCTGCTGATGTCCTGGCAGCGCCTGGGCCGCGAAGACGAGGCGCGTGCGCGCCTGGACGCCGCCCTGGAGCAGCACCCGCAGCTGCACGACCTGTGGCTGGCGCGCCTGGCCGTGGAAGAAGTGGGCAGCCCGACCGCCGCCGCGACCGTGGAACGCTGGATGGACGCGATGCCGGGTCATCTGCCGGCCCTGGAAGCGCGCCTGCGCCTGCATGACATGGTGGGCGAACACGAACAGGCTGAAGCCATCGCCGAGCGTATCGTCAGTCTCGAACCGGGCCGCGTCAGCGGCGAAACCCGCCTGGTTGAAGGCCTGTTGCAGCGTGATCCGGTCGCCGCGATCGCCCGCGTGCAGGCGCTGATCGACAGGGCGCCGGACGGCCATCGCGCCGACCTGCGTACCTGGCTGGGTGAAATCCAGGATCGCGCTGGCCAGCCGGAACAGGCGTTGCAGACGTGGATGGCGCTGCAGGCCGACCAGGCGCCGCAGCGCCTGCCGCTGCCGCCGCAGGCCAAGGCGCCGCCGAGCTGGCCGGACAAGGGCGAGATCGACGCTGATGCCAGCTCCGCGCCGATCTTCCTGTGGGGCGCGCCGGGTTCGGGCGTGGAGCGGGTTGCGACCGGCCTGGCCGCCGCCAGCCCGGTGCTGCGCAGCGACCGTTACACCAGCAATCCGCCGGATGATGCATTCCAGAACTACCACACGCTGCAGGACCTCGCCTCCGGCGTGCTGACCCCGGAGCGCCTGGTGCAGCGCTGGCGCGAGCAGCTGCCCGTGCGCGGCGTGCAGGGTGATGCCGTCATCGACTGGCTGCTGTGGTGGGACAACGCACTGCTGTGGGCGCTGCGCCCGCAGCTGCCACAGGGGCGCCTGGTGCTGGTGCTGCGTGATCCGCGCGACATGCTGCTGGACTGGGTGGCCTACGGCGCCGCCGCACCGCTGGCGATGACCTCGCTGGCTGAAGCCAGCGAATGGCTGGCACGCGCGCTGGCGCAGGTTGCCACCCTGCACGAGGAAGATCTGTACCCGCACGTGCTGCTGCGCATCGACCAGATCGGCAACGATCCGCATGCGATGGCCGAGCTGCTGGGACGCCTGTTCGAGCGGCAGATGCCGCCGGCCGCACAGCTGGGCGCACCGCGCTTCCCGCCGGGCCACTGGCGCAACTATCGCGACGTGATGAGCGCCGCCTTTGCCAAGCTCACCCCGATTGCGGTGCGCCTGGGTTACCCGGAAGAGTAAGGAGAAGCCGATGCAACTGAGCAGCCACAGCCTGACCAACGGCGCGCCGATCGACCGCGAGTTCGCGGCTGGCGATGCCGCAGGCTTCGCGCCGGACCGCAACCCTCACCTGGCTTGGAACGGCGCGCCGGAAGGCACGCGTTCGTTCCTGCTGGTGTGCGTGGATCCGGATGTGCCGACCGTTCCGGAAATGGTCGGCCGCAGCGACATGACCGTGCCGCGCGACCAGCCGCGCTGCGACTTCGTGCATTGGGTGATGGCCGACATTCCGGCCTCGGTGCAGGAGATCGCCGCCGGCAGCTGCAGCGATGGCTTCGTGGTGAAGGGCAAGACCGCACCGGCGGGCCCGGCCGGCAGCCGCCAGGGCCTGAACGACTTCACCGGCTGGTTTGCCGGCAATCCGGACATGGCCGGTGACTATCTGGGCTACGACGGCCCGTATCCGCCGTTCAACGACGAACGCGTGCACCGCTACTTCTTCCGCGTGTTTGCGCTGGACGTGGCCTCGTTGGAGCTTCCGGCACGCTTCACCGCCGCAGACGCGTATCGCGCCATGCACGGCCACGTGCTGGCCGAAGCGACGCTGCACGGTACCTACACGTTGAACCCGGCGCTGGGCTGAGCAGCACACAGGGTAGAGCCGAGCCGATGCTCGGCTGCTTCTGCTACACGATTGACCGGCAGTAATCGGCAAACCGCGCCAGGAACGTATCAGCGTCGGCGCGGTGCGCCTTCGACTGCAGTACGTCAATCACCTGCTCGGGCTCCAGGCCAAGCACCGGTACGCGCAGGAACAGCGTTGTGCTGAACGCGGCACTGACCGTGGACAGCACCGCGCGCAGTGCCTGCAGCATGTCCTCGCCACGATGGGACGCGTGCACCAACGCAATGGGCCGACCGACGATCTGGTCGCCGGATACCAGCCAGTCAATCGCATTCTTGAGCCCGCCGGGAATGCCGCGCACGTATTCCGGGCTGCATACCAGCACGCCATCGCTGTGCGCGATGGCCGCCTTGAAGCAGGTCACGCTGGCAGGTTCGTCGGCGCCTTCCAGATCCGGTGAGAACACCGGCAGTTCGCCGATGCCGGTGTAGACCTCAATCTCCATTCCGGGCGGTGCGATGGCCTTCAGGGCCATCAGTAGAGCGGTGTTGGTCGACCGCCGGCGTACGCTTCCGGAGAGGGCAAGAATCTTCATCGCGGAACGTTAGCATGCAGGGTCCGCGGAATTTCAGCCGAGCGCGGGCTCGGCTCTACCTTCCATTCGTTGGCAGCGGTGCTGGTTGGAACACCGCGGTGTCGCCCTGCGCGTTGCGCAGTACCAGCGCGCCGTGTTCATCCAGCTCAAGCGTCGGTGCCGGGCTCCGGCTGCTCATCAGCGTTCCAGCGCGTTCCTGCTGCACGACGATGTCACCACGCATGCATCCGGCCACGGTCTGGATGCCGTTCTCCAGGATCAGCTGATTGCCCTGCAGCCGGTACTGGCTGCTGACGTTGTTGCACAGGTTCAACTCGCTCATGTAACCGTGCCCGAAGCGCAGCGTATAAGGCGCGCGACCGCGGACGAACAACGCGCCGATGCGCCTGCCCTTTGCATCTGTAGCGCGGGTGAGCTGCCACGTGCGGGCTTCGAGCTGGGCAGTGGTGGGCGTGCTGGCAGCGGCGGCATCCGCGCACACGGCCAGCAGTGCAGCGGCCAAGAGGATGGGGACGTGCTTCATGCCGATCTCCCTGATGCATGTGGGTAGTGCCGGCCGCTGGCCGGCAACGTCCATGTGCTGCCGGCGCTACAGTCTGCAACGAAGAAGGGCGGCCTTTCGGCCGCCCTTCCATCAATTCATTTCTTCTCGATGGCCGACTCGACCACCATGTCCAGCACGTACGCCTGCGACGGCGCATCAGCCGGCGGGTTCTTCACTTCGTAGCGCTTCACGCGCACCACGTTGCGCACGCCGTCTTCGTGGGTGTAGCCCTCGATGTTGCCGTAGAAGTTCTCGAACTTGCCCGGCTCACCCTGCTTCAGGCCCTTGTCGTCGAACTTGACCTCACGCACCTGCAGGCACTGGTAGTCCGGGATCAGCGGGTGCGAGCACTTCTCGGTCTTCGCGGCCACTTCCAGGAACACGGTTTCGCCGGCGCCGCCATAGCGGGTTTCAGCGGTCGGTTCCGGGTTGAACACCAGCACGTCGCCCTTGGCGGTGGTCAGGGTCAGCTTGCCATCGGCATCCTGCTCGGCCTTCAGCTCGCCCTGCAGGCGGCTCGACACGGCCTCGTCCAGCGCCATCAGCGCCTTGTCGGTGCAGGCCATCATGGTCGAGGCCATCGCACTGACCGTCAGCTTGCCGTCGGCCAGTGTGTAGCCGCCACCCATGTGGTTGCAGGCGTTGCTGACCGACAGGCGGCCATCAGCGAAGTCCAGGGTGACCGGCTTGTCTTCGCGGGCGAACAGCGCGTCGATGCGCTTGCCGTCGGCGGCGGTGGCCTGCTGCAGCAGCCAGTGCTGGCTCTGCAGGCGCTGCGCGTCCAGGTGCGCCAGCGTCTGCTGGTCTGCTGCCTTGGCCGCGGCCGGGGCCACGTCGTCGCCGCCGGTGCCGGCCGGGGCCGGGGTCTGGCTGCAGGCGGCCATCAGGGCCAGCGGGAGGAGCAGGGCGAGCTTGCGGTTCATGGTGATTCTCCTGTAACGGCGCGCGATAAATCGCCAGCCATAGGTGAGATAAACGGCGGAGCGCCAATGTTGCGCCCACCGGAATGAAATTGCACGGGACGTAACCCGTCCCGTGCGCCTCTGCCAACCTACCAGGTCGTGAAGATCAGCTCCCTCCGCTGGACCGCCTGCCGGCCAATCGTGTAGCGGATCGGTACCGCCCGGTCCCTGAACTGTCCGAACACCTTCCGCATGGCCGGGTGATCGTTGATGGTCAGAATGGCCGCGCCGCGCAGACTCGCCATCTGGCTGGCCAGCTCCTCGTACTGCTCCATGCCGAAGGGCGTTCCATATCCCTCGGTCTCCCAATACGGGGGGTCGAGGAAGAACAGGGTATCGGCCCCGTCGTACTTGGCCATGCACTGCTGCCAGGCCAGGTGCTCCACGGTCACCTTGTGCAGCCTCAGGTGCGCCGCGCTCAGATCCTCTTCGATCCGCAACAGGTTCAGACCCTTGCCACCCCGGCCGAAGCCTGGCGTCTGCCCTGTGGCCTTTCCGCCCCAAGCCAGGCGCTGGAGATAGTAGAAGCGTGCAGCCCGTTGGATGTCCGTGAGGGTGTCAGGATGCTGGAGCTGGCACCAGCGGAACATCTCCCGGCTCGTCAGCGCCCATTTGAACTGGCGGACGAACTCCTCCAGGTGGTTGGCCACCACCCGATAGAGCCGCACCAGCTCGCCGTGGCAGTCATTGAGCACCTCAGCCCTGGCCGGCTCTCTGGCGAACAGAAGAGCGGCGCCGCCGGCGAAGGCCTCGACATAGGTCCGGTGAGGGGTATCGGCTACCAGGGGCAGCAGGTGGGGCAGCAGGCGGGTCTTACCGCCTGGCCAGGGGAACAGCGTGGTCGTCTTCATTCTCAGCCTCTGCGATGAGCATCGGCGAGGCTTACCTCCCCCGCGCGGGGAGCAGGGCCTCGGCCAAAAGCACGCGGGCTGTACGCGTGTGTTGCGGTGCCAGGCCGACAGTTGCAGCTGTCGGCCTGGCGCCCTGTTCTAGAGCGGCAGGAAGTCGCTCAGGGCCGAAGCGATCGCTTCGGCTCCGGTCGCGTTGGGGTGGACGTTGTCGAACACCAGGCCGCGATCGCTCTGCCGGGCCCAGCTGCGGCCCAGCGCCACCCGCAGATCGAGGAAGTGCCAGTTGTAGTCCGCCGCGATGTTGCGCAGCGCGGCCGCCTTGGCGTCGTATCCGTAGATCCCACCCAAGGCCCTGCCATCGTTGGGGACGAAACCGACGCACAGGCAGCCATCAGAGGTCGCCGAGGCCCCCTTCACCACCGCTTCCAGATCCGCGTACCACGTGCCTGGGTCGGTGCCGGCGGTGGTGTCGTTGATCGTGCATATCACCACGGTGAAGTCCGGCTGCAGGGCCGACAGCATCGGCCGGTGATTCCAGGGCTGGCTGGCAACGATCAGGTCCGTAGACCTGGCCGCGCAGTAGCCGCCCACCAACGCCACCGGACTGGCGCTGCCATCGAAGGTCTCGATACCACAGACGAAGGCATCGCCGCCGCTACCGACGCCGACCTCGATGTAGTGGGTGCCAGCGGATACCGTGTAGTCCTTCGACACCAGCGACGCAGCGGCGTCCTGTGACACGGTATCGACCAGGCTCCCATCGACGTAGATCCCCACCGCCGTGTTCAGGCCGGCAAGGGTCGGATACCACACCCGGAAGCTGGAGAACGCGCCTGCAGGCGTGAACCGCAGTTTTCCCGCGCTGCCGCCGGCCGCCTTCAGGTGGCGTCCACCGAATATCTGCGAGACCGTGGCATCCGGCACCCAGCCCGTACCCAGGGTGATGCGTGGGTCGTAGGTGCCCAGCTCGACATTGACCAGGGTGACGTTCTGCTCGCCGAAGAAGCTGTCGGTGCGGATGCTCTTCTTCACCAAGAAGCGCCGCGCCAGGCTGGACGCAGCCGCATCAGCCAGACCATCAGCGCCCGTGCCAGAGCCCTGCCCGGCGACATTGGAATCGCCCACGATGGCCAGGCGCGCCGGATTGGTCGCGCCGCGTGCCTTGGCGGCCACCCACTTGGCTGTGCTGCCGACGCGGGTGGCCTGGCTCGCACCCGCATCGCCAAGTGCGGCTAGCAGCTGCCCCACGGTCAGGCTGATGTCGTTGCCAGCTGGTACCGAACCCCCGCCAACGGCAGCACCGCCCTCGGGCGCCGTGCCGGGAATGATCACGCTGCTGGCCAGGGTCTGCAGCTGCGGCTTTGAGCTGAATCGAGCCATCGTTCTTATCCTTGGTAGGCAATGCCGGCCTGGTCGACGTAGGTGTCGCCGGCCTCATCGGTGTATTCGCTCGTCGGGTCGAGCGATTCGAAGTAGAAGCCCGTGAAGAGCCCAGGGCCGCCCTGGCTGCCACGGAAATAGTTGACGCCGACCCGGCCGGCGGCCTGATGGGTGCTGTCCGACCGGGTCAGGACAACGGTGCCGTCCAAGCGGCGGACGGTCAGCGTCGAACCGATCAGCTCGACCTCCAGCCACACCACCACTTCGCTTTCCGTGATGCCTGGCACCTCGACGAACTGCAGCTGCTGGAAAGACCCTGAGGCCGCGTTGGAACCCCGCCCAAACTCGACGCCAAACGAGGTGGCGCTGCGACGACCGACGCCCAGGATGTAGGCGTAGGTGTCGTTGGTGACCTGCCAGCTGGTGGTGCGCAGGAGGAGACCCACGTTGTCCGTGCGCACGCCGGTACCGGCCGGGATCACGAATCCGACCAGGGCACGGCAATCCTTGGCCGCCGGCACACTCTCAAAGCGCGCCCTTGAGGCCGTGCCGGTACTGCCGCACTGCAGGTTCAAGCGCCCTGCCTGCACCGACAGGTCAGACCCGGCCGGCCCGAACAGCGTCATCTGGGCGGTGTTGTCGATCTCTGCCCACAGCTGTCCCCGATCGAAGACGTGCAGCCGCGAACGGCGCTCCACGGAGCCCAGCGCATCGGTGGCGGTAATCACCACATTGAAGGCGGTCACGATGGGGTTCCTCCCAGGGTCGAGTCACTGCCGGTCTGATCCACATCCAACGTGACGCCTGGCGGCAGGCCGGTGGCCGACCAGGTCACCGGGCTGGCCTCGGTGCCCCGCTTGAAGTGCAGGCTGTACGGGCCGTAGGCCCGACCACGAACCAGCGCGATCGGCAGTGCCGGCATCTCCAACAGCCGCGCGGGGAAGTCCGAGGGCTTGACCGGCGGCGTGAATGGCTCCCAGTACACGGCCGCGCCTGCATGCACCTCCACACCGGCAAAACCCGCCATCAGCCGCTCGGCGGTCAGGGTCGTGTTGCTGGCCAGCGCCAATGCCGTCTGGCTGAGGTTGACCGCTGCTGCAGGCAAGGTGCTCTCATCGACCAGGCGGCCATCCTTGAAGATACGGGCCACGCCGCCGCGCCTGGAGATCGCCAGGTGCGACCAGGCACTGTTCGGCAGTCGGTTCTCTGCCAGCGCTAGAACCGCATCATTGAAGAGGCGCACGTAGTTGCCGCCCGTGAACACGTCCAGGCCCACCTGCATCGGGTTGGTCAGCTGCTCGCGGCGCAGGTAGAGGCCGCCATTGGTCGTGTTCGGGCCGATCTGGAACAGGCGCGCGTAGGTGTCGCTTGGGGCCGCATCAGGGCGTATCCACATGGCCACGCTGAAGTCGGCCGTTCCCAGACTGGCCTCCAGCTCCTGCCGCAATCCGGTGCCATTGAAACGCACCGAGGCACCGCCGGCGTATGGTGACTGCGTAGGGTCCAGCACCGGCAGGTTGGAGGAGCCGACCGCCACCGTGCGACCACCTGCCTCCTGGTAGCCGGTCTGCATCGGGAAGCTGCTGCGCATGGTCGACAGCGCAATCTCGGTCTCGGCAAAGCCCACATTGCCCGACGCATCCTGACCCTTGACCCGGATCGGGTAGTAACCCGGCGCGCCACCCAGCGGAATCCCTTCGATCCGACCTGCGGTGGTGTTCAGGCTCATCCCCGCAGGCAGCACGCCCTGATCGATCGACCACTCCACGCCCTCAGCCTCCGTGGTGAACACCAGAGAGGCGGTGGAGTTGTTGGCACCACGCCAGGCGCTGATGCTGAAATCCAGTTGATAGACACGACGGAACAGCAGCTCTACCGACTGCCAGCTATCCAGCCCGTCGCGCCGGGAGCTGAGCAGCACGCGGTTGCGCTCGACC
This sequence comes from Stenotrophomonas geniculata ATCC 19374 = JCM 13324, assembly GCF_001431625.1. Taxonomy (GTDB): domain Bacteria; phylum Pseudomonadota; class Gammaproteobacteria; order Xanthomonadales; family Xanthomonadaceae; genus Stenotrophomonas; species Stenotrophomonas geniculata. The sequence goes on from NZ_LLXT01000135.1 coordinate 16,953, forward strand.
AGCTGGCCGGCCGGCACAGTGAACGAGGCACCCACCAGGTCCGGGTAGGAGACAACCAGGGCGCCGGAAGCGGCGTCATACACGGTCACGGTGTAGGTGGTGCCTGGCTCAGGCCCAATGCTGGCCATGCCGGTATCCACCAGCTGGTCCGCCTGCGCCACGCGATCGCGATGGGCCCAG
>NZ_LLXT01000136.1 GCF_001431625.1 Stenotrophomonas geniculata ATCC 19374 = JCM 13324
GCGCCATGGATGGCGCCATCGAGCCCCCAGGGACGGGTTTACGGCGTGTCCTGCCCACCCACACCGCCCCGCCATCCCACGGAATGCACGCTGTTGCTGTTGCTCCGGCTCTTGCTCTCGCTTCGGCGGGTGCAGGGCGCAGCCCTGCCGAACCCCCTCAAATGTCTGTGGGAGCCAGCCCGTACTGCTCGGCGAAGCGCTTGCTGAAACTCGCCGCAGACCGGTAGCCCGCGCGTGCGGCCACGGTCTTCAACGGCAGGTCCGTGGTGTAGAGCAGCTGCATGCCATGCGCCAGCCGTGCCTCGGTGAGCAGCTGGCGCAGGCTGGTGTCCTCGGCAGCGAGCCGGCGGCGCAGGGTCGCGCCGCTCAGCGCGAACTGTTCTTCCACATCGCGCGACTGCCAGTCGCGTGCCGGTTCGGCGGCGATGCGGTCGCGGATCTGTTCACCCAGGCTCGGCGCCTGCGGCAGCAGCAGGTTGCCATGGCCCTGCCGGCACAGGGTCAGTACCAGCGAGGCCAGGGCCAATCGTGCTTCGCTGTAACGCCCGTCCTGCAGCGATTGCCGCCATTGGCGCAGTACCGCGCCATGTTCGATCAACGGCAACCGCGCCATCGCCTGGCCAGGCGCGGGAAGCCCCTCGATCCACAGCGTGCGAGCGGCCGCCAGCACTTCGGCACACAGCGGCACGATGGCGCTGAGGTAACGGCCACTGCGCGGGTCGGGGGTGTTGACCACATCGATGCGGCAGCGCTGGGTCAGCAGCAGGATGTCGCCGGGAACGAACGCCAGAGACTGATGAGCGGTACGCACCTGCTTGCGGCCTTCCAGCAGGATCGCGAACTGCGGTTGCGGAATCTCCACCGAGCTGGCGCCATGCTCGCGACGTGCGGTGATGCAGGCATAGCCGTCGGCGCGCTCGCAGCCGGCCAGACTGGCCATCTCAGCCAGCAGTGCGGTGGCCGCGGGCAGCATGGCGGTCATGTCACGTGTGCGCCGAGCAGGCGACCGACGCCGGCGGCTGCGGCCATCGCCAGCGCGCCCCAGAACATCACCCGGATCGCGCCGCGTACCGGCGGTGCGCCGCCGGCCTGGGCTGCCATTGCGCCGGTCAGGCACAGGCCGAGCAGGGTGCTGGCGGTGGTCATCATCGCGACCTTGTCGACCGGCGCCAGCAGCGCGGTCAGCACCGGCAGTGCCGCACCGCAGGTGAAGGCGCCGGCCGAGGCCAGCGCTGCCTGCAGCGGGCGGGCGCGCAGGGTATCGGTAATGCCCAGCTCGTCGCGGGCGTGGGCGCCCAGTGCGTCGTGGGCGGTGAGCTGTTCGGCCACCTGCCGTGCCAGCGCCGGCTCCAGGCCACGGTGGCGGTAGATCGCGGCCAGCTCTTCCAGCTCGCTGTGCGGATCTTCGTGCAGTTCGCGTTTTTCCATCGCCAGGTCGGCGTCTTCGGTGTCGGCCTGGGTCTGCACCGAGACATACTCGCCGGCCGCCATCGACATCGCGCCGGCCACGGTGCCGGCCACGCCGGTGGCCAGGATGGTCGCAGCGGAGGCGCCGCTGGCGGCTACGCCGACCACCAGGCCGGCCACCGAGACGATGCCATCGTTGGCCCCCAGCACGGCGGCACGCAGCCAGCCGACGCGCTCGGAGCGGTGCAGTTCGGGGTGTCGTGAATGGCGGCTCATGCCCCCGAGTGTACGAGGGTCAAGAGGGCGTCGGTAGGATGCTGAAAACCGTCTCCGTCGCATGACGCAACGGGTCGCCACGCTATAGTGCGCCCTTGCGATGGAAGGCTCCGAGCCCCACATCCCCCGCCACCGTCCAGCGAGCCTTCCCCTTGTCGAGCCCCAGCCACGTCGCCGATACACCCATTACCGACCGCTCGCAGCTGGTGGAGGTGATCGCCTCCGGCGAGAAGCCCCGCGCGCAGTGGCGCATCGGCACCGAGCACGAGAAGTTCGGGTTCCGCCTGGATGACCTGCGCCCGCCGACCTTCGAGGGCGAGCGCGGCATCGAAGCCCTGCTCAACGGCCTGGTCCGCTTCGGCTGGGAGCCGGTGCAGGAAAACGGCAACACGATCGCCCTGCTGCGCGATGGTGCCTCGGTGACGCTGGAACCGGCCGGTCAGTTGGAACTGTCCGGAGCGGCGCTGGAGACCATCCACCAGACCTGCGTGGAGACCGGCACCCACCTCAACGAAGTGGCGCAGGTGGCTGGCGAACTGCAGCTGGGCTTCCTCGGCATGGGCTTCCAGCCGAAGTGGAAGCGCGATGAGATGCCGTGGATGCCGAAGGGCCGCTACAAGATCATGCGGTCGTACATGCCCAAGGTCGGCTCGCTGGGCCTGGACATGATGACCCGCACCTGCACGGTGCAGGTGAACCTGGACTACGCCACCGAAGCGGACATGGTGAAGAAGTTCCGCGTGTCGCTGGCGCTGCAGCCGATCGCCACCGCGCTGTTCGCCGATTCGCCGTTCACCGAAGGCAAGCCGAATGGCTACCTGAGCTACCGCTCGCACATCTGGACCGACACCGACGCCGACCGTACCGGCATGCTCGACTTCGTGTTCGAGGATGGCTTCGGTTATGAGCGCTATGTCGATTACCTGCTCGACGTGCCGATGTACTTCTCCTACCGCGATGGCATCTACCACGACGCCAGCGGACAGAGCTTCCGCGACTTCATGCAGGCCAGGCTGCCGGTGCTGCCGGGTGCGCTGCCGACCCTGCGCGACTGGTCGGATCACATGACCACCGCATTCCCGGAAGTGCGCCTGAAGAAGTACCTGGAAATGCGCGGTGCCGACGGTGGCCCGTGGAGCCGCCTGTGCGCGCTGCCGGCGTTCTGGGTCGGCCTGCTGTACGACGACACCGCACTGGATGCCGCCTGGGACCTGGTGCGTGACTTCACCCTGGCCGAGCGCCATGCACTGCGCGACGGTGTGCCGAAGCATGCAATGAACCTGCCGTTCCGCACTGGCAGCGTGCGCGACCTGGCCCGCGAAGCGGTGAAGATTTCCGTCGAAGGCCTCAAGCGCCGCGCGGCGCACAATGCCGACGGCCAGGACGAGAGCAAGTTCCTGGACGTGCTGCAGGAGATCGTCGAATCCGGCCTGACCCCGGCCGAGCGCAAGCTGGCGCTGTTCCATGGCCGCTGGCACGACGACGTCGATCCGGTGTTCCGCGAGTTCGCGTATTGATGATGTTGGGTGGGTGCCGGCCTTGGTCGGCACGCGATGAAAAAACCCCGGCACTGCCGGGGTTTTTCTTTTTCACACCTGCCTTGGATCAGGCCGCGTTCTTCATCGTCGCCATGTCGATCACGAAGCGGTAGCGCACATCGTTCTTCGCCATGCGCTCCCAGGCTTCGTTGACGTTCCTGATGTCGATCATCTCCACATCGCTGACGATGCCGTGCTCGGCACAGAAGTCCATCATTTCCTGGGTTTCGGCCATGCCGCCGATCGCCGAGCCGGTCAGGTGCTTGCGGCCGAAGATCACGCTGCCACCGGTCAACGGCGGGTCCAGTTCGGTCAGCACGCCGACCAGGCACATGGTGGCTTCGCGCTTGAGCAGGCCCATGTACGGGTTGGTGTCATGGCCAACCGGGATGGTGTTGAGCAGGAAGTCGAAGCTGCCGGCATGTGCCTTCATCTGTGCGGCATCGCGCGAGACCAGCACTTCGTCGGCGCCCAGGCGCTTGGCGTCGGCACCCTTTTCCGGGGTGGTGGTGATCATCACCACGTGCGCGCCGAGCGCCTTGGCGAACTTCACGCCCATGTGGCCGAGGCCACCCAGACCGATCACGCCAACCTTCTGGCCCGGGCCGACCTTCCAGTGGCGCAGCGGCGACCAGGTGGTGATGCCGGCGCACAGCAGCGGGGCGGCCGCCTTCAGGTCGAGGGTGTCGGATACCTTCACCACGAAGCGCTGCTCGACCACCACGTGGTCGGAATAGCCGCCGTAGGTCGGTGCGCCGCTTTCGCGTTCACGGCCGTTGTAGGTCCAGGTCGCGCCTTCGGCGCAGTACTGCTCCAGGTCGTGCTCGCAGGCGTCGCAGTGGCGGCACGAGTCGACCATGCAGCCCACGCCGGCGTGGTCGCCGACCTTGAAGCGGGTGACGTTGCTGCCGACCTCGGTCACGCGGCCGATGATCTCGTGGCCCGGCACCATCGGGTAGATCGAGCCACCCCAGTCGTCGCGGGCCTGGTGCAGGTCGGAGTGGCAGATGCCGCTGTAGAGGATCTCGATGCGCACATCGTCCGGGCCGACCGCGCGGCGTTCGAACTCGTACGGAATCAGCGGGTCGGTATGTGAATGGGCGGCGTAACCACGGGCGAGGGACATGGGGAATCCTTGGCAGGGTTTATCGAAAGGCGTTTTACAATACGCCCCGTTCCCAGCGGCAGGAATCGCGGATATCGGCATGATTCATCAAGTGGAACTGCACAATCATGGCCACTGACAACCTCACCCACCTGGCCGCGTTTGCCGCGGTCGCCCGCCACCGCAGCTTCCGCCGCGCCGGTGCCGAGCTGGCGCTGTCGACCTCGGCGGTGAGCTATGCGATCCGCGCGCTGGAAGAACGGTTGGGGGTGGGCCTGTTCCATCGCACCACCCGCAGCGTGGCCCTGACTGAGGCCGGGCAGCGCCTGCTGGAGCGCCTGCAGCCGGCGCTGGGCCAGGTGCATGACGCGCTGGAAGAGATGAACCAGTTCCGTGCCGCCCCGGCCGGCCTGCTGCGCATCAACGCCACCCGCGCGGCGGTATCGACCCAGTTGGGGCCGCGACTGGCGCGCTTCCTGCACGCTCACCCCGACGTGCGGGTGGAGCTGACCGAGAACGATGGCCTGGTCGACATCGTCGCCGAGGGCTACGACGCCGGCGTGCGCCTGCACGAGTTCGTGCCCGAGGACATGGTGGCGGTGCCGATGGGGCCACCGCTGCGCGGGCTGATTGTCGGCTCGCCGGACTACCTGCGGCGACACCCGGCACCACAGCATCCGCGGGACCTGGCGGCACACGAATGCATCCGCTTCCGCTTCGCCAGCGGGCATCTCTACAAGTGGCAGTTCGAGCGTAGCGGGCAAGCGCTGGAGATCGATGTGCCGGGCCGGCTCACGTTGAGTGAGCAGGGCACCGTCGTGGGTGCAGTGCTTGATGGCATCGGCCTGGCCTACGTGCTGGAAGACACGGCAAGGCCCTACATTGATTCGGGGCAGATGGTGGCGGTGCTGGAAGACTGGAGCGAACCGTTCGCCGGCTTCGCGCTGTACTACCCGAAGCAGCGGCAGATGCCCGGTGCGCTGCGCGCGTTCGTGGATATGCTGCGCGAATGAGTTGCGATGGAGGATGTGGTGCCGACCAACGGACGGCACCCACCGCTGTCGTCCATGCGCGGATGGGGCAACCCTACGGCCCCCGCAACACCGGCGCCAACAACGCCAGGCACTCACGCAGGTGCACCTCCACCGGCGCATCTTCGGCCACCACGCCGATCACCCGTTCGCGCAGCGGCTCGGCCACGGCCATTGCCAGCAGCAATCGCGCCATGCGAACAGGATCTCCCTCGCGCAGCAGCCCGCGCTGCTGCTGCCGCGCCAGCCAGTCAGCCAGCAGCGCTCGGCCGCGTTCGATGCCATTGTCCAGATAGGCCTGCAGCAGCGCGTCCTTGCCGGGGAAATCGGTGGCCAGCAGGCGGAACACCTGCACCGCCTGCGCCGACAGCGCCTGCGCGCAGACCGCCTGCAGGATGTCCTGCAACAGCGGCACGACCTCTTCGGCATTGCGCGCATCGCGCTGCAACTGTGGCGCGAAGCCGTCGGTCCATTCGCGCACCGCCAACCCGACCAGTTCCTCGCGGTTGCTGGCGTGGCGGTACACGGTCTTCTTCGCCACCCCGGCATGGGTCGCCACCGCTTCGATCGTGGTCGCCTCGTAACCCTGTGCCAGCAGCAGCTCCAGCGTGGCCTGCAGCACGGCGTGGCGGACCTCGGCTTCCGGTCGAGCGGGGCGGCCGCGGCGGCGGCTCGGTGTTGTGGGCTCGGGCAGGGGAGGGCTGTTCATTGCCCCCATCTTACCGCATCCGGCTAATTGCGAAACGAATGACGTTTCCGTATTGTCGGGTCTCCCAACACCGCAGGAGACCCCGATGGATACCGCTGTGAACGCACGCGCCTGGCTGGACCACCACGATCTGCTCGACCCGGCGCCGATGCACCTGGAGACCGGCATGCAGCGCCGCGAAGACGGCACCCTGCTGGTGGCGGTGCGTACCGATCTGCACGGCTGCAAGGGCCGCATGCTGGACTGGTGGTTCACCTTCTTCGAGACCACCCAGCACATCCGCTGGTGGCATCCGGTTGATCATGTCGAGCATCGCGGCTGGGACGCGGCGTGGCAGCGCGGGCGCAGCTACCACGGTGCCAGCATCCATGCGGTGGAATCGCTGGCCGACATTCCGCCGGTGGCGGCGCGCCTGAAGTTCCATGATCCGCGCACGTTGTTGGTGCCAGAGCGCCTGCAGGCGGCACAGGATGCCGGCGATGTATCGGCGGTGATTGCCGCGCGCATCGGCTTCGGCGACCACGTGCGCCTGGATGCAAACGGTGATCCCTGCGACGGGCAGATGCTGCACGTGGCACGCGATACGCCGTTCGGCTGTGTGCTGCGCAGCCGCTTCGTGCTGGGCCTGGACAGCGCTGATCCGCACCGCGAGGCCGGCGATGCGGTCGGCCTGGGCCTGCTCAAGCACTGCTACACGGAGTTCAGTTTCCTCTCGCGGCTGCTGCCGTCGCTGTACTACGGCGAACGCGCGAATGGCGAGGCGGTACCGTTGCCGTGGTGAACCGCGCGCCGGTCATTCGACCAGCGCGTCGTAGCCTTCAGCACTGAACTGGATCAGGCAGAAGCCGTGGCCGAACGGATCGGCCAGCACGGCGATGCGTCCCCAGCGACGCTCGCGCACGGACTGCTCGAGTGTCGCCCCGGCTGCAACCGCACGCGCCAGCGCGGCCTCGATGTCATCCACCACCCAGTCCAGGTGCAGTGGCGTCCAGTGGCGCTCGTAGTCGCGTACGTCGCCATCTTCAGTTGCGACGCTGCCAGCTTCGTTCTGCAGCAGGTACAGCGGCGTTGGCCCGCCGAGCAGTTCCACTGCCTCTGGTCCGAGACGGCGGCCGACCCGCAGGCCGAAGGCTTCGATGTAGAAGGCTTCAGCGGCAGCAGGATCGGGCACGTCGAGGTTGACGATGAACGACGTGGTGACAGAGTTCATGGGGACTTTCGTCATGTTGTTGGGCTCGAAGGTGCCATCTAGGATCGAACTGCAGCGCCAGACCGGGTGCCGCAGTCGTTCCGACCGGTGGCTTCGTTGCCAGGGAGGATTCCATGCGTGGGCGGGAAGAGAAAGCGCGGGCGCGCACCCTGGAGTACCAGGTCGGCCGATGGCGCTGGCTGCGATTGGCAATGCCCGTTCCGGGCGGAGCCTCCACCCGTGTGATCCATGTGGAGGCAGAGGGCAGGTGACGGAACAACCACAGACCCAACCAGGGAGCGCAACATGCATGAGCAGGATATAGCCGTACGATTGGAGCGTCTGGAGCGCAGGCTGCGCCGCAGGAATCTGCTTGCCACCTCGATGTTCGTGCTGGGCGCCTCGTTCGCCCTGATCGGAACCAGCGTGGCCACGCCCGACGCCGGCGTGGTGCCGGAGATCCGTACCTACAAGCTGACCGTGCTCGACAGTGAAGGGCGCACGCGCGTGCAGATTGCCGAGGATGCCAGTGACATTGCCCGCAACTCACGCGCCACGGGCATGACGATCTACGACGCGAAGGGCGATGAGCGCGGTGGCATCGGCACCATGGCCAATGGCAGCGCGGTGATGGCGCTGGATGCACCGGTTGGCGTGGGCTACAAGGTTCGCGATCGGGCAGGCATCAGGGTTGCGCCTGATGGCACCGCCGTGATCACGGCGCTGTCCAACGAGGGCAGTTTTGCCGCCAGCCTGGTGGCGCAGGGCAACCAGGGGCGGCTTGAGCTGACCCGCAAGGATTCGGGTAAAGGGGAGATCAGCACCCGTGTGCTGACCTTTGATTCGGACTCGACCAGGGTGGAGAAGGCGCCGTGATGTCTTCGATGGCGAGGGGGGCTCCGCATCCACGCATGGCGTGGATCTACGGTGCCAGCGGGTAATCGAGGTAGCCTGCTTCGCCGCCACCGTAATAGGTGCTGCGGTCGGGCGTGGCCAACGCGATGTTGCGCCGCAGGCGTTCGACCAGATCCGGGTTGGCGATGAACGGCTGGCCGAACGCGGCCAGGTCGATGGTGCCGGCCTCGACCAGCTGCAGGGCGCGTTCGCGGGTCATGCCGCCGGCCAGGATCACGGTGCCACCGTAGGCCTGCTTGAATTGCTGCAGGAAGGCCTCGCCCAGCACCGACTGGCCCGCCTGCAGGTTGTCGTTGAGGTGCACATAGGCCAGCCCGCGCGTGCCCAGTTCCTCGGCCAGGTACAGATAGGTGGCTTCGTTGTCGGGGTAGAACGGCATGTCGAAGGTGAGGTTGTTCGGTGCCAGGCGCACGCCGATGCGCTGCGCACCGATGCGCTGGGCCATCGCATCGACGGTGTCCAGGATCAACCGCGCACGATTGGGCAGCGAGCCGCCGTAGCGGTCTTCGCGCTGGTTGATGAGCGGGTTGAGGAACTGTTCGAACAGGTAGCCGTTGGCCGCATGCAGCTCGATGCCATCGAAGCCGGCGCTGATAGCGTTGTCGGCGCCCCGTGCGAAGTCGGCAATGATGCCGGGGATCTCGGCGGTCTCCAGTGCACGTGCCGGGGTGGGATCGGCATGGCCGCGGCTACCATCGGCCAGATACACGAACGAGGTGTTCTTCGGTGCGCTGGCCACCGGGCGCGTGCCGGCGCTGACCGGTTGCCCACCATCGGGCTGCAGCGAGGAATGCGACATGCGGCCGACGTGCCAGAGCTGGGCGAAGATCGTGCCCTGTTCGGCGTGCACGGCGTCGGTCACCTGCTTCCAGCCCGCCACCTGCTCGGCCGACCAGATACCCGGCACGTCGATGTAACCCTGGCCCTGCGGCGAGACCGGCGTGCCTTCACTGATGATCAGGCCGGCGCTGGCCCGCTGCCGGTAGTACTGCGCGGTGAGTGCGTTGGCGACCGCGCCGGGGTTGCGGGCGCGGGTCATCGGGGCCATCGCGATGCGGTTGCGCAGGGCGGTGCCTGCCAGGTCGAAGGGGTGGAACAGGGCGGCGGTCATGTCGGTCATCTCAGTGCGGGGGAGGGGCGCCAGCGGCGCGATGCACACAGGATGGAGTTGACATGCAGACGCATAAAGCGCTTCGATCTCCCTTGGTGCGGGACTATTTGTCCCCAATGGAGTGCGAACGATGCTGCCGCTGGAGTCCTTGAATGGCCTGGTGACCTTTGTCACCACCGCACGCTCGGGCAGCTTCACCGAAGCTGCCGATGCGCTGGGCATCTCGCGCTCGGCGGTGGGCAAGGCCATCGCGCGGCTGGAAACACGGCTGGGGGTGCGCCTGTTCCATCGCACCACGCGGCGCATCGCGCTGACCACCGATGGCGAGGCGTACTACGCCTCCTGTGCGGCGGCACTGGAAGAGATCTCCGCGGCCGAGGCCTGCCTGGGTTCGGCCGGCCTGCCCAGCGGGCGGCTGCGCATCGACATGCCGTCCTCGTTTGGGCGGCTGGTGGTGCTGCCGGTGCTGTTGCGGCTGTGCCGGCAGTACCCGGACATGCAGTTGACGATGACCTTCACCGATCACTTCGTCGATCCCGTCGAGGAAGGCATCGACCTGCTGATCCGTTTCGGTGGGCTGCACCAGGCCGAGCATCTGGTGGCGCGGCGGCTGGGGCGCCAGCGGCTGGTCACCTGCGCATCGCCGGAATACCTGCAGGCATACGGCGTGCCGCGCACGGTGGAGGAACTGGCGCAGCACCGCAGCATCGTCGGCTTCCGTCATGGCCAGCCGGTCTGGTGGCGGATCGGCAGCGAGCAGGACGAGGGAACATTCATTCCCGGCGCGCCCTATCAACTCAATGATGGCGATGCGGTGATCGAAGCGGCCATCGCTGGCCTCGGCATCTGCCAGATGCCCATTTCACTGGTGCGCCGCCATCTGGATTCCGGCGCGTTGCAATTGGTGCTTGACGCGCACATGCAGCGGCACATCGACATCCATGCGCTGTGGCCACCGACGCGCCACCTGCGGCCCAAGGTACGCTATGTGGTGGACGAGCTGACCCGGTTGGCGGAACAAGGTCTGTTTGATTGAGCGGGGCCCGTACAGCGGGCCCCGCCTGTGAAACCGCTGTGGCTGGCCTACTTGAAGTTGTAGCGCAGGCTGGCCATGTAGCGACGGCCCAGTGCATCCAATACATAGGGGAACGGACCGATGTCGTCGCCCACGTTGATTACCGACAGCGTCACGCGTGCGGCATCGGTGATGCGGTAGGTGACGTTGGCGTCCCAGGTGGTCCAGCTGTCGCGGTAGAAGTACTGACGGCTTTCCGGGGTATCGGTCATCGTGTACTGGGCGCGGCTGGTGTAGTTGGAGGCCACGCCGTAGTTCCAGTTGCCGATGCGATGCTGGGCGGTCCAGCGGAACTGGCGCTTGGGCTCGTTGAAGCTGCCCGCCTGTTCGACGAACGGCACGTCCCGGTTCGCGGCCTGGCCACGGTTCTTCGGCATGTAGCCGTAGAAGTCGAGGTCCAGCACGCCCAAGCGCGACAGGTCCCAACGGTAGCCGACTTCGGCGGTCCAGCCGCGGAACATCAGCACCGGGCCGTTGCCATACTCGGTTTTGATGCTGGTAGCCACGCCGGTGTTCGGATCACGCGTCACCAGCCCGCAGAAGCGGTTGGCGTTGGGCACGTTGGCGGCGTTGAAGTCGGCAGTGTCGAAGCAACCGGTGATGATGTCGTTGGCGCTCAGCGACGTGATCACGTTGTTGATCTTGATGTCATACCAGTCGGCGGCGACGCGCAGGCCCGGGATCCACTCCGGCGCGAACACGATGCCGGCCGTCCACGACTTCGCCGTTTCGTTCTGCAGGCGGGTGCTGCCGTTGGTCGAGCCCAGCGTATTGGTCGGCTGCTGGCGGAAGGTGTTCGGATCGGCGCCCGGGTAGGCGGCGAAGAACGCTTGGCAATTGCGGCGACGCACCGCCGGATTGGAGCCGCCGCTGATGTTGTCCAGCGAGCACACTTCCGGGATGTTGTAGTAGGCCGGCTGCTGGGTGGTGTAGAGCTCGGCGATGGAGGGCGCACGCAGCGACTGGGTCTTGTTGCCGCGCAGCTGCAGGCCGGCGATCGGTTCGTACTGGATGCCGTAGGTGAACGCATTGAACGCGCCGGCGACGGAATTGTCGACGCGGCGGAACTTGGCGGTCAGGTCCAGGCGATGCAGGCCCGGGATGTCCCAGTCGGGATTGAACAGCGGTGCCAGCACTTCGGCGAACACTTCATTGGTGTGGTATTTGCCTTCCGCCGCCTGGGTCGGCACCGAACGACCCTGGCCCAGGCGCTGGTACTCGCTGGGGGTGAAGGAGCCTTCTTCGCGGCGGTGTTCGAAGCCGGCCGCGGCGGACAGCTCGCCGCCGGGAAGATCGAACAGGCCGCCGGATACCGACGCGTTGATGACGGTCTGGCGGGTCTGCGCCTTGGCCACGGTCCGGGTGGAGACGTAGTCCAGGGCTTCGCGCGACGCCTGGTTCTCGCCGAACAGATTCAGCGGGCGGCAGTTCGCATCGGCCGTGGTGCCCGGGCGGGTGGCATCACAGATGATGCGCCCGCTGGCGTCGGTGGTGACGTTGATCGCATTGATGAAGTTCTGCTGGATCAGGCCGGTGCCGAGGTAGTCGAAGTCACCGCGGCCATGGGTGACGCTGGCTTCCCAGTTGAAGCTGCGCTTTCCAACCTCGAAGAAGCCGTTCAGCCCAAGCACCGCGCGGGTCAGGCGGGTTTCGGTGCTGGCGTTGTTCATCGACAGGTCGCGCGAAGAGCGCGACAGCCGGAACGAGGTGATGCCGTTGTCGGCGAGGATCCTGCGGGTTTCCGCACTCAGGAACGGATTGCTGGCGCTGAAGGTCAGCGCACCGCTGGCGGTACCGCCGCCATCCAGGCGTGCATTGCCGAAGGACACGGCGTTGTAGACGTTCTGGTCCAGGGTTTCGCGGGCGGTCGCTTCGTATCGCGATAGCTCGAAGAAGCCGCGCACGTTGTCGGTGAAGTCGAAGCTGCCGGTGGAGAACACCGAGCGTCGTTCAAGGTCGGCGATCAGCGGCACCGTCTCGAACAGGTTCAGGCCGTCACCGCCGGAGGCGTTGCCGCCCGCATAGCTGGTACCGGGATTGAACTCGACCAGCTTGCCCTCGTTGTTGAACTGCCACAGTTTGTCTTTGTTCGGACCGAAGCCAAGGATGTCGCCCAGGCCGTTGCGCGTGTAGCTGCCGGTCGCCGGCATCACCAGGCCACCGAAGGTCATGCTGGCGATGCGCCGGTTGCGGATCCAGACCTGGTCGGGGATGCCGTCGGCCGGTCCGGTATTGAAGGGAATGCTGCCGTCGATGCGGCCATCATTGGTTGGCCGGCGCAGGGGCTGGAAGTTGCCAGCGTTGGCTGCAGTGGGGTTGGCCTGCAGGCTGTAGCCCTGGCGGTAGAAATCACGATGCAGCGCGTTCACGCCGTCGGCATTGTCCAGTTCCGCCGCCACCACGATGTGGCCCCGTCCATCGGCGAATCCGGTACCAAAGATGGCCGACCATGAGTAGCGCTCGTTGTCGTTCTTGCTGGTTCTGCCATAGCCCAGTTCGACTTCGGCGCCATCGAACTTGTCGCGCAGGATGATGTTGTTGACGCCGGAGATCGCATCCGAGCCATAGGTGGGGGCACCGCCAACGCTCAGACTTTCAATGCGTTGCACCATGACGCTGGGAATGGCGTTCATGTCCACCTGGATGCCCGAGCCGCCGCCGGCACCGAAGATGGTGGGCGGGGTAGAGGTCACGAAGCGGCGTCCATTGACCAGGGTCAGCAGGCGATTGCTGCCCAGGCCGAACTTGCTGGCGAAGTTGACGCCCGCACCGAAACCGGCCTGGTCGCCGCGCGAACTGACGCCGGCACTGACCCCGGGAATCCGGGTCACCGCGTCGATGAGGTTGGTGTCGCCATAGTTCTCGATCGATTCACGGCTGACCACCGCAGCGGGTTCCAGCGTGTCGAAGCCGGCGCGGTAGATGCGTGAGCCGGTGACGGTCATCCGGTCCAGCTGCACGGGGGTCTTGCTGCTGGCGGGCTCGGCCTCCTGTTCCTGCGTGGCGGCCTGCTGCGCCATGGCCGGTGCAGCGGCCACCAGCACCAATGCCGAACCCAACGCGACAGACAAGCGACTGCGGGCGAACAACGGTCGGTACATGATCTCTCCCTGGTCACGCCAATGTGACTCAGGGATAAACGCAAGGGCGAATGTGACACCCTAGGCCATGAAAAAGTAACAATTGAATCTATTTACTATTCATTCATATTGGCAGGCTGATCTGTCCGTAGCGCATGCCCCGGCATGCATGATGTGGCTTCATCCGTCCGCGCATGTATACTATCCCCCAGTATAGTTCCGAGGTGGCCCCGTCATGCCGCACTCCCCCGAGGAGAAGAAGAAGGTCCTGGCCCGCGTGCGCCGCATCCGCGGCCAGTGCGATGCGCTGGACCGCGCGCTGGAAGCCGGTGCCGACTGCGGGCCGGTGCTGCAGCAGATCGCGGCCATCCGTGGCGCGGTCAACGGCCTGATGTCCGAAGTGATGGAGGCCCATCTGCGCGAGGAGTTCGGGCAACCCGCAGCCTCCGACGAACAACGTGCCGAACGCGTGCGCGACATGAGCGCGTTGATCCGCTCGTACCTGAAATAAGCATCGGCGCCACATCGCGTCGATCGTCCTGCCATCCCATTCCCGCCTGATCCTGGAGAAGCCACCATGAAGTCCCGTGCCGCCGTCGCCTTTGGTCCCGGCCAGCCGCTGCAGATCGTCGAGATCGACGTCGCCCCGCCGAAGAAGGGCGAAGTGCTGGTCAAGATCACCCACACCGGTGTCTGCCACACCGATGCGTTCACCCTGTCCGGCGATGACCCGGAAGGCCTGTTCCCGGTGGTGCTGGGCCATGAAGGCGCCGGCGTCGTGGTGGACGTGGGCGAGGGCGTGACCAGCGTCAAGCCCGGCGACCACGTGATTCCGCTGTACACCGCCGAGTGCGGCGAATGCCTGTTCTGCAAGAGCGGCAAGACCAACCTGTGCGTGTCGGTGCGCGCCACCCAGGGCAAGGGCGTGATGCCCGACGGCACCAGCCGCTTCAGCTACAACGGCGAGCCGCTGTACCACTACATGGGCTGCTCGACCTTCAGCGAGTACACCGTCGTTGCCGAAGTCTCGCTGGCGAAGATCAACCCGGACGCCAACCCGGAACACGTCTGCCTGCTCGGCTGCGGTGTCACCACCGGCATCGGCGCGGTGCACAACACCGCCAAGGTGCAGGAAGGCGACAGCGTGGCCGTGTTCGGCCTCGGTGGCATCGGCCTGGCGGTGATCCAGGGCGCGCGCCAGGCCAAGGCCGGCCGCATCATCGCGGTGGACACCAACCCGTCCAAGTTCGAGCTGGCGCGCGAATTCGGCGCCACCGACTGCATCAATCCGAAGGACTACGACAAGCCGATCCAGCAGGTCATCGTCGAGATGACCACCTGGGGTGTGGACCACAGTTTCGAGTGCATCGGCAACGTCAACGTGATGCGCGCGGCGCTGGAATGCGCGCACCGTGGCTGGGGCCAGAGCGTGGTGATCGGCGTGGCCGGTTCGGGCCAGGAGATCTCCACCCGTCCGTTCCAGCTGGTGACCGGCCGCAAGTGGATGGGCACCGCGTTTGGTGGCGTGAAGGGCCGCAGCCAGCTGCCGGGCATGGTGGAAGACGCGATGAAGGGCGATATCGAACTGGCCCCGTTCGTCACCCACACCATGGACCTGGACAGGATCAATGACGCCTTCGACCTGATGCACGAAGGCAAGTCGATCCGTTCGGTGGTCCACTACTGAGCCGCGTCATGGGCTGGCTGGATGCCCTGCGCCGGCCGCGTGCGGAAGACCCGCGCGCGGCGCTGGTGGCCCCGATCGAGCAGGCGTTGCGTGCGCTGGGCTGGGTAGTGGGCGAGGTGGGGCCAGCGCGTACGGTGACCTCGGCCTTCGGCAGCGACGATGGCATGCCATTCGAGCAATGGCTTGCGCAGGTATTCCTGCCGCGCCTCTACGAGGCGCGCGCGGCCGGGCAGTGGCCACCGCGCAGCGATGTGGCGGTGGCGGCCTCTCGCAATCTTGATGGCCAGCCTGGCGTCGAACCATTGCTGCGCCTGCTGGCGCAGCTGGATGAACTGATCAACAAAGGCATCCACGCCGCGCGTGGATAAGCCGACCAAGGTCGGCATCTACCAGAAGTACGCGTGCGCTGGCGCGCCGCGCAGGAGAGCACCATGGAACGCATTGAACACCGCGCCTGTTTCGGCGGCTGGCAGGACGTCTACCGCCATCATTCCACCACGCTGGGCTGCGACATGCAGTTCGCCGTGTACCTGCCGCCGCAGGCGGAAACGCAGGCGCTGCCGGTGCTGTACTGGTTGAGCGGCCTGACCTGCACCGAGCAGAACGTCATCACCAAGGCCGGCGCGCAGCGCTATGCGGCCGAGCACGGTGTGATCATCGTTGCGCCTGATACCAGCCCGCGCGGCGATGACGTGGCCGATGCCGAAGGCTATGACCTGGGCAAGGGGGCGGGGTTCTACCTCAATGCCACCCGTGCGCCGTGGGCGAAGCACTACCACATGCACGACTACGTGGCACAGGAACTGCCGGCGCTGATCGAGGCGAATTTCCCGGTCACCGATGCGCGTGGCATCAGCGGTCACTCGATGGGCGGTCACGGTGCGCTGGTGATCGCGCTGCGCAACCCGGGGCGCTACCGCAGCGTGTCGGCGTTCTCGCCGATCGTTGCACCCAGCCACGTGCCGTGGGGGCAGAAGGCCTTCCACGCCTACCTGGGCGACAACCCGGCGGACTGGGCGCAATGGGATGCCAGCGAGCTGGTCGCCGTGGCCCGTGAGCGCCTGCCGTTGCTGGTCGACCAGGGCGAGGCGGACGAATTCCTGCAGACCCAGCTGCAGCCGCAGCGCCTGCAGCAGGCCTGCGATGCCGCCGGCCATCCGCTGACTCTTCGCCTGCAGCCCGGCTACGACCACAGCTACTACTTCATCGCCAGTTTCATCGGGGAGCACATCGCCCACCACGCCCGCGCCCTGCACGGCTGAGGGCGTTCCGGTGGTGCCGGCTGCTGGCCGGCTGCTGGCCGGCTACCTGCCGCCCTGTGATTCCCTGGGATTGCCGGCCAGCAGCCGGCACTACCCTGGTGGTGCACGCGGAGTGTCGTTTTGCCGCAGTGGATCACGCCGCTGTGGCGTACAGGCGCGCTATGGTGCGGCCATACGGCCTTGCGGATCGGGGGGGATGCATGCCGGTAGTGCTGGCGATGCTGTACGTGCTTTGCCATGGGCTGGTCGTGGCGTTCTGGCCGAGCCCGGCGGGCGTAGGCTCTTTCGTATTCCTGACCGGTGCGCCGCTGCTGGCCGCTGCCGCGTGCCTGGTGCGGGCGCAACGTGACCGCGCCGCTCTGGGCTGGCGTGCTACCGCGATGGCACTGCTGCTGTGGGCCGGCGGCATGACGTTCAACATGGTGGATGCGCTGGGCGCCGGCCGGGCTGACTTTACCCCGCGCGTCAGCCTGTTGTTGTACGTGCTGTATGGCGTGCCGCTGGTGTTCATCCTGGCCCGGGCACGCCGCGAGCGCTTGAGCATCAGCCTGATCGACGCGGCGATGGCGGCGTTGCTGGGGGTGCTGTTCTTCGTGCACACCGCATCGTTTGCCGCCCGTGTCGAGGTCGACGCCCATGCGATGTCCAACATGCAGCGCATGTTCGACATCCAGAATCTGTGTATCGCCGGGTTCGCCGTGGTGCGATGGCTGGCCGGCGACGTGCCCGAACGGCGTAGATTCTTCCGCGCACTGGCGCTGTACGCTCTGGCCTATCTGCTGGTGGCCTACTACATCAACCATTACACATCCGATGATGCATTCGGTGCGTTCAACGATCTGCTGATCGACGTACCTTTTCTGCTGATCGCCTGCTTGGCGCTGGACACGGCGCCGGACACAGGCACCACGGCACACCCGAGGCTGGCGCGGACGGTGCAGGCCGCCGGTCCGATCATCCTGCCATTGCTGCTGCTGGTGGTCGGCACGTTGGTGGTCGATCATGCGCGGCCGTTGGCGGTCGCGGGCTTCGTCGTAGCTACCCTTGGTTTCGGCCTGCGCAGCGTGTTGCTCCAGACGGATCTTCTGGAACGCCAGGCAGCACTGGATCAACTTGCGCGGCAGGATGGCCTGACCGGCGTGGCCAACCGTCGCGAATTCGACGCACGGCTGATGTCCGAGTGGAATCGCGCACGGCGCAGCGGCACCGAGCTGGGCCTGCTGCTGGTGGATATCGACCACTTCAAGGCCTTCAACGACCAGCACGGCCATCCGGCTGGTGATCGTTGCCTGCAGGCGGTGGCCGGGGTGCTGAAGGCCATAGCCGGTCGCGGTGGTGACAGCGTTGCTCGCTATGGCGGCGAGGAATTCGCCGTGATCGTGCCGGGAAGCCCGCTCTCGGGCGTGCTGGCGCTGGCCGAGCGCCTGCGCGAGGCGGTGGCAGCGCTGCCGCTGCCGGAAGGGTCGGTCAGTATCAGCATCGGAGTGGGCTACCTGCATCCGCCGGCCCTGGCCAGTGCCGATCAGTTGCTGGCGGACGCCGATGCCGGCCTGTATGCCGCCAAGCGCGCCGGTCGCAACCAGGTGATCCTGCATGCGCACGTGCTCGACGACGAAGGCAGTGCGCACGGCAGGATGGATTGCTGAGCGCGCCAGGTAGCCGCTCCCTGTGCGCGATTGCGCACGGTCGGCGCGGCCGGGTCATCGCTGCCGCAGCCAGCCGGTGGGATCGAGCAGCCTCAGCCCGACCGGTGACAACGAGCGCTGTCGCAACGGCAGTTTTGCCGCCTGCACGGCGATCGCACAGCGCGCCAGCTGCTGGCGCAACGGTGCCAGCGTGTCGTCTTCGCGTGGGCGCGCATGCCGCCATTGTGCGATGCGCAGCAGGCAGACCAGCAGGTCCAGTTCGCTGGCGGCAATGAACGGAGAGCCGGCTGGCAACAGGTCGATCGGTGCCGTCGGCGCGGCCAGCAGCGGCAGCAGGTTGATGAACGCGTCGCAGCCTTCAGGATCAAGGCCGAGGCCGCTCAGCTGTGCGAGTCCATCGGCTACGAGATCGGGGTCACGCAGCTGGCGTATCGCCGCCAGCAGCGCCTGCTCGCCACGGCCGAACTGGCGGCCGAAGGCACGGTAGCTGACCCGGGTGGGAAACAAGGGGGAACGGGAGGCCATGGCAGCTAGGGTTGTGGGTCGCGGGTTTCCACCAGCACGGGGCAGGGGGCGTGATCGATGGTCCATTGCCCGATCGAGGGTTCGAACAGGCGCTCCAGCCGGGACAGGTGGCGGTGGCCGATCACGATCAGATCGCACTTCAGGCGCCTGGCCTGGTCGCTGATGACTTCGCCGGGGTCGCCGGAGGGGATCTGCGCGATGGCATCGACGCCGCGCTCGCGCAGCTCGGCCAGGGCTTCGGCCAGCACCGCCTCGGCGCGGGAGCGCTGGCGGGCGGCTTCCGGGTACTCGATACGGTCGGCTTCGCTGGCATTGGCCGCCAGCGCGAATTCGGGGTCGAGCACGCACAGCAGGTGCAGGCGGCTGCGGGGGCCGGCAATGGCCGCGGCCAGGTCCAGCACGCGCGCGTGCTGGGGGCCACCGTCCAGGGCGACCAGCAGGGTATTGAACATGGATGTCTCCTTGGCAGGCCGGGGATGGTCGCCGATGTCATCGCGTGCACCCATGCCGTGCGCGGCAGTCAATGAATGCGTAGAACGCAATCCATGGTGGTTGCAAGTGCCGTAGAGTCATCTGATTTACCGGAGACTGTCATGCCCCTGCCGGACCTGAACCTGTTGCTGGCACTGGACGTGCTGATTGACGAGTGCAGCGTGGCCGCCGCCGCGCGCCGGATGAACCTGAGCGCGCCGGCAATGAGCCGCACCCTGGGCCGGATCCGCACTGCGCTGGGCGACCCCGTGCTGGTGCGTGCAGGCCGCGGTCTGGCGCCCACACCCCGCGCCCTGCAGCTGCGCGAGCAGGTCCGCGATGTGATCGAGCAGGCCCACCGCGTCTTCAACGCCGGTCGCGAAGTAGACATGCGCGTGCTCGAGCGAACCTTCAGCGTGCGTGCCAATGATGTGTTCGTCGGTGGTTTCGGCGGACGCCTGCGCGAGCTGTTCCGCCAGCAGGCGCCGCGCGCAGTGCTGCGCTTCGTGCCCGAGGGCGATACCGACGACGATGCGATGGCACAGGGCCGGATCGACCTGTACATCAGCACGGCCGGCAAGCATGCGCCCGATACCAAGGTGCAGAACCTGTTCAGTACCTCGTTCATGGGCGCAGCGCGCGAAGACCATCCACTGTTCGACGAGGAGATCAGTGCCGAGCGCTTTGCCGCGTGCGACCACATCGCGGTGTCGCGCCGTGGCCTGCCACGTGGGCCGATCGATGATGACCTGGCCACGCTCGGCCTGCAGCGTCGCGTGGCGCTGATCAGCCCGACCTTCCACGGTGCGATCTTCGCGGCGGCCGAATCGGACCTGATCCTGCCGCAGATGCCAAGCGTGATGCTGGAGCGGATCGTCAACATGCGCCTGCCGTTGCGCCTGTTCCCGCTGCCGATTCCGGTGCGGACCGCGGCCATCGTGCAGGCCTGGCATCCGCGCCTGGACAACGACGCCGCGCACCAGTGGCTGCGGCGCTCGATCAAGACCATGTGCGAAAGCGCAGGGGAGGCCTCGCGCTGACATCTGCATGCGTGCGCCCGGCGCACGCCTGGGATGCCGGCGACGCCATTTTTCACAGGGTACCGGCTCCCTAGACTGCGCTCCCCTGAGTTTCACTGAGCGCATTCCAATGACCCCCAACATGCCGTGTACTGCACGGATAGGTGCCCGGCGATGAGTACGCCGGCCGCCGCTGTCCCGGCCGCCGCAGCGCCCCGTCCTGCCGCCGCCCCCGGGCTCGATCGCCGCATTCTGGTCGGCCTGTGTGGCGTGCTGCTGGCGGTGCTGGTGTCGGGCTTCAACGAGAACATCACCAAGGTCGCATTGGCCGACATCCGTGGCGCGATGGGTTTCAGCGTCGATGACGGCAGCTGGATCATCGCCCTCTACAGCGCGATGTCGGTCAGCGCGATGGCCTTCGCGCCGTGGTGTGCCGCCACCTTCTCGCTGCGTCGTTTCGCGCTGGCGATGATCGGTGGCTTCATGGTGCTGGGCGTGCTGTGCCCGCTCGCCCCGAACCTGCAGGTGTTCCTGCTGCTGCGTGCATTGCAGGGCCTGTGCGGTGGTGCACTGCCGCCGTTGCTGATGAGCGTGGCGCTGCGCTTCCTGCCGCCGGGCATCAAGCTGTACGGCCTGGCCGGCTACGCGCTGACGGCGACGTTCGGCCCGAGCATGGGCACGCCGCTGGCCGCGTTCTGGGTCGAGCAGGTGGGCTGGCACTGGGCGTTCTGGCAGATCGTGCCGTACTGCCTGGCCGCCATGGCGATGGTCAGCTGGGGTCTGCCACAGGACCCGCTGAGGCTGGAACGCTTCGCCCAGTTCGATACGGTCGGCCTGCTGCTCGGCCTGCCAGCGCTGGTGCTGCTGGTACTGGGCCTGGTGCAGGGCCCGCGCCTGAACTGGTTCGACTCGCCGATGATCACGCTGATGATCGGGGGGGGCGCCGGCCTGATGGTGCTGTTCATGATCAATGAATGGTTCCACCCCTTGCCGTTCTTCAAGCTGCAACTGCTGGCCAACCGCAATCTCAGCTACTCGCTGGTGACGCTGGGCGGCGTGCTGTTCGTGCTGCTGGCGGTGATCTCCATCCCGTCCGGTTTCCTGGCCAGCGTGCAGGGCTACCGGCCGTTGCAGACCGCACCGATGCTGCTGTGGGTGGCGTTGCCGCAGGTGATCGCGCTGCCGCTGGTGGCGGCGCTGCTGAACATCCGCGCGGTGGATTGCCGCTGGGTGCAGGCCACCGGCCTGGCGATGCTGGCCCTGGCCTGCTGGCTGGGCTCGCACCTGGACGTGGCCTGGATCCGTGACAACTTCCTGTGGGTGCAGCTGCTGCAGGTGTTCGCACAACCCATGGCAGTGCTGCCGCTGCTGATGCTGGCCACCGGCGGCCTTGCGCCGCAGGACGGCCCGTTCGCCTCGGCGTGGTTCAACACGGTCAAGGGTTTCGCCGCGGTGCTTGCCAGCGGTGTACTGGATGCCGTCGCCCAGGGCCGCCGTCATTTCCATTCCACCGTGCTGGTCGACCGCCTGGGCGAGCAACCGTGGCTGGCCGATGGCCCGCAGCTCGGCGCGCGCCTGCATGCACAGGTGCAGGCGCTGACCTCGGCCGACCTGTACTGGGTGGTCGCGCTGGTGGCGCTGGCCTTCATTCCCCTCATTGCCTGGATGCCCACCCGCATCCACCCGCCACGTGCCGTGGCCTGAACCTTTCGCAGGAACCCCTCATGACAATCAATCGAACCACTCTCAACACCGGCCTGGGCCTGGGCGTACTGGCCCTGGCCATCGGCGCCTGGCTGCTGCTGCGCGACTCTGGCCACCAGAGCACCAACAATGCGTACGTGGTGGCCGACTACACCCTGGTGGCTCCGAAAATTCCCGGCTTCGTCAGTGCCGTGGAGGTGGAGGACAACCAGTCGGTGAAGGCCGGCGACGTGCTTGCCCGCATCGACGACCGTGACTACCAGGTCGCCCTGCAGGCGGCCCGTGCCGACCTTGCCAATGCCCGCGCACAGCTCGCCAACGCACAGGCCGCACTGGCCCAGCAGGATTCGCTGATCGCGCAGGTCAGGGCCAGTGTCGATGTCAGCCGTTCCGAACTGACCCTGGCCAGTGCCGACCAGCAGCGCTACCGCGAACTGGCCCGTGACGGCGCCGGAACCGTGCAGAACGCGCAGCAGGCGCAGTCGAAGCAGGCCGTGGCCAGTGCCCACCTGCAGCAGGGCCAGGCGGCGCTGTCGACCGCGCGCCAGCGCACCGACATCCTGACCGCCGGTGTGCAGGCTGCACAGGCGGCGGTGCAGCGTGCGGAAGCGGCGCAGGCCCGCGCAGAACTGGATCTGTCGCACACCGTGCTGCGTGCACCGATCGACGGCGTGGTCGGTCGTCGAGCAGTGCGCGTAGGTGCCTACCTGACCCCGGGCACCGCGGTGGCCGCGGTGGTGCCGCTGAAGCGTGCCTTCGTGGTCGCCAACTTCCAGGAAACACAGATGACCCGCATGCAGGCCGGCCAGCAGGTCGAACTGAAGGTGGACGTGTTCCCGGGCAAGCCGCTGCGCGGGCACATCGACAGCATCGCGCCGGCCACCGGCGTCACCTTCGCTGCGGTCGCACCGGAGAATGCCACCGGCAACTTCACCAAGGTGGTGCAGCGTATTCCGGTGAAGATCGTGCTGGAGCCGGGCCAGCCGCTGCTGGACCAGCTGCGTGCCGGCATGTCGGTGGAAGCCAGTGTCGACCTGGGCAGCCGCGCGCGCGCGCAGAGCGTGCAGCACAGTCCGGGCCATGCGGCCGGGGAGGGCGCATGAGCGCAGTTGCCTTGTTCCGCAGCACCTTCGTTGCGGCCAGCCTGTGCACGGCCCTGGCTGCCTGCACGATGGGTCCGGACTTCGTACGTCCTCAGGCGGAACTGCCCAGTCACTGGCAGGGCGAGGCCGTCGCGGGCAACGCGATCGATCCGGACGCCGCCTGGTGGGCCGGCTTCGACGACCCGCTGCTGGGACAGCTGGCCAGCCAGGTGCTGGAGGCCAACCTGGACCTGCAGCTGGCGGCCAACCGCGTGCAGCAGAGCCGCGCCGCGCGTGGCATCAGCGCCGCCGACCGTCTGCCCAGCGTCAGCGCAACCGCCAGCGGCGCACGCGCACGCAACAGCGAGGTGGGCTTGAACGATCCGTCCGGCAACGGCGGTCGTGATGACTATGGGCTGTTCCAGGCCGGCATCGGCCTGAGCTGGGAACTGGATCTGTGGGGACGGGTGCGCCGCCAGGTGGAAGCCGCCGATGCACGCGTGCAGATGGCCGAGGAGGATGCACACGCAGTGCGCATCGCGCTGCTGGCGGAAACCGCGCGTGATTACCTGCAATTGCGTGCAACGCGGCAGTTGTTGGCGATCACTGAAGACAACCTCAGCATTGCCCACGACATCAAGCGCCTGACCGAAGCACGCCAACGCCAGGGCGTGGCCAGCACGCTGCAGGTGTCCAGCGCGTCAGCGCAGGTAGCATCGCTGCAGGCACGCATCGCGCCGTTGCGGCATCGCGAATCGCAGCTGCGCAATGCGCTGGCGTTCCTGCTGGCGCAGCCGCCGCAGGCGCTGGACGCGCAGCTGCAGGATGCACGCCGTGACTGGCCGGCGTTGCCGGCCGTAGCGGTGGGGTTGCCGAGTGAACTGGCTGAGCGTCGCCCGGACATCCGTCGTGCCGAAGCGGCATTGCATGCCGCAACGGCCGGCATCGGCGTGGCCAAGGCCAGTTTCCTGCCGCGTATCACCTTGAATGGCGACGCTGGCTTCCAGGCCAAGCAGCTGGATGATCTGGATGGCTGGAACGCACACCGTTTCAGCATCGGGCCGTCGATCAGCCTGCCGATCTTCCAGGGCGGCAGGCTCAAGGCCAACCTTGCGTTGAGCAAGCTGCAGCAGCAACAGTCGTCGCTGCAGTTCCAGCGCACGGTGCTGCAGGCCTGGCATGAAGTGGACGACGCCATCGATGGCTACGCCGCCGAACAGCAGCGCACCGTGCAGCTGCACGTGGCAGTGGACGAAAGCGAGACCGCGCTCGGTGCGGCGCGCCGGCAGTACCAGGCCGGCGTGGTCGACATGCTGGACGTGCTGACCACCCAGCGCATCGCACTGGACAACCAGGCCGCACTGGCCAACAGCCAGGCTACGGCGGCAATCGCGCGGGTGGAGCTGTACCGCGCGCTGGGCGGTGGCTGGTAGGGAAATGGAAACGCCGGGCCATGCCCGGCGGGCGGGTGCCTCAACGCACGTCGCGCAGTTCCCAATGGTGGCCGGCCAGCAGGCGCAGGCGCTGCTTGAACACGTCGCTGTCGATGCGGGTGGTCGCCACCAGGTTGATGCGCAGATCCTTCTGTTCGCCGGTTACGGTGGCATCCGGATCGGTCACGCCCCATTGCGGTTCCACCGCATCCGGGTCGGGCTGCTTGGCCTTCCAGCGTTCGAACAGCGTGCCGCTGCGCAGGGCGTCCTGCAGCTCCTCGGCGAAACCGGCGGCGCCCTGCGAACGGAAGGACAGGTCAGGGTCGTTGCCGCGGGCCTTGGACGGGTCGGGCAGGCTGATGTGGTACTGCGCAGGCATGGAGTTCTCCTTGAAGTGCGGCAAGGCTGGCACAGTCGTGGTGGAATCGATGTGCAGATTCCAGCCACGGTTGGCCTTCATTCAAACCGATGTGGCCCATCGGCAAAGCCCACGGTGACCGCGCCCTTGCCGACATTGACCATGCCGGTCAGGCTCATCACCGATTCGTACACGGTCACGCCGTGGCCGGCGCAGACCTCCTTCATCTGTGCATAGCCGGGCAGGGTGCGCAGCTCGTCCAGCTCACCGCCGTAGCTGACGCACACCGTCGGTGTCATCAGCCCGGCACGCACGCGCTGACCGACCACCGCGAACAGCTTCTGCACGGCGTTGTCGAAGCCTTTGATCTTGGCGACCGGCCCGGTCTCGCCGCGGTAGCCATGCAGCACCGGCTTGATGTCCAGTGCGCTGCCCAGTGCCGCGCTGAGCAGGCCAACGCTGCGGTCACCCTTGTGCCGCGCACGCGCGCGCATGTAGTACAGGTCACGGGTGACCATGTAGCCGTGCACGTTGCTGGCCAGTTCCTCCAGCCGCTCACGGATCTGCTGCACGCTGGCGTTGCTGTCGCGCAGGCGCACCGCTTCCACCGCCGTTACCGCCTGGGCAGCGAACAGGTTCTGGGTATCGAGCACGCGCAGCGCGAACGGTGAGTTGTAGCCCGCTGCCTGACGCACCGGCTTGTAGTCGTTGAGGATGGCGAAGCTGGCCTGCAGCGCGTTGTCATGGATCGGGCTGCGGGTCTTGGTGATGGTCATGCAGAACACGTGGTCGTAATCGATCACCAGCTGCTGCAGGAACAGGTCGCGGATCTGGTTGACGCTGAAGGGGATGGTCTCCGCTTCAGCGCCGTGCTCGGCCACGTGCGCGTGCAGGAAGCTCAGCGTGGCCTGCTCATCGCGGTGATCAGCCAGCACGGCTTCGCCAATCCGTACGGTGATCGGCAGCAGCACGATGTTGTGTGTGGCGATGAAGTCCGGCGGCAGGTCGCAGGCCGAGTCGACGACGATTCCGATGCGCATCCGCGGCTCCCCCTCCAGGGCGGTTGTAGGTTCGGAAACGTGAAATCTATCTCAAATCCCAGCGCGGCGCGCGAGGGAAACGCGCCACGCCCTGTTCAGCGACTGCGCTGCACCGCCACCGGCAGGTTGGCCAAGCGCTGCCATTCGGGCTGCCGCAGCAGGCCCGGATCGGCCAGCACCGCTGCCATCAGCGGGTGCGCGTCGTTGCCCCAGAACAGGTCGTCGCCGATGGCCAGGGTGGGTACCCCGAACACGCCGGCCGCGATCGCGGCCTCTGTGTTGCGCCGCAGCTGCTCCTTCACCGCCGGGTCGGCGATGGCGGATGCGACATCCTCGATGCCCAGCCGTGCGCCGGGTTCGCGCAGGGCTTCGGCGCTGTCGGCCGCGTTGCCGTCGCGCCAGATCCAGTCGAACAGCACGTCCACGGCCTGCACGCTGGCGCCGGCGGCCAGGCACAGGCGCAGGGCGGACAGCGGGTTGAACGGATGGCCGGGCGGGAACCGCAGTGGTGTGCCCTCGGCCTGTGCGGTCCACAGCAGCTGGCGGTAGATGAAACGACGCTTGGCCGGAATCTCGGCCGGGCCCAGGTTGCCCAGGTGATGCAGTACCGCACCGAAGGCGATCGGCACGGTCTGGATCTGCCCGAACTGTGGCAACTGCTTCAGCTTCTGCCAGTGCAGGTAGGAATAGGGCGAGACGAAGTCGAAGTACCAGCGCAATGTCGCCATCGGTGTGTCCTCGTGTGCGGTCAGGGCTGCGCGTTGCGCTGCAGGTAGCGGTCGCGCAGTTCGGTCTGGCGCGAGCGCATCGGCATCGCACGGCCGCCCAGCCAGACCTGTTCGGCGTAGTGCGCCACATCCAGCGGGTCGCCCTCCCACAGCACCAGGTCGGCACGCTTGCCCGGCTCGATGCTGCCGATCTGGTCGGCCACGCCGAAGGCCTGCGCCGGGACCCGGGTCAGCCCGGCCAGGCCGTCGGCCCACGGCAAACCGTTGGCCACCGCGTTGCCGGCCAGCTGGCGCATCTTGCGCGCGTTGTGGGTGGCGTCGCCGCGCTGCACGAAGGAAACCGCCACGCCGGCACGCTGCAGGCGCGCGGCGTTTTCCAGGGTGGCACCGAGCTGGTCGAAGCTGGCCGGCAGGTTGGCCAGCACGTCGACGAACACCGGCACGTGCGCAGCGGCCAACTCCGGCGCCACCTGCCACGCTTCGCTGGCA
This sequence comes from Stenotrophomonas geniculata ATCC 19374 = JCM 13324, assembly GCF_001431625.1. Lineage (GTDB taxonomy): Bacteria > Pseudomonadota > Gammaproteobacteria > Xanthomonadales > Xanthomonadaceae > Stenotrophomonas > Stenotrophomonas geniculata. The sequence continues at coordinate 26,881 of NZ_LLXT01000136.1, forward strand.
CCAGCGATGGCGATCTTCACCTTTTCGCGGGTGGCCCAGCGCAGCAGTTGGCGGATGTCTGCGGCGCGATCCACCTCCACCACGATGCGGCCCTGGCCGGCCAGGTAGCGGCTGAGTGCGCGACGCCCGGCCGGCGTCAGCAGTGCGTGCGGCGAGTCCGCAGCCACCTGTCCGCGTGCTTCGTCGATCATCTGCTGCAGCAGCATCCATTGCGCGGCGCGTGAATGCCCGGTCAGCTCGGAGGCTGCCGCGCCAATGCGCAGGAACAGGGTGCGCGGGCCGATCGGGTCGGCGCTGCCGTCCAACCGCATCACGCCGCCCTGGCCAGCCACGAAACCACCGCCGGTGGCAGCGCCCAACGCAGTGAAGCCGATGCCTTCCAGGCGCGTGACCGGAATCAGCACCGAGGCCGGGTTGTAGGCGAGGGTGACGTCGAATTCCGGGCGCAGTGGTTGCTCGCCGAGCTTCAACGAACTGTCCACCGTGCTCGATTCACCCGAAACCTCTTCGATGCCGGTTTCGGTGATACCGCCGAACAGCGCCGGCGTCAGGGGGCGGCCATTGGCCTCGATCACGGTGGCGCCGGCAGGCGCTGACAGGCCGTTACCCACCGCGCGGATGATGCCGCCCTGCACCAGCACGTCCGCGTTCTGCAGGCTGCCGCGCGCGCTGGCCGTATGCACCGTCGCGTTGCGCACCAGCAGGTCCTGTGCCTGCGCGGATGCCGAGATGCAGGCCAGCACCATGACAGTAGAACCGAGCCATGCCCGGCTGCCCTTCGCGGCAGACTGCGCCAACTGCTTGAGCACCACCATCAGCGCACCTCCTGGCCGAGCTGGAAATCAGAACGCGGCGTGCTCGCCGGCGCGCCGCGGTCATACAGCCGCCGGCCGTCGATGAAGACCTGCTCAGCCAGTGCGTACGAACTGAAGGGGTTGCCGTTCCACACCACCACATCGGCCATCTTGCCGGCTTCCAGGGTGCCGGTCTGCCCTTCGATGCCCAGCGCCTTGGCGGCGTTGGCGGTCATCCAGGTGATGGCGTGCTCGGGCGTGATCTCCGGCATGCGCGCGCGTCGCGCGGACGCCATCACCTTGGCCGCTTCCTGGTTCAGGCGCTGGATGCCTTCGGGTGAATCGGAATGGACGATGGCGCAGCTGTTCTTCGGCCGGTCGACCAGCGCGATGTTCTCCGGAATGCCATCGAAGGCTTCCATCTTGAAGCCCCACCAGTCGGCCCACAGCGCACCGCAGACGCCGTCGGCGGCCAGCCGGTCGGCCAGCTTGTAGGCCTCCACACCGTGGTGGAAAGCGGCCACCTTGAAGCCGAATTCCTTGGCCAGGTCGAGCATGGTGGCCATCTCGTCGGCGCGGTAGCAGTGGATGTGCACGCGGATGTCGCCTTCGATGGCGCCGGCCAGCGTGTCCAGCTTGAGATCGCGCTTGCCGCCTGCATCCCCGGCGCTGTCGCCCTTGTCGCTGCCGAACCATCCCTTGCGCTTGGCCGGCTTGGGTTTGTTCTTGGCGATGTAGTCGGCGGCGTCGATGAAGGCGGCACGGTAGCCGGCCACGTTGCCCATGCGCGTGGCCGGGGTCACGCCCTTGCCTTCGCCATAGACCCGCTTGGGGTTCTCGCCGCAGGCCATCTTCAGGCCCCATGGTGCGCCGGGGAACTTCATCGCCTGGTAGGTGATGGCCGGGACGTTCTTCAGGGTCACGCCGCGGCCACCCACCAGGTTGGCCGAGCCGGGCAGCACCTGCATGCTGGTCACGCCGCCGGCCAGTGCCGTGGCGAAGCCTGGGTCCTGAGGCCACACCGAGTGTTCGGCCCAGACGTTGGCGGTGACCGGTGCGGTCATCTCGTTGCCGTCGCTGTGCGCGCCGACGCCGGGGCTGGGGTATACACCCAGATGCGAATGCACGTCGATCAGCCCGGGGGTGACCCACTTGCCCTGCGCATCGATGCGGGTGACACCGGCATCGGCCTGCAGTTGGCGACCGACGGCGACGATGCGGCCGTCGCGCAGCAGCACGTCGGCGTTGTCCAGGCGCTGGCCGGTACCGGTCAGCACCGTGGCGTTCTGGATCAGTACCGGCGCATCAGGATGCGCCTGGTAGGTGCTGGGGTAGGGATCGGCGACGAAGCGCGAGGCGCCCACCGCCGGAGCCGTGCTCAATGAAAGCAGTGCCAGGGCTACCCCGGCGCGCAACAACGTCGATGCCATGCAGTTCCCCTCGCAGCCTGGTCCAACCGTCGACGCTAGCCCGGAGGCGGCGGGCTTGCCAAGTGACCTTCTTCACAGGCCTGCCGACGGTAGCTCGACGGCACCGGCCGGGTGGCTGAAAATACCCGGTCCCCCGCCGTACCGGACCGCCCATGAAGAGCAAGCAGGAAATCGTCGACAACTGGCTGCCCCGGTATACCGGCGTGCCCTTGGACCAGTTCGGCCAGCACATCCTGCTGACCAACTTCGGGGGCTACCTGCATACGTTCTCCGAGCTGACCGGCGCGCCGGTCATCGGCCTGGACCGGCCGATGGCCAGTGCCACCATCGATGGCATCACCATGATCAACTTCGGCATGGGCAGCCCCAATGCCGCGATCATCATGGACCTGCTGTCGGCGGTGATGCCCAAGGCGGTGCTGTTCCTCGGTAAGTGCGGTGGCCTCAAGCGCAAGAACCAGCTGGGTGACCTGGTGCTGCCGATCGCCGCGATCCGTGGCGAGGGTACCTCGGGCGATTACCTGCCGCCGGAAGTCCCGGCCCTGCCGGCCTTTGCCCTGCAGCGTGCGGTTTCGACCATGATCCGCGACCTCGGCCACGACTACTGGACCGGAACCGTCTACACCACCAACCGCCGGGTCTGGGAACACGACGAGGCCTTCAAGGAGCGGCTGCGGGCGATGCGCTGCATGGCCATCGATATGGAAACAGCCACGGTGTTCGCCGCCGGCTTCGCCAACCACATCCCCAGTGGCGCGCTGCTGCTGGTCTCGGACCAGCCGATGATCCCCGATGGGGTCAAGACCGAGGCCTCCGATGCCAAGGTCAGCTCCCAGTTCGTGGAAAACCATATCCAGATCGGTATCGAGGCGCTTAAGCTTATCCGGCGCAACGGCAAGTCGGTCCGCCACCTGCGCTTCGACGAATGATGATGATGGCCTGGCGCGGCGCGCCGGCCCTGGGGAGTAGGTGATGGACGTTGCCGCGCAAGTGGTGGAATTCTGGAAAGAAGCGGGCCCTGCGAAGTGGTTCGCCCGCGACGATGCGTTCGACGCGCAGTTCCGCCAGTTGTTCCTGGATGAGCATTTCGCCGCCGCTTCGCGCGCGCGCGAGCATTGGCTGGGCAGTGCCGAAGGGGCATTGGCGCTGATGCTGCTGCTGGACCAGTTCCCGCGCAACTGCTTCCGTGGGACCGCCCATTCCTACGCCACCGATGGCCTGGCCCGGCACTACGCCATGCGCGCCATCGAGGAAGGCCTGGACCTGCAGCTGGTACCGAAGCTGCGCGCCTTCATCTACCTGCCGTTCGAGCACTCCGAGGATCCGATGGACCAGGACCGTTCGGTGGCGATGTTCGACGTGCTGGGTGACAAGGAGTACCTGCAGTACGCCGAACTGCACCGCGACATCATCCGCCGCTTCGGGCGCTTCCCGCATCGCAATGCCGTGCTCGGTCGCTTGCCCACGGCGGAAGAGCTGGATTACCTGGCCGAAGGCGGCTTCGCCGGGTAGGTCCACGCCATGCGTGGATGCAGAAAACGCCGGCGAATGCCGGCGTTTTCTGTGCTGGGGCCAGAGCCCTTTCCTGCGGAAAGGGATCCGACCCCAAGTCGACCCCATGCCGGGGCCGATCAGTACTTCGGCACGCCGTTGTCCACGTCTTCGGACCAGGCATTGATGCCGCCGGTGACGTTGAACACCTTGGTGAAGCCCAGTGCACGGAACTGCTCGGCAGCCTGTGCGCTGCGGCCGCCGTGGTGGCACATGAAGGCCAGAGCGGTGTCCTTCGGCAGGGCTTCCAGCTCCGCACGGCCGTTGCCGTCGAAGCTCCTGAACGGCACGCCGACGGCTGCGATGGCGCGCTCGTCGGCCGGGCGCACGTCCACCAGGGTGATGTTGCCGGCGCGCACCAGGTCGTCGGCATCACGCACGCTGATTTCCTGTACCGGCTTCGGCGCGTTCGGGTTGTCGATCGCCAGGCCCTTGCCGCGGATGTCGTCCACCCAGTCGATGGTGATGCCGTTGGCGCGCCGGGCGCTGGACAGGTCGAACTGCACGCGCAGGCCATTGGACTCGGCAGCGATCGCGCCTTCGTCATGCGGGGCCAGCTGGAAGTTCGGCTGGAAGCCGGCGTCGATGGTCAGCTGCAGGGCAGCGCCCGGGGCGTCGGCCAGCGCGCCCTTGAGCATTTCCACAGCGGCCGGGGTGACGGTGATGCTCGGCGGGGTGCGGTCCGGTGCGGCCAGGCCCAGCACGCTGCTCAGTTCGCCGCTGGCGGCCATCTGCAGCACGATGTCGCTGCCGCCGACCAGTTCGCCGTCGATGTACAGCTGCGGGATGGTCGGCCAGTCGCCGTAGGCCTTGATGCCTTCACGGATTTCCTGGTCGGCCAGCACGTTGACGTGGGCGAACTCGACACCGAGGTCCTGCAGCGCGCCCACGGCCTTGGCCGAGAAGCCACACTGCGGCATCGACGGCTGGCCCTTCATGAACAGCACGACGCGGTTGGCGTTGAGGATGGATTCGATGCGCGAACGCAGGGCGGGATCGAGGGACATGGACGTCGGGGTTCCGGGAATTCGAATCATCAATTCTACCCCCCATGGCATCATGGGGGATGAGCAACGCAGGAACATTGCATCGCATCCCGACCCGGCCCTGGCGCTGGCTGCCCTGGCTGGTGGCGTCGCAGTTGGCCGTGATCCTGGTATGGGTACTGGCAGGCTGGCACTGGGCCCTGCCGCTGATGGTGGCCAGCCACGCGCTGTTCATGGTGCCGATATTCCTGCCCAACAGCCGTTTCTACGCGCCGGTATTGAGCCGGGTGCCGGACGCTGGCAACAGTGTCTGGCTGACGATCGATGACGGCCCCGGCCCGGAAACCCGTGCCGTGCTCGACCTCCTGGACCGCCACCAGGCGCGTGCGACCTTCTTCCTGGTGGGGGACCGTGCGCTGGCGCAGCCGGAACTGGTGGCCGAGATCCTGCGCCGTGGCCACGATCTCGGCAATCACAGTCTCAGCCACCCGCAGGCCCGCTTCTGGCGCCTGGGCCCAGCGGCGATGCGGGCCGAGATCGAAGGCTGCCAGCATGCGCTGCAGGCGCTGAGCGGGCATCCGGTGCGCTGGTATCGCTCGGTGGTGGGCATGACCAACCCGTTCGTGGCGCCGGTGTTGAAGGCGCTCGGCCTGGTGCGCGTGGGCTGGAGTGCACGCGGTTACGACGGCGTCGGCTGCACGCCGGAGGGCGTGCTGGCGCGTTTGCTGCCCGACCTGCGGCCAGGAGCCATCGTGCTGCTGCACGAAGGCGCCGCCCACGGCCACAATCTGGTGATCATCGAGCGCGTGCTGCAGGCGCTGGACGAACGCGGGCTGAAGGCGCAGCTGCCTACCGGCTGATACGTATGCGGTAGCGCCGGGCCATGCCCGGCGGATGCCACAGGTGCCGCTCCGCTCGCCGGGCATGGCCCGGCGCTACAGGTTCCGGCGTGCTACCAGCAGCCAGCTGTTGAACGGCGTACGCCCATGCAGTGGCCGGGGGGCGGCCACCTGCAATCCCGCTTCGGCAAGCGTTGTCTGCAGTACCCGTGGATCGGGATAGTGGCGCGGGCGTGTGCCCATCCAGCCGACCAGCCAGGCCAGCCGGTCCGCCACCCGCGTGGTGCGGTCGCGGCCATCGCCGGTGGCCAGCGGCGTGCGCAGCAGCAGGCAGCCGCCGGGGGCCACCCGTGCACTGGCCGCGCGCAGCAGTGCCTGCTGTGGGTCCGCGTCCAGGTACTGCAGCACGTCCAGCAGCAGGACGTGCCCGGCCTGCGCCGGCAGTGGCGCCTGCACGTCCACGCAGTCGAAGCGCACGTCATGCAGCTCGACGGCGGCACGTTGCGCGCGGGCGATCTTGCCCGCATCCACGTCCACGCCCAGGTAGCGCTGGGTGCCGCCGCGCTGGCGCAGTACATGGGCGAACAGGCCCAGCCCGCAGCCGAGGTCCAGCACCGGCTGTCCGTCGTCAGGCAGATGCTGCAGCACGCCGTCGTACAGCGGATCGCTGCCGAGCTTGCCGCGGGTGTAGTAGTAGTCGCGGCGGCTGCCCCAGGCCTGCGCCGGGCGGAACGCTTCGGCGATCAAGCGGGCCTGCGGGGCCGTCAGGGGAGCACAGGGCAGGGGCGGGCCGTTCCGTGGCGTGCCGTCCATCGCCTCAGTCCGTGCCGCCAAGCAGATGCGCGGCAACCGGCAGCGCGCGCGCGCTCCACAGCGCGTACATCCGCGCTGAAGGATGCAGGCCGTCCTCGGCGATCATCGTCGGGTCTTCGCCCTGCGCGCGGCTGATGTCGGTGATGTCGACGAAGGCTACGCCGTGCCGGGTACTGATCACCTCGGCGGCGGCATTGAATTCGTCGGTCTCGATCTCGATCGCGGCCAGGTCGCGGCCACTGCCGGCACCGAACGGGGTGGCACCCCAATCGGGGAAGGACAGCACCAGCACGCGGCCGGCATCACCGCCGGCAAAGCCGATCGCCCGCTGCAGCAGGGCCTGGAACTGGCTGCGGTATTCGTCCAGAGGACGCCCGCGGTACTGGTTGTTGACGCCGATCAGCAGGCTGACGAAATCGAACGGACCCTGCGGTGCGGTCGCGTCGATACCCGCATCGAGCTCGTCAGTGGTCCAGCCGGTGGTCGCAATGGTCTGCGGGTTGGACAGGTCGATGCCCTGCGCACGCAGGGCGGCGGCCAGCTGGTGCGGCCAGCGGCCTTCGACTGCAACCGCTTCACCGATGGTGTACGAATCGCCCAGCGCCAAGTAGGACAATGCCACGGCTCAGGCCACCGAACGGCGCGGCTTCAGCGGCACGACCTTGGTCGCATCCTCGGCACGCCGCGCCAGCACGCGGTCGATGCGGGCGAACACATCGCGCATCACCGAAGCTTCCGGCATCAGGGTCACGCGGAAATGATGGCGGTAGGGCACGTTGAAGCTTGAGCCCGGCACCACCAGCACGCCTTCGTTGTTCATCAGGTCCAGCGCGAAATCGTGGTCGTCGAAGCCCTTCGCAGCGGCACCGACCACGGCCGGGAACGCATACAGCGCGCCGGCCGGCGCGACCAGTGACAGGTGCTCGCTGGCTTCGCAGGCCTCGATCACCGCGCGGCGGGTTTCATACAGGCGGCCGCCCGGCGTGCACAGCTCGGAGATGGTGTCCGGACCGTTCACCGCCGCCTCGATGGCGTACTGGCCCGGCACGTTGGCGCACAGGCGCAGTGCGCCCAACAGGTCCAGCGCGGCGCGGAAGTCGCCCAGGCGGGCATCGTCACCGCTGAGGTGGGCCCAGCCCACACGCCAGCCGCAGGCGCGGTGCACCTTGCTCAGGCCACTGAAGGTCAGGCATGGATGATCACCGGCCAGCGGCGCGACCGGCTGGAACACCGCGTCGTCGTACAGGATCTGGTCGTAGATCTCATCGACCAGCAGCAGCAGGTTGTGGCGGCGCGCGATTTCCACCACGCGCTCCAGCAGTTCGCGCGGGTAGCTGGCGCCGCTGGGATTGTTCGGATTGATCAGCACGATGGCGCGGGTGCGCGAAGAGACCAGCGTCTCGATCTCGCTCGGGTCCGGCTGGAAGCCGTTCTCCGGCGCGCAGCGGTAGTACACCGGCCGGCCATCGTTGAGGATGGTCGAAGCCGACCACAGCGGGTAGTCGGGCGAGGGCACCAGCACTTCGTCGCCCGGGTTGAGCAGCGCACGCAGTGACAGGTCGATCAGCTCGCTGACGCCGTTGCCGAGGAAGACGCGGTCCGGGTGCGCATCGGGCGCGCCACGGCGGGCGTAGTAGCTGGCGATGGCTTCGCGCGCCACCGGCAGGCCCTGCTGGTGGGTGTATGGGTCGGTGCGGCCCATGTCGTCGGCAATCGCGCGTTGCAGGTGCTCCGGCGCGCGGAAGCCGAAAGCGCCCGGGTTGCCGATGTTGAGCTTGATCAGCTTGCGGCCCTGCGCCTCCAGCTCCCGGGCTCGCCGCGCCAGTTCTCCGCGGATTTCGTAGCGCACTTCGGAAAGGCGCTCGCGGATGGCCAGGGGCTTGGGCGAGGTGGTGGACATGGGAGCTGGGCCGTCAAAAGGCATGGGGCTTCCATCCTACCGGAATTGCTGCACTGCATGGCAAGGGCTCCGGGCCCGTCACTGCTGGGCTGGCAGGGCGCTGGCACAGGTAGAATGGCGGCGATGACCCAGACCCCCGATTTCATCGCCCTGCAGACCATCGGCTGGCCCTGGCCGGGCCCGCCACAGCAGGCCGACTGGCAGGCCGCGATGGCCGCGCACCCGCAGGCCCGCCCGGCACGGGTGATCGAACAGCACCGCACCCACTACGTGGTGGCCGATGGCCCGGATGCATCGATCAAGGCCGAGTCGCTGCCCGAATGGCAGCGCCCGCGCTTCCCCAGCCATGAGCGGCCGGCGGTGGGCGACTGGGTGCTGCTCGATGGCATCCGCATCGTCGCCCTGCTGCCACGGCGCACCGCGATCAAGCGTGGTGCCGCAGGTGAGCACTACCACCAGCAGGTGATCGCGGCCAACATCGATACGGTGTTCATCGTCTGTGGCCTGGACGCTGACTTCAATCCGCGCCGCATCGAGCGCTACCTGCTGCTGGTCGGCGGTGGCGGTGCCGAACCGGTGGTGGTGCTGACCAAGGCCGACCAGACCGAATACAGCGAGGATGCGCTGGCGGTGCTGGAAGAGCTGGAGATGCAGGGCATCGCGCTGCATGCGATCAATGGCCTGGATGCCGACAGCGTTGCCGTGCTGCAACCGTGGCTGGGCCCGGGCCGCACCGTGGTGCTGGTGGGCTCGTCCGGTGCCGGCAAGTCCACGTTGACCAACACGCTGCTCGGCGAGCAGCGGATGAAGACCAACGCGGTGCGTGCCAACGATTCGCGCGGACGACACACCACCACCCATCGCGCGCTGATGCCGCTGCCGACGGGCGCCTGCCTGATCGACACCCCCGGCATGCGCGAGCTGAAGCCGACCGGTGAAGAGACGCTGTCGGAAGGCGGCTTCGCCGATATCGAAGCGCTGGCCGCACAGTGCCGTTTCAATGACTGCAAGCACCAGCAGGAACCGGGCTGTGCGGTACGTGCCGCGATCGAGGCCGGCGAGATCGAAGAGAGCCGCCTGCTGAACTACTTCAAGTTGAAGGAAGAAGTGGCCGCCGCCGCCGCCAAGCTGGCGGTTCGCCAGGCCGAGACCGCGCAGGAGCGTGGTGGCAGGAAGGGCAAGGGCCAGCAGTTCCGCCCGGCGAGCAAGCCGCGTAGGCGGTAACAAGGCAGCCGAGCATAGGCTCGGCTCTACACTTGGTTCGCGGTGGAATCATTCCCTGTAGCGCTCGAGCCGATGCTCGGGCGGCGGCGCGCAGCGCCGGACACAGCAGAGCGCTATAGTCCGCCCATGGAACCGACCGCGACGCTGGACCGTGACGTGGCCCACCATGCAGCGCTCGATGCGCGCCTGGTCGAGGCCGTGGGGGGCATCCGCCTGCTGGGCCTGACCAGCTGGCCGGCCACGCTGCAGGCACCGTTCCTGGACAGCGTGGCACGTGGGCAACCGGTGCTGCCGAAGGTGGATTACCCGAGGCTGGATTTCAGCGAGGAGCGCCGCGCGTTGGCTGCGATCGCCGCCGACTGCGATGATACTCATCCGCTGGGCCACTACGTGCGCCAGTCGGCGCAGAGCTGGGACCTGGCCGCGCAGCTGCTGGAAGGGTTGGGCACGGCGGCGGTCGATACCTGTTCGGTGCAGTTGTTCGGCGCGCCCGAGCAGCCGTTGCCAGGCAATGGCCCGAGCACGCGCGAAGCGGCGCGTCACTTCATCCAGATTGCTGCCGAACTCGATCACGAACTGCTGGCGCCGGAAGAGCAGGTGCCGGTCTCGGCCATTGCCCTGCAGCTGCAGCTGCAGAATGACCTGGATGCGTTCTTCGAATCGCGCATCATCCAGGTGCAGCTCGATCCAGAGCTGGTGTCCAAGGCCGCTGCCGGACCGACCCGCATCCGCCTGCGCACCAGTGCGCGCTTCAGTGCCTACGACCGCGCGCAGCTGTTCCACCACGAAGCGCTGGTGCATTCGCTGACGGCCTTGAATGGCCGCGAACAACCGGTGCTGCCCAGCCTGGCGTTGTCCTCGCCGCGGGTGACGGCCACCCAGGAAGGGCTGGCTACCTTCGCCGAACAGATCACCGGCAGCATCGACATCGAGCGCCTGAAGCGCATCAGCCTGCGCACCGAAGCGATCGCGATGGCCCGCGAAGGCGCCGACTTCATCGAGGTGTTCCGCTACTTCTGCGATGCCGGGCAGAACGCCGAAGAAAGCTTTGCGTCGGCACAGCGCGTGTTCCGTGGGGTGCCGCCGAGTGGCGGCCTGGCCTTCACCAAGGACACGGTGTACCTGCGCGGCCTGGTGTCGGTGCATACCTTCTTCCGCCACATGTTGGCCGAGGACCGCCTGCAGGTCTGCCGCTGGTTGTTCGCCGGCAAGATGAGCCTGGCCGATGCGATCGCGTTCGCGCCGCTGTTCGAAGCGGGTGTGCTGAAGCCGCCGCGCTGGCTGCCGCACTGGGTGAGCCGGGCGAACGGCCTGGCCGGCATGCTGGCGTTCTCGCTGTTCGCCAACCGGATACGGATGGACCAGCTGGCGCCGGAATGAAAGGCGTTGGCGGGATGATGCGCTGGCGCCTCGATTGATATCGCTGGGCGGCGGTGGCGCACCCTGGCCAGGACACGCCGTAAACCCATCCATGGGGGCTCGATCGGCGCATCCATGCGCCTCACGGTCCTGGCCAGGGTGCGCCACCGCCGCCAGATAGTTTCCCGCGCGGGCGGCAGCACATCACCGCGCCGAAGGGATTGCGCTTGAAAAGCTTGAATAGCAAAGAGCCGGGCAATGCCCGGCTCTTTGCTTTTTGCTCTTGCTTTCCATTGCCTCCGCGCCGGCGCAGGAAATTGTCGAGCGAGGTGGGACGGGCCGAGGCAGGACCGTGAGGCGCATGGATGCGCCGATCGAGCCTACAGGGACGTACTTGCGGCGTGTCCTGCCTCGGCTCGTCCCACCTCGCCCAGCTGCGGTACTGATGCGCCGCAGCGCCCGCTTCTGACTTAGAACTCCGCCGCCACCGTCATGAACAGCTGCCGCGGCGCGCTCGCATGGATCGCATACCGCGTGCCCTTCGGATCGGTCGGCGCGAACGAACTCAGCTGGCCGGCATAGCGCTTGTTGGTCAGGTTGGTCGCGTTCAACGACACCCGCACGTTGCGCAGGCCAAGGCCCGGGCCGAAGTCGTAGCCCGCACCGGCGTCGAAGGTGGTCACGCCCGGCACCGACTGGTCGTTGGTGTAGGTGTAGTAGCGCTTGCCGGTGTACTTGGCACGCAGGCTGGCGAAGAAGCCATCGCGGTTCCAGCTGATCTCGCTGGAGGCCATGCGCTGCGGCGTATCCACCGTGATCTTGCCGGCCACCGGCACGATCGCGCCGCCCGAGGTGTAGTCATCCTCGTAGGTGGTCTTGTTCCAGGACAGCGCGTTGTACCACTGCAGGCCGTCGATCGGCTTGAGGATGAAGGTCAGCTCCGCACCGTGGCTCTTCACCGAACCGACGTTGATGAAGCGCGTCACGCACTCCGGACGCGTGCCGACTTCGATGCTCGAGCACGGGTTCAGCGACAGCAGGCGGTTGTCGAACTTCACGTTGTAGGCGGCGATCGAGGCCTGGTACTTCTCGCCGAAGGTACGGAAGCCGGCTTCAAGGCTCTTGGACTTCTCCGGCTCCAGGCCGGCGCTGGCCGCGAACGATTCCGGCGACACCTGCAACGGGCCACCGCTGCCGCCACCGACGAAGGCGGCGATGTTCTCTGCGTACGAAGCGAACAGCTCGTTGTTGTCGTTGAGCTTGAAGCCCAGGCCCACCTGCGGCAGCACCGACTTCTTGGCGGTCAGCGTGCCCGAGGCGATGCGGGTTTCCACGCCCGGCTGGGCGGTGGCGCGCATGCGGGTGTTCGGGCTCTTGATACCGACATCCACGGTCAGGCGCTGGTCCAGGAAGCGCATGCGGTCCTGCACGTAGAACTGGCGCGTGCGGATGTCGAAGTCCTGGTTGAACAGCAGGCGGTCCGGGTTCTTCAGGTACAGGTCGTCCAGGAACGGGCCGCTGATGTAGTAGAAGTTGCGCGACACGTTATGGTCGTTCTGCTCGTACCACAGGCCGGCTTCCAGTTCGTGGATGCCCACCGTCCACGACAGCGCGGCGGTCAGGCCATCGCGGTTGATCGTGTAGTTGGTGCTGCGGATCGAGATCGGCAGCATCTTGTCGGTACCCGGGTAGGACGGCTGGCCCGGCGCCCACCAGTGGCCCTGGCCACGGTTGTCGTGGTGGTAGGCCAGCAGCTTCAGGCGGCCCTGCTCGCCCAGGCGCAGGTCGGCATCGACCGAATAGAGGTTGTCGTCGCGCAGCGCGCGGCTCTGGTAGTAGGCATCGTCGATGCTGTTGACGCCGCCGCTGAACTTGCAGCGTGCCTTGTTGTAGGTGCCCGGTGCGCAGTACGCGGCAGCGACAGCGCGATCCCAGTCCGGCGCATAGATGTTCCAGTCGTAGCCCAGGCCACGTGCCAGCATGTCCTTGGACAGGTAGGCGTAGTTGGCCTGGCTGGCGCGCGAGGTCGCCACGAACGCACCGAAGCGGTGGTCGCCGACATTCCACACGGCCTTGGCGTTGAACTGGCGGGTGGTCTGGTTCTGGTACGGCGCGGCCCACATGTCCTGGTCCTGGTGCACGCCGGACACGTAGGCCGAGAAACCATTGATGTCGCCTGTATCCACGCGCAGGTAGCCGCGACGCTGGTTGTTGTCACCCACGGTGACGCTGGCGCGTCCACCGAATTCGGTGGACGGGTCCATCGAGAAGTACTGGATGGTGCCGCCCAGGTTGCTCGTCGACGCCACGCCCAGCGAGCCGATGCCCTGCGACAACTCTGCGCCGGCCAGGTTCTCGGCGATGATCGCGCGGGCAATGCTCAGGCCGTTGTAGTTGCCGTAGCTGTTGTCACCCAGCGGGATGCCGTCCAGCGTATAGCCGAGGCGGCTCTTGTCGAAGCCGCGCAGGCTGATGGTCTGCGATTCTTCGTTGGCACCGAAGGCGTCGTTGGACTGCACCGACACGCCCGGCAGGCGGTCGAGGATCTTCTGGCCGCTGGTGCCCGGCGGCAGCACCTGCTTGTCGACGGTGGTGATGCGCTGCACCTGGCGGGTCTCGCCCTGGCCGATCACGGAGACGGTATCCAGCGTCTGCGCGCTCAGCGCGGCATCGGTGCTGGCGCCGGTATCGGCGGCGGTGGCGGCATGGGCGCTGGCGGCGGCGGAGAGCGCGATCGCCACGGCGATCGTCAGGTGTCGGGTCTGCATGGTGGTCCGTTGCATTGGGGGTGGTCACCGGCACGCGTGCGCGGTGCATGGCCACTATGCGAACGGAACATGAAACCTTCTTTACGAAAAAACCAACGAACGATGCAGGGCAGTGGTGCGTGTCCCGCAACATGTTCGTCATGGTGGTAGGCCGGTGGGAATCAGAAGCGCTCCCCAGGCCAGCTCAATTTGAGCTGGTCCATGCAGTCACGGTCATGTTCGGAGAATGAGAACCCGATCTGGATGCCGTTCACTACTGTGCCGAACACCGTCGACTCGTCCAGGCTATGCCCTGACGGCACGGAAAGGACATTGAAGTCGGGGTAGCGACGACCCATCTGCTTTCGCGAGATGCAGGCGCCGCTCAGCCGCAGCGTAATGTCTTTGATGATTCGCCCCGACGCGTCGGTGTAGATCTGGCCAGAGGGCCCCTTGATCCTCCCAGCGACCACGAATGGCGCCAGATCGATGGTGGCGCTGTCGCCCCGGCCCATTCTTGCTTCCGAACGCGAGCCGGCCGGAGCCAGGGGTGATAGCTGCGCGACAAGGTCAGAGCGTGACAGCTGCAAGGACCAGCGCTCCACGAGCCGCCAGGTTGCATCCGCCTCATCCGCAGTGGCAGCAGGTGGGGTGGCCGCCAGTGGCGGGGTGGCGACCACGAGAAGCGCAATCAGCAATGCACGCATGCCAACCTCCTTGATCCGCGATTCCGGCCGTTCATCCATCGGGCTCGGCGAGCGTTGGCAGGTATAGCACCGGTTCTGCCGATGTATCGGGCAATACGTCCCGAAAATGCAGAAACAAAAAGGGGCCGGATCCCCCTCGCAAGCGAAAGTTCACCGGCCCCGCGCACTCCGTGGGGGAGGCGGTCCACGCCTTGCGTGGAGACGGGCTCAACCCATGTACAGACCGCCGTTGACCGGATAGTCGGCACCGGTCACATACGAGGCTTCATCCGAGGCCAGCCAGGCGCACAGGCCGGCCACTTCCTCGGGGCGGCCCAGGCGACGCACCGGTACCGACGCCGCCAGCCGGTCCAGCACATCCGGCGGGAAGCTGCTGATCGCCTGGCTGGCGATGTAGCCCGGCGACAGCGTGTTGACGGTGACGCCGCGCGAGGCCACTTCGGCAGCCAGTGCACGGCTGAAACCGTGCATCGCGGCCTTGGCGGTGGCGTAGTTCACCTGCCCGATCTGGCCCTTGTGGGCGCTGACCGAACCGATGTTGATGATGCGGCCCCAGCCACGCGTGGCCATGCCGTCCACCACCTGCTTGGTGAGGTTGAACAGCGCATTGAGGTTGGAGGCGATCACCGCGTTCCAGTCTTCCACCGTCATCTGCCGGAACAGCAGATCACGGCTGCCGCCGGAGTTGTTGACCAGCACATCGACCTCGCCCACTTCCGCTCGCACCTTGGCGAACGCGGCGCTGGTCGAAGCCCAGTCGGTGGCGTTGCCTTCCGAGGCGATGAAATCGAAGCCCTGTTCGCGCTGCTCGCGCAGCCAGTTGGCCTTGCGCGGCGAGTTCGGCGCGCAACCGGCGACCACGGTGTGGCCACTGCGGGCCAGGCTCTGGCAGATGGCAGTGCCGACACTGCCCATTCCACTGGTGACGTAAGCGATTCGAAGCGTCATTGCAGAAGGCTCCTTGGCAAAGGGTCAGGCGGCGAGGGGATACAGGCCGAACAGCAGGCTGCCGATCATCAGCAGCATCGAGATGGCGATGGCCCACTTCAGGGTGAACTTCTGGTGGTCGGCGAACTCGACCTTGGCCAGGCCCACCAGCAGGTAGGTGGAGGGCACCAGCGGGCTGAGCAGGTGCACCGGCTGGCCGGCCAGCGAGGCGCGCGCCATTTCCACCGGGGTGATGCCGTAGTTGCTGGCCGCCTCGGACAGGATCGGCAGCACGCCGAAGTAGAACGCGTCGTTGGACATGAAGAAGGTGAACGGCATCGACGCCACCGCCGTGATCACCGCCAGGTACGGGCCCCACGACTCCGGAATCACCGCCAGGAAGCTGTGCGACATCGCTTCGACCATGCCGGTGTTGTTGAGGATGCCGGTGAAGATGCCCGCGGCGAAGATCAGCGACACCACCGACAGCACGTTGCCGGCGTGGTTGACCACACGGCGGCGCTGCTCGGCCAGGTTCGGGTAGTTGATCACCAGGGCGATGGCGAAGCCGACCATGAACAGCACCGGCATCGGCAGCACGCCGATGATCAGCGCGGTCATCAGCGCCACGGTCAGTGCCAGGTTCACCCACAGCAGCTTCGGCCGCTTGATGTCTTCGGCATCTTCCACGGTCGGCAGCGCGTTGCTGTCGTCGGACACGCTGTTGTCCATCCAGCTGCCGCTCTTGGGCAGGGTCACAACACCCAGGCGACGGCGTTCCTTCAGGCCCAGGTACCAGGCCAGCAGTAGCACGCCGGCGCAGGCGATCACCATCGACGGGATCAGCGGCACGAACACATCGGCCGGGTCCACGTGCAGCGCGGTGGCCGCGCGTGCGGTCGGGCCGCCCCACGGGGTCAGGTTCATCACGCCGCCGGCCAGGATGGTCACGCAGGTCATGTTCAGCGCGTTCATGCCGAGACGTTGGTACAGCGGCAGCATCGCCGAGACGGTGATCATGTAGGTGGTCGAGCCATCGCCATCAAGCGAGATCAGCATCGCCAGCACCGCGGTGCCGAGCACGATCTTCATCGGATCGCCCTTGACGAAGCGCAGGATCACCCGCACCAGCGGGTCGAACAGGCCGGCATCGATCATCACCCCGAAGTAGAGGATCGCGAACATCAGCATCACGCCGGTCGGTGCGATCTTCTTGATGCCTTCCAGCATCATCTCGTCGATGCCGGCGCCGAAGCCGCCGATCAGCGCGAACAGGATGGGAATGGTGATCAGTGCGACGAGCGGCGACAGGCGTTTGCTCATGATCAAGTACATGAACGTAATGACCATGCCAAAGCCGAGGATGCTCAGCATCATCTGCGGACTCCTTGCGAATACAGGACGTGGGGAGTGGAAGGGGCCCGGGCGGCATGCCCGGGAATTCGGGCTTAGAAGTCGTACTGCAGGCGTCCGGTGACCGCGCGCGTGCGGTCCACCGTCACCCCGGCCAAGCGGTCGCGGTTGCGGCTTTCGATCACGTTGAGCATGAAGCGCAGGTTGTCGCGCAGGTACCAGTTGCCACCCAGCGTCCAGGCGTCGGTGCTGCCACGGCGCAGGTCCGGCGCACCATCGAGATGCTGCGCACCCCACATCTGGTCGTAGCGCAGCGCTACTTCGAAGGCACCGGCCTTGTGGCGGATGTCCTTCACCCGCGCAAAGCGGCCGGTCTTGCGGTCGTAGGCGCGGCTTTCGCCGGTAATGAACCAGCTGACCATGCCGTAGGCGGCCATCACGTCGCCACGCTGCGCACCGTCATCGAAGGTGGCGCCACTGAACTCGCCCTGCCACGACAGCGGGCCGCGCACCTGCGCGTATTCCAGCGACCACTTGTTGACGTCGGTATCGCGGCCGGCGGAGAAGTCGACAAGGGTCAGGCGGCTTTCATCGGACAGGTGGCCGGCCGGGCGTGGTCGGATCTTCAGGCCCGGAACGCCGTTCGCGCCGGGGTTGTCATAGGCCTCGCGGGCCAGCGACAAGCCCAGGTGCAGCACGTCGCCATCGGCGGGCGAGGGCGCCCAGGTGACACGGCCACCGGCAGCACGCCCTTTCACCTGCCAGGCGTCGATGCTTTCCAGGCTGTAGATGCTGGCGGCCCAGGTGAAGTCACCCGGATTGGCCTGCCACGACGCGCCCAGGCGGTACAGCGGCGCCAGCGTGGTGCCGGCATTGCCGCGCTCCAGGAAGCTGCCGTAGTTGGAGCTGGTGCGGTCATCCAGCGAGAAGTACTGCTTGAACTGGCCGACGGTCAGCTTGCCGGCCTTGCCGAAGCTGCGCGCCAGGTACACGTCCTTGGCCTCGACGCGGTCGCCGGAGAAATCGGCCTCCAGCTTGTAGTCGACCACGAAGAACTTGCCGGATACGTCAACCCACGCGCGGCGGATTTCGGTGTCGTCCTTGTTCGGGGTGCCGCGGTTGTCGTTGTCGAAGGTAGCGAAGTCCAGATGCAGGCGGCCACCCAGGGTGGCGGTGACCGGACGGTCGTCTTCGGCAGCGAAGGCCGGCGCCGACAGGACAGCCAGCGCCATCATGGCGGCAGGACGCCGCCAGGCAAACGTGAATTCCACAAACCCTCCCAGGTGCGCGCCAGGCGCGCGGCAATCGTGGGCACCGGACGGTGCGCGGCCGCAGTCTGGGTCGGGCAAGCTGTCATGGTCCTGTCAACGGATTGTGCGGTGCAGCGTAAAGCGGCTCGCTGCTGCTTCCTGGCAGGGCCCGGCGAGCGCGGCAGCGGCATGCGGTAGCATTCGTTTCCCCTCCCACCCTCGTGCCCATGCGCCTGCTGCTGGTCGAAGACAACCCGGATCTGGCCGATGCGATCATCCGCCGCATGCGCCGCAGTGGGCACGCCGTGGACTGGCAGGCCGATGGCCTGGCCGCCGCCAGCGTGCTGCGCTACCAGAGCTTCGACCTGGTGGTGCTGGACATCGGCCTGCCCAAGCTCGATGGCCTGCGCGTGCTGGCCGGCATGCGCGAGCGTGGCGACAGCACGCCGGTGCTGATGCTGACCGCACGCGATGGCATCGAAGACCGCGTGCAGGCGCTGGATGTCGGCGCCGACGACTACCTGGGCAAGCCGTTCGATTTCCGCGAATTCGAAGCGCGCTGCCGCGTGCTGCTGCGTCGTGCACGAGGCCAGGCCAGCGAAGTGGTGCAGATCGGCGGCTTCCAGTTCGATAATGCCGCGCATCGGGTCAGTCTCGACGGCGAGCCTATCGAGCTACCCAACCGCGAGTACCGGCTGCTGGAGATTCTGGTCGGCCGCCTCGGTCAGGTGGTCGGCAAGGACGAGATCGGCAACGGCCTGTTCGGCTTCGACGACGAAGCCGGCCCGAATGCGATCGAGCTGTACGTCGGTCGCCTGCGGAGAAAGCTGGCCGGCGCACCGCTGCGCATCACCACGGTGCGCGGTGTCGGCTACCTGCTGGAAGCCAGCGATGGCAGCGCCGACGCCGATGGCTGACGCACGCGCTGCGAACGCGGCGCCAGGTTCGCTGCGGCGAACGCTGCTGCTCTACCTCGGTGCGCTGCTGGCGGTGTTCGCGGTGGCGCTGCTGTTCGCCGCGCGCGACTATGGCCAGCGCGCGGCAAACCGTTCCTACGATCACCTGCTGGTGTCTTCGGCGCTGTCCATCGCCGATTCGGTGGCGCTGGTCGACGGCCAGTGGCAGGTCGATCTTCCCTATGCGGCGCTGGACCTGCTGGCGATGGCCCCGGAAGACCGCGTGTTCTATCGGGTGGCCGACAGCCGCGGCAACCTGATCACAGGTTATGGCGATCTGCCGTCGCCGCCGCGCCGTCCGGGCACGCAGCCGCAGCTGTTTGATGCGGCGTACAGCGGCGAGACCGTACGCTTCGTAGTGGTCAGCCGCAGTTTCGCCGCGGCCTCGGCGCAGGGCGAGGTGCAGGTGCAGGTGGGCCAGACCCGGCGTGCGCGCGAAGCCGTCGCGCAGGACATGGTCAATCGCGCACTGCTGGCGATCGGCGTGCTGTCCGGCCTGCTGCTGGCGCTGGTGGCGTTTGGCGTGCACCGCGCGTTCCGCCCACTGGTGCGGGTGGAACGCGAGCTGTCGCGCCGCGAACCGTCCGACCTGAAGCCCCTCGACGCGCGCGTGCCGCGCGAGATGGACCAGATGGTGGCGGCGTTGAACCGCTTCATGGAACGCCTGTCCAGCAGCAACGAGACACTGCGCGCATTCATGGCCGAGGCCGCGCACCAGATGCGCACGCCGTTGGCCGCGCTGCGTGCGCAGGCGCAGCTTGCGCTGGACGACGACGACCCCGAAGACATGCGGCGCAGCCTGCTGGCGATCGAACGCAATGCCACCCACATGAGCCGGTTGCTGAACCAGCTGCTCAGCGATGCCAGCGTGATCCATCGCTCGCACCTGCAGCGCTTTGCGGCGGTGGACCTGGCCGAGACCGTCCACCAGGCCCTGCATGAAGCCCTGCCGCAGGCCGGCCCGGCACCGCGCGTGCAACTTGCGATGACCGCCGAGCCGGTGCAGGTGCACGGCGACGCGCTGCTGCTGCGCGAGGCGATCAAGAACCTGGTCGACAACGCATTGAAGTACGGCGGCGAGGGCCCGTTGCAGATCGCGCTGACCGTGGAAGGCGGTCAGGCGGTGCTGACCATTGCCGACCATGGCGCAGGCATCGCACCCGCTGATGCCGAACGCGTGTTCGAGCGCTTCGCCCGTGGCGAAAGCGCGCCGTCCGGCGGCGCCGGGCTGGGCCTGGCCATCGTCAAGCGCGTGGTCGACAGCCATGGCGGCCGCATCGACCTCAGCAACCGCCCGCAGGGCGGGCTGATCGCCACCATCCGCCTGCCACGGAGCAGTCCATGATCCGCCTGTTCGCTGCTGCCGTTGCCTTGCTGCTGGCTCTGCCGGTACTGGCCGCGCCCGGCGACGTACGCCGTTTCCCGGCCCAGGCAAAGGCCACTGCGCAGCTGCGCATCCACGGCACCACCGACATCGAAGTGTTCGCGGTGGTGATCGCCGATTACCAGCGGCTGCATCCCGGCACCGAGGTGGTGTACGAGGACATCATCACCCAGGACCTGTACGCGCGTTACCTGCACGACCGCGGCGGGCCGGCATCGCCGGACCTGCTGATCTCCAGCGGCATGGATCTGCAGACCAAGCTGGTCAACGATGGCCACGCGCTGCCACACCGTTCGGCGCAGACCGCTGCACTGCCGGCCTGGGCACAGTGGCGCAACGAGGCCTTCGGCATCAGCTACGAGCCGGTGGTGATGGTCTACAACACCCGCATGTTGCCGGCCGCGAAGGTGCCGCACACGCGTCGGCAGCTGCTGGACCGGCTGCGCGCCGAGGGAGCACCGCTGCGCGGCAGGGTCGGCACCTATGACATCGAGCGCAGCAGCGTCGGCTACCTGCTGTCTACCCAGGATGCGCAGCGTGGCAGCATCGCCGGTGCGTTGCTGGGCGCGCTGGGCGACAACGACGTGGTGCGCGAGGAGCGCACCGGCGTGCTGCTGGACAAGGTGGCCAGCGGACAGCTGTCGCTGGTCTACAACGTGCTCGGCTCCTACGCGCAGGCGCGCGTTGATGCCGGCGCGCCGCTGGGCATTGTGGAGCCCGAGGACTACACGCTGGTGGTGCTGCGCACCGCAGTGATTCCGCGCACCGGCCCGCACCCGGAAGAAGCCCGGCGCTTCCTCGACTACCTGCTGTCGCCACGCGGCCAGCAGGTGCTGTCGCGCGAGGCACGGCTGATGCCGATCGTGACCGGCAACGCGCGCGGCGATGATGCGCCGGGCCGCAGCCGCCGCCCGATCCAGCTGGGTCCGGGCCTGCTGGTGTATCTGGACGCGCTCAAGCGCCGCCAGTTCCTCGATGCCTGGCGCAGCAGCGTGGAGCCGGCAGGGCGCTGAGGCTCCGGCCTGCCCGTACAATGGCCGCATGAGCGAATACACCATCCTGATCGCCGATGACCACCCGCTGCTGCGTTCGGCGGTGGTGCAGTCATTGCGGCAGAGCCTGCCGCTGGCGCAGGTGCGCGAGGTCGCCAGCGCCGAGGCATTGGCCGAAGCACTTGACGCACATCCGGATGTGGACCTGGTGCTGCTCGACCTGACCATGCCAGGCGCGCACGGTTTTTCCGCGCTGCTGCACGTGCGTGGCTCGCATCCGGACATCCCGGTGGTGATCCTCTCGTCCAACGACCATCCGCGGGTGATCCGCCGTGCCCAGCAGTTCGGCGCGGCCGGGTTCATCCCGAAGTCGGCCCCGGCCGAGACCATCGGCGAGGCCGTGCAGGCGGTGCTCGATGGTGGCCTGTGGTTCCCGGCGATGGCCGCCGAACGCTCCGAGGCCGACGCACTGCTGGCCAGCCGCCTGGCCCAGCTGACCCCGCAGCAGTTCCGCGTGCTGCTGTGCCTGGCCGATGGCCTGCTGAACAAGCAGATCGCCTACGAGCTGGGTCTGGCCGAGAACACGGTGAAGGTGCACGTCACTGCAATCCTGAAGAAGCTTGAATGCCATAGCCGCACGCAGGCGGCGGTGCTGGTGAAGGCGCTGGAGCCGGAGGGCGACGCGCGGGCAGGGATGGACGGCTGACCTGGGCAGGGCACTTGGCTCCCGGCGAGAGCATTCTGAGCTGCTCGAAACAACTGCGCAAACGCGAAAATGGAGTCTGGCGCGTCAGTTGCCGCTGATCGAACTCATCTCCGGGTCGGTCGAGAAGATGAACCTGTTCTCGTATCCCATCCAGTAATGCTCAGACGCTTCGGCATAGCTGTAAGTGGGAGAGGATGCATCTGACGCAAACCTGCGACCCCACGCCTCATGATCCGCGCTGCTTCGGGTCCGGGCGATACCGATGCAGATGCTAAGGCCACACGAAAAGCGTTCAAGTACACCTTCTTGACCCATTGCACGTTCAAGTGATGATCGATAGTGCCGGGTCAGGTCCTGCGCCTCGGGGCTGGAAGCCGCATCCTGTGTAATGCGGTTGATCGCATCCGACATGTTTCTGCTTGACTGCAGGAGGTCCTCGGCGGCCAGGATCGAGATGCCGTCCTTGAACATGAGTGCGGATTCTGACCGAAGCAGCGCGAGCGACGATGCTGCGCGATGCGTGGACGCTGTCGGAACGCCGGGGTTCGGTGAGGTGTCCGCGTTCGATATGGCTGGAGAAACCTGTGCTTCTGTCGCGGCCCTCCTGAGGCTGACGTCCGGATCTGGTGTGCTGTCAGCGATGCATCCCGCGCAGCACAGGCAGAAGAGCATTGCTGTGATTCGATGGAGGTATCGGAGGGGGACGATGGATAGGTGATGGCAGGGCATGCTGGATCCTTGGCCGTAGGCTGTGGCTGTCTTCAGTACGATCCGCCGATCAGCCGAACGTTGAAATCTACTGATCCTCAGCAGCGCCGGTCAGTCAGGAGACTGCTCTCTCTCCACTCGGAATTTCTCCATGCTCTACGCAATGACGCGGCGCATCCATTTCCTTCTTGGCCATGGCTGTCGCGCGAAGAGGTTTGGGGATTCGGTACGGAATCAACGAGGAGCAACGCCAGCCGTGCGCCGGCAACGCGACGCCCGCGTGGCGGAGCCGTCCTACCCGCGATGCCGCAACAGCATCTGCGTCATCAATGCCCGCAACGCGGGCGGCCGCACCGGCTTGAGCAGGAAGCCCCAGCCGTTCTCGGCAGCATGCGCTTTCAGTGCCTCGTCACGCTCGGCGGTCACCAGGATCACCGGCGGGCGCGCCTTCCACAGCGTGCACAGCGTTTCATACAGGTCCGGTCCGTGCCATTGCCCCATGCGCACGTCCAGCAGCAGCAACTGCGGTGCGTTCAATGCACTGGCGATTTCCAGTGCCCCCTGCGGACCGTCGGCAAGTTCCACCTGGCAACCCCAGCGCTCCAGCAGCGCACGGGTCGCCGCACAGACGTGTGGATCATCGTCGATGCTCCACACCCGGCACTTTCGCAGTGAGCTGTCGTCGGAGGGTTCGCTTGCGATGACCGGCGCTGCGGCAGGTGCGATCACATCGTCGGCGCGCCCGAGTACTACGCTCACGGCGAAGACGCTGCCCTTGCCCAGTGTAGAGCGCAGGCTGATGCGGTGGCCGAGCAGGCGGCCGATGCGTTCGACGATGGCCAGGCCCAGGCCGGCGCCACGTTCCTGTTCCACGCCGTCGTTCAGCCGGCGGAACTCCTCGAAAATCTCACCCTGCAGGCTTTCCGGAATGCCCGGGCCTTGGTCATGCACTTCGATGCGCAGTTGATCGCCTGCACGCCGGCAGCCGATCAGCACGCGCCCACGTGGGGTGTAGCGCAACGCGTTGGACAGAAAATTCTGCAGGATCCGCCGCAGCAGGGCTTCGTCGCTGACCACCACTGCGCGGGTATCCACCCAGTCAAGCTGCAGGCCACGGCTCTGGGCGGCGATGCCGAACTCGCGCGCCAGCGTCTCCAGCAGCGGAGAAAGTGCGAACGTGCGTACGCGGATCTGCAACGATCCTGATTCCAGTCGCGAGATATCCAGCAGGCTGTTGAGGATCGCGTCCTGCGCGGCCAGCGCAGCGTCGATGTGGTCGCTGGTCTGCTGCTGCGCCGGATCACTCAGTTTGCCGCGCAGCACCGAGACGAACATGCGTGCAGCGTTGAGTGGCTGCAGCAGGTCGTGCACGGCCGAGGCGACGAAGCGGGTCTTGTAGCGGTTGGCCTGTTCGGCTTCGCGGCGTGCTTCGTCCAGGTCACGGGTGCGCTCGGCGATGCGGTGCTCCAGCGCATCGGCCAGCGAACGCAGTTCGCGCGCGGCGTTCTTGTAGCTGGTGATGTCGGCATAGCTGGTGACGAAACCGCCGTCGGGCAGCGGATTGCCACGGATCTCCAGCACCGTGCCGTCGTCCTTCTCGCTTTCGCGCATGTGCGGGCGACCGCTGCGCAGGTGGTTCAGGCGACGCTCGATGGCCTCGTCCACCGGGCCGGGACCGAGCAGGCCACGGCGTGCATTGAAACGGAACAGTTCCTCGATCGGCCGGCCGACGCGAACCAGGTCTGCCGGGAACCGGAACAGTTCCAGATAGCGCGCATTCCATGCCACCAGCCGCAGCTCGCGGTCGATCACCACCACGCCCTGCGGCAGATGCGCCAGGCTGCGGCTGAGGCCGCTGTCAGCGTCAGTTGCGGCCTGCAGCAGGCCATCCTGTGCGGTGCGCAGTTCCTGTGCATGCTGCTTGAGCAGGGTTTCGAGTTCGCGGCGGCTGCGCAGGCGGTGTTTGGCCAGGCGCCGGCGCTGCTGAACGAACAGCACCAGGAAGCCCAGCGCCAGCCATGCAGCGCCACCGGTGAGTGCCGCGGCGCGGCCGGCGCCGGTGGCGGCACTGGCATCGTGCAGCAGGTGCAGGTTCCAGCCTTCGGCGGGCAGTGGCAGGCTCTGCCACAGCATCGGCTGCGGCAACGTCGGGTCCAGCAGGCGCACCATGCGGCCGCCATCGGCCAGCACGTCTTCGGTACGCGCACGCAGTGGTTGCAATGCGCGGTCGGCGTACTGGCGGGCATCGAGCATCTCGCGGCGCTCGTCGGCGCCCAGCGGGCGCAGCAGCCGGTAGCGCCAGCTGTCACGGTTGGCCAGGAACACCACGTCGTGGTCGTCGCTGGCCAGCACCACATCGGGGCTGCTCAACCATTCCTGTTCCAGCGCCGACAGCTCGACCTTGATCACCACCACGCCCAGCCGCTGGCCGTCTTCCTCGATGGCCTGCGACAGGTAGTAACCGGGCACGCCGGTGGTCATGCCGATGCCGTAGAAGCGGCCGCGGCCCTGCGCCAGTGCCTGGCGGTAGTAAGGGCGGTAGCTGTAGTTCTCGCCGACATTGGTGGTCGGCTGGTCCCAGTTGCTGGCTGCCACTGCCACGCCGTCGTGGCCCACCAGGGTCAGGGTCGAGGCGCGGGTGACTTCATTGGCGCGTTGCAGCTTGAGGTTCAGCCGCTGCCGTTCGGCAGGCGAGGGCGGTACGCGCAGGGCGTGCAGGAGATCCGGATCCAGTGCCAGCACCTGCGGCAACGTGCCGAAGCGGTCTATGCGCTGCTGCAGGCCCTGTCCATACAGCTGCAGCTGGCGTTGCACCTGGCTGCTTTCCTCGCCGAGGGCGCGCCGCCAGGCGTAGTGGCCGGCGGCGACGGCGCACGGCACGGTGCCACCGACCATCACCAGGATGGTCAGCAACAGCATGCGGTGGCGGCTGAGCCAGTACATGGCGGCAGTCTACGCAGGGCCGGCGGGCGTGGCGTGCACGCCCGCCGGGATCTGACGTGGAAGGGGTCAGAAGTGCATCTGCGCGCGCAGTTCGAAGATCTCCGGCGTGCTGTGCACGCCACGACGGCTGGCGTCGACCTTGACGTAGTTGGCCTGGAACTTGAAGTGGCTGGTCAGGTACCAGTTCGCACCCAGGGTCAGGTCGTGCTGGCGTCCGCCGAGGATGCTGCCATCGTCGAGGTCCATGCGGCTGTAGCGGGCCACCAGTTCCACCGCGCCGTAGTCGTGCGCCGGCTTGATGTTGGCCACGGCACCTGCGTTGTACGGGCGCGATTCGCCGGTCAACACCCAGCTGGCCATCGCGTACTGGCCGCTGCCGGTGTAGTCGGGCTTGCCGTCATGACGGGTGACCGTGGCGCGCAGGGCTTCGGCCTGCAGCGAGAACGGGCCGCGGATCCAGATGCCTTCCAGGCCGGTGCGGCGGATCTGGTCGGCGGTGACCAGCGCGCCGGAATCGACATAGCGGATGTCGGTCAGGCCGGCCTCCGGGCGTGCGCGCAGGCGCGCGCTGGCCTCGTGGTGCACGTCGCGGCCATCGCTGTAGCCACGCGGATTTTCCTGCGAGTAGGCCAGGCCCAGGTGGATTACATCACCCGGCGCCTTCACCGGGGTCCACACCGCACGCACGGCCTGGGTGGTGCCGGGGTTGTCACCCTGCAGGTCCTTGCCGCCATAGGCGCCAGCCTGCAGCAGGTACTGCGGGCGCTCCAGCACCCATTCCACACCCGTGCGGCGGCCGGCGTAGAAGGCCTGCACGGGCAGTGCGGTTTCCAGGAAGCTGCCGGCGCGCGAAGACGTGTTCGCGTCCAGGCCAACCGGGGTCTTCATGTAGCCGAAGCGGAAGCGGCCGATGTCGCGGCCGAAGAAGGCCTTGCTTTCGAAGCGCACGAACACGTCCAGCCAGGTGTCGGACTGGAAGTCGTAGTAGACCATCGCGTCGTAGACGCCCTTCTTCTTCAGCGTCGCGCCGAACTCCTTGCGACGCACGGCGTCATCGTCCTCAAGGCCGCTGCCCGAGGAAAAATCGTTGTAGTCGTAGGCGATGTTGGCGGTCGCGGCCAATTCGGTGCCGTCGCCGAAGGCGTACCTGGTCGGCCAGTTGTCGAAATCGGCAGCCGAAGCGAAGGCGGGAAGCGCGGCCAGCGACAGGGCCAGCAAGGTGGGAATCGGGCGCATTAGGTGCGGCTCTCTCAGATTGCGTGTGGACAGGACAACAGCGGCCGCAAGGGCCGGAACTTTCGCAATGACGCGCCCGGCCGTTCAGCCCGGGCCACCGGCCTCCCCATGATCGGGCGGTGCGGCGCCAGTGTAGGCATCGCGGCCACCTGAATCGGGGGGCTAGTACCAATAGGTTATCTGCGCCAGCGTGCCCGGCGCGTACAAAGGCGTCCATTGGTCGCACCCCCTGCGCGTGCAGCACAGGGCCTGCGATCAGTTTCCACGGTTACGGTTCCCGTGCAGTCCCGGGGCCGTACGTGCCTGAAAACGCCCCTTCCGGAGTCCGCCATGCACATCCCGACCGCAGCACCGGTGCCTGCAAAGCCGTTGCCGATCTATCGCCAGCTGTACTTCCAGGTGATCGTGGCGATCGTCCTGGGCGCCATCCTCGGCCACTACGAGCCGTTGATCGGCGAGAAGATGAAACCGCTCGGCGATGCCTTCATCAACCTGGTGAAGATGATCATCGCGCCGGTGATCTTCCTGACCATCGTCACCGGCATCGCCGGCATGACCCACCTGCGCACGGTGGGCCGCGTGTTCGCCAAGGCGATGGCGTACTTCCTGTTCTTCTCCACGCTGGCACTGATCGTAGGCATGATCGTGGCGCACGTGGTGCAGCCCGGCGCCGGCATGAACATCAACCCGGCCGAGCTGGATCAGACCGCGGTGCACAGCTACGTCGAGAAGTCGCATGACCTGACCCTGGTCGGCTTCCTGATGGACATCATCCCGAAGACGCTGCTCAGCGCGTTCGTCGATGGCAACATCCTGCAGGTGCTGTTCGTGGCCGTGCTGTTCGGCATCGCGCTGGCATCGGTGGGCGAGAAGGGCAAGCCGATCGTGAACTTCCTGGAGGCGCTGGTCGCCCCGGTGTTCAAGCTGGTGCACATCCTGATGAAGGCCGCCCCGATCGGTGCCTTCGGCGCAATCGCCTTCACCATCGGCAAGTACGGCGTCGGCTCGCTGATCAACCTGGCCTGGCTGGTGGGCTCGTTCTACCTCACCGCGTTCCTGTTCGTGGCGGTGATCCTGGGCCTGGTCTGCCGCCTGTGTGGCTTCTCGGTGTTCAAGCTTGCGCGTTACCTGAAGGCCGAACTGCTGCTGGTGCTGGGTACCTCCTCGTCGGAGTCGGCGCTGCCGTCGCTGATGGAAAAGATGGAACGCGCCGGGTGCAGCAAGTCGGTGGTGGGCCTGGTGGTCCCGACCGGCTATTCGTTCAACCTGGACGGAACCAACATCTACATGACCCTGGCCGCGCTGTTCATCGCCCAGGCCACCAACACCGAACTGACCCTGGGCCACCAGATCGCCCTGCTGCTGGTCGCCATGCTCAGCTCCAAGGGTGCCGCTGGCGTTACCGGCGCCGGCTTCATCACCCTGGCCGCGACCTTGGCGGTGGTGCCGGAAGTGCCGGTGGCTGGCATGGCGCTGATCCTGGGCGTGGACCGCTTCATGAGCGAATGCCGCTCGCTGACCAACTTCATCGGCAATGCCGTGGCCACGGTAGTGGTCTCGCGCTGGGAGGGTGCGCTGGACCGCAACCGCCTGCAGCTGGCGCTGGATGGCCGCGAAAGCGAACTGCCGCCGCTGATCGATGCCGTGCCCGAGGCGCTGCCGGCCAGGGGCTGATCCAGGTGTGTGGTACCGCGGGGCCGATCACGACAGTGGTACGGCCCCGCGGCGTTTCAGGGCGTCCCATGGCTGTCATGGCAGACGCCGAAGCTGGTATCCCGGTACCGTCGCATACGGCACGGAATTGTGCGGTCGCAGCATGCCTGCGACAGGATAGCGACAGGTCCAGACGCTCCAACGGGGGTATCATCCCCTGTCCCTTCTGCCCATTCATGTAACCCACATCGATGTCCAACGAAGATTTCAAACAGGCCGCCCTCGATTACCACCGGATGTCCCCGCCGGGAAAGATCAAGGTTTCCGCTACCAAGCCCATGCTGACCCAGCGCGACCTGTCGCTGGCGTATTCGCCGGGCGTGGCGTACGCCTGTGAAGCGATCAAGGCCGACCCGCAGCAGGCCAGCGAGCTGACCGCCCGCGGCAACCTGGTGGCGGTGATCTCCAACGGTACCGCGGTGCTGGGCCTGGGCAACATCGGCGCGCTGGCCGGCAAGCCGGTGATGGAAGGCAAGGGCGTGCTGTTCCAGAAGTTCGCCGGCATCGATGTGTTCGACATCGAAGTGGATGAAACCGACCCGGACAAGCTGGTCGACATCATCGCCTCGCTGGAGCCGACCTTCGGTGGCATCAACCTGGAAGACATCAAGGCGCCGGAATGCTTCGTGGTCGAGCGCAAGCTCCGCGAGCGCATGAAGATTCCGGTGTTCCATGATGACCAGCACGGCACGGCGATCATCGTCGGCGCGGCCGTGCTCAACGCCATGGCGATCACCGGCAAGAAGATCGAGGAAGTGAAGCTGGCGACCACGGGCATGGGCGCAGCCGGCATTTCCTGCGTGAACATGCTGGTGCAGCTGGGCCTGAAGCCGGAGAACATCCTGGCCTTCGACCGCGAGGGCGTGATCCATACCGGCCGTACCGACCTGGACCCGGAAAAGCAGCGCTATGCGCGCGACACCGACAAGCGCACCCTGGCAGAGATCGTCGACGGCGCGGACATCTTCCTGGGCCTGTCGGCACCGGGCATCCTGACCGCCGACATGGTCAAGACCATGGCGCCGGATCCGGTGATCTTCGCGCTGGCCAACCCGACCCCGGAAATCATGCCGGAACTGGCGCGCGCCGCGCGTCCGGACGCGATCATCGGCACCGGCCGTTCGGACTACCCGAACCAGGTCAACAACGTGCTGTGCTTCCCGTACCTGTTCCGTGGTGCGCTGGACGTGGGCGCGACCGCGATCAACGAGGAAATGAAGATCGCCTGCGTGCGCGCCATCGCCGCGCTGGCGCGCCGTGCGGCCACCGACATGGGTTCGGCCTATGGTGGCGAGACGCCGAGCTTCGGCCGTGAATACCTGATCCCGCGCCCGTTCGACCGCCGCCTGCTGGTGGAGCTGTCGGCCGCTGTGGCCCAGGCCGCGATGGATTCGGGCGTGGCCTCGCGCCCGATCGCCGACATGGGGGCCTACCGCGACAAGCTTGCCCAGTTCGTCTACCGCACCAGCCTGATGATGAAGCCGGTCTACGACCGCGCGCGCAGCGACAAGCAGCGCGTGGTGTACGCCGAAGGCGAAGAGGAAGTGGTGCTGCAGGCGGTGCAGAACGTGGTCGATGACGGCCTGGCGCACCCGATCCTGATCGGCCGCCCGGAGGTGATCGAATCGCGCATCGAGCGCCTCGGCCTGCGCCTGAAGATCGGCGAGAACGTTGAAGTCACCAACATCAACGACGACCCGCGCTTCAACGAATACTGGCAGTACTACCACGGCCTGACCGGCCGCCGTGGCGTGACCGTGGCCGCGGCGAAGAACCTGATGCGTTCGCGCCCGACCCTGATCGCGGCGGTGATGGTGGCCCGTGGCGAAGCCGATGCGATGCTGACCGGCATCGTCGGCCGCTTCCACAAGAAGCTGGGCTACGTGCGCAGCGTGCTGCCGCTGGAGCCGAAGGTCACCTCGACCTCGGCGATGACCGGCGTGATCAACCAGCAGGGCGTGTTCTTCTTCGTGGACACCCACGTGCAGGAAGACCCGACCGCCGAGCAGCTGTGCGAAGCGACCCTGCAGGCGGCCTACCGCATGAAGCTGTTCGGCATCGAGCCGAAGGTGGCGCTGCTGTCGCACTCCAACTTCGGCAGCCATGATTCGAAGGATGCGCTGAAGATGCGCCAGGTGCGCGAGCTGCTGCTCAAGCGCAACCCGCGTCTGAACGTGGACGGCGAAATGCAGGGCGACACCGCATGGGATGAAGCGCTGCGGCAGAAGCTGCTGCCGGGCTCGACCCTGCAGGGCCGCGCCAACCTGTTCGTGCTGCCGAACCTGGAAGCGGCCAACATCGCCTACAACCTGGTACGCGTGTTCACCGACGGCGTGGCGATCGGTCCGATCCTGATGGGCGTGAACAAGCCGGTGCACATCCTGACCACCAGCGCGACCTCGCGCCGGATCCTGAACATGACCGCCATTGCGGCGGTCGATGCGCAGATCCGCAAGCAGATCGAAGCGGAAAAGAAGGCGTAAGCCTTCGTTCCGCTGCGATCTGCAGAAACGCGCCCTTCGGGGCGCGTTTCGTTTCCGCCCAGCGGAAACCGGATCGGGTAGCGCCGGGCCATGCCCGGCGAGCGCGCAGCGCGGCGCTTCTCGCATTCCGCCGGGCATGGCCCGGCGCTACCCGATGAATTGCAGTCCGGCGGTCATTTCCCTGCAACGCCGCTGCGGCCCAATACGCCCACGCGGCCTGGCCGTGGGAAGGGACCGGACCGGCCTTCCCACCCTGGGCCCGACCAACTTTCCATGGGCGAGGGTGTCATGCGCAATCGAGTGACGCGGCGGTACTTCCAGCAGTTGTTCGCGCTGTACGCCGGCTTCGTGCAGTCGCGCTGAGGCCGCGATGCGGTAGCGCCGGGCACTGCCCGGCGAACGTAAAGTGCGTGGGGGCTCAGTGCCGCTTGCCGCGGCGTGCGGGGGCCGGCGGCGGTGCATCCGAACGCGGCTTGGCGTACTGCGCCCACAGCGCTGGCAGTGCCTTGCCGGTGTGCTTCTGCCACAGCGTCGGTGCATAGCGGCCGTCGCGCAGGGCCTTGTCCAGTGCGAGCACCAGTCCCGGGTGTTCGGCGTCGGCCCACTTCAGGAACGCACCGGTCACCCGGTAGCCACTGTCGAAGTTCTGTCCCTTCTCGACCTTGCCCGGCAGTGCCCAGCCCGCGGCGGCATTGTCCATGCCGTAGCGGTCGCGTGCGTAGTCGGCGATGCCTTCCACCAGCCAGCCCGGCACCCGCGCGTCGCCGTAGCCCGGATAGCCCTGCACGATGTGCATGGCCTCATGGGTGACCAGGTCGATGTCGTTCGGGTGCTGCGCCAGCCACCCCGGGTTGACGGTGATCGTCGCTGCGTGGTCCTTGTCGCCGACGAAGGCGATGCCGGTGTAGGCCGGATCGATCACGATGCGCACCATGGACGGCGCCGCCGGATGGAAGTCCGCACGTTCGCGCAGATAGGCGAAGAAGAACGTATCGATCACCCGCTTGCGCTGCGGCGCGGCCAGCGCGCCACGGGCGTCCTGGTAGTTCAGCGTCACGCCGTCGCGGGTCAGCTGCGTATCGAACGCCTGGGTCTGGCCGAAACTGGAGAAGGACAGGGCAACAAGGGCCAAGGGCAGAAGACGGAAGCGCATGCCGCTCATTGTACGGTGCCGGCCGCCAGCAGTTCGATCTCCGCCAGCGGCAGCCGTGCCGGTGCCGCCAGGCGCAGGCGGTACTCGCTGTAACGACCGGGTTTGGCGATCCGGAATGGACGGGTCTGGCGGGCGGATTCGAAGTCTTCGCCGCTGCGCTGGTCGAGCATGGCCCAGCTGCCGCTGCCGTTGCGGGCTTCCAGCGTCCACTCACCGCCCTGGATGCGGCCGTCGCCGCTGGTCAGCGTGTACATCGTCGGGGTGCCCTCGGCCAGGCCGGTCAGCGCGATGGTTGCGCCGCTACCCAGGCCCACCGTCGTGCCGGCATCGTCATCGAGCAGCGCGGGCAGGGCACGGCCATCGGCCAGCGTCGCCTTGGTGCCGCTGCCGAGCAGGTCGTGCAGCAGCTGGGGGCGCTGGCCGCGCGGGGTCAACGAGCGCGGCACATCGTCCACGCCACTGCCCCAGCGCGAGGGACGGGGGCCCATCACGAAGTCGAGGGTCGCGCCCTTGGCGATCAGGTCGTGCGGCACCCAGGTCTTCGTCCACGGCGTACCGTTGATCTTCAGCGACTGCACGTAGACGTTCTCACGCGAGTTGTTGGCCGCGTTCACGGTCAGCACCGCGCCACCCTGCAGTTCCACCCGCGCGTGACGGAATGCCGGCGAACCGATCACGTACTCCGGGGCGCCCATGCGCAGCGGGTACAGGCCCAGCGAGGCCAGCACGTACCACGCCGAGGTCTCGCCATTGTCCTCATCGCCCGGGTAGCCCTGGCCGATCTCGCTGCCGACGTACAGCCGCGACAGGATCTCGCGCACATGCTGCTGGGTCTTCCACGGCTGCCCGGCGTACAGGTACATCCACGGGATGTGGTGTGCCGGCTGGTTGCTGTGCGCATACATGCCCATGCGCACGTCGCGCGCTTCGGTCATCTCGTGGATGGTGCCGCCGTAGGAACCGGCCAGTGCCGGGTCCGCGGTTTCCGGTGTGGCGAAGAAGGTATCCAGCTTCGCCGCCAGCTTTTCGCGGCCTCCGTACAGCGCCGCCAGGCCCTCGCCGTCGTGCGCGGCGGTGAACGCGAACGTCCAGCCATTGGATTCGGTGTAGTCGTGACCCCACACGCGCGGGTCGTAGGCCTTGGCGTCCACGCGCCAGCGCCCATCGGCCTTGCGGCCCTGGAAGAAGCCTGCGTCCGGGTCGAACATCGTCGCGTAGCTGGCGGCGCGGTGGCGGAAGTAGTCGGCCTCGGTGCTGTAGCGTTCGCGTGCCGCCGGCGTGGCCGCGCGCTTGGCCAGGGCGTCGGCCATGTTGGCGATGCCGAAGTCATTGAGTGCACCTTCCATCGTCCACGACATGCCTTCGTGCACGTCGGCGCTGGCATAGCCACGGAAGGTCGAGCGGTCCATGCCCTTGCGGCCGACGTGGCGGTCAGGCGGGACCACGGTCGCGTTCTTCAGCGCGGCCGCGTAGGCCTCTGCCGGATCGAAGCCGCCGACGCCTTTCAGCCACGCGTCTGCAAATGCCACGTCCGAGCTGGTACCGACCATCAGGTCGGCGTAACCCGGCGACGACCAGCGCGCGATCCAGCCGCCGGCGCGGTACTGCTCGATGAAGCCCTGCACCAGCTGGCCGGCATCGTCGGGCGTGAACAGCGCATAGGCCGGCCAGGTGGTGCGGAAGGTGTCCCAGAAGCCGTTGTTGACGAATACCTTGCCGTCGCGCACGGCGGCGTAGCTGCGGGTCGCGCTGCCCTCGGTGTTGTCATCGCTGGCGCTGGCCTGGTTGGCGTAGCGCCACTCCGGTGCGGCGGCGCTGCCCACGTTCTCATGGCCGGAATTCGGGTACAGGAACAGCCGGTACAGGCTGGAATACAGCGTGGTCTTCTGGTCGTCGCTGGCATCGCCGATGTCGAAGCGGGCCAGGCGTGCGTCCCATGCATCCTGCGCACGGCCGGACACGCTTTCCAGCGTGTCGGCCGCAGCGATTTCCAGTGCCAGGTTGTGCCGCGCCTGCTCCACCGAGATCAACGAGGTGGCGATGCGCATGGTCACCCGCCGGTCGCTGCCCGCATCGAACTTGATGTAACCGGTCGGGCGGCCGGTGTCGAGGCGCCCACTGCTGCGCCAGGGCTTGTCGAAGCGGGCCACCACGTACATGCGGCTGGCGCCGTTGGACAGGCCACTGCGCGTGTCGGTATAGCCGGACAGCGTCTGCGTGGCGGCGTCCAGAGTCAGGCCACCGCGTGCATCGACATTGTCGAACAGCAGGTTGGCGTCGCCGCCCTCGGGGAAATCGAAGCGGAACAGCGCCGCATGATCGGTCGGCGCGATGGCGGCGGCGATGCCGTTGTCGAAGCGCACGTCGTAGCGGTAAGGGCGGGCGCTCTCGTGGCTGCGATCGAACGACAGCGCGCGCTTGCGGCGGTCGGCCTCCGGCACGCCACGGCTGGCCGAGGGCATCACCTGGAAGGTCTGGCGGTCGCCCATCCACGGGCTGGGCTGATGGCTCAGCGCAAGCGCCTGCAGTTGCGGGCGGTTCTGTGCGTCGTTCTGTTCGTTCCAGCGGTACAGCCAGTTCAGTGCGCCGGCATCGGTCACCGGAGTCCAGAAGT
Organism: Stenotrophomonas geniculata ATCC 19374 = JCM 13324; assembly: GCF_001431625.1. Classification (GTDB taxonomy): domain Bacteria; phylum Pseudomonadota; class Gammaproteobacteria; order Xanthomonadales; family Xanthomonadaceae; genus Stenotrophomonas; species Stenotrophomonas geniculata. The sequence continues at coordinate 61,649 of NZ_LLXT01000136.1, forward strand.
TGAAGCCGTGGGGTACCGCCGTGGCCGGGAAATTGTTGCCGCGCGAGAAGGTGCCGTTGGCCTGGGTGCCACGGGTGGTCAGCACCCAGTCGGAGACGCGTTGCGGCTGTTGTCGCGGCTGAGCATCCAGGCGCACGTCGTCGATCCAGCCGGCGACCGGTGCACCGTCGGCACTCGCCACCTCCAGTTCGATCGCCACCACGCGGCGACCGTTCAGCGCGGGCACGTCGCCCAGTCGCACCGCCTTGCGTGCCCATTGCTGCGGATACAGCGTCTTCGACACGCCCTGCGCGTGTGCGCCAAGGGCTATACCGTGCTGGTCGCGTGCCGCGCCGGCCGAAACGCGGCTGCCATCGTCCAGCAGCAGGTCCAGTGACACATAGGTCGAGGCCACGGTGTCCTTGCCGACGATCTCCGGCAGCACCAGCCACGACAGGGTGGTATCGGCCTCGATCGGCAGATCTGTCTTGAACAGCTCGCGCCGCGCGCTGCCGCCTTCGCTGCTGTAGCGCAGTGCATGCAGGCCGCTGTAGCCCACATTGCGCTTGGCGGCGTAAGGCGCCGCAGGGCCGTTGCCGATCGTGACCTGCAGTGCACCCGCGGCCTGCGACGGGGCAGGTTCGCCGGGCTCGAACGAGGTCTGCAGTCCCTGTGCCAACACCGGCATCGCGGTAGTCGCACAGGCCAGGGCCAGGGCGAGCGGAAGCAGGGCGCGGCGTGGATCGGACAGGGTCATGCAAGGGTCTCCCGGAAGGGCAGGCGGCGGGCAGAACCCGCATCGGCGGACACCACGGACAGCATCGCTCCTCCCGCCGGGATGGCAGTGGAAGAAGCGATGCCGGTCCGGTGGGGGCGGGCCATGCGATCGGGTCGGATTGGGGCAGGCCGGTTCACGACCTGGCCCGATCCTGCAACAGCCGTGGCAACCTGACAAGTGCCATTTAGTTCGATCCAAATGCGGGAAATATCGTTGTCGGTGGTTTCCCGGCGTGAACCTGCAGGATTGGTCGGGAATTTCCACCGGCACCCCATCCCGAGGTGGCATGCAAGGTCGCAGGGAATCGGCCCGGTACGCGTAAAGACCCGTTGCGGCGCAATGTCGGGGCGGCCCGGATGCTAGAATCACAGGCCTCGCAACCCGTTCATCGACATCCGCCATGAGCCATACCGCCACTGCGCCCGCCAACGCCGAGAAGCGCTACACCGTGCACCGCAGCGATCTGCCGCTGAGCTGCCCGACCCCGGAAATGGCGCTGTGGAACTCGCATCCGCGCGTGTACCTGCCGATCGAAGACGAGCCCAACGGCGAAGCGCAGTGCCCGTACTGCGGTTCCGTGTTCGTGCTGGCCGACTAAGCGGCCGCCCCTTCGATGCGCCGATTGACCGTGGTGCAGTTGCTGCCGGCGCTGCACTCCGGCGGCGTCGAGCGTTCGACCCTGGAAATCGCTGCGGCCCTGGTCGCCGCCGGCCATCGCGCGTTGGTAGTGTCGGCTGGCGGCCGCCTGGTGCAGCCGCTGCTCGATAGCGGTGCCGAGCACCTCACTCTGGACATCGGCCGCAAGTCGCTGCTGACCCTGCGCCATCTGCCGACCCTGCGCCGACTGTTCGCCGAGGTTGGCGCGGACGTCGTGCATGCCCGCTCGCGGCTGCCGGCCTGGCTGGGGTTGTACGCCATCCGCGCCATGCCCACCGCACAGCGCCCGCACTGGGTGACCACCGTGCATGGATTGAATTCGCCCAGCCGCTACAGCGCAGTGATGACCAGCGGTGAACGCGTGATCTGCGTGTCCAACAGCGTGCGCGACTACGTGCAGCGGCACTATCCGACAGTTCCCGAAGCGCGGCTGCAGGTGATTCCGCGCGGCGTCGATGTCGCACAGTTTCCGCGCGTGGCCCGCGCCGACCGCCGGCCACGACTGGCGCTGGCAGCCGACTACCCGTGGCTGGCACAGGTTGAGGGCCCGCTGCTGCTGCTGCCGGGGCGGGGCACCCGGCTGAAGGGACATGCTCATGCGCTGCAGTTGCTGGCGGATGTACGCGCCGCCGGTGTGCCAGCACAGCTGTGGATGCTGGGCACCGATGAACCGGGCCGTGAAGCCTACGTGGCCGACCTGCGCCGGCAGGCCGCTGCTTTGGGCGTGACCGACGCCGTGCAGATCAGCACACCGACCGCGCGCATCGCCCAGGCCTATGCGGCCAGCGATCTGGTGCTGCAGCTGTCGGACAAGCCCGAAGCATTCGGCCGTACTGTGGTCGAGGCGCTGTCGGTGGGCCGCCCGGTGCTGGGCTGGGATCATGGTGGCGTCGGCGAACTGCTGCGGCAGCTGCAGCCCGCTGGCGCGGTGCCGCTGGGCGATGCACGCGCGCTGGGTGAACGTGCGCTGGCCCTGCTGGCGCAGCCGCCGTCCTTGCCGACCCGCATCCCGTTTACCCTGCAGGCCATGCAGCGCGATACCCTCCGCCTCTATGCCGACCTCGCCGGCTGACCCCGCCGTCACCGTGCGCGACGACCGCGCCGGACGCTGGGCGCCCTGGTGGGTGCTGGCGTACGTGGCGATGTGGCCGTTGCCGGGCATCGCCGAAACCATTCTCGGTCTTGGCGCGGTCTACGCCGCCGCGCGCATGGTCATGCGCCGACTGCAGCGTCGTCCGCACCTGTTGAGCACGGCAGCGTGGGCGCTGACCTCGATCCTGTTCCTCGGCTATTGGCTGCCGCAGGCGTTCTCGGCGTTTGATGCGATCGATCCGGCAGCGTCGTGGACGAAGGCGGCCGCCGGCCTGCGCTACCTGCCCTTCATGTGGCTGGTGGCGATCGCGGTGGCCACGCCCGAACGGAGGCGGCTGACCTTCGGTGGCCTGGCGCTGATCACCGGCGCATGGACCCTGGATGCGCTGGTGCAGGCGGTGGCCGGAACCAGCCCGTGGTTCTGGTCGCTTGAGCAGCTGAAGCTTGCGGTGAGTGGTCACGCGTTGTGCCCGGCCACTGAGGCGGCCGTGGTCGATCGCCTCAGTGGGGCACTCGGGCCGTGCAACCTGAAGTTCGGCCAGGTCCTGGCCAGTCTCTCACCGTTCCTGTTGTTGCCGCTGGCGCGTCGCTTTGGCAATCCGGGTTGGGTACTGGCCGCGGCGGCGCTGGGCTGCGTGCTGCTGCTGGCCGGCTCGCGCGCATCGTGGATCACCTTCGCGCTGGTGCTTGCCTACAGCGGCGTGCGCCAGTTCGGCTGGAAACGGTTGGTGCTGCTGGCGCTGGTCGCTGTCCTCGGTGCGGGCGCGCTGACCGCCAGCGTGCCGCAGCTGCGCGAACGCTTCGCGCGAACGGCGTTGGCCTGGGATGGAAGCGAGCGCGGTGTCGACGAGGCACTGTCAGGGCGTGCGCGGATCTGGGACGCCGCGGCCTGCATGATCGAGCAACATCCGCTCAATGGCGTCGGTGCACGCGGCTTCCACGATGCCTATCCGGCCTGCGTGTCTGGCGACGAACCGGCGGTGTGGGGCGATGCCCCGGCGTTGCATGCCCATCAGATCGTGCTGGAAATCCTGGCGGAAACCGGCGTGCTCGGCCTGCTGCTGTGGTTGGCAGCCGTGGCCCAGGCCTGGCGGGCCTGGCGCTATGCACCGATGGCCGCGCGTGAGCGGGCCCGCCCGGCGATGCTGGCGCTGGCGGTCACCGTGTTCCCGCTCAACACGCATCTGGCGTTCTATTCCGCGTTCTGGGGTGGCCTGACCGTGCTGCTGGCGGCGTTGTTCGCCGGCAGCCTGTTGGCCCGCGAATCGGATGAATCTCCGCCGATGCAGTAGTTGCCAACCTTGGTTGGCGCCTCGGGACCGGCCTCGGTTCATCGGCGCCAGCCAAGGTTGGCGACTACCATGAGCACGCCGGCCCTTCCACCGCATCCCGTTATTTGTAGAAATCGCTCCGCCCGCCCGGCTGGCGCTTGAAACGGCGGTGGATCCACAGGTACTGGTCGGGCGCCTCGCGCACCATCTCCTCGATGGCCTGGTTGACCCGCGTGGTATCGGCTTCCACATCCTCGCTGGGAAAGTTCTCCAGCGGCGCGCCGATCTTCAGGAAGTACTTCCCGCCCTCGCGGCGGTGGAAGTAAGGAATCACCGCGCAACCGGTCATCCGCGCCAGCTGGTGGGTGGCGGTAATGGTGGATGCGGTATGGCCGAAGAAGGGCACGAACACGGTGTCCTTGCCGCGCATGTCCTGGTCCGGCGCGTACCAGAGGAAGCCGCCCTTCTTCAGGTGGCGCACGGTCGCGCGGATGTCTTCATTGGCGAACATCGCCTTGGCATAGCGCAGGCGGCCGAACTTCACCGCCCACTCGTACACCGGGTTCTTGTGCTTGCGGTACATGCCTGAAAGATCGACGTAGTCGCACAGCAGGCGGCCGCACATCTCCAGGGTCATGAAGTGGCCGGACACCAGCAGCACGCCGCGGCCTTCGGCCTGCATCTGCCGCAGATGCTCGAGGCCTTCGATCTTCACCTGTGGGCGGATGCGGTCGATGCTGCCCCACCAGGCGCGGATGCACTCGAGCACGCCCACGCCCAGCGCATCGAAGCTGTCGCGCACCAGGCGCTGGCGCCAGGCTTCGTCCTTCTCCGGGAAGCACAACTTCAGGTTGACCTCGGCGGCGCGACGGCGGCTGCCGAGCAGGCGCCAGCTGATCCAGCCGACGCCACGGCCGAGCGCACGCTGCAGCAGCCACGGCAGGCGGGCGATGGCGAAGGCGCCGAGCATGGCGGTGAACATCGGCCAGTTGCGGGGATCGCGCAGCGACGGGCGGATGGCGGTGGTGGCATCGGACATGGCGCCATTCTACCAACCCGGCTGCGTGTCTTTCCCGGGGGGCTCCCGTATCCTTGCCGCATGCGTAAAGACCCTGTCGAATGGATCCTGCGCGGCCTGTATTCGGCCGTGCTCTACATCCTGCTGCCGATCACCGTGTACCACCTGGTCTGGCGCGGTTTCCGGGTCCGTGAATACTTCCGGCGCTGGGACGAGCGCTATGCCTCGTATCCGCAGCCGACCGGCCAGCCGCGGGTCTGGCTGCACGCGGTCTCAGTGGGCGAGGTCAACGCCGCCGCGCCACTGGTCAATGCCCTGCGCCAGCAGCGTCCGGACATCCGCTGGGTCATCACCACCATCACCCCGACCGGTTCGGAGCGCGTGCGCGCGCTGTGGGGAGACGCGCTGGACCACGTCTATCTGCCGTACGACGTACCGGGCAGCGTCAACCGCTTCCTCGGCCACTTCCAGCCCAGCCTGGCGCTGATCCTGGAAACCGAGCTGTGGCCGAACATGCTGTTCGGCTGCCGCGACCGCCGTATTCCGGTCTACATCCTCAACGCCCGCCTGTCAGCGCGCTCGCTGCGCGGTTACCGGGTGCTGGCGGCGCTGATCCGCCGTGCGCTGCGCACGGTGACCTGCGTGGCCGCGCAGTCGCAGGACGACGCCGAGCGCTTCGTGCAGCTGGGGGCTGCGCGGGAACAGGTGCAGGCGCTGGGCAACCTCAAGTTCGATATCGCCACGCCGGATGTGCAGGGCTTCGTCGAGCAGTTCCATGCCTGCGTGCCCGCCGGGCGCCCGGTGTGGATCGCGGCCAGTACCCACGATGGTGAGGAGCAGGCGGTGATCGACCTGCATCGGCGCCTGCGCCAGCAGCACCCCGACCTGTTGTTGCTGTGGGCACCGCGGCACCCCGAGCGCTTCCCGAAGGTGGAGGCGCTGGCGCGCGAGCAGGGCTGGAACGTGGCGACCCGTCGCGCGAAGCAATGGCCGGAGGCCGGCACGGATGTTTTCGTCATCGACACCCTGGGTGAGCTGATGCCGTTCTATGCCTGTGCACAGGTCGCCTTCGTCGGCGGCAGCCTGCAGCCGATCGGTGGCCACAATCTGCTGGAACCGGCGGCGATGGGCACTGCCGCTGTGACCGGTCCGCACCTGCACAACTTCGCCGAGATCTCACGGCGCATGCGAGAGGCCGGTGCCTTGCTGATCGGCGAGGACGTGCAGGCGGTAGGTGACCTGCTGCAGCACCTGTTGGACGACGCCCAGGCGCGCGAGGACATGGCCCGTGCCGGTTGCACGCTGGTCAGCAATGGCCGCGGTGCCCTGCAGCGCACGCTGGCGCTGGTCGCGCCACACCTGCCGCCGCCGCGCAGCTGAGCCGGGCAGCAACACCGCCAGGGCGGATGCTACGCGGACCGACTGACGTGATCGACTGCATCAATTCTGCTTAGCAGCCGGATTCCTGTCGCAGCAGGACCGGATGCGTGGCTGCGAACGTGTTTGTGGTCACATCGCGGTGCGCACAGTACGGGTTCTGATACCGCCACTTGGCGCACGCTGCCAGCCTCCTGTCGACCGCGCTTGTGCGGATTCAAGAGGGCTTGCGATGGACAGCGATAACCGCCGTGGCCGGCACGCGCTGCTGGGAATGGATCACTTCGCGATGGTGGCGTTGACCCTGCTGCTGGGTGGCAGCGTGATCGCCCTGGTTGGCCAGTACACCGCCGCCCAGGCGGGGCCGGCCATCGTACTGAGTCTGCTGCTGGCCGCACTGGGCACGGCGCCGATGCTGTATTGCCTGCACGTGCTGAACCAGCAGCGGCCCGCAGCCGATGGCCTGCACGGCCTGCTGCGGGCCGCTTGGGGCACGGCAGCCGCGCGCCTGCTGGGTGCTGCACTGCTGCTGGAACTGGTGATGACCAGCGCCGGCGTGGCGCAGTCCACGGCCGGCCACGCGCGTGCCGTGTTTGCCAGTCGCGGTATTGAAACCGGCAGCGCGCTGCCGGATCCGGTGATGGCCGTCACCAGTCTGCTGGTGTTGGGTGGGTTCGTGCTGCTGCCCCCGCGTCGCATCGCGCTGACGGTCTGCGTGTTGTTGACGGTGAAGATCGGTGTCGGGCTGTTGCTGTTGGCGCTGGCGGTTCGCCACGTGCACTACGCCAACTGGATTCCGTGGCTGCCGGACGCCACCGCGCCCTACCGATTCGGCCCCGGCGGGGTGCTGGCGGCAAGCGTGCCCTTGCTGGGGGTGTTTGCCAGTGTGGGGCTGGCACTGGGATTTCCCGGACGTGGCCGGCAGGCGCGTACGCGATCACCCTGGCTGCTGGCGGCCGCGCTGCTGCTGGCGATGCTGCTGCTGATCATGCTGGCCGCGTTGCAGGCCGGCCTGGTCGAGTTCCCGGTATTGGCCAGTACGCGGCCGTTGTCGGTGGCATTGCAGGGCCATCCGCAGTTGCAGTGGCTGCTGCCGTTGCTGCCGCTGGCGGGCATGGCCGGGCTGGCAGCACTGCTGCTGGTGCTGTTGTCGCTGGCCGCACACCTGGCAGCGCAGCTCCGGCCTGTGGCCGGTGATGAAGCGCCCGGGTTGCGGACGCGGCTGATACCGGTCACCGTGGTGCTGGCGGCGGCGCTGCTGGCCTTGGGAGCGCCGGTCGGCGCATTGCCGGTGCTGCCGGGTCCAGCAACCCTGCTGGTGATGGCGGCCTTGTGCCCGGCAACACTGCGTGTCCGTGCGCCGATGCCGGGTGCTGCAATGGTGCTTGCGCCCCTGGCCACGGCGTTGTGCGTGCTGGCCGCAGTGGAACGGGCAGGCGCGTGGCCGGGCTGACGGCCGGCAGATCTGCGCCATGCGTGGGTCGGGCCGTACGCGCCGCCCACAAAAAAGCCACCCTCGCGGGTGGCTTCTTGGTTGCCGGCAGGGCGACGACTCAGTGCGTGGTCGTTGCCGGGTTGCCGGCGTCCTGGGTCAGCAGGCGGTTCACGTCCTGCAGCTCAGCCACGTCCAGCGCACCCAGCGACTGGCTCAGCAGCAGACGGTTCTGCAGGAAGGTGTAGCGGGCCTGGGCGTAGTCCAGCTGCGCCGAGAACAGGATGCGCTGGTTCTGGATCACGTCCAGCACGGTACGGGTACCGACTTCCAGGCCAACCTGCGACGCGTCGTATGCACTCTGCGCCGAGACTACCGCAAGGCGGCGGGCCTCCACTTCGCTGATGCCCTGCACCAGGGTCTGGTAGGCATTGCGGGTGTTGCGGTCCAGGGCACGCTTCTGCTGCTCGTAGCCATCCTGGGCGATGTCACGCTGGGCCAGCGCCTGGCGCACGTTGGACTGGGTGGCACCGCCAGCGAAGATCGGTACGCTCAGGGTCAGGCCGATGCTGTTGGTGCGCGCGTCCGGCGACAGCGAGCCGGCGCCGGTGCTGTCACCCCAGGTCGCGGTCTTGCCCCAGCTGCCGCCCAGCGACAGGGTCGGGTAGTGGCCACCACGGGCGGCCTGCACGCCGGCTTCGGCGGCGCTGACCTTCAGTTCCTGCGCCTTCAGCGCCGGATTCTGGGTGGTGGCCTGGTGCACCAGCTCGTCGATGTTGCCGCGGTTGGCCGGCACTTCCGGGCGGAAGTCCGCCGGCAGGCCACGCAGGTTGGCCACCGGCTGGCCGGTCAGTTCGGTCAGGGCCTGGTAGTTATCGGCCAGGGTGTTCTGCGCAACGATGGTGTTGGCGCGCGCCTGGTCGTACTGGGCGCGGGCTTCGTGCACGTCGGTGATCGGCGCCAGGCCCACTTCCAGGCGCTTGTCGGCGAAGTCGAACTGCTTCTTCGCGGCCGCTTCGTTGGTCTGTGCGGCGTTCAGCGATTCGATCGCCACCAGCACGTTGAAGTAGGCCGCCGAGGTGCGCACGATCAGGCTGTCGTTGGCCGAATCGAGGGTGAAGTCCGCCGCCTTGCTCAGCTCACGCTGCGAACGCAGGTTGTTGATCTGGGTCCAGTTGAACAGCGTCTGGCTGCCATCGATCGTGTAATTGCGGCGCTTGTTGGTGAACGAGCCGGAGTTGATGTCGGCGTTCGGCTCGCTGCGCGTGCGGTTCAGCGTGGCCTGGCCGTTGATCTGCGGCAGCAGGGCGGCGCGCGCCTGCACGGCGCCTTCCTTGTCGACCAGCCGGGTCGATTCGGCGGCGGACAGCTGCGGATCGCCGTTGCGCGCCATTTCGTAGACCTGCAGCAGGTCGGCGGCATGGGCGGACAACGGCAGCAGGGCAGTGGCCAGCGCAACAGCGAGGGATCGGCGGATCATTGCGGCTTCCTTGGACTCAGAGGTGGAACTGGGGTGCCGGGGCGGCACCGCGCAGGTAATCGATATCGGTCTCGAACAGGGACTCGGTGCTGCCGTCGGCCTTGACCAGCAGGGCCTCCATCGCCGGCGAGCGGCCGTGGATCACGAACAGGCGACCACCCGGACGCAGCCACGAGGCGAACTGTGACGGCACCACGTCGACCGCACCAGTGACACAGATCACGTCAAAGCGGCGTTCGGTCTGCCAGGACAGGGCGTCAGCCACTTCCACGCGGACGTTGGTGCCGAGGCCGGAAGCATCCAGGCGGGCACGCGCGGCGGCGGCCAGTTCCGGGTCGATCTCCAGGCTCAGCACGTCGCGCGCCAGCGCGCCGATGCAGGCTGCCAGGAAGCCGCTGCCGGTGCCGATTTCCAGCACTTCGTCACCCGGCTGCAGATCCAGTGCCTGCAGGGTACGGCCCTCGATGACCGGCTTCATCATCTTCTGGCCATGGCCGATCGGCAGTTCGACATCGGCGTAGGCCAGCGCCCGGTGTGCATCGGCGACAAAGGCCTCGCGCGGCAGGCGGGCCAGGACGTCGAGCACCTTGATGTCCAGCACGTCCCAGGGACGGATCTGCTGTTCCACCATCAGTTCGCGGGCGTGGGCGTAATCAATCGTCATGAGGTTCAAATCCAGCGCAGTGGGCCGGCCATTTTACCGGTGCCGGAGGCCGGCGGCGCGCCCAGAGCATCAGCTGCCGGGTGGCCGGGGTCGCAGTGCCGGAAGTCATCGCGACCTCCGGTTCGTTCAGTTTTGGTTATTCAGCCGTCCCGGCCCCTCGCGGCGCATAGGCGCGCAGGAAGAAGTCGATGCTGGCGGTCACATGGGCAAGAGGGTCGCATTCCACCGGTGACAGTGGCATGCCGCACATCATATGCATGTGCACTTCGCCCTTGACCAGGGTCAGGAACTGCTCGCCAGCCAGCGAATAGTCGGTGATGTCCAGTTCGCCGCGCTCGGCGCGTGCCCGCAGGAAGTCAGCCAGGGCCTCGCAGGTGCGCTCCGGGCCTGCCTTCCAGAACAGCTCGCGCAGGCGTTCGTCGGTCTCCGGCGCCATCATCATGCGCTGGATCGAGATCGCCGCGTCGGAGGTGATCAGTTCGAAGAAGGCCAGTCCGATGCCGATCAGCTGGTCGCGCAGCGGGCCGTCCGCGTCGGCCACGAACAGGGCATCGGGCAGCATTTCAATGCACTTGGACTGCACGGCCTCGGAAAACAGGGTTTCCTTGTCGCCGAAGTGGCTGTACACGGTCAGCTTCGAGACGCCGGCCTGGGCGGCAATGGCGTCCATGCTCACGCCGGTATAGCCCTGTTCGATGAACAGTACCTTGGCTGCTTCAAGGATCGCCGCGCGCTTGCCCAGATCCTTGGGGCGCCCGGGTCCGGCGGCCTTGGCAGCAGGCTTGGCCGACGGCTTGCGGGAAGTGGAAGAACTCATCGCAACAATACTAGACCAAGCGGTTCGATATTTATACTATACCGGCCGGTTTATTAAATTGGGCCGGCAGTCGCGGCTCCCCCTTGTTGCAACCCTGCGTTTTCAGGACGTTGACCGATGAAGATCGTGCGCTGGATGGGCGGTATGGTGTGGGTGGCTGCGCTGGCAGCCTGTTCGGGACAGGAACAGGCGCCGCAGGCGGCCGTGCCGGTACTGGTGGTTCACCCCGGCGAACAGGCCGGACAGGCGCCGGCGGCGTTCCCGGGAACGGTGCGTGCCCGCCAGGAAAGCCCGCTGTCGTTCCGCGTCGGCGGCAACCTGGTCAAGCGCCATGTCGATGCCGGGCAGCGGGTAAAGAAGGGCGACGTGCTGGCCGAGCTGGATGCAGCCGACTTCGCATTGCAGGCCCGCGCTTCGCAGGCGCAGCTGGCCGCAGCTGAAGCCGACCTGGTGCGTGCCCGCGACGACCTCAAGCGCTACCAGGTGCTGGCCGACCAGCAACTGGTCAGCCGTTCGCAGCTGGACCAGCAGTCCGCCGCCTTCAAAGCGGCGCAGGGCCAGGCCAACGCTGCCCGCGCCAACCTCGATGTGCTGCGCAACCAGGCCGACTACGCGCAGCTGCGCGCACCGGCTGACGGCGTGATCGCCAGCCGCGAGGCCGAGGCTGGGCAGGTGGTGTCCGCCGGACAGACCATCTTCAACCTGGCCGCCGATGGTGGCCGCGAAGTGCTGATCGACCTGCCCGAGGCCACCATCCGCGACTATGCGGTGGGTCAGCCGGTCGAGGTGGAGTTGTGGAACCGTCCGGGCCAGCGCCTGCCGGGCACGATCCGCGAGATCGCGGCCGCCGCCGATCCGCAGGCACGCACCTATGCCACCCGCGTCAGCCTGGCCGCCGATGCGCTGGCCGATGTCGAACTGGGCCAGAGCGCACGCGTCTACAGCAGCGCCGGCCGCCACGGCACCCTGCAGCTGCCGCTCGGCGCGCTGCAGCGCGGTGCCAACGGTGCCGCCAGCGTGTGGGTGGTCGATCCGGCCAACAGTACGCTGAAGGCCGCAGCGGTCACCACTGGGGCGTTTGGCAGCGAGACGGTGCCGGTACTGTCCGGCGTGAACGCGGGTGACTGGGTGGTTGCTGCCGGCGGACACCTGCTGCGCGCCGGCCAGCCGGTGATCGCGGTGGATCGTCAGAACCGCCCGGTGCTGAAGCCGGCTACGCCGGCGGCTGCCGCCAAGGCCAAGGAGTAAGCCGGTGCGCCGCTTCAATCTTTCCGAGTGGGCGCTGGCCAATCGTCCGCTGGTGTTGTTTGCGATGCTCGCCTTCGCGCTGATCGGCGCATGGTCGTACAAGCATCTGGGCCAGTCCGAAGACCCGCCGTTCACCTTCAAGGCGATGGTGGTGCGCACGCTATGGCCGGGCGCCACCGCCGAGCAGGTCTCGCGGCAGGTGACCGAGCCGATCGAGAAGGCGTTGATGAACACCGGCGAGTACGAGTTCATCCGCTCGTACTCGCGCCCGGGCGAATCGCAGGTCATCTTCATGGCCCGCGACAGCCTGCGTTCCAGGCAGATTCCGGACCTCTGGTACCAGGTGCGCAAGCGCGTGGGTGACATCCGCCCGACGCTGCCGCGCGAGATCGTCGGCCCGTTCTTCAACGATGAGTTCGGCGATACCTACGGCAACATCTATGCGTTGACCGGCAAGGGCTTCGACTATGCGGTGATGCGCGACTACGCCGACCGCATCCAGCTGGAACTGCAGCGCGTGCCCGACGTCGGCAAGATCGACCTGGTCGGCCTGCAGGACGAGAAGGTGTGGATCGAGCTGTCCAACACCCGGCTGGCCACGCTGGGCGTGTCGATGCAGCAGGTGCAGCAGGCACTGGCCGACCAGAATGCGGTGACCGGCACCAGCTTCTTCGAGACCGCCACCGATCGCGTGCAGCTGCGCGTGACCGGCCAGTTCAACGACATCGAAGCGATCCGCCAGTTCCCGATCCGCGCCGGTGACCGCACCGTGCACCTGGGCGACATCGCCGAGGTCAAGCGTGGCTTCGCCGATCCCGCGTCGCCGAAGATGCGCTTCATGGGTGAAGAGGCGATTGGGCTGGCGGTGGCGATGAAGGATGGCGGTGACATCCTCAAGCTCGGCGCCAACCTCGATGCCGAGTTCGAACGCCTGCAGAAGACCCTGCCGGCCGGCATGCAGCTGCGCAAGGTGTCCGACCAGCCGCAGTCGGTGGAAGAGTCGGTCGGCGAGTTCGTGCAGGTACTGACCGAGGCGGTGGTGATCGTGCTGCTGGTCAGCTTCTTCTCGCTGGGCCTGCGCACCGGTCTGGTGGTGGGCGTGACCATCCCGCTGGTGCTGGCGATGACGTTCTTCGTCATGCACTACTTCGACATCGGCCTGCACAAGATCTCGCTGGGCGCACTGGTGCTGGCGCTGGGCCTGCTGGTGGACGATGCGATCATCGCGGTGGAGATGATGGCCACCAAGATGGAACAGGGTTACGACCGCCTGCGCGCGGCCAGTTTTGCCTGGGAATCAACTGCGTTCCCGATGCTGACCGGTACGCTGATCACGGCGGCCGGCTTCCTGCCGATCGCTACCGCGGCATCGAGCACCGGTGAGTACACCCGCTCGCTGTTCCAGGTGGTGACCATCGCGCTGGTGGTGTCGTGGATCGCGGCGGTGCTGTTCATCCCGTACCTGGGCGACAAGATGCTGCCGGACCTGTTCAATCCGCAGCCGCCGAAGCCGGGCAGCCTGTCCGCGCGCTGGCATGCCAAGCGCCAGCAGTGGGCCGACCGCTACCCGGCGCTGGCCAACCTGATCGCGCCGCCGCAGCACGGGCATGACCATGATCCGTACCAGCGCCCGTTCTACCGCAGTTTCCGTCGCTTCCTCGATGGCTGCCTGCGTCACCGCTGGTGGGTGATCGCCGCGACCATCGCGCTGTTCGTGTTCTCGCTGATGATGTTCCGCTTCGTGCCGCAGCAGTTCTTCCCGGATTCGACCCGGCCGGAATTGATGGTGGACATCGAGCTGGCCGAGGGTGCGTCGCTGCGCTCGACCCAGGCCCAGGCCGAGAAGCTGGAGAAGCTGCTGTCCAGCCGCGAGGGCATTGCCAACTACGTCTCCTACGTGGGCACCGGTTCGCCGCGCTTCTACCTGCCGCTGGACCAGCAGCTGCCGGCCACCAACTTCGCCCAGTTCGTGGTGCTGGCCAAGGACATCAAATCGCGCGAAAGCACCCGTGACTGGCTGCTGCACGAAGTGATTCCGAAGTTCCCGGACGTGCAGATGCGCGTGACCCGCCTGGAGAACGGCCCGCCGGTCGGCTATCCGGTGCAGATGCGTATTTCCGGCGAGCACATCGAGAAGGTGCAGGCGATCGCGCGCCAGGTCGAAGCCAAGGTGCGTGAGAACCCACACGTGATGAACGTGAACCTGGACTGGAGCGAGCCGAGCAAGGTAGTGCGGCTGGTGATCGACCAGGAGCGCGCCCGCGCGCTGGGCGTGAGCAGTGCCCAGGTCAGCCAGTTCCTGTCCAGTTCGCTGGCTGGGCAGTCGGTGAGCGTGTACCGCGAAGGCAACCGCCAGATCGAGATGCTGCTGCGTGGCCCGGCCGATGAGCGCAACCAGCTGGAGCTGCTGTCCAGCCTGTCGATGCCGACCGCCAACGGCGGCAGCATCACGCTGTCGCAGGTGGCGACGATGGAGTATGGCTTTGAGGACGGCATCATCTGGCACCGCAACCGGTTGCCGACGGTGACCGTGCGTGCCGACATCAGCGACGGCATGCAGCCGCTGGACGTAGTGCACCAGATCCTGCCGACGCTGGACGGGATCCGCGCTGAACTGCCCAGTGGCTACCTGCTGGAGACCGGCGGTACGGTGGAGGATTCGGCCCGTGGCCAGAACTCGATCAAGGCCGGCATGCCGCTGTTCCTGGTGGTGGTGACCACGCTGCTGATGCTGCAGCTGCGCAGCTTCTCGCGTGCGGCGATGGTGCTGGTAACCGCGCCGCTGGGCATCATCGGTGCGACGTTGTTCCTGCTGCTGTTCCGCGCGCCGTTCGGCTTCGTGGCGCTGCTGGGCACGATTGCACTGGCGGGGATGATCATGCGCAACTCGGTGATCCTGATCGACCAGATCCAGCAGGATATCGATGCCGGGCATGATCGCTGGCATTCGATCATCGATGCCACGGTGCGCCGTTTCCGCCCGATCGTGCTGACCGCGCTGGCGGCGGTGCTGGCGATGATTCCGCTGTCGCGCAGTGCGTTCTATGGCTCGATGGCGATTTCGATCATGGGTGGCCTGATCGTGGGCACGGTGCTGACCCTGGTATTCCTGCCGGCGCTGTACGCGGCGTGGTTCCGGGTGAAGCCGGACGAATCCGGGGCATAACGCCCCGGGTTCTACGGCCACCGCCTCTGGTAGGTGCCAACCTTGGTTGGCATGGATGCATGCATCCACGCATGGCGTGGAGCTACTGCAGCTGCAGGCCGCTCCGCAGCACCGGCAGCAGCCATTCGATGAACACCTGTACGCGCAGCGCACGGTGGTGCCGATGCGGTTGCAACAGAGTCACCGGCAACGGCTGCGCCACATACTGCGGCATCACTTCCACCAGTTCGCCGGATTGCAGTTCCGCCTGCACGTCGTAGCGCGGAATCTGCAGCAAGCCCAGCCCGGCTACGCAGCACGCGATCGACGCCTCGGCGCTGTTCACCCGCACCCAGCCGGGCATCGGCAGCGTGCGCAGCTGGCCGCCGTCCTGCCACTCCCACGGTTCCACCCGTGCCGTGGTCGGCGACGCATAGTTCACCGCGCGGTGCTGCTGCAGGTCGGCAGGATGCTGCGGTACACCATGCTCGCGCAGGTAGGCCGGCGCGGCAACGTTGACGAAGTCGAGTTGTCCCAGTGTGCGCGCCACCAGGCTGGAGTCACCCAGCTGACCGACCCGCAGCACCGCATCGCAACCGTCTTCGATCAGGTTCACCGCGCGGTCGGTCATGCCCAGGTCGACTTCCACCTGCGGATACTGCGCGAAGAACCCGGGCAGCGCCGGAGCGATGATGCGACGGCCGATGCGACTGGGCACGTCGATCTTCAGCAAACCGACCGGTTGCGCGTCGTCCTGCCGGAACAGCGATTCAGCGTCTTCGACTTCGGCGATCAGGCGCAGGCAGCGGGCATGGAACACGTCGCCATCATGGGTGGTGGACACCCGGCGGGTCGAGCGCTGCAGCAGGCGGGTGCCGAGCCGCTGCTCCAGCTCCGCAATGGCTGCCGAGACGGTGGAGCGGGGTAGGCCGAGCTGGTCGGCGGCGCGGGTGAAGCTGGCGCACTCCACCACCCGGGTGAAGATGCGGAAGCGATCGATCCGGTCCATTGTTCGCTGGCTCTGGAAAGTTAAGTCAATGTGGCGGGCTTTATCCGCTTTTTCTGCACGATATCGTCGTCAGGGCAGGGTTGCCACCCCGGGCAGCCTCCTCCCCGAGACCGAAGCCATGACCGACCATTCCCTCAAGGGCAAGACCGTGCTGATCGCTGGTGGCGCCAAGAACCTGGGCGGCCTGATCGCCCGCGACTTCGCTGCACAGGGCGCCAAAGCCATCGTCATCCACTACAACAGCGCCGCCACCCAGGCCGATGCAGAGGCGACCGTCGCCGCCGTGCAGGCCGCCGGCAGCAAGGCGGTGGCCCTGCAGGGGGACCTGACCTCGGCGGCAGTGATGGAGCGCTTGTTCGCCGATGCCGTGGCCGCAGTCGGCCGTCCCGACATCGCCATCAATACGGTCGGCAAGGTATTGAAGAAACCGCTGCTGGACATCAGCGAAGCGGAGTACGACGAGATGAGCGCGGTCAACGCCAAGGCGGCGTTCTTCTTCCTCAAGGAAGCCGGCCGCCACGTCAACGACGGTGGTCGCATCTGCACCCTGGTCACCTCATTGCTGGGTGCCTACACGCCGTTCTATTCCAGCTACGCCGGTACCAAGGCGCCAGTCGAGCACTTCACCCGCGCGGCGTCGAAGGAGTTCGGTGAGCGCGGCATTTCGGTGACCGCGATCGGCCCTGGTCCGATGGACACGCCGTTCTTCTACCCGGCCGAGAGCGCCGATGCGCAGGCGTATCACAAGACCGCGGCGGCGCTGTCGGCGTTCACCCGCACCGGCCTGACCGATATCACCGATATCGTGCCGTGGATCCGCTTCCTGGTCACCGATGGCTGGTGGATGACCGGGCAGACCATCCTGGTCAATGGTGGGTACACCACCAAGTAATGCAGCCACGCATGGCGTGGATCTACAGTAGAGCCACCCCATGGGTGGCTGCGCACAATGACCAAAGGGAGAGGCGCCACGCATGGAGTGGCGCCATCGGATCAGTTGAGTTTGGCCAGCACCGCATCCGTGGCGGCGGCGGTACTCACGGCCTGGCCCTTGGCGGCCAGGTCGGCAGTGAACACCCCATCGTCCAGCACCGCATGCACGGCCGCTTCCACCGCGGCGGCTTCGGCTTCCAGGGCCAGCGAATGGCGCAGCAGCATCGCCGCGCTGAAGATCGTTGCGTACGGATTGGCGATGCCCTTGCCGGCGATGTCCGGGGCCGAACCGTGGATGGGCTCGTAGATGCCCACCGCGCCCGGCTCACCCAGCGAGGCCGACGGCAGCAGGCCCAGCGAGCCGGCCAGCATCGAGGCTTCATCGGTGAGGATGTCGCCGAACATGTTCTCGGTCACGATCACGTCGTACTCGCGCGGCTTGGCCAGCAGGTGCATGGCCAACGAATCGACCAGCTGGTGCTCCAGGGCAACGTCCGGGAACTCCTCGCGGCCGATGCGCGCGGCCACGTCACGCCACAGGCGCGAGGTTTCCAGCACGTTGGCCTTGTCCACCGAGGTGACCTTGCCGCGACGCTGCTGCGCCAGGCGGAAGGCACTGCGCAGCACGCGTTCGATCTCGGCCACGGTGTAGCGGCACAGGTCGCTGGCGCTGTCGGCGTCGCGGGTCTTGTCGCCGAAGTAGATGCCCCCGGTCAGCTCGCGCACCACCACGAAGTCCACGCCCTGCAGCAGCTCGGCCTTGATCGGCGAGGCATGCAGCGCGGCTTCGTGGGTGCGCACCGGTCGCAGGTTGGCGTACAGGCCCAGCGCCTTGCGGATCGCCAGCAGGCCCTGTTCGGGGCGCACCTTGGCGTTCGGGTCGGACCACTTCGGGCCGCCGACGGCGCCCAGCAGTACCGCATTGGCGGCCTGGCAGGCGGCCAGGGTCGACGCCGGCAGCGGCTCGCCATGGCGGTCGATGGCGATGCCACCGATATCGTGCTCGCTGAAGGTGAAGGTGTGGTTGAAGCGTCCGGCGACGGACTTCAGTACAGCAACCGCGGCGGCGGCCACTTCCGGGCCGATGCCATCACCGGGCAGGACAACAATTTCAGCGTGCATGCTCACTCTCGTAACGTTCGATTTCAGGGACACGGCCCAACAGATACCCCAACTGGTCGACACCTTCCAGCAGGCAGGTCTGCGAGAAGCCATCCAGCGGGAAGGAATAGACGCGGCCATCCGGAGTGCGCAGTTCGCGCGCAGCCACGTCGATGGTCAGCGCGTCGTCCGGGCGCTGCATCAGCGCCTGCACATCTGCCTCGTCCAGCACGATCGGCAGCAGGCCGTTCTTCAGCGCGTTGCCGCGGAAGATATCTGCGATCTCGCTGCTGACGATGGCACGCAGGCCCAGGTCGGTCAGTGCCCACGGCGCATGCTCGCGCGAGGAACCGCAGCCGAAGTTGCGGCCCGCCAGCAGGATGCTGCGGCCGGCGTTGTGCGGCTGGTTGAAGGCGAAGTCAGCCACCGGCGAACCGTCGGCCTGCCAGCGCCAGTCATTGAAGGCGTTGCGGCCCAGGCCGGCACGTTCGGTGGTGGACAGGAACCGCGCCGGGATGATCTGGTCGGTGTCGATGTTGGTCTGGCGCAGCACCACACTGGCCGAGGTCAGGGTACGGAAACCGGCCATCACGCCACCTCCTGTGCGAACAGTTCGCGGGTATCGGCAACGTGCCCGTTCACAGCGGCCCACGCCGCGCTCATCGGCGACGCCAGCAGCGTGCGCGAACCGGGGCCCTGGCGGCCTTCGAAATTGCGGTTGCTGGTGCTCACGGCCAGCTGGCCGGGTGCGACCAGATCGCCGTTCATGGCGATGCACATCGAGCAGCCCGGCTCGCGCCACTCGGCACCGGCCGCGCGCACGATTTCGTGGATGCCTTCGGCCTCGGCCTCGCGCTTGACGATCTCCGAGCCCGGCACCACCAGCATGCGCACGCGGTCGGCGACGCGGCGGCCGCGCAGGACCTGCGCGACTTCGCGCATGTCGCTCAGGCGGCCATTGGTGCACGAACCGACGAACACCACGTCCACCGGCGTACCGGCCAGCGCCTTGCCCGCCTGGAAGTGCATGTAGTCCAGGCCCTTCTGTGCGGCGGCATCG
Source organism: Stenotrophomonas geniculata ATCC 19374 = JCM 13324 (assembly GCF_001431625.1). Lineage (GTDB taxonomy): Bacteria > Pseudomonadota > Gammaproteobacteria > Xanthomonadales > Xanthomonadaceae > Stenotrophomonas > Stenotrophomonas geniculata. Next base: position 80,710 of record NZ_LLXT01000136.1, read on the forward strand.
TTGGCCGCCGGAATCGGCGCGTCCACTGCGATGGCCGTGCCCGGATGGGTGCCCCAGGTCAGGGTCGGGCGGATGTCGGCGGCGTGGATGTGCACTTCGCTGTCGAAGCGTGCGCCGTCATCGCTGCGCAGCTGCTGCCAGCGCGCCACGGCAGCGTCGAAGTCGGCGCCCTTGGGGCCGCGCGGCGTGCGGGCGACGAAGTCGAAGGTGACCTGGTCCGGTGCCACCATGCCGGCACGTGCACCCGCTTCGATCGACATGTTGCACAGGGTCATGCGCTGTTCCATGTCCATGGCTTCGATGGTGCTGCCACGGAACTCGATCACATGGCCGGTGCCACCGTTGACGCCGATCACGCCGATGATGTGCAGCACCACGTCCTTGGCACCGACGCCTGGCGCCAATGGGCCATCAACGGTGATGGCAAAGGTCTTGGCCTTGCGCTGCAGCAGGCACTGCGTGGCCAGTACGTGGCCCACTTCGCTGGTGCCGATGCCGAAGGCCAGCGAACCGAACGCACCATGGGTGGAGGTGTGACTGTCGCCGCAGACGATGGTCATGCCCGGCTGGGTGAAGCCCTGTTCCGGCGCGATCACGTGGACGATGCCGCGGTTGTCCGAGGCCATGTCGAACAGCTCGATGCCATGCTCGGCGCAGTTGCGCGCCAGCGTGGCGACCTGTGCCTCGGAGGCGGCGCTGGCATAGGGCAGCGTGCCGTCAGCGGCGGCCGGCAGGGTCGGCGTGGAGTGGTCCATCGTCGCCTTGGTGCGGTCCGGGCGGCGCGGCGACAAGCCGCGCTCGCGCAGCTCGGTGAACGCCTGCGGCGAGGTCACCTCGTGGATCAGGTGCAGGTCGATGTACAGCACGGCGGGCGCGCTGTCGGATTCGGGAACCACCACGTGGGCGTCCCACAGTTTGTCGTACAGGGTGCGGGGTGCGGAAGTCATGCGTATGCCTGGCAGAGGTACGAAATAGCGAACATCAGTAAAGAAAGCGGAACGGTCAAGTCAGCGACGGCGGGCGAGCACGCGCAGCCGCACGTAGTCCGCCAGCGCCTGGCCGGCGGCATTGCGCGGCAGCTCGGCCAGCAGCGCGGTGGCGGCCTCGCGCACCGTAGCGCGTGCCTCGGCTGGCAGGTCGTCCAGCAGCGGCGCGGCGAAGACGCGCAGCCAGCCGGCCACGCCGGTCGGCAATGCCGTTGGGCGCGGCGTGCACTCGATCAGCTGCACCTGGAAGCCATGCTGGCGCAGGCGGTCGGCGTAGGCATCGGCCGTCGGGAAGTACCACTGGAAGGCGCTGGCGCCATGGCCGTGCGCCACGCGTGCGGCCTGCACGGCCGCGATGATCGTGGCCACGTTGCCATGGCCGCCGAACTCGGCGACGAAGCGGCCACCGGGGCGCAGCGCGCGGCGTACGCCTTCCAGCACGCGGTCCGGGGTGCCCATCCAATGCAGTGCCGCGTTGCTGAACACGGCATCGAACTCGCTGTCGAACGACAGTGCGTGGCCGTCCATCACCTGGGCATCGACACCGCGCGCGCGGGCGGCGATCACCAGTTCCGGCGAGGCATCCACGCCGTGGATGCGTGCGCCGCTCAGGGCCAGTTCGGTGCTGAGCACGCCATCGCCACAGCCCAGGTCGAGGATGCGCTCACCGGCGCGCGGGTCGAGCAGGCGCGAGACCGCGCCGCCGAGCAGCGGGACGAAGCCGGCGTCGATCGCATAGTCCTGGGCGTTCCACTGCTGGCCAGCGGCGCTGGCCGGGGTGAAGGTGTCGAAGGCGCTCATGGCGGGTTCCTCAGGCGGTGGCAGGGGTGGGAACGTCGGTGCTGTTGTGGGCGGTGGCCTGGCGCTGGCGCAGCAGGCGGTTGGCCACATCCAGCCAGGCCAGCGCGGAGGCTTCGATGATGTCCTTGCTGGTGCCGGTGCCGTCGTACTCCACGCCTTCGTGGCGCACGCTCAGGTTGGCCTCACCGCGCGCATCGGCGCCGATGCCGACGCTGTGCACGTGGTAGCTGTCCAGCATCAGCTGCACGCCGGTAGCGGCCGACAGCGCGCCGAACAGCGCATCGACCGGGCCATCGCCCTGCGCGGTCTCGGCCACGCGGTTGCCGTCCGGGTCGGACAGTTCGACCAGCGCGTTGGCGCGGCTGCCGACATCGCTGATGGTCATGGAGGCCAGGCGGTAGCCCTGCGCGTTGGAGCCGCCCTGCATCAACGTCTGCAGGTCGGCATCGGTGACCACGCGCTGCTGTTCGCACAGGCCCTTGAACTGCTCGAACACCAGTTTCAGTTCGTCTTCGTCCAGCCAGAAGCCCAGCGCACGCAGGCGCGCTTCAACAGCGGCGCGGCCACTGTGGCGGCCCAGCACCATCTGCGAGTCCTCCCAACCCACGTCTTCCGGGCGCATGATTTCGTAGGTACCGCGATGGCGCAGCATGCCGTGCTGGTGGATGCCCGATTCGTGGGCGAACGCGTTGGCGCCGACGATGGCCTTGTTGCGCTGTACCGGCATGCCGACCAGGCGCTGCAGCAACTGCGAGGTGCCGACGATGCGCGGGGTGTTGATCGAACTGTCCTGCTCGTAGAAGGCCTGGCGTACCTTCAGCACCATGGCGATCTCTTCCAGCGAACAGTTGCCGGCGCGCTCGCCGATGCCGTTGACGGTGCACTCGACCTGGCGCGCGCCGCCTTCGATGGCGGCCAGCGAGTTGGCCACGGCCAGGCCCAGATCATTGTGGCAGTGCGCGCTGAAGATCACATTGGCGGCGTTCGGTACATCGGCGACGCCGGCGATGACCTGCTGGAACATCGCGCGGATTTCTTCCGGCGTAGTGAAGCCGACGGTGTCGGGCAGGTTGATGGTGGTGGCGCCGGCGGCGATCGCTACGCGCGAGACCTCGATCAGGTAATCCAGCTCGGTACGGGTGGCATCCTCGGCCGAGAATTCGACATCGTCGATGTAGGAACGCGCCAGCGCTACGTGCTTGCGTACCGACTCCAGGACCTGCTCGCGGGTCATCCGCAGCTTGTGCTCGCGATGCAGCGGGCTGGTCGACAGGAACACGTGCAGGCGCGGATTGGCGGCCGCTTCCAGGGCCCGTGCGGAAGTTTCGATGTCGGCCTGCAGGCAGCGCGACAGCACCGCCAGGCTCAGGCTCGGGCGGCGCAGTTCGCGGCCGATCAGCGCCATTGCCTCGCGGTCGGACTGCGAGCTGGCCGGGAAGCCGGTCTCGATGATGTCCACGCCCAGTTCGTCCAGCGCACGCGCCATCACCAGCTTCTGCGGCGGGCTCATGCTGCAGCCGGGGGACTGCTCACCGTCACGCAGGGTGGTGTCGAAGATGCGGATGCGCGGGGTGGTAATTCGTTCGATGGTGGTCACAGGGAAATCTCCTCGACAGCGGGCGTTGCGGCTTGCAGGTGGGAAGGGGGAGAGGTGGGGGAGGACGGCGCGCTGGCCCTGGCGGGCGAGCGGGGTGTTTCGCTGCGCCGTCGCCGCGGCTTGCGTGGCGGGCGCGGCCGGATGTCGGTGAGCAGGCCGGCCAGTACGCCGGCATCGATGTTGCCGCCGGACACCACCGCGCACTTGCGGCGGCCGGCGACGCGGCGGCCGGCAGCCAGCGCCAGCGCGCCGGCGCCCTCGGCGATGATGTGTTCTTCCAGCGCCAGCCGCACCAGGGTTTCGCGCAGCTCGGCTTCGCGCACGATCACCACGTCGTCCAGCAGCGATGTGCACAGGCGGCGGGTCAGGAAGCCGGGGATCTTCACTCGCACGCCATCGGCCAGCGAGGCGACGGGGGCAATCTCACGGACATCGCCACGGATCGCGCGCGCCATCGAGTCAACGCCTTCCACCTGCGCACCAACCACGCGCACGCCCTGTGATTTCAGCGCCAGGGCCACGCCGGAGGCCAGTCCACCGCCGCCGATCGGCACGATCACCACGTCAGGGGCATGCGCGGCCAGTTCGATGCCGACCGTGCCCTGGCCGGCGATCACGTCGGCATCATCGAACGCGGACAGGAAGCGGTAGCCGTGGCGCCGCGCCAGTTCGACCGCGAAGGCGTAGGCCTCGTCGTAGCTGTTGCCGTGCTGGCGCACGGTGGCGCCCCAATGGGCGACGCCGGCGATCTTGGTCGCCGGCGCGCCATGCGGCATCACCGTGATGGCCGGTACGTCCAGACGGTAGGCGGCCCAGGCCACGCCTTGGGCGTGGTTGCCGGCCGAGGCGCAGATCACCGGACGGGTGTCGCCGCGTTCGCGGCCGGCCAGCAGAGCGTTCAAGGCGCCGCGCACCTTGTAGGAACCGGTGCGCTGCAGGTTCTCCAGCTTCAGCCAGGTGCCGAAGCGCTCGGCATGGTGCAGCGGGGTGGGCGGCAGGAAGCGGCGCAGGCGGGCCTGCGCGGCCAGAACGTCGGCAACGCTTACGTCGCCGACATCGCTTTCCTGGCTGGCATCAGCGGCCGGCATGGGCCACCAGCGCGGTGCCGAAGACCGCCGCGTGCGGGCACGGGCGACGAAGAAGACGCCTCCGTACCGGCACCGTGGTCGCTACGGTACGGGTGTTCATGGCGATACTCCTTCCACGGCGGTGACCTGTACGGACACGCAGTCGTAGATCTTCTCGATCTGCCGGCACAGCGTTTCCGCCGGGCGCTGGCCATCCACCACCAGCTGCAGGTGCCAGCGGCCATCGTCGGCGGCCACCGGCGCACCGCTGATCGCACGCGGCGCGAAGCCGCGACGCTCGGCCATGCCGATCACGCGCAGCAGCGCGCCTTCGGCCGGGTGCAGCACCAGGTCAAGCCGGTATTGCATTGGGGGTCTCCTGGCGGGCATGGGCGGGGTTGCTTTCCAGCATCGTGCTGTTGGCGGTGTTCGGCGGCACCAGCGGCCACACGTTGGCGCGTGCATCGATGGCCACGTGCAGCAGTGCCGGGCCCGGTTCGGCCAGCAACGCGGCCAGGCCGCCTTCCACGTCGTCGCGGTTGTCGACGCGGGTGGCGGCGATGCCGAACACCTGCGCCAATGCCACGAAGTCCGGGTTGTCGGACAGGTCGATTTCGCTGTAACGCTCGGCGAAGAACAGCTCCTGCCACTGCCGCACCATGCCCAGCGAACTGTTGTCCAGCAGCACGATCTTCACCGGCAGGCGGCAGCGGGCGATGGTCGCCAGCTCCTGCACGTTCATCATGAAGCTGCCATCGCCGGACACCAGCACCACGGTGCGGTCGGGGCAGGCGAACTGCGCGCCCATCGCCGCCGGCAGGCCGAAGCCCATGGTGCCCAGCGCGCCGCTGGTCAGGTGGTTGCGCGGGTGGTTGAAGCGGCAGTGCTGGGCCACCCACATCTGGTGCTGGCCGACATCGCAGGCGATCACCGCATCGGCCGGGGCCAGCTCGCTCAGGCGCTTCAGCAACGCCGGCGCGTAGATGTGCTGGCCGGGTGCATCGTAGCGGGCGGCGAAGCGATCGCGGTGCTGCGCGCAACGCTTGCGCCATGCATCCTGGTGGGCCCTGGGGGAGGGGAAGGCCGCACGCAGGGCACGGATGGCATGGCCGACATTGCCAGGCACGGCGACGTCGGCGCTGCGCAGCTTGGAGATCTCGTAAGCGTCCGCATCGATGTGGACGACGCGGGCGAATGGCGCGAACTCGGCCAGCTTGCCGGTGGCGCGGTCATCGAAGCGCGCCCCCAGCACCAGCAGCAGGTCGCTTTCCTGCACGGCCATGTTGGCCGCGCGGGTGCCATGCATGCCCAGCATGCCCAGCGACTGCGGATGGCTGGCCGGCAGCGCACCCAGGCCACGCAGGGTCATCACCGTGGGGATGGCGCTGGCCTCGACGAAGTCGCGCAGGTCCTGCACCGCATCACCCAGCGCGATGCCGCCACCGGCGTAGACCACCGGCTTCTCGGCCGCCGCCAGTGCGGCGATCGCCTCGGCGATGGCGGCCTCGGCCGGCGCCGGCGGCGGTTCGACGCTGCTGGGCACATGCACCGGCAGATGGCTGGCATCGGCCAGCTGCACATCCTTGGGCAGGTCGATCAGCACCGGGCCGGGACGGCCCTCGCGGGCGATGCGGAAGGCATCGGCCACCACGCGCGGCAGATCATCGACGCTGCGCACCAGCCAGCTGTGCTTGACGATCGGCATCGTCAGGCCGAACACATCCAGTTCCTGGAAGGCGTCGGTGCCCAGCAGCGGCGTGCCGACCTGGCCGGTGATGCAGACCATCGGCACCGAATCCAGCATCGCGTCGGCAATGCCGGTGACCAGATTCGAGGCGCCGGGGCCGGAGGTGGCCACGCAGACGCCGACCTGGCCGCTGGCGCGGGCGAAGCCATTGGCCGCCAGCGCTGCACCCTGCTCGTGGCGCACCAGGATGTGCTTCAGCGACGAATCCACCAGCGCGTCGTAGAACGGCATGATGGTGCCGCCGGGATAGCCGAACAGCGTGCGGACGCCCTCGGCCTCCAGCGCCTGGGTCAGCCAGCGCGCGCCGTTGGGCGGCGCGCTGCGGTGTGTGGGAGAGTTCATGGGGGACCTTGCAGAGCGGGTGGGGGTGCCGCGTTGTTACGCGGCTTGACCTTGCAACCAGACCATCTTGGCGCGCAGTTCCTTGCCTACCTTCTCGATCGGGTGTTCCAGGTCGGCCTGCTTGAACTTGTTGTAGTTCGGCAGGCCCGCTTCGTACTCGGCCACCCAGTTCTTGGTGAAGGTACCGTCCTGGATGTCCTTCAGCACTTCCTTCATGCGTGCCTTGGTGCCGGCATCGATCACGCGCGGGCCGCTGACGTAGTCGCCGTACTGCGCGGTTTCGGAGATGAATTCCAGCATGCGCGAGATGCCACCTTCGTAGAACAGGTCCACGATCAGCTTCAGTTCGTGCAGTACTTCGTAATAGGCGATCTCCGGCTGGTAGCCGGCTTCGACCAGGGTCTCGAAACCGGCCTGCACCAGCGCCGAGGCGCCGCCACACAGCACCGCCTGCTCACCGAACAGATCGGTCTCGGTTTCTTCCTTGAAAGTGGTCTGGATCAGGTTGGCGCGGGCGCCGCCGAGGCCGGCTGCATAGGCCAGGGCGTACTCAGCCGCCTTGCCGCTCTTGTCCTGGTAGACCGCCCAGATGCACGGCACGCCACGGCCGATTTCATACTCGCGGCGGACCAGCGCGCCCGGGCCCTTCGGTGCGACCAGTACCACGTCGAGATCGTCACGCGGCTTGATCATGTCGAAATGAACGTTCAGGCCGTGCGCGAACAACAGCACCGCACCCTGCTTCATGTTCGGCGCCAGCACGTCGTCGTACAGCTTCTTCTGCACCATGTCCGGGGTCAGCACGGCAACCAGGTCGGCATCCTTCACTGCATCGGCCGGGGCCTTGACGGTGAAGCCATCGGCCTGTGCCTTGACCTCGGTCGGGCCGCCCGGACGCAGGCCTACCACCACGTCGAAGCCGGATTCGCGCAGGTTCAGTGCGTGGGCGCGGCCCTGGCTGCCGTAGCCGATGACGGCGATCTTGGTCTGGGGCAGGTCGTTGGTGCTCATGGGGGAGGTTCCTTGCGGTGGGAAGAAAAAAGAACGGCCGGTCGTCGAAGGTGACGTGCCGGCCGGTCAGGGGAAAGCGGTGGAGGAGGCGCCATGCGTCGCACAGGCACAGCCGCTACGAGGCGTCGTGGCGGTGCTGGTCCAGGTTTTGAAGTTGGCGTTGTTCATGGTGGTTGCGTCTGAAACCAGGTCCTGAAATGAAAAAACCCGCACCTGGGCGGGTGCGGGTTTTGATGAGTTCCGGTGTGTTTGTTGCTTACACGCTGGCTCGTCCCGCACCTGTTGGCTGGGTAATAAGTACGAGCACAAGAATCGAACGCAGCGAGGCGGCGCCGATGTCGGCGGCTTCGATGTGGGGTCGCGGTGGCGTGTTGTGATGCAACATGTGATCGAGAGAAACACAGCCATTTCGGCGCTGTCAACCCTCGCGACGGATTTTCTATCGGTTTCCGGCGCATCCAGCGCAATCGCTTGCGGCACAAGGATGGTTGCCGCTGAAAGTTTTTCGATGAACCCGAATTCACTCCTTTCAGAGCGGTTTCTGCGCGGAATCCGGGCTGTTTTCGCCTTGGTGGGTGCGGGCCTGGGTCCGCACCCACCGAAAGACCATCGCCCATGACCTCTGCCCGATACCGCGTGAAGGCCGCAGCGGCGAAGATCGGAGCACCACCCTTCCATCGGAACCCGACCGTGTCCCGACGCCTTGCCCGTTCCCTGCTCGCCACCGCCGTGCTCGCCGCCATGCCTGCACTGTCCTTCGCCGCCGACCGCATTACCGGCCAGACCTTCGCCACCCGTTCGGAGGTGATCGCCCCGCACGCGATGGCCGCCACGTCGCAGCCGCTGGCCACCCAGATCGCGCTGGACGTGATGAAGGGCGGCGGTTCGGCAGTGGACGCTGCGATTGCCGCCAACGCCGCGCTCGGCCTGATGGAGCCCACCGGCAACGGCATCGGCGGCGACCTGTTCGCCATCGTCTGGGACCCGAAGACGCAGAAGCTCTATGGCTACAACGGCTCGGGCCGCTCGCCGAAATCGCTCACCCTGGCCGAGTTCCAGCGCCGTGGCCTGAAGGACATTCCGGCCACCGGCCCGCTGCCGGTGTCGGTGCCCGGCGCGGTCGATGGCTGGTTCGCGCTGCACGAACGCTTCGGCCGCAAGCCAATGGCCGACAACCTCGCGCCGGCCATCCGCTATGCCCGCGAAGGGCACCCGGTGGCCGAAGTGATCGCGTACTACTGGGACCGCTCGGTGCCGAAGTTGTCGCAGTACCCGGGCTTCAAGGAGCAGTTCACGATCAACGGCCATGCCCCGCGCAAGGGCGAGATGTGGAAGAACCCGAACCTGGCCAGCACCCTGCAGAAGATCGCCGACGGCGGCCGCGACGCCTTCTACAAGGGGGACATCGCCCGCACCATCGGCGACTACTTCAAGGCCAACGGTGGCTACCTGAGTTACCAGGACATGGCCGACCACCATGGTGAATGGGTCGAGCCCGTCAGCAGCAACTACCGTGGCTACGACGTGTGGGAGCTGCCGCCGAACAGCCAGGGCATTGCCGCGCTGCAGATACTCAACGTGCTGGAAGGCTACGACTTCTCGAAGATCCCGTTCGGTTCACCGGAGCATGTGCACCTGTTCGTTGAAGCGAAGAAGCTGGCCTTCGCCGACCGTGCACGCTTCTACGCCGACATGGCATTCCAGCCGGCACCTGTGCAGAAGCTGATCTCCAAGGAGTACGCCGCGCAGCGCCGCGCGCTGATCTCGATGGACAAGGCGTTGAAGGAAGTGCAGCCGGGCACGCCGAAGCAGCTGGAGGAGGGCGACACGATCTACATGACCGTGGCCGATGCCGACGGCATGATGGTGTCGCTGATCCAGTCCAACTACCGCGGCATGGGCAGTGGCATGGCGCCGCCGGGGCTGGGCTTCATCCTGCAGGACCGTGGCGAGATGTTCGTGTTGCAGAAGAATCATCCCAACGGTTATGCGCCGGGCAAGCGCCCGTTCCAGACCATCATTCCGGCCTTCATCACCAAGGGTGGCAAGCCGTACGCCAGCTTCGGCGTGATGGGCGGCGCGATGCAGCCGCAGGGCCACGCGCAGATCGTGATGAACCTGGTGGACTTCGGGATGAACCTGCAGGAAGCCGGCGATGCGCCGCGCATCCAGCACGAAGGTTCAACGGAACCGACCGGGCAGGCCACGGCGATGACCGACGGCGGCGAAGTGAATCTGGAAACCGGCTTCCCGTATGAAACGGTGCGCGCGCTGATGCGCAAGGGACATCGCATCGTGTTCGCCGACGGCCCGTATGGCGGGTACCAGGCGATCATGCGTGATCCGGAGACGGGCGTGTATTACGGCGCGTCGGAGAGCCGCAAGGATGGGCAGGCGGCGGGGTATTGAGGTTTTCCGGCCACCGGGCTGAGCCTCCTCTGCGGTGGTGGTTCGTGGAAGCGGGATCATGTGATTGGGCCGGGCGGGCGGATTGTCTGGGGGCCGCTGCAAGTACGTCCATGTA
>NZ_LLXT01000137.1 GCF_001431625.1 Stenotrophomonas geniculata ATCC 19374 = JCM 13324
AAAATTTAAAGCTGCAGATGAATGATTCTGGCAACGTATCGCTTGCTTTAAAACAATTAATAGTTGCTTGATCAAACGTCTGCAAGATGGACAATCATCCCTCCTGCAGGCGCCTTCACAAGATACCTGCGCATACTTTCAAAGATCCGGGGAAGCGGCCTCAGCGCCGTTCCCGTGTGCTGCGAAGTTTCCTTCGTAGCGAGCCGCCCATTATGCCAGACTTTTTCAGTCCGTCAACACCTTCGTTCGATCATCTCGTTCGGCGGTGGTGGGCGCCCTGATGTCGCTGAAGCCCCTTGGTGGCGACCCCTGCGACGGGGGAGGAGAAGTATGTCCCTATTCCCATCATTTGTGAAGGGGGTGTGGCGACTTTTTTCACCGGATGTTGCATCTGTTCAGCCGTCGCGCTGGGGGAGGACCGCTCGAAGAGCAAGCCAAGCGCGGGCTTGGCTCTACAAGAGCATCAAGGAAGGGCCGGCTGCGCCGGCCCTTCCCTGGTGTCAGCCAGCGACCAGGCGCACGCGGGCGAAGGTGCGCTTGCCGACCTGCAGCAGGCCTTCGAAGCCCGGCTGCAGCACCTGCTGGCCATCTTCCACCACTTCGCCGTCCACTTTCACCGCCCGCTCCTTGAGCTTGCGGTTGGCTTCGGAATTACTCGGGGTCAGCCCGGCCGCGGTCAGCAGTGCGGCGATGCGCAGGCCTTCGGCCGGGATCGCCACGTCCTGCAACGGCAGCTGGGTGATGTCACCCTGCCCGGTTACCGCCGCTTCCCAGCCCGCGATCGCCTGCTCGGCCGCCGCAGCGTCGTGGAAGCGGGTCGCCAGTTCACGCGCCAGGCGCAGCTTGACCACACGCGGGTTCAGGCCGCCAGTGGCCACCTGCTCGCGCAGTTGCACGGCTTCGGCCTGGCTGATGTCGAAGGACAGCAGCTCGATCCAGCGCCACATCAGGGTGTCGTCCACCTTCATGGTCTTGGTGACGATGTCGATGGCCGGCTCGCTGATGCCAATGTAGTTGCCCAGCGACTTGGACATCTTGTTGACGCCGTCCAGGCCTTCCAGCAGCGGCATGGTCAGCACCACCTGCGGCTTCTGGCCGTGATGTTCCTGCAGGCCACGGCCCATCAGCAGGTTGAACTTCTGGTCGGTACCGCCCAGCTCGACGTCGGCCTCCAGGGCCACCGAGTCGTAGCCCTGCACCAGCGGGTACAGGAACTCGTGGATGGCGATGGACTGCTGGGCGGCGTAGCGCTTGGCGAAGTCATCGCGCTCGAGCATGCGCGCCACGGTGTGCTGGCCGGCCAGGCGGATCATGTCCGCCGCGCCCATCTTGCCGAACCACTCCGAGTTGAAGCGGACTTCGGTACGGCTGCGGTCCAGCACCTTGAACACCTGCTCCTCATAGGTACGGGCGTTGGCCAGCACATCCTCGCGGCTGAGCGGCTTGCGGGTCAGGCTCTTGCCGGACGGGTCGCCGATCATGCCGGTGAAGTCGCCGATCAGGAAAACGACCTGGTGGCCGAGGTCCTGGAACTGGCGCATCTTGTTCAGCAGTACCGTATGGCCCAGGTGCAGGTCGGGCGCGGTGGGGTCGAAGCCGGCCTTGATCCGCAGCGGACGGCCTTCCTGCAGGCGCGCACGCAGATCCTCGAGCTTGAGGATCTCGTCGGCACCGCGGCCGATCAGGGCAAGGGCTTCTTCAATCGAGGACACGTGACTACTCCCGGCAACGCCGATTCTTGTGTGGGGTGTTAAAGCAAAGTTAACCCGATTGGCTTCACAAAAGCCAATGGGCACAAGGGTTTGACGCGGTTTTCTCAGGTGTCTATGGTAACCGGCGATCAGGCCCGCGCTCCCGGGCTGCCAGGAAAAACCGCCGATGCACAACTCCGAACAAGGGCGCGCACGCAAGCAGCGCTTCCAGGAACGCCTCCACGTCCTGCACGACAACGCCCTGCATCGGAAGCTCAGGCAACATCTTCCCGCCGCCTTCAATGAGCGCTGGACCCGCCGCCATTGGATGCACGCCAGCCTGTTCGCGACCATCGGCGCCCTTGTGGCGACCATCGTCCCCGGTTTCTCGCACACCATCGACGCCCCCTTCGCCGACAGCCATACCAGCCTGGCGCTGCCGTTGCCGCCGCTGACCATGGCCCGCCAGCAGCAGGTGCCCGGTGACAGCTGGCAGGTGCTGCGCGTGCAGCGCGGCCAGACCCTGAGCGACCTGTTCGACAAGGCCGGCATCCCGGCCACCACCCTGCACCGGGTACTGGACCACCCGGGCGCGCGTGAGGCGCTGACCAAGCTGCGCCCGGGTGCCGAGATCGCCTTCGACATGCCGCTGTCCGGTGACCTGCGCAGCATCCGCTTCGACCGCGATGCCGACAACCGGGTGGAACTGAGCCTGACCGGCGACGACATCAAGGAGAAGGTGACCCAGCGCGAGACCTCCACGCGCACCGTGGTCACCAGCGGCGAGATCACCAGTTCGCTGTATGCCGCGGCCCGCCGCGCCGGGCTGTCGCCGTCAGCGATCGCGACGATGACCGACGACATCTTCAAGTACGACATCGACTTCTCGAAGGACCTGCAGCCGGGCGACCGCTTCAGCGTGGTGATGGATGAAACCTGGCGCGAAGGCGAGAAGGTGGACACCAGCAAGATCCTGGCGGCGACCTTCACCACCGGTGGCAAGACCTATTCCGGCTTCCGCTTCGACCGCAACGGCAAGTCCGATTACTACGACATCAACGGCCGTTCGCTGAAGAAGAGCTTCATCCGCATGCCGATCCCCTTCGCACGCTTGAGCTCGACCTTTGGCGCGCGCAAGCACCCGGTGCTGGGCAAGATGCGCATGCACAAGGGCGTGGACTACGCCGCGCGCACCGGCACCCCGATCATGGCCGCCGGCGATGCCCGCGTGCAGTTCGCGGGCGTGCAGCGCGGCTACGGCAATGTGGTGATCCTCGACCACGGCCGCGGCCACACCACTCTGTACGGGCACATGTCGCGCTTTGCGAACATCAAGACCGGCCAGCGCGTGGCCCAGGGCACGGTGATCGGCTATGTCGGCTCGACCGGCCTGGCCACCGGCCCGCATCTGCACTACGAATTCCGCGTCAACGGCGAGCACCGCAACCCGCTGACCGTGACCATGCCGCCGCCGGAGCCGCTGAAGGGCGCCGAGCTGGTCGCCTTCCGCGCGCAGACCGCGCCGGCGATGGCCCGCATCCAGGGCATGGAAAAGCTGATCTACGCCGATGCCAGCCCAGCACCGACCAGCCGCGACGAGGCCGCCCCCGAGGTGGCCAGCGCCAAGGACAAGAGCAGCACCGGCCGCAAGCGCGGCTGAGCCCCTGCGTTGACGAAGAAGGACGCGGCAGCACAAGCTTGCCGCGTCCTTTTTTTATGCCCGCCATGAACACGACTGCCGACGCTGACGTCCCCCTGTACCTTGGCCTGATGTCGGGCACCAGCGCCGACGGCATCGATGCCGCGCTGGTGCAGTTCCCCGCCGGCGGCGGCTGCCGCTTCGTGCACGCGCTGACCGCCCGCTGGGAGCCGGTGCTGCGTACGCGGCTGGTGGCGCTGGGTGAGGGCGGCCCGCTGGACTCGCTGGAGGAGCTGGGCGAGCTGGATGCGCGGATCGCGATCAACTTCGCCGAAGCCGCCAACCAGCTGCTGGCCGAGGCCGGCGTGGATCGCAGCCAGGTGCGCGCGATCGGCTCGCACGGCCAGACCGTGCGCCATCGCCCGCTGGCCGACCCCGCCTTCACCGTCCAGTTGGGCGATGGCAACCGCATCGCGGAGCTGACCGGAATCACCACGGTGTCCGACTTCCGCCGCCGCGACGTGGCGGCCGGTGGCCATGGCGCACCCCTGATGCCGGCCTTCCACCTGGGCATGCTGGGCACCGCCGATGAGGACCGCGCGGTGCTCAACCTGGGCGGCATCGCCAACCTGACCCTGATCCCGCGCGAAGGTGCGGTGCGTGGCTTCGATACCGGCCCGGCCAACGCGTTGATGGATGCCTGGTGCCAGCGCCACACCGGCCGCACCTTCGATGCCGACGGCGCCTACGCCGCCAGCGGCGCGGTGGACGAAAGCCTGCTCGCCGGCTGGCGCTCGGACCCGTGGTTCGCGCTGCCACCGCCGAAGAGCACCGGCCGTGAGCAGTTCCACCTGGCGTGGGCCGAGACGCACATGGGCGAAGGCCAATACGCTGCGGCCGATGTGCAGGCCACCCTGCTGGAGCTGACCGTGGCGACGGTGGCCGATGCGCTGCTGACGCAGCAGCCGCAGACCCGGCGCCTGCTGGTCTGTGGCGGCGGTGTGCGCAACCGGCAGCTGATGAAGCGGCTGGCGGCGCGGCTGCCGGGGGTGCAGGTGGAATCCAGCGCGGTGCTCGGGCTGGAACCGGAGTACGTGGAGGCGATGGGCTTTGCCTGGCTGGCGCAGCGGACGATGGACGGGCTGGCCGGCAACCTGCCGAGCGTGACCGGGGCCAAGGGGCCGCGGATCCTCGGGGCGATCCACCTGGCGTGAGGTGGCGTCATCGGCGCATGTAAGGCGCCGTTGTGGAGCCGAGCCATGCTCGGCTTGGCGTGGGCCGGCGAAGAGCAGCCGAGCGTGGGCTCGGCTCTACAGCATTGCGGCGCGGCCGCTAATCGAAGCCCTGCCCTGCGGGCAAGGCCTGCAGGGCGGCGATGGCGTCGGAGAGCGCGTCCACTTCGGGATCGCCGAAGCCGGAGCGAACTTCCAGTTCACTGCTGAACAGGCCCTGCTCCAGCAAAGCGGCGCAGGTCTGTTCGTGGGTCCAGCCGCGGGCGACCGCGACACGTCGGATGCGTTCCAGCAGCAGCGGGTCCAGGTCCCGCAGCACAACGTCGGCCATGCTCACTTCCCCGTTCGCAAGGCACCGCCCCCTCGGCGCGTCGGGGGCGATGATCCCGCAGACCGGGCGGGCAGGCAATCAGGTGGCGCTGGCGGCCTGGCGACGGCGCTGCTGCAGGATCAGCAGGGCGCAGAGGATCACCACCGGGATCGCCACCAGCGCGGTACCGACGAAGAACAGCGCGTAGCCTTCCAGCAGCGTCCGGCCCTGTGCGAGCGTCTGTACCGACCACCCCGAGAGCCCCTTGAGCGCCTTGCCGGGCATCGCGTAGAACGAACTCAGCAGCGCGTACTGGGTTGCGGTGTATCCGATGCTGGTCAGGCTGGACATATAGGCGATCAGCGCCGTACCGGCGAAACCGCTGGCGAAGTTGTCGATGGCCATGGCCACGGCAAAATGGGTCGTGTCCGGGCCCGAATAGGCCAGCCAGGCAAATGCCAGGTTGGAGGCCGGCCCCAGCACGGCACCCACCATCAGCGCCGCCAGCACCCCCCAGCGAACCGAGACCAGGCCTGCCGCAGCAATGCCGACGAAGGTCGCGACCAGGCCCACCGAGCCACGCACCGCGCCAACGGTGTCCTCGTCCAGGCCAAGATCGACGTAGAACGGGTTGGCCATCGGCCCCATGACGAAGTCGGCCATGCGATAGACGCTGATGGCCACCAGGATCAGGATCGCGCCGCTGCGATGCTCGCGGACGAAGGCGATGAACGGCCCCGCCACGGCGTCGAACAATCCGCGCGGCGTCCACAGGGAGGTCGCCTGTGCCTGCACGGCAGCCACTTCCCGCGCGGGTTCACGGGCCATGACCACGGCTACCACGCCAAGCGCCATCAGCACGGCCATGATCTCGTAGGAGACCTGCCAGCCAACACGGGCCGCGATGATCAGGATCAGCGCATCGGTGACCAGCAAGGCAGTGCGGTAGCCCAATGCTGAGGATGAGGTCAGCAGGCCAAGCTGCTCGCTGTTGTCAGCACTTTCAATGCGCCAGGCATCGATGACGATGTCCTGGGTGGCCGAAGCAAACGCCACGATCACGGCCATTACGCCGAACACGACGATGTGCTGCCAGGCGATGCCCAGGAACTGGATCTGGCCGCCCTTGGGCTGGACCAGCGCCATGCCGACAAGGCCCACCACTACGACCAGCTGCGACAGCAGCATCCAGCCGCGGCGGCGGCCAAAACGACCGAACAGAGGCACGTCGGTCTTGTCGACGATCGGCGCCCACAGGAACTTCATGGTGTAGGCCAGCCCGACCCATGACAGGAAACCGATCGTGCTCAGCTCGATGCCTTCCTTGCGCATCCAGAAGCCGAGCGTGTTGCCCACCAGATAGATGGGCAGGCCCGAACTGAAACCGAGCAGCAGCATCGCCAGCACCTTGCGCTGGCTCAGGTTGGACAACACCTGCTGCCACGGTCGGCGCGGCTTGGCGGCCTCGGTCACAGGTCGTAGTCCACGGTGAACGGGGCGTGGTCGGAGAAGCGCTCGTCGCGGTAGATCGAACAGCTACGCAGTTTGTCGCGCAGGCCCGGAGTGATGAACTGGTAGTCGATACGCCAGCCGACGTTGTTCGCACGGGCGGCGCCGCGGTTGCTCCACCAGGTGTAATCCTCGCCGGTGGGGTTGAGCAGGCGGTAGGCATCGGCCCAGCCACGGCCGGCGGCGACATCGGTGGCCTGGCCGTGGTCGGCGCACAGGGCGTTGAGCCAGTCGCGCTCCTCCGGCAGGCAGCCGGAATTCTTCTGGTTGGACTTCCAGTTCTTGATGTCCAGCGCCGAACGCACGATGTTCCAGTCGCCGCACAGCACGTAGTCGCGGCCGCTGCGCGCCCACTCCTCCAGGATCGGCCGCAGCCATTCCATCACTTCGAACTTGAAGCCCTGGCGCAGGTCGCCCGAGCTGCCGGACGGGATGTAGAAGGAGACCACGCTGAGGTTGCCGTAGCGCGCCTCGATGTAGCGGCCTTCGTCGTCGAACGGCGCCCAGCCCAGCGAGGTGATGACCTGGTCCGGCTCGCGCTTGCTGTAGATCGCCACGCCGCTGTAGCCCTTCTTGGTGATGGCGTCGCGATAGAAGCAGTGGTGCCCGTCTGGACGGAACATCGGGTCGGTCAGCTGGTCTTCCTGGGCCTTGGTCTCCTGGATGCACAGGACGTCGGCGTCCTGGGCACGGAACCAGTCGAGGAAGCCCTTGGTCGCGGCGGAACGGATGCCATTGGCGTTGAAACTGATGATGCGCATGCAAGGGACCTACGACAGGAAACCGGGCAAGCATACCGGTTGCCCGCGGGGCTGCGCAGTCTGCCCGGCCAGGCCGCGACGCCCTTCACACGGGTCCGGACGAGCGCGAAACGCCCAGCTGGATTAGGATTTATGCTCCAAATGAAGATGAATCGAGTTTTGATGAGCGACCACCGCCACCGTTTCCTGCAGCTGGCCCTGACCGCCGACGCCCTGCGCTTCGGCCAGTTCACCCTCAAGTCCGGCCGGCTGAGCCCCTATTTCTTCAACGCCGGTCGTTTCGACTCCGGTTCGCTGCTGTCGCAGCTTGGCGCCTGCTACGCCGATGCCATCGATGCCACCGGAATCAAGTACGACGTGGTGTTCGGCCCGGCCTACAAGGGCATCCCGCTGGCCACCGCGATGGCCTGTGAGCTGGCCCAGCGTGGCCGCGACCTGCCGCTGTCGTTCAACCGCAAGGAAGCCAAGGACCATGGCGAAGGCGGCCAGCTGATCGGCGCCGACATGAATGGCAAGCGCGTGCTGATCGTCGACGACGTGATCACCGCCGGTACCGCGATCCGCGAAGCGCTGGGCATCATTCGCGCTGCCGGTGGCACCCCGGCCGGCATCGTGGTGGCGCTTGACCGCCAGGAGATCGCTTCGGAAACCGATCGCCGTTCGGCGGCGCAGTCGGTGGCCGAGGAGGCCGGCATTCCGGTGATCGCCGTGGCATCGCTGGCCGATCTGCTTGATTTCGCCTCCGGCAACCCGGAGCTTGTGGGCTACCGGCAGCCGCTGGAAGCCTACCGGGCCCAGTACGGCGTCCGTTCGATCCGCTGACCGACCAGGGGAAAGGTCATGTCCCGAGTTCCTGCTGTTCTCTTTGCCGGCCTGCTGCTGGCCGTGCCGTTCACGCTGCCGGCGCAGTCGCGGGGTGGCGACAAGGTGGAGAAGAAGCTGTACTGCTGGAACGAGGGCAAGGAGCGGATCTGCAGTGATTCGCTGCCGGCCGATGCGGTCAACCATGCCCGCGAGGAATTCAACGCGAAAAGTGGCCTGCGCAATGCGCAGGTCCAGCGCGCGTTGACCGACGAAGAGCGTGCCGCCGCCAGCACGGTGGCCGCGCAGCAGCAGCTGGACCTGATGGCCGAGCAGACCCGCCAGCGCACCGAGCAGGCGATGCTGACCACCTATGGCAGCGAGGACGACCTGCGCCGGGTGTTCGCCGAGCGCCAGGAAGTGCTGGACAACAACCTGAAGACGGCCGAGTACAACGTCACCAGCCTGCGCGAGTCGCTGGTGGCCCTGTTGTCGGCCGCCGGCGACCGTGAACTGGCCGGCGCCAAGGTGGCCGACAAGCAGGCCGGGGCGATCCGCCAGCGGCACGTGCAGCTGCAGGCGCAGCAGCGCCTGCAGGCCGGGTTCCTGCAGCAGCAGCAGGCGCTGAAGGCCGAGATCGACAGCACGCTGCAGCGCTACCGCGAGCTGAAGGGCGTGGCACCGGCGAGCCAG
This sequence comes from Stenotrophomonas geniculata ATCC 19374 = JCM 13324, assembly GCF_001431625.1. Lineage (GTDB taxonomy): Bacteria > Pseudomonadota > Gammaproteobacteria > Xanthomonadales > Xanthomonadaceae > Stenotrophomonas > Stenotrophomonas geniculata. The sequence goes on from NZ_LLXT01000137.1 coordinate 8,637, forward strand.
GCCCCGTGATTCGCTTGTAGAGCCGAGCCCATGCTCGGCTCCGCGTGACCTTGGGAAAGAGCAGCCGAGCATGGGCTCGGCTCTACAGTAGGCGGCGCCTGGTTACGGCCTGGCCCACGAAATTTATGCACTCTTTACGCGTCGGCCCGGTCCGGCGCGTAGTGCGTTTATGGGCGGCAGGACGACGATGACGACCTGAGGTGGAGGGGTTCCACCAGGACGCTATTGCAATGTCCCCCTGGCTGTCGTTGTTGTGTGGCGTGCTGGTGCTGGTCGCCGCCGCCTATCTTCTCTATGTCGTGCTGCGGCCCGAGTCGTTCTGAGCGGAGCCGGCCATGACTGAGATGCTTGTGATTATTGCCGCCAGCCTGCTGCTGGCGTGGCCGCTGGGCCTGTACCTGGCCCGCGTGATGCGTGGCACGCCGATGAAGGTCGACGTGCTGTTCCACTGGATCGAGAAGCCGCTGTACCGGATGTTCGGTGTTGATCCGGCACGTTCGATGTCCTGGCGCGGCTACGTGCTGGCCTTCGTCCTGAGCAACGTGGTGGTCGCGGTGCTGACCCAGGCGGTGTTCATGACCCAGGCCTGGCTGCCGCTGAATCCGGATCAGATCCCGAACATGCGCTGGGACACCGCGCTGCACACGATGATCTCGTTCCTGACCAACACCAACCAGCAGCACTATTCGGGCCAGGCGCAGCTGTCCTACCTCTCGCAGATGACCGGCATCACCGGCCTGCAGGTGGTGACGCCGATGATGGGCCTGGCGCTGGCGGTAGCGACACTGCGCGCGCTGTTCTCGCGTGCGCCGCAGGCTGCGGCCGCCACCGGCAGCGGCGATGACCGCCAGGTGGCGGTGGGCAACTACTACGTGGACGTGGTGCGCCTGTGCGTGCGCTTCCTGCTGCCGCTGTGCCTGGTGTGGACACTGGTGCTGACCAGCCAGGGCGTGCCGTCGACGATGGCCGGTGGGCCACAGGCCACGCCGATCGATGCCAGCGCCGGCATGGCCGGACAGAAGCTGCCGTTGGGTCCGGTGGCGGCAATGGTCGCGGCCAAGCAGCTGGGTGCCAACGGTGGCGGCTGGTACGGCCCGAACAGCAGCTTCCCGCTGGAGAACCCGACCCCGCTGTCGAACGCGCTGGAGATCGTCGGCATCCTTCTGGTGCCGATGGCGGTGATCTTCATGATCGGCGCGTTCACCGGCCGGCGCCGCTTCGGCGCCTTGGTGTTCAGTTGCATGCTGGGCATGTCGCTGCTGTCCACCGGCGCGATGATGTGGAGCGAAGGGCATAGCGCCAGCGCCGCCACGCCGTTGCTGATGGAAGGCAAAGAGGTGCGCTTCGGTGCCGACGGCACTGCGCTGTGGGCGGCGGTGACCACCCAGGTCTCGAACGGCTCGGTCAACGGCATGCACGATTCGCTGGCGCCGCTCAGTGGCGGCATCGCGATGGTCAACATGCTGGTCAGCGCGATCTGGGGCGGCATTGGCTGTGGCCTGCAGCAGTTCATCGTGTACCTGCTGCTGGGCGTGTTCCTGGCCGGGTTGATGACCGGGCGCACGCCGGAACTGTTCGGCCGCAAGCTGGAGACGCCACAGGTCCGCCTGTTGGCCCTGCTGGTGCTGCTGCAGCCGATCACCCTGCTGGTGTTCACCGCGATCACCCTGGCCGTACCCGGCCTGGCGGGCACGTCCAACCCCGGTTTCCATGGCATCAGCCAGGTCTTCTACGAATACGTCTCGGCCTATGCCAACAACGGTTCGGGCTTCGAAGGGCTGGGTGACGCCACGCTGTGGTGGAACCTGAGCTGCTCGCTGGTGCTGCTGCTGGGCCGCTTCCCACTGCTGATCATCCCGCTGGTGGTGGCCGCACAGCTGGCCGCCAAGCGCCAGGCGCCGGAGTCTGCCGGCAGCCTGCAGATCGAAACGCCGACCTTCGCCCTGACCCTGGTCTCGGTGATCGTCATCCTGACCGTGCTGCAGTTCATGCCGGCGCTGGTACTCGGCCCGATTGCCGACCACCTGAGCCTGGGACTGCACTGAGGACACCCCCATGAGTAGTCATGCAAGTTCAACCCGTAGTTCCCATGCGCCGCGCCCTGCCCTGCTCGATGCCGCCGGCCTGCGCCGTGCGCTGATCGAGGCGGTGCGCAAGCTGTCGCCGATGCATCTGGTGCGCAGCCCGGTGATGGCGGTGGTGATGGCCGGCACGATCGTGGCAGCGATCGTCACCCTGACCGGCAATGCGCCGCTGGGCTTCGGCCTGGCGGTGACCGCGATCCTGCTGGTGACCGTGCTGTTCGGCAACTTCGCCGAGGCGGTGGCCGAAGCCCGCGGCCGTGGCCAGGCCGCCTCGCTGCGCCGTGCCCGCCAGGATCTGGTGGCGCGCCGGCTGGCTGCGCCGCAGCCGGGCGCGGCCGAAACCCAGGTACCCGCCGCCGAACTGCGCCCGGGCGACCATGTGATCGTCAGTGCCGGTGAGCTGGTGCCGGCCGACGGCGAGATCGTGCAGGGCCTGGCCACCATCAACGAAGCGGCGGTGACCGGCGAATCGGCACCGGTGCTGCGCGAGGCTGGCACCGACCGTTCCGGTGTGATCGGCGGCACCAAGGTGCTGTCCGACCAGATCATCGTGCGGGTGACCGCCGAGCCGGGCCACAGCTTCCTGGACCGGATGATTGCCCTGGTGGAGGGTGCCAACCGCCAGAAGACCCCGAACGAGATCGCGCTGACCCTGCTGCTGGCGGCGATGACGCTGACCTTCCTGGTGGTGGTGGCGACGCTGCCTGCGATCGGCGCCTCCGTGGGCGTCAAGGTCGACCCGCTGTTGCTGATCGCGCTGCTGGTGTGCCTGATCCCGACCACCATCGGCGGGTTGCTGCCGGCCATCGGCATCGCCGGCATGAACCGTGCGCTGGCCGCCAATGTGCTGGCCAAGTCGGGCAAGGCGGTGGAGGTGGCCGGCGACGTCGACGTGCTGCTGCTGGACAAGACCGGCACCATCACCTACGGCGACCGCCAGGCCAGCCACTTCCATCCGTTGGCCGGTATCGATGCCAGCCAGCTGCGTGAAGCGGCGCTGCTGTCTTCGCTGGCCGACCCGACCCCGGAAGGCAAGTCGATCGTGCGCCTTGCGCGCGAACAGGGCTGCGCCACCGCCGAACCGAACCATGCCGACTACCTGGCCTTCACTGCCCAGACCCGCATGTCCGGCGTGGACCTGGAACATGGGCGGCAGATCCGCAAGGGTGCCGCCGATGCGATCCGTGCTCACGTGCAGGCGCTGGGTGGCAACGTGCCTGCGGAACTTGCAGGTCGCGTCGAGCAGGTGGCGCGCAACGGCGCCACCCCGCTGGTGGTGGCCGAGGGCCGCCACGTGCTGGGCGTGATCGAGCTGTCGGACGTGGTCAAGCACGGCATGCGCGAGAAGTTCGCGCAGCTGCGGGCGATGGGCATCCGCACGGTGATGATCACCGGTGACAACCCGCTGACCGCCGCCGCCATCGCTGCCGAGGCCGGTGTGGACGACTACATCGCCGAAGCGCGGCCGGAAGACAAGCTGGCGCGCATCCGCCAGGAGCAGGCCGGTGGCCGCCTGGTGGCGATGGTCGGCGACGGTACCAACGACGCCCCGGCGCTGGCCCAGGCCGACATCGGCCTGGCGATGAACTCCGGCACGCAGGCGGCGAAAGAGGCCGGCAACATGGTCGACCTGGATTCGGACCCGGCCAAGCTGCTGGCGGTGGTGGAAGTGGGCAAGCAGCAGCTGATCACCCGCGGCGCGCTGACCACCTTCTCGCTGGCCAACGACGTCTCCAAGTACTTCGCGATCCTGCCGGCGCTGTTCGCCGCTGCCGTTCCGACCATGGCCGCACTGAACGTGATGCAGCTGTCGAGCCCGCGCAACGCCGTGCTGGCGGCGCTGATCTTCAACGCCCTGGTGATTCCCGCCCTGATTCCGCTCGCCCTGCGTGGCGTGCGCTTCCGCCCGGCCACCGCAACGGCGCTGCTGCGCCGGAACATGCTGGTGTACGGCCTCGGCGGCGTGCTGCTGCCGTTCGCGGCAATCAAGGCGATCGACCTCCTTCTTGTCCTGGTATTCGGCGCATGAACCGTACTGTTTCCACTTCGTCTTCCCTTCCCCGCGAACAGAAAGCCGAGGCCCGCGTGGCCAGCCTGCAGGAGGGCGCAAGCTGGTGCCCGGCGATCGGCCTGGGCCTGGCCACGCTGCTGCTGGCCGGCGCGGTCTACGCCGGTATCGCCACCGGTTTCGCCGGCCTGGCCTACCCGACCCAGGCCGAGGGCAGCCTGCTGCGCGATGGCAACGGCCAGGTACGCGGCTCGGCATGGCTGTCGCAGCCGTTCACCGGTGACGGCTACTTCCAGGCGCGCCCGTCGGCCGCCAACTACGACCCGATGGCCGCGGCCGGTTCCAACATGGCGCGCAGCAACCCGGCACTGGCCGAGCGCGTGGCTGCCAGCACGGCTGCGGTAGCCGCACGCGAAGGTGTCGCGCCGGCGCAGGTGCCTGCGGATCTGGTCACCCAGTCCGCAGGCGGCCTGGATCCGCAGCTGTCGCCGGCGGCGGCTCAGCTGCAGGTGGCACGCGTAGCGCGTGCCCGTGGCCTGCCGGTGGCGCGCGTACAAGCGCTGGTGCAGGCGCATACCGAAGGCCGCCAGTGGGGCCTGTTCGGCCAGCCGCGGGTGAACGTGGTGACGCTGAACTTCGCGCTGGACCACGCGGCCAAGGCGCCGTGATGCCGACCTGCACCGGCTGCGCGCACAATGGCGGGCATGACAGCGGCACCCATGACTGATGCGCGTACCCGCCAGGCCGATGCCCTGGTCGAAGGCCTGCAACGCGAAGCCGGCGGCAAGCTGACCGTGTTCCTCGGCGCGGCGCCGGGCGTGGGCAAGACCTACACCATGCTGACCCGCGCGCAGGAACAGCTGCGCCGCGGCGTTGACCTGGTGGTCGGGCTGGTGGAAACCCACGGCCGCGCCGATACCCAGGCGCTGCTGGAGGGCCTGCCGCAGCTGTCGCTGAAAGCGGTGGCCTACCACGGCCACACCCTGCAGGAGATGGACCTGGATGCCGTGCTCGCGCGGCACCCAGCGCTGGTACTGGTGGATGAACTGGCCCATCGCAACGCGCCGGGCAGCCGCCATGAGCGGCGCTGGCAGGATGTGATGGAGCTGCTGGACGCCGGCATCGACGTCTGGACCACGGTCAACATCCAGCATCTGGAAAGCCTCAACGATGTGGTGATGCGCATCACCGGCGTGCGCGTCAGCGAGACCGTGCCGGACGGTGTGCTCGACCGACTGCACGACATCGTGCTGGTGGACCTGCCCCCGCGCGAACTGATCGCGCGCCTGCAGCAGGGCAAGGTCTATGTGCCCGAACAGGCCGCGCAGGCACTGCAGGCATTCTTCTCGCCGGCCAACCTGACCGCGTTGCGCGAACTGGCCATGCAGGAAGCTGCCGACCGCGTCGACAGCAGCCTGCGCGAAGCACGCGCCGCACGCGGCGAGAGCAACCTGCCGCTGCGTCGCGGCGTTCTGGTGGCCATTGATGGCGGCGGCCAGAGCGAATACCTGGTGCGCGTGGCGCGGCGCATCGCAGAGCGCCGTGACGCGCCGTGGACGGTAGTGACCGTGCAGGGCCGGCGCCAGGACGAGGCGACCCGGCGCGAGATCGATGCGGCCTTTGCGCTGGCAAGGCGGCTGGGCGGCGACGCCGAACTGCTGCACGGATCGAGCATCGCCGATGCCCTGCTCGACCACGCCGCGCACAATGGCGTGTCGACCCTGGTGCTGGGCCGGACCCGCGAACGGCCGCTGGCGCGGATGTTCAACCGCACCCTGACCCAGCAGCTGATCCAGCGCGGCGCGCACTACGAGATCACCATCATCAGCACCCCGCAGGCGCGGGCGCGCTCGCGCCGCGAGGGCCTGCTGCCGCCGATGCGTGGCATCAGCTACGAGCCGGCACAGGCACTGATCGCCACTGCACTGGCCTGTGCGGTGGCCTGGCTGGCCGAACGTTGGGTGGGCATGGCCGACCTGTCGATGGTGTTCATCGTCGCGGTGGTGCTGGTGGCGGCGCGCACCCGCGCCAGCGTGGCGGTGATGGCGGCGATCCTGTGCTTCCTGGCCTACAACTTCCTGTTCATCGCGCCACGCTTCACCTTCGCCATCGGCGCGCGCCAAGGCGTGATCACCGTGTTCCTGTTCCTGGCCGCCGCGCTGGTGGCCGGACGCCTGGCCTCGCGCCTGCGCATGCAGGTGATCGCGCTGCGTGCCGCCAACCGCCATGCGCGTGCGCGCCAGCAGTTGGGCCGCCAGCTGGCCAGTGCCGCCGGCAACGGCGAGGTGGCGCAGGCGGGTCGGCATGCACTGGAACAGGCCATGGACGTGCCGGCGTGGCTGCGGATCGGCGCCGATACCGCAACCGGTGGCCGCAGCCAGCCTGGCGATACCGATCTGGCCGCCGCCGACTGGGCGCTGCGCCACGGCCAGCCCAGCGGCCGCTTCACCGACACTCTGGCCGGCGCGCAATGGTGGTTCCTGCCGCTGCTGGATGGCGAAGACCGCGCGATCGGCGTGGCCGGCCTGTACCTGCCCGGCGCGCAGGCGCGCCTGCTGCCCGAGCAGCGGCAGCTGGCCGAAGCGATGGTGGATGACATCGCGCAGGCCGCGCTGCGCACGCGGCTGGTGGCCGAACTGGAACAGGCCCACGTCAGCAACGAGACCGAGCGATTGCGCTCGGCCCTGCTCTCTTCGGTATCGCACGATCTGCGCTCGCCGCTGGCGGCGATGATCGGTTCGGCCGACAGCCTGGCCAGCTACGGTGCGGCGATGGATACAGCCGATCGCCGTGCCCTGCTGGACACCATCCTGGTCGAGGGCGAACGGCTGGACCGCTACATCCAGAACCTGCTGGACATGACCCGCCTCGGCCACGAAGGATTGAAGATCAACCGCGACTGGATCGGCGTGGACGAACTGATCGGCTCGGCGGCGCGGCGCCTGCAGCGCTACCAGCCCAAGGTACGGCTGGAGCTGGATATTCCCTCCACGCTGGCGCCGATCTGGGTGCACCCGGCGCTGGTCGAGCAGGCCGTGTTCAATGTGATGGAAAACGCGGCCAAGTTCTCGCCGCCCGATGCCGCCGTGCAGGTGCAGGCGCGCGAGCTGGACGGCCAGCTGCGCATCGACGTGATCGATGCCGGCCCCGGCATTCCCGATGACGAGCGTGCGCGCATCTTCGACATGTTCTACAGCGTCGAGCGCGGCGACCGCGGCCGCCACGGCACCGGTCTGGGCCTGACCATCTGCCAGGGCATGATCGGCGCGCATGGCGGCAGCGTGCAGGCGCTGCCCGGACGCGACGGTCGCGGTACCCTGATCCGCATCACCCTGCCCCTGCTCAAGCCAGCCTCCCACGATGAGCCCGACCCCGATTGATGCCAGCGTGCCGGCCGCGCGCGTGCTGGTGATCGATGATGAAACCCAGATCCGCCGGTTCCTGGATATCAGCCTGCGCGCGCAGGGCTACCAGGTACGGCAGGCCGCGACCGGCCAGGAAGGCCTGGAGATGGCCGCCAGCGAAGACATGGACCTGGTGATCCTGGACATCGGCCTGCCGGACATGGAAGGCCACGAGGTGCTGGAGCAGCTGCGGCAATGGAGCCAGGTGCCGGTGATCATGCTGACCGTTCGCGCCGGCGAAACCGAGAAGGTGCGGGCGCTGGACAACGGCGCCAACGACTACGTGACCAAACCCTTCGGTACCCAGGAGCTGATGGCGCGGGTACGGGCGCTGCTGCGCACGCGCAGCGTGCCCAGCGACGGCACCCCGCCGGTGTTCGACGATGGCCATCTGCATGTGGACCTGGTGCGCCGTGAAGTGGCACTCGATGGTGAACCGGTGGCGCTGACCCGCAAAGAATACGCGCTACTGTCGCTGCTGCTGCGCAATGCCGGGCGCGTGGTGACCCAGCCGCAGATCCTGCAGGAGATCTGGGGGCCGACCCACCAGCACGACACCCATTACCTGCGCATCCTGGTCGGCAAGCTGCGGCACAAGCTGGGTGATTCGGCGCTGGATTCGCGCTACCTGTTCACCGAACCGGGCGTGGGATTGCGGTTCAAGGGGTGAGGGTGTGTCGACCAAGGTCGACACCCACCAAAGCGAATTCGGAAGAACATCCACGCATGGCGTGGATCTACTGTGTCGACCAAGGTCGACACCTACCAACAGCTCCAGGATATTGTCAGGGGTGGGGCGGTGTCGGAGTGCGGGGTGTCAGCCGCATGGGCCCGAGGCATGCCTCGGGCGGGTTGGGCAGGACGCCCAACCCCGGTCTTGCCGTGTGCGCAGGACAGCGCACACGAGCAAGCGGCGGCCAAGCTTACAGGGACGTACTTGCTGCGTCCCCGCACTCCGACACCGCCCCGCCATCCCACGGATAGCCGGCCCTTTGCCAGGTCGGTGATT
>NZ_LLXT01000138.1 GCF_001431625.1 Stenotrophomonas geniculata ATCC 19374 = JCM 13324
CAGACGTCGTGCACCACTTCACGGGCCAGCCCTGGCGACCGGAAACGGCAGCGCAGGTACTCCACCAGTTCCTCGTAGTGGCGCACCAGCGAGGACACCAGCGGCAGCGCAGGAGGGTGTGGGGAAGGTAGTCGGGACATCCGGACCGGAAGCAGGGGCAAGGGGCGGGCACGGGGAGGGCATCCCTGCGCGATGACGCAATACTAATGGGAACCGTTCTCGTTTGCTATGTGGTTCGGGGATCGGGATTGTTCGGCGAGGCTGGAAAGTGAAACCACGATCATCGGCTGGAGCGCAGAATCGGCCGCGGCTAGCCTGCCAGCAGGCTCAAGGAGATGGACCATGCACGTGCTTCTGGTGATGGTGGGTGGGGTGCTGTTGTTGGGGGTGTTCCTGCTCTTCGGGCGGCTGTGGAGCGTAGGCCAGTCACAGCTGCCCACGGCCCTGATCGCGTTCATCGCCACCTGGCTGCTGGTGACGGTGGCCAACATGTGGGTGGGCGTGAGCAAGGCCGGCTACGCCGTCCGGGAGGAGCTGCCGATCCTGCTGCTGGTGTTCGCGGTGCCGGCCTTGCTGGCCGGTCTGCTGTACTGGCGCCTGGCGCGCTGAAGGACGGCCATGAGCACACGACTGCGACTGCCTGCCCTGCGCCAGCGCGATGGCCACCACGCCCGCGTGACCTACGAAGAGCTGTTCTTCGACCTCGTCTACGTGTTTGCGGTTACCCAGCTCAGCCACCATCTGCTGCATCACCTGGATCTGGTCGGGGTGATGCAGACCCTGGTGCTGTGGTTCGCGGTCTGGCTGGGCTGGCAGTACGCCTGCTGGGTCAGCAACTGGTTCGACCCGGAGGCGCCACGCATCCGGAGCCTGCTGTTCGTCACCATGCTGCTGGCGTTGCTGATGTCCTCGTCCATTCCCGAGGCCTTCGCTGAACGCGCCTGGGTCTTCGCGGGGGCCTACGCCACCATGCAGGTCGGGCGCACGGTGTTCGTGCTGCTGGAGGTCGGGCGCAACCATCCGCTGGCGCCCAATTTCCGCCGCATGCTGGCGTGGGTGAGCGTGTCGGCCTGCTTCTGGCTGGCAGGCGCTGCTGCCGAGGGCAACCTGCGCCTGGCCTTGTGGGCGGTGGCGGTGGCCTGCGAGTACATCTCGCCGATGTTCGGCTTCGCGTTTCCGGGGTTGGGCCGTTCGCACACCCGCGAGTGGACCATCGAAGGCGGGCACCTGGCCGAACGTTGCCAGTTGTTCGTCATCGTCGCGCTGGGTGAAACGTTGCTGGCCACTGGCGGCGTGCTAAGCGAGGTCGAGCACTGGAGCGGCGATGTGGTCTCGGCGGTGCTGGCCACCTTCGCCGGCACCATCGCCATGTGGTGGTTGTATTTCGGCATCTCCAGCCGCGATGCCACCGCGGCGATCACCCATTCCGAGGACGCCGGGCGGATGGGGGCCAACTTCCACTACGTGCATGCGCTGCTGATCGCCGGCATCATCGCCACCGCGGTCGGCAATGACCTGGTCATGGACCATCCTGGCGCGGCGGTGACCCTGGTCTACGCTACGGTGCTGGTTGCCGGACCGTTGATCTACCTGCTGGGCAGCGCCTTGTACAAGCGCATCGTGTACGGGCGCGCCCCGTATTCGCATCTGGTCGGTGCAGTGGCGTTGGTCGTGTTGGGGGTGGTTTTGCCGCACACCCATCTGCTGGGCGCCGGCTGGCTGACCAGCGCGGTGCTGCTGGCTGTGGGCTTGATGGATACGCAGTTGAAGCGTCGCCTGCGGCGCGCATGATCCGCACGCGCCGTTGCCGCATTATCGACGAGGGAGAGCAGGATGCAGGGCGAAGCGCGCGGAACCTTTGAAGTGAAGCTGCTGCCGATCGGTGGCAACGACGGCCCGATCGGGGGGATGTCGATCGACAAGGTCTTCCATGGTGACCTGCAGGGCAGCAGTGTCGGCCAGATGCTGGCATTCCGCAGCCCGGTGCAGGGCTCAGCGGGCTATGTGGCGATGGAACGGGTAACGGCCACGCTGGCTGGGCGTCAGGGCGCTTTTACCTTGCAGCACAACGGTCTGATGACTCGGGGAACGCCGGAGCTGAACGTGGTGGTGGTGCCCGATTCGGGCAGTGAAGGACTGCTCGGTCTGAGCGGCACACTGGAGATCTCCATCAGTGAAGGCCGCCACGACTACCGGTTGGTCTATGTGTTGCCGGAGCCGGAATAGACCGTTCCCGGAGTCAAGCGCTGCCGGCCTGCAGGCGGTCATACATCCGCACCAGGTCGACCAGGGTGCGTGCGCCCATCTTGCGCATCACCTGCGCACGGCGCACCTTCACCGTGATCTCGCTGACGCCGAGGTCGCCGGCGATCTGCTTGTTGAGGCGGCCGCGTACCACGCCATCGACCACCTCGCGCTCGCCCGCGTTCAGCGAATCCCAGCGTTGCTGGAGCGCGCCGAGCACGTCGCCCTCGCGGCGGCGCTGGCGGTCGATCTCAATGCCCTTGTGGATGGCATCCAGCAGTTCCTGGTCGCGGAAGGGCTTGGTCAGGAACTCGATGGCCCCGTCCTTGATCGCGTTGACGCCCATCGCGATGTCGCCGTGGCCGGTGATGAACACCACGGGCAGCTGCAGGCCGTGACTGCCCATCGTGCGATGGAACTCCAGCCCACTCTGGCCGGGCATGCGCACGTCCAGCACCAGGCAGGCCGGTGCATCTTCCAGTTCGTGTTCGAGGAACGCCTGGGTGGAAGCGAAGGCGCGCACCTGCAGGCCCATCGAGGCCAGCAGGTCTTCCAGTGCCGCGCGCACCGACGGGTCGTCGTCGACTACATAGACGATGGGTGCTGGGTCGATGGCAGGGGCAGCGGGCTTATGCATGTTGAGCGTCCGTGGCGATGGGCAGGTCGAAGACGAAGCAGGCACCGCCGCCTGCTGGTCGTTCGGCGCGGATCTGGCCGTCGTTGGCCTCGATCATCGAACGGCTCAGGCTGAGGCCCAGTCCCAGCCCGTGTGACTTGGTGGTCCAGAAGGCATCGAATACACGCTCGGGATGATCGGCGGGCAGGCCGACGCCGCGGTCGCGCACGCTGAGACTGACCCGCTGACCGTCACGTCGGGTCAGCAGCGACAGGCGTCGGTCGGCGGGATGCACGGTTTCCATTGCGTCCACCGCATTGAGAATCAGGTTGCCGATCACCTGCTGCACCTGCACACGATCGGCCTGCACCGGGGGCAGGTCGGCATCCAGCAGCAGGGCCACGGCCACGCCGTGCTGGTCCAGTTCACTGCGTGACAGCGCCAGCATTTCCTCCACCGCGTGGTTCAGGTCGAAGGCGTGCCGTTCCGGAGCGGCGCCTTGGGTAAGTCCGCGGATGCGGGCGATCACGTCACCGGCACGGTGCGCGTCGGCCAGGATGCGGGCCACGGTCTGGCGTGCCTTGTCCACGTTCGGCGGATCCTGTGCCAGCCAACGCTGGCAGGCTTCGGCACTACTGGCGATGGCCGCCAGCGGCTGGTTCACTTCATGCGCGATGGAAGTGGTCAGTTCGCCCACGGTCGAGGCGCGCGCCACCCGCAGCAGACGGCCCTGCGCTTCCTGCACGGCGGCCTTGGCCGCTTCCATGTTCAGGGCGAGGTAGGTGGTGATGCCGATCACCAGCATGCCGATCACCGAGTTGACCAGGCCGATGCGATAGGTGCCGAAGCGGGTCAGGAAGAAGCTCAGCCCGGTCAATGCAATGCAGGCGACGGCCAGGGTGATCAGCCCGCGCGCGCTCATTACGCGTGATGCGGCGAGGATGACCGCTGCGTAGAAGCAGGCCGCCGCGACCGCGTAATCGGTGACGGTATCGATCAGGAAGATCGCCGCCATCACGACGATCAGGGCCAGCAGCATCAGCGGGCGGCGGGGCGACAGCGATGGCATCGGGATGGCTCCCTGGCGTGGGCGGAAAGGATAGCAAAGCCGGTATTGGTGGATGCCCACCTTGGTCGGCGTGCTCCGGCGCGGTGGGTGCCGGCTCCTGGTAGGTGCCGACCGTTGGTCGGCACAGCACTTGAACGGCGGGGCGATGAGGGCTTGTGCCGACCAACGGTCGGCACCCACCAAAGCGATGCGTGCGGGCTGTTGGTAGATGCCGACCTTGATCGGCAGGCTCTCGCAGTAGGCATGGCATCGGATAGTTCTGTGCCGACCAAGGTCGGCACCTACCAGAGCGGTGCACGGTGTTGCCTGCCGGCGGCCGGCACTACCGAGCCGCTACTCCTCCAGGCTGGCGTTCCAGAACCCCTGCAGTACGCCGGGCGTGGTCGCCAGCGTGGCCAGCACGGCATCGAGCTCACCGGCATCCACCGTGGTGGCATACAGCACCGCTTCGATCTCCACGTCACGCTCGCCGAATGGCCGCTGGTCCACCGCGCGCACCGGGTACTGCGCCTGCTCAAGCAGCAGCAACAACCGGTCCAGTACCTCGGCCTGCTGCTCGCGCTGGCAGACCACGTTGATCGCATAGGTTGCCTCGCTGAACGCTTCCGGCAGCGGCTGCCGCTGGATGCGGTTCACCACCGGCCGCAGCAGGGTGTTGGCGGCCAGCACGAACACTGCCGCCAGCACCGCTTCGGGCAGCAGCTTGATACCGGCACACGCACCCACCGCCGCCGAGCCCCACAGGGTGGCGGCGGTGTTCAGGCCGGACACCTGGGCGCCGTCCTTCATGATCGCACCGGCGCCGAGGAAGCCGACGCCGGAGATCACATAGGCCACCACGTGCAGCGGCGAGGGTGGACCACCGTACAGGTCATGGAAGCGCACCGCCAGATCGACGAACACTGCCGCGCCCACCGCCACCAGCGTGTTGGTGCGCAGGCCTGCGGTGCGCTGGCGCAGCTGCCGCTCCAGGCCGATGACCGTGCCCAGCACGAACGCCACCGACAGGCTGATCAGCGAGCTGAGCGTGGCGCCGGCGTTGAACGCCGGCAGGTTGGGATTGATGTCCATTGTGTTTCTCCCTGGACAAGCGGCGGGCGTTTACTGCCAGCCGTACCGGCGGATGTAGAACTTCTTCAGCGCGGTGGTCAGCACCGCATAGCCGAACAGGATCGCCATCAGGAACGGCCAGTAGCCGGCCGGCAGCGCCTGCAGCTTGAAGTAGCCGGCCAACGGGCTCATCGGCAGGGCCACGCCGATGGACATGATCAGGCCGGTCATCAGCAGCAGTGGCGGCGCGGCGATGCTCTGCAGGAACGGTACCTTCGGCGTACGGATCATGTGCACGATCAGGGTCTGGGTCAGCAGGCCGACCACGAACCAGCCGGACTGGAACAGGCTCTGGTCGCCGGCGGAGCGCGCATCGAACACGTACCACATCAGCGCGAAGCAGGTCAGGTCGAAGATCGAGCTGATCGGCCCGAAGAACACCATGAAGCGGCCGATGTCCGCCGGGTTCCACTTCAGCGGCCTGCGTACCAGCTCCTCGTCCACGTTGTCGAACGGAATGGCGATCTGCGAGATGTCGTACAGCAGGTTCTGCACCAGCAGCTGCAGCGGCAGCATCGGCAGGAACGGCAGGAAGGCGGAGGCCACCAGCACCGAGAACACATTGCCGAAGTTGGAACTGGCGGTCATGCGGATGTACTTCAGCATGTTGTTGAACGTGCGCCGGCCCTGGATGACACCTTCCTCCAGCACCATCAGGTTCTTTTCCAGCAGGATGATGTCAGCCGCCTCCTTGGCGATGTCCACGGCACTGTCCACGCTGATGCCGATGTCGGCCGCACGCAGCGCCGGGGCATCGTTGATGCCGTCACCGAGGAAGCCGACCACCTTGCCTTGGGCGCGCAGCTCGCGTACCAGGCGTTCCTTGTGCAGCGGCGTCAGCCGCGCGAACACGCGGTGGTGGTGCAGTGCCCGCGACAATGCGCCATCATCCATGCGCTCGATCTGAGGGCCGCTCAGGATGGTATCGGCGTCCAGCCCCACCTGCGCGCAGACGCGGGCGGTCACCAGTTCGTTGTCGCCGGTGAACACCTTGACCTCCACGCCATGCGCGGCCAGCGCCAGCAGCGCCTGCGCTGCCGATTCCTTCGGCGGGTCCAGGAAGGCGACGTAGCCGACCAGGGTCAGGCCACATTCGTCGGCCTGCGAATAGGTGGTCTGGCTCGCGGCGGTCTCCTTCATCGCCACCGCCACCACGCGCAGGCCCTGTTCGTTCAACTCCTCGGTGGTCTGCCGGACCCGCGCCAGGCGGCGCTCGTCCAGCGGCATGTCCTGGCCGTTCTCGCGCACGGTGCTGCACACCGCCAGCATCTCTTCCACCGCGCCCTTGCAGATCAGCTCATGGTGGTCCTCGCGCTCGGACACCACCACTGACATGCGGCGGCGCTCGAAGTCGAACGGGATCTCATCCACCTTGTGGTAGTCCTGCGACAGCCGCAGCGAGCTTTGCAGCTCCACGTGCTCCAGTACCGCGCGGTCCAGCAGGTTGATCAGCCCGGTCTGGAAGTGGCTGTTGAGATAGGCGAACTTCAGCACGTCTTCCGAATCGTGGCCGAACACATCGGTATGACGCTCCAGCGCGATCCTGTCCTGGGTGAGGGTGCCGGTCTTGTCGGTGCACAGCACTTCCATCGCGCCGAAGTTCTGGATTGCATCCAGGCGTTTGACGATCACCTTGCGCCGCGACAGCAGCACCGCACCCTTGGCCAGGGTGGAGGTAACGATCATCGGCAGCATTTCCGGCGTCAGGCCCACCGCCACCGACAGCGCGAACAGGAATGCTTCGGTCCAGTCGCCCTTGGTCCAGCCGTTGATCAGCAGCACGAACGGCACCATCACCAGCGCGAAGCGGATCAGCAGCCAGCTGACACTGTTGACGCCGGCCTGGAACGCGGTCGGCGCACGGTCGGTGGCGGTGCTGCGCAGGGCCAGCGTGCCGAAATAGGTGCGGTTGCCGGTGGCCAGCACAACGGCGGTGGCAGTGCCGGACACCACATTGGTGCCCATGAACAGCAGGTTGTGCTGTTCCAGCAGGCCAGCCAGGCCGTCGCCCGGGTGCGCGAACTTCTCCACCGGCAGCGACTCGCCGGTCATCGCGGCCTGTGCCACGAACAGGTCCTTGGCAGTCAGCACGCGGCAGTCGGCCGGAATCATGTCGCCGGCCGACAGCACGATGTGGTCGCCGGGCACCAGTTCGCGGATCGGCAGGTCCAGCAGGCGCGCCGGGCGCCGGCTGTGCAGGTGCGCACCGAAGTACTGGTCGGCCACATCGGCGGCCTCGGTACCGGGATTGCGGCGCAGCACGCGCGCGGTATTGCCGACCAACGCCTTCAGCCGCTCGGCTGCACGGTTCGAGCGGCCCTCCTGCACGAAGCGGATCAGCGTGGACAGCAGCACCATCGCACCGATCACCATGGTGGCCTTGATGTCCTCGGTCAGCCAGGACACCGCCGCCAACACGGTCAGCAGCAGGTTGAACGGATTGCGGTAGCACTGCCAAAGGTGCCGCCACCACGGCAGCGGCTTTTCGTGATCCACCTCGTTGGGGCCGAGCGTCGCCAGCCGGTCCTCGGCCTCATGCGGGCTGAGGCCATCGGCATGCGACCCCAGCGTGGCCAGCAGCTCGGCTTCCTCCTGCTGGGCCAGGGTGACCAGGCCGGTGGTGAGCGCGAACGGTGCCGCGTCGGCGCTGCCCGGGCCAAACCCGGCTTCGGGCATCGCACGGCGGCGGAACAGGTTGCCCGCGCGACGGCTGCGCAGGAAGGCATTGAACCAGGCGTTGAGCAGGCTCATGGGACTCTCCTCGAATGTCAGAGCCGGCCGGGGCCGGAACACGAACGGAACGGATGCAACCGATCAGGCGTGGCGCATCGCCAGCACCGCCGGCGACCACGGCTGCATGTGCAGGCGCTGGCTGCCGCCGATGCACAGCGGCTTCATCGCATCACGCAGCGGATAGGGCAGATGACGCAGCACGGTGATGCGCTCGCTGATCGGCAGCAGCGACAAGGCGTCGGCCACCACGCGTGGCGACCCGAGTGACAGCGAACGGGCAAACATCACGGGGCCGTGCTGCAGCAGCTGGCTGCGCAGCGCGGCAACATCGCGCTCGCCGATCAGGCGGCGCAGGGTGATGTAGAGGATCTTGTAGGACATGGGGGTGCTCTCCAGGCAAACGGCGCCTGGCGGCCCCCCGTCACTCAGGCAGGCAGGGGCCGGCTGGCAGGCGCCAGGAACAGGCAACAAGCGGTCATCCGGGGCGCGGTGCGCCCGGCAGGGTCGGGGTCCATCTGCGTCTCCATGAGGGGAGGGTGCCGGCCAGGATTGCCCTGGCCAGTGGCGCTATTGTCCGCCCCTGAATGGGACGGGCCTAGAGGCTCGTGGGTTAGCCCGGCTATACCTTGGTATAGCCGGCATGCGCAGCGCCAGTCGAGGGCTCAATGATGGATCAATGCGAAGCGCTGGTCTGCTTGCACACGTCGTACTCGCCGCGGCTCAGCGTCTTGTTGCGGTCGGTGTCGCAGGCGTGCAGTCGTTCGGCCCAGTCCGGTGCCACGGCATCCACCTCGGACAGCGTGACGATGCCGTCCTTGTCCTTGTCCAGCGATTCGTAGGCAGGGATGAGCTTCACTTCGGTCACGTCCTCGGCGGCGGTGGCCTGGCTGGCCTCCTGGGGCTTGGAGCAGGCGCCCAGCAGCAGGCCCCCACATAGCGAGAGAGCGATGGAAAGGCAGCGATAACCGGTCATGGTGTGCTCCTGGGGAAAGGGCGAACCACCGGTGCGGTGGTCACCGCCGGATCTTCTGCGCGGAGCTGTAAGCGGGCTGCGAAGAATGGGGCCGTGGACCGTTGCCGGTGGGTCGCCATTCACCTGGCCGCGCAGCAGCGATTGCGCGGAGTCGGCGCTACCCTCGAACGGTGGGATGCCGGCCAGCGGCCGGCACCACCATCTGCTCAGAAACGGTCGGCAAAGGCGTCCGTCGCCCGCACCAGCGCATCCACCGTGGCCGGCTCGTTCGCGCTGTGGCCGGAGGTCACCATCTCCAGCCGGGCTTCCGGCCAGGCCTTGGCCAGATCCCACGCACTGCGCGGCGGGCAGATGATGTCGTAGCGCCCCTGCACGATCACGCAGGGCAGGTGGCGGATGCGATCGATATCGCGCAGCAGCTGGTCCGGCTCCAGGAAGATGCTGTTGCGGAAGTAATGCGCTTCAATGCGGGCCTTTGCCAATGTGTCCAGCGGGTCGTCGGTGGATTGCGCATCCACGTCGTGCTGCAGGGTGGCGGCGTTGTCTTCCCAGCCCAGCCAAGCCTGCGCGGCTTCGATGCGGGTCGCTTCATCCGGGCCATCCATGCGCGCCCAGTAGGCCGCGATCATGTCGCCACGCTCGGCTTCCGGTATGTAGGCCTCATAGCGTTCCCAGCGTTCGGGGAAGATCCAGCGCGCACCGCCGTTGGCCTCGGCGAACCAGCGGTTCTCCATCTCGCGGCCGAGGAACACGCCACGCACGATCAGGCCGGTGGCGCGTTCGGGATGCGCCTGCGCATAGGCCAGCGACAGCGTCGAACCCCATGAGCCGCCATAGACCAGCCAACGCTCGATGCCCAGGTGCCCACGCACCTTCTCGATATCGGCCACCAGATCCTGCGTGGTGTTGTCGCGCAGTTCGCCGAACGGTGTGGAGCGGCCGCTGCCGCGCTGGTCGATCAGCACGATGCGGTACCGCGCCGGATCGAAGAAGCGGCGGTGGGTGGGCGAGATGCCAGCACCCGGGCCGCCGTGCAGGTACACCACCGGAATGCCCACTGGCGTGCCGCACTCTTCGATGTGCAGCGTGTGCAGATCGCTCACCTTCAGGGTGAACTCGCGGTACGGCTCGATGGCGGGGTATAGGGTTCGCACGGCGGACGTCTCACAAGCAGGGGCGGCCAGCATAGCGCCCCCGCCTGCTGCCTGCAGCGTCGTGCTCCTGCGCGGCGCTGGAAATGGGCTGGCCGATGCGCATAAGCTTCCGCGATGCAAGCAACCACGACCGGGACGTCAACCTTCAACTTCACCCTCCGCAGCGGCGCGCGCGAGCTGCTGAAGTGGATCGCACTGCTGGCCATGACGGGTGACCACGTGGCCAAGGTGGTCTTCGGCGGCTACGTGCCGGTGGTCAGCGAACTGGGGCGCATCGCCTTTCCGCTGTTCGCGCTGGTGATGGCCTGCAATCTCGCCCAGCCCGGGGCCGACCTGCGCAAGTCGATGCGCCGGCTCGCGCTGTGGGGGCTGATCGCACAGCCATTGCACGCATTCGCGTTTGGTTCCTGGCTGCCGCTCAACATCCTGCTCGCCTTTACATTTGCAGCAGTAGCCGTACATGCGCTGGCGAACAATCGGCCGGTGCAGCTGTTGCTGGCTGCCGGCGTGCTGCCGCTGTTCGTGGACTATCAGTGGGCCGGGGTTGGCAGCGTGCTGCTGGCCTGGATCGCGCTCCGGCACCGGGCGTGGTGGCTGTTGCTGGTTGGGCTTGCAGCGGTGTGCTGGGCCAACCACAACGGCTGGGCACTGCTGGCTATTCCGCTAGTGCTGCTGGCGGCGCGGGTGCCGTGGCAGCTGCCGCGCTGGCGGTGGGCGTTCTACGGGTATTACGTGGGGCATCTGGTGGTGCTGGCGTTGGTTGCCCATCTGCTTGTGTAATGGCGGAACTGGCATGTCGAGTGTCTTGAATGCCGGATGCGGTCAAGGAATGCGCGTCGCAGGTGGGGGTGAAGCATGCCGCCATCGGTGTGTGTAGAGTCGAGCCATGCCCGACTCAGCGGGCGAACCGGAGCCGAGCATGGCTCGGCTCTACACGTTCTGGGAAATCCACGCCATGCGTGACCGGCAAAGCGAGCCGAGCATGGCTCGACTCCACAGGTGATGCATGTCTGGCGTGGAGGCGCCTGCCTCAGAAGTCCATCGTCGCCGACACCAGCACCGTCCTCGGTGCACCCAGCGCCAGGCTCGACAACAACGGCATGCCCCAATACGCCTTGTTGGTCACGTTGTTCACACTGGCTCTCAGCGCAAGCGGTCGACCCGCCACGGTGGTGCTGTAGCGCGCCCCGACATCGAACAACGTGCGGCCCGGCACCGACAGGCTGTTGTCGGCACTGATGTAATGCTTCGACATCGTCGTGGCATTGCCGGTCAAGGTCAGGCCCTGCAAGGTCGGTACATCCCATTCCACCCCCAGCTTGGCCTGCCGTTGCGCTACGGCGGTGGCGATGCGTCCCTCATTCACGCCACCGGCCGTGCGGGTCAGTTTCGGCTGCACGTAGGCCACGCCACCGAGCAGGCGCACGCCATCCAGTGGCGTGCCGAAGAAGCCCCATTCCACGCCGCGATTTCGTTGCTCGCCACCGAACGAGAAGATATTCGTGACCGGGTCGGTGTAGCTGCTGGGCCGCTTGATTTCATACACACTGAAGGTGTGCGCGAAGCGGCCCAGGTCCAGCTTCAGGCCCAGCTCCTTCTGCCTGGTGCGGAACGGTGCGAATACATCACCGGCATTGGCAGCGGTCATCGGCGCGGTGGCGCCCTGGCTGAGGCCTTCGATGTAGTTGGTATAGAGGGAGACCTTGTTGGTCGCCTTCACCAGCAACGCCGCTGCCGGCGTGTTGGCGCTCTCGTCGTAGCGCGAGGTGCGCGCACCGCTGGCGACATTGAAGGTCTCACTGACCACCTGCTGGCGGCGCACGCCCAGGGTCAGCTGCACGCGGTCATCGGCGAAGGCGAGGGTGTCGGCGAAACCGAGGCTGTCCAGCCGCAGCTCGGTGTGCGAGATGTGCGGCGCTACGAACGGTGCCGCCGGGCCCCATGCCGGGTTGTACAGATTGGTGGTCCAGTCCCAGCCCGGCACGCTGCGGCGGCCGTAATCGTTCTGGGTGTGCTGGTAGTGGGTCACGTTGGCGGCCCACTGATGGCTGACGCTGCCGGTGTGGAACGAGCCGCGCAGGCCGGCATCTGCGGACTGCTTCTTGATATCGAAGGCGAGCTGGCCGATCACTGTGGTGAAGTCGCCGGCTGGATTGAGGATCTGCGCGCTGATCGAACCATTGTAGCGGTAGTCGGTCTTGCTGATGCCGTAGGCCAGGTAGGCCATCAGGGTGTCATTGATGTCCAGCTCGCCCCGCAGCATCGCGCCCTTGTCCTGGCTGTCCACGTAGGCCCAGTCCGGGTTGATCAGCGTATCGCCACGCGGCGGCCGCGGAATGGCCACGGCCGGTGCCAGACCGACGCCGCGTGCCGGGCCGTCCACGCGGTCATCGGCGCTGTACAGATCGGCCGACAGCCGCGCACGTTCGCCGCGCCAGTCCACTGCCAGTGCGCCGAGCTGCACCTTCTTGCTCTGCTTGCCGACCGCGCCATCACCATCACGGTACGCGCCGTTGAAGCGGATGCCGAACTGCTTGTCCGCGCCCAGGCGACGCCCCGCATCCACATGGGCGCCAAACTGCGCATCGGAGGCGAAGTTGGCACTGACCCGCAGCAGCGGTTGATCGCCGGCACGCTTGGGGACCAGGTTGACGCTGCCACCGACCGAGCCGCCCGGCGGCATGCCATTGAGCAGCGCGGAGGGGCCTTTCAGCACCTCGATGCGTTCGAACATTTCCGGCGAAGTGCGGTAGTACGGCGCCATGCCGCTGAGGCCATTGAAGGTGGTGTCGCTGGTGTTGGAGGCAAAGCCTCGGATCGCGTAGTTCTCGCTCCACGAACCGGTGACGCCGTTGCTGAACACCGTGGGGTCGGTGGCGGCGATGACGTCGGTGAGGTCCTTGGCCTGGCGGTCGCGGATGAAGGACTCGGTGTAGCTGACCGTATTGAACGGCGTGTCCATGAAGTCCTTGTCGCCGAGCAGGCCGACGCGGCTGCCAGCGGCCACTTGCCCGCCCGCATAGTCTGCAGTGACCCGGCGCTGTTCCTGCACCTGCACCGAGGGCAGGGTGGACGGCGCGGAGTCGGCCAGCGCGGCAAACGAGGCCAGCAGCCCTAGCGCGAGGGCCGACATCCGGTAGCGCCGGGCGATGCCTGGTGGATGCATCAGGCCGGAAGATGCGGCGGCAGCGCGATGCTGCAGAGAAGAGAAGTTGTACACGGTCATGCCAGATTCCTGTGAATCGCAGGCGCGAGCGCGCCTGGCGCGCTGCCGACGGCAAGCACGGGGAGAGGGCGCAGCGCAGGGTTGTTGGCTGGGTGGGGACCTGGCGGAAGGTGAGCCATGGGCTCGACTACGGGCAGCGTGCTGGACGCATTCCGAATTAGTTGAGTAAATTAAACTAAATCAATCGAAGCGGACAAGAGGGTCCCTTTGCTGGCACCCTCAGCAGGGTATGAGCACGCACCGTATGAGCCCTCACTCCGATCCAACGGCGCCGACCCGTGGCCGCCCGCCCACCATCACCCCGGAGCGCCTGGCCGACATCGGCATCCGCCTGGGCCTACCCAACCTGACCATGGCCAACGTGGCCGCCGAACTGGCGGTGACCCAGGCGGCGCTGTACAAGCGCGTGGCCAACCTGGAGGCGTTGAAGCGACTGGTGGCGGAGGCGGTATTCCAGCGCTGGCAGATTCCGCGCGCGTCGGTCGACGCACCTGGTGGGCTGGAGGCCTACCTGATGCGGTTCGTGGAGTCACTGTGCGAGGTGGTGAAGGCACATCCCGGGCTGCCACCGTACCTGCTGCGGCGCACGGTGGCGACTGCGCCGATGCTGGAAAAGATCGCCTCGCACCAGGCGCACGTGGCTGATGTGTTCGGCCTGCCGGTGGACAAGGCGCGCTGGCTGCTGGCCACGATCGCCTTCTACTGCATCGCCGGCGCCGATACGATCTACGCGATTGCGGACGATGAAGAAGGGCAGGTGATCACCGAGTTCAAGCAGGGCATGCGGGCGCTGGTGATCGGTTCGCTGGAGGTGTCGCGGCTTCGGTAGATGCATGCCATGCGTGGACGATCCTGGCCGTTCACCCTGACGCCAGCCAGGCATGGCCTGGCTCTACTGGACGGATCGCGTGGTGTCGAGAATACAATGCGGCCATGCCTGCCACGCCTACTCTCGATGATCTTCGCCGCTACGCGGTGGCGCGCACCCTGTTCAAGCCGACCACGCTGCTGACCGCGATACGACGGCTGGGCTTCGTGCAGGCCGACCCGATCAGGGCACCGGCGCGCGCACAGGACCTGACCCTGCGCCACCGGGTGAAGGACTACCGCGCAGGCGATCTTGAGCGGCGCTACACGCGCCTGCCGGTGGAAGAGGATTGCCTGGTGAACTACGGCTTCCTGCCGCGCGAGCATCTGGCACTGATGCACCCGCGCGTGTCCAAGCGCGAATGGGACGCCGAGACCCATCGCCGTGCGGCCGACGTACTGGCCTTCGTGCGCGAGCGCGGCAGCGTGCACCCGCGCGAGGTGGACCAGGCGTTCGCGCATGGGCGGGTGACCAATTACTGGGGCGGCACCAGCAACGCAAGCACGCATCTGCTTGACGGCATGCACTACCGTGGCCTGCTGCGGGTGCAGCGGCGCGACAGTGGCACCCGCATCTATGCAGTGGCCGAGCACGCCGAGCCGGACGCCAGCGAGCAGGCGCAGGTTGAACGGGCCGCCGCCCTGATCGACCTGGTGGTGCGCAAGTACGCGCCGCTGCCCTCGGCCAGCCTGACCTATCTGGTGCGCCTGCTGGGCTATGGCGCCCCACATCTGGCCGAGCAGACCCGGCAGGCGTTGGCGTTGGCCAAGCAGCAGCTGGCCAACTGCACGCTGGAGGGCACCACCTGGTACTGGCCGACCGACGAGAATCCGCGTTCGCGCCGCCATGCACCGGACGAACAGGTGCGCCTGCTGGCGCCGTTCGACCCGGTGGTGTGGGACCGCCGCCGCTTCGAGCTGCTGTGGGGTTGGGTGTACAAGTTCGAGGCGTATACACCTGCACCGAAGCGACAGTATGGGTACTACGCTCTGCCGGTGTTGTGGCACGACCAGGTGGTGGGCTGGGCCAATCTCAGCGTGCACGAAGGTGAGTTGGCATCGAGTGTGGGCTATGCCGGCAAGTCGCTGGCCCGCGACAGGGTGTTTCGTGGCGCGTTGGACGACGAGCTGCAGCGCATGGCGGCTTTTCTGTAGAGCCGAGCCATGCTCGGCTGTTTTTCGCGCGGGCCAGCGAATCGAAGCAACGTTCATCGCGCCCGGTAGCTGCCAACTTTGGTTGGCACCGGCTTCCATCGGTGCCCACCAAGGTGGGCATCTATCAGAGCAACGCCGCTCAGGCCCGGTGCCCACCAAGGTGGGTATCTACCGATTCAGCCGCCCATGCGCCACCATCGCCAGCACCACCACACCGGCGGCGACGCTGGTGTGACCGGACAGCGCGGCCAGGCCGAAACCCACGCCCAACGCGCGCATGGCAAACACTGCGCTGAACATCAGCAGCGCCCAACCGACTGCGCGCAGTTGCTGAACGGCCTGCGCGTTCAGTACACGGCGCAGCACATCGCGCTGATGGCGTTCCATCGCCAGTGCCAAGCAACTGAATGCGGCCAGTGACAGCACAAACAGAATGACGTGGATCATGCACTGGCCTCCGGTACTGCAGTGCGTGGTGCGGTAGGCGGGCGTGCACGCTTCACCTTCGGTGCGTGCTTCCAGATGCGCCACGCCAGCACTGCATGCAGGACGGACAATGCCAGCAGGGTCAGATCGGTACCGGCGAACGCCCAATCACCTGCGGCCAAGGTGCGCCACAACGGATGTGCCGTCGTCGTCGCCGTGAGTGCCGGCAACAGCGCCAGCAACAACGCCCCCAGCACGAACTGTTCGATCCACGCACGCTTGGGTGTGCGCAGCGTGGCGTGCACGAACATCGCTGCCGAGGCCAGGAAGAACACATGCACCTCCCACGCCGCACGCCCGTCCATGCTCGCGGGCAGCAGGCGGTTCGCCCACAGATAGGCCGCCATCGCCACCGACAGGCCAGCAATCGTGGCGATGTTGAGGCGCTCCACCAACCGGAAGCCGAAGTAGGGCCGTTGCAGGTCAGGCAGCTGGGTGCGGCGCTTCACCGTCCACAGCACCAGTCCGGTGCCGACCATGGCGGTGCCGGCGAGGCTGACGATGAAGTACAGCCAGCGCAGGGCGGCGTCGGCAAAACGCCCCAGGTGCAGGCCATACAGCACGCCCTGGGTATCGGCGGCGACGCCCGAGTGCTCCTTGAGCTGCAGCAGCTGCCTGCCGCCGCCATCGAACAGCAGGTAGTTCGGCGTGGTCGAAACGCGGCTGGACTGCGCACGCACCACAGCCACGCGTGCGTTCTCGTCGCCGGGGTTCTGCACCTGCACGCTGCCCACCGCGCCGGTTCCCCACCGCTGTTCGGCCTGCCGCACCAGTGCGCTGATGTCGGTAAGTGGAGCGGCGTGCCCCGCGGCTTTCTGCGGCGGCAGGAACAGCCGCATCTCGCTGACCACCTCGGCCTGCTGGCGCTTGTCCGGCAGTTTGGCCAGGCCCCACGGCATGTACAGCACCGCCAGCATCACCAGGCCGCTCCAGGTGATCATGAAGTGGAACGGCAGGCCCAGCACCGAAAGGGCCGCGTGACCATCCAGCCACGAGCGCTGGCCCTTGCCCCAGCGGAAGGTGAAGAAGTCCGCGAAGATCTTCTTGTGCGTGATCACGCCGCTGACGATGGCCACCAGCATGAACATCGCGCAGACGCCCACGATCCAGCGACCCCACATGGCTGGCATGTAGTGCAGGTTGAAGTGGAACGCATAGAAGAAGTCGCCACCGCCGGTATCCCGCGCTTGCAAGGGCGCGCCGGTGCTGGCATCGAACAGGCCTGAATCGAAGCCATGTCGGCCGCGCCCACCCGGGCTGGCCCACATCGCAGACACCCAGGGCATGCGCGTAGTTGGCAGGCTCAGGTTGATCTGGGTGGCTGCCGGTGTCTCGGCAATGATGCTGGAGACCGTGCGCTGCGCGACCATCGCCGCCTCCGGCAACGTGGAGGGCGTGGCGATCTCAGGGCGTGTGTAGCGCGAGAGCTCGTCGCGGAAATAGCTGGCGGTGCCGGTGAGGAACATCGCGTACAGGATCCAGCCGGCCAGCAGGCCGACCCAGATATGCAGGTCGGACATGGTCTGGCGGATGCCGCGTGGCTTCGCGGTGCGATCGATCTTGCTCATGCAGCGCCTCCGTTGGCGACCGATTGCGCAACCAACCACAGTGGCAGGGCGATCACGATCAGGCCGATCCATGCGCGCCGCGCTGAGCGCACCGCGAACACCCAGACTACGGCGCTGGCGTACAGCAGGAAGCTGGCCAGCATGCCGGTGAACACGGCCTGGCGACCATCGATGGGCAGCGCCAGCGCGGCGATGCTGCACAGCGCGGCGAGCACATAGCCGCCGAACAACGCGGCGATGATGCGTGAGACCAGGGGCAGCCAGGCCAGCACGGAAGCGGTACGGGAAACGGTCAAGGCACTTCTCCGGGGCACCACGCGCGATGGCGCGGTGCCCTTGAAACCAGGATCAGAAATCGACGGTGGCCGACAGCAGGGCAGTGCGCGGCGTGCCCAGGCCGGAGCCGAGGCTGCCGGCCCAGTACGCCTTGTTGGTCACGTTCTGCACGGTGCCGCGCAGTACCAGCGGATGGCCGGCCGCCTGCGTCGCATAGCGGGCACCGAGATCGAACACGGTGCGGCCTGCCACCCACTGGCTGTTGTCAGCATTGATGTAACCCTTGGACAGGCTGACCGCGTTGCCGGTGAGGGTGAGGCCGGCCACGGCTGGCACGTCCCATTCGACGCCCAGCTTGCCCTGCCATTGCGGTGTGGCCGTGGCCAGCCGGCCTTCGTTGATGCCGCCCTGGGTGCGGGTCAGCTTCGGCTGCAGCCAGCCGATGCCGCCCAGCACGCGCAGCTGTTCGGTCGCCTGGCCGAACACGGTCCATTCCACGCCACGGTTGCGCTGCTGGCCGCCGAACGAGAACACATTGGTGGCCGGGTCGGTATAGGAACTGGGCTTTTCGATCTCGTACACGCTCAATGCGCTGGCCAGACGGCCGAAGTCGAACTTGGCGCCGACCTCACGCTGGCGGGTCTTGAACGGCGGGAACACCTCGCCCGCATTCGCTGCACTGACCGGGGCGGTGCTGCCCTGGCTCAGGCCTTCAATGTAGTTGGCGTACAGCGACAGTCGATCGCTGGCCTTGAACAGCAGTGCAGCGGCCGGGGTATTGGCGCTGGCATCGTAGCGTGTGGTGCGCTTGCCGGTGGTGCCGTCGAAGGTGTCGCTGAGCACGGTCTGGTGACGGATGCCCAGGGTCAGCTGCACGCGGTCATCGATGAAGGACAACGTGTCGGCGATGCCGAAGCTGGTGGTACGCACTTCCGCGGTCTTCGGCAGCGACGCATCACTGAAGCTGCGATCGATGGCCGGGCCCCACTGTGGGTCGTACAGGTTGGTCACCCAGTCGCGGGCCAGCAGATTGCGCTTGAAGCCGAATTTCTGGTCGTGCTGGTACCAGGCGGCACTGATCGCCAGCGCGTGATTGACCGCGCCGGTGCGGAAGTGTGCCGAGAGGCCGGCTTCGGCGGTGTCCTTGCTGTAGATGAAGCGCTGGTGGGCGAAGTTGTTGCGGAAATCGCCGGCGGTGTTGGTGATCAGCGTGGTGGCGCTGGCGATGGAATCGAAATCGGTATGGCCGTGGCCGTAGCTGGCGTGAGCCTGCAGATGGTCACTGATGTCGAACGACCAGCGCAGCGCGGCGGCCGAGTCCTTGACGTTGCTGAAGGTCCAATCCGGTGCGAACAGGATGCTGGTCTTCGGCGGGCGGGGCACGACCAGGCCGGCTGCCAGCGAAACGCCACGATTGAGGCCATCCACATGGTCACGGCTGCTGAACAGGTCCAGCGAGACCTGCGAGCGTTCACCCCTCCAATCCAGGCCCAGCGACGCCAGCTGCGTCTTGTGCTGCTGGTGGTCGGTGGCGGTGTCGCCATCGCGATGCACGGCATTGAGGCGCACACCGAGCTGCTGCTGCGCGCCGAAGCGACGACCAACATCCAGATGGCCGCCGAACTGCGCGTCGCTGCTGTAGCTGGCCGTGAAGCGGGTCAACGGCGTATCACCTGCGCGCTTGGGTACCAGGTTCACCGCACCGCCCACCGAGCCACCCGGCGGCATGCCGTTGAGCAGTGCCGATGGCCCCTTGAGTACTTCGATGCTCTCGGCCAGTTCGGGGGTGACTCGGTAGTAGGGGATCAGGCCGTAGAGTCCGCCGAAGCCGATATCCGACGAGGCAACACCGAAGCCACGGATGTTGAAGTAGTCGGTGATGCCACCGCTGGATCCACTGCTGTAGACGCTGGGATCGGTCAGCGCGATCACCCTTACCAGATCCGGTGCCTGGATGTTCTCGATGAACCCGGCGGTGTAACGGGTGGTGTTGAACGGGGTGTCCATGAAATCGAGCTCACCGAGCAGGCCGACGCCACTGCCGCGGGCGACCTGGCCGCCGGCATAGGCATCGGTGGGCGTGGTCTTGTCGGCGCGCACGTTCACCGTAGGCAGCTGGCGGGCACCGTCGGGCGCGCCGTCAGCGTGGGCGGCGGTGGCGATCAGCAGGGTGGGCAGCAACGCGGTACGTGCGGCCAGGGACAGCGCGGAGCGGCGTGGGAGGGACAGGGATCGAAGGGGGAGGGACATGGCAGTTCTCGTGTGATGGGTCGTGCAATCGGCCAGCACGGCGCCGTCGATGACCTGCACGGGCAGGACGACGCGGGCTGTGGAATGGCTGGCAGAGGGCACGGCACTGCCGCTGGGGCAGTGCTGCACGCGAGGTGCGTGGGCGATCTGTGGCTGGGTGGAACGAAGCGCAGGGCGCGGGTGGTGCGAGGTGGATCAGATGTCGTCGGCGAGGTCGTCGAGGTCCTGCAGTCCGCCGCCGCGCGCCAGCAAACGCTCGTAGTTGCGACGGCGGCGCTGGTCGGTCTCGGTGGTGGTCTGGCCGTGTTTCCAGTAACCGGCCACGGCGACGTCTGCGCGCGGCAGACCGCACGCTTCAAGGAAGTAGCGGCGCAGGGCGCGCATCTCTTCGCGTTCGCCTGCGGCCCAGACGGTGTTGTTCGCCCCCGTGCGCAGACGGCGTGCCTGCTGCAGCAACGGCGTAGCGCCCGTGGCCAGGCGCTGCATACAGACGCCGTCGACGGCAGGCAGTTCGTCTACCGGGAAGGGATCATCCGAAGCGATCCAGGCCTGCGCGCGAAGGCCGCTGGGCCACTGCTGCAGCAAGGCGGACAGTGCCGGGATGGCGCTCTGATCGGCGAACAGCAGGGCAACGCTACCCTCGCGGTGCGGCACCTGCAGATGCGGGCGCGGACCGGTGAGATCGAAGGCGTCGCCGGGCTGCAGTGCGCGCACCCAGGCCAGCATCGGCCCCGGAGCCTCGTGCAGCACCACGTCCAGTGTGAAACGGCGCGCCTGCGCGTCGACGCTGCGCACGGTGTAGATCCGTGACACATCGGCAAACGCGGCACCCAGCTGGATGCGAACGGCGGTGTTGGCACGCTGCCAGGGTGCCAGCTCGGCCTGTGGCGGCAGCTGTACGACCAGCCGAAGCAGGCTCGCGCAGGGCTGCGTGACGTCAACCACGTGGACGCGCAGCGCCTGCAGGCCACGGTCGTGTTCGGCGCCGCGCAGCGGCCCGGCCGGGGTGGTGGAAAGGGTAGGCGCGGACATCGACAACGATCCAGAAGGCTGCGAATGCGAATTAGTTACATCATAGTAAACTAAATTGATCGTCCCGCAACCCAGGCCTGCTGGAAGCGTATCCAGCGCGTTGACCATTGCGTTGCCGCAGACCACCATGACAGGCCTTGCCAGCGCGCCGCGCAGGAACCGCAACCGCAATGGCTGCACCGAAGAAGACCGCTGCCCGTGGGCGACCACCCACCATCACCCGAGAGCGCATCGCCGACGCTGGCATCGCGATGACGCTGCCGGGGCTGAGCTTCGTGGGCGTGGCCGCAGCGCTGGGGGTCAGCCACATCGCGCTGTACAAGCACGTGGCGAATCTGGCGGCGCTGCGCGAGCTGGTGGCTGAAGCGATCTTCGAGCGTTGGCAGGCACCGCCGCTGGATGCCGGCGCGGGACG
Source organism: Stenotrophomonas geniculata ATCC 19374 = JCM 13324 (assembly GCF_001431625.1). Taxonomy (GTDB): domain Bacteria; phylum Pseudomonadota; class Gammaproteobacteria; order Xanthomonadales; family Xanthomonadaceae; genus Stenotrophomonas; species Stenotrophomonas geniculata. The sequence goes on from NZ_LLXT01000138.1 coordinate 21,175, forward strand.
TAGCATCAACGACGATCTGTACGCGTTCCAGCGTTCCCTGCGGATGCTCGTGGACGAGAACCCCGGCCTGGCCCCGTTCCTTGTGAGCCACGGCGCGAAGACCCCGGAGATGGTGGCGCGCATCCAGCGCCACCATGCCGAGTTCAGTCGAGTGCATGATCTGCCGCAGGAACAGGCAGCATGGTTGCTGTCGACCGTGGCCTATCACGCTGTGGCCTTGGCTGACACCGTGTATTCGCGGCACGCCGTGGCGGACACCGCGCGGCGGCCACTGGACCGTGCGGCGCAGGATGCCGAGTTCGACCGCAGCATGCAGGCATTGATCATGGGTGCTTTGACGATGTGTGGGCGCCCCGCTGCCGCGAGGTAGCCGTCAACCATGGTTGGCCCCGTTGCCCCGGTAGTCGCGAACCTTGGTTGGCGCCGCGATACACCGTTGCCCACCAAGGTGGGCATCTACCGGTCAAGCGGCGTCCTGGTGCTCCGCGTCGTCAATCCCGGGGCTGACTCGCCGGCCAATGTCCTTCAGCCGCGCCAGCTGGTCGACCATTGACGGTGCATCGTCCAGGCTGCCGACGAAGGTCCACAGATAGGTCATCACCGCGTAGACGTGGCCTGGCGTGACACCCTCAGTGGTGGCGAGGCGGCCGATGGTCAGCGCGAACAATGCCGCGGCAGCCAGCCCGATCACCACGTAGGCGCCCGCTTCGCGGTCTGACAACAGGATGCGCAGGCGCGACAGCGTGGTGTAGTGGCGGCGCAGCACCGAGGGGCTGACCCGGTCGACCAGCCGGATTTCGTGTTCCAGGCGGTTGTTCAGGCGGCCGTGCAGCTGCTCGTTGCGGCGTGCGAACGAGGGCAGCACCAGCAGGGCGCCGAGCAGGGTGACCAGGCCAGCGGCACCGACCATCGGCTCGATCGCCAGCAGCATGGCCACCGCACCGAACATCGATGCCAGCGCGGTGGCGATGATCGGCACGTGCTTTTCAAAAAAGTCGACGAACTCGCGGGCCAGCACCACGCGTGCCGCCGAGGTGGACGTGGCCTGGCCCAGCCGACGCTGCGCCTGCACCACGTTCACCGCCAGATCGGCATAGATGCGGGTGAAGGTGCGTGTATCGACCGCTCGACGGGCGGCACCGACCAACCAGAACATCAGTACCACGCCGGCATAGGAGACGGCATGGCCGATGTTGCCGCTGATGATCGCGTCCACCGCGAAGCCGGCGAACAAGGGATAGGCCAGCAGCAGTGTGTTCTCCAGTGCCACCAGCGAGAACGTGCCGTTGAGCTGCCAGGGGTAGGTGCGCAGGATGGCCTTCAGGGTGGCGGCCGCATTCTGCTGGCCGATGCTGCCGGCGGCGGCCGCTGGATCGTGGGAGTGTTTCATGGGGTGCCTGGGTGGGTCGGGGACAGGGCAGGGGACGGATGCCTGCCATCTCCCGGGTCGCGCCCAGTATCTGCAGCCCTTTGGAGCGGGCATGGAGGGACGATGGAGATTGCGTGGAGAAACCGGTGGCGTTCAGTGGAGGGCGTGGTGCCCACCAAGGTGGGCCGCTACCAGAGCAGCGTCTGCCGCAACGCCGTGCTCTCAACGACGCGCGTGCACCGGCCAGCGTATTTCGAAGGCACTGCCGCCACGTTCGGTCGCCCGGCATCGCGCGGTTCCGTGATGGGCCACGGCAATCGCCCGCACCACCGCCAGGCCGAGACCGGAGCCGCCGCTCTGCCGCGAGCGCGATACATCGGTGCGCTGGAAGGCTTCAAAGATGCTGTCGCGAAGGTCGTCCGGCACACCGGGGCCACCATCCTCAACGGTTACGGTGCAATGGCCTTCAGCCAGCGTCACGTGTACGCGCAGCGGGCAGGGAATGGCATGTCGGCGTGCGTTTTCCAGTAGCGCCAGCACCGCCTGGCGGATGCGCGCCGGGTCGCAGTCGGCCAGCGAAGACCGTGCGTCCAACGTCACCGAGAAACCACTCTCGGTCAGCGCCTCCGACATCGCTTCGACCACCGCTGCCACCTGTACGCTGACGTCGCTGCGCTGCAGGCGCAGATCGAGGTGGCCGCTCTCGGCAAGGCTGACCACGCGCAGGTCTTCGATGATGCGGGTCAGGCCCTCCAGCTGGGTGAGCATGCTGTTGAACTGCTCCGGCCCGGGCTCGAACACGCCTTCGGCGATGCCCTGCAGGCGGCCGCGCAGGATGGTCATCGGCGTGCGCAGTTCGTGTGCGATCGCCGCGTTCCAGAACACGCGGTTCTCCGACATCCGGCTCAATCGCTCGGCCATGGAATTGAAGTCGCTGACCAGCGCGGCGGCCTCGGTCATCGAGGTGTCACCGCCGCGCGCACGCGCCTCCAGATCACCGCTGGCGACGCGACGCAGGCTTTCGGCGACCGAGTTCAGCGGGGTGATGATGCGCCGGGTCAGGCGCGAGGCGATCAATGTGGCCAGCGCAACGACCACGGTGGCGGTCAGGCCGATCCACAGCCATTCCAGGCCTGACGGCATGATGGTTTCCGGTTCGTCGTACCAGCGTGGATAGAACACCTCCATCAGGTAATAGAACAGGTAGAAACCACTGATCGACAGTACGGTTGAACACAGCGACGCGACCGTGATGGAGAGCGTGATCTGGCGCCCGATACTCTTGCCTTTGGGGTTCATCGGCTCAGTCCAGGAAGCGGTAGCCGACACCGCGGATGGTGGCGGGAATGCCGATGACGCCTGCTTCCTCCAGCTTGCGGCGCAGCTTGCTGACGTGACTGTCCACGGTGCGCTCCTGCGCATCGCCTTCCGGCAGGCAGGTCTGGAGCAGATCCAGCCGGCTGTGCACCATGCGCGGTGCGCGCGCCATGTGTACCAGCAGACGGAACTCGGTGAGCGTGAAACTCAGAGCATGCACGTGGTCATCGGTGCGCACGGTGACTTCATGGCTGCGCAGGTCGATCTCGAACGGCCCCTGCCGGATCAGCCCGTTGGGTTCTTCTGCAATGGGCTTCGCGCTACGGCGCAGCACCGCCTGGATGCGGGCGACGATCTCGGCGGGATTGAATGGCTTGGCCACGTAGTCGTCGGCACCGACGCGCAGGCCAGTGAGCTTGTCCACGTCCTGGTCCAGTGCGGTGAGCATGATTACCGGGGTGTTGCCGCGCCGGCGCAACTCGCTCAGCACCTGCCAGCCGTCCATCTTCGGCATCTGCACGTCCAGCAGCACCAGGTCGGGGCGCAGCTGGCGGTGGCTGGTGAGGGCGGCTTCGCCGTCGGCGGCGCGGGCGCTGCGCAGCCCGGAGCGGGCCAGGTAGGCGCCGAGAATGTCCGCGATTTCGCCTTCATCTTCGGCAATGAGCACCAGGGGCGCCAGGCGCGTGCGGGCATCGGATTTCATTGCATGCTGCGGTTTCAAGTAAGGAATGGGAAACGCCGGCGACGGTGTCATCGTGGCCGTTCCAGGGTCTGCGCTTCTTCGTGGGCGGCCCAGGCCAGGGTGGCCAGCACCAGCGTGTGCTGCAGGGCGGGCGCCAGTGTTGTGGTGGCGCGCAGGTGCTGTGCGAGCAGGGTCGATACGGCCGCAGGCAGCTTGCTCCACCGCGATTGCATGCCCGTTGCGTCCACCCGGTCCTGCAGGCGACGGGCCATGCGGACCACGGCCCGCAGGCGCAGGGCAAGCAACGCAGCCACCAGGACAGCCGCCATCCCTGCCGGCATGAGGCTCACGTCAGCGGCCGAGGCGGACCAGGCCGCGAGGCCGATCAGCGACGCCGACGCCAGGGTGCCCGCGCGCGCCGAATGACCGGGGCCTTCGCTGAGGAACCACACCAGCGCGGCGGCACCGGCGCCCGCCAGCAGTGGCGGCGCCGGGTTCGCGCTGGCAAGCATCCAGGCACTGGTGGACGTCAGCACCAGTGCAAGCAGCCACGGCGAAGGCGCGCACCAGGCAAGGTAGGCGCGGCGGACATCGATGGGAGGCAGGTCTGGAAACGGGAAGGACACGGCGGCGGAGCAGTCGGCGAGGCCGACAAGGCTAGGGGCCGTTGATGGAGACTTGGTCGAGATTGTGTCGAGATTTCGTGGACGCGATCCGTGCCGTTCAGGAGCGGGCCCCGTGCCTGAACGGATGTGCGGCCTCCATGCAATCTCCACAGTGGCTCCAAGAAAGATCCACCACTACCTTCCAGACTGCGGCTTCTGCGGTCACATCCGGTGGCTGCGTGCATGCGAGCCTTCCGATGAACAATCGCAGGACCTGGATCATTGCCGCAATCGTTGTACTTCTTGCAGGCAGCACCGGCGGGTGGCTGTTCGCCGAAGGTGATGATGCCGCGCTGATCACGGCCCCGGCAAGGGTGGCGGACCTGGAAAAGACCGTGCAGGCCGTTGGCCGGGTCAACCCCAAGGAACTGGTGGCGGTGGGCGCGCAGGTGTCGGGCCAGGTCACGCGCCTGCATGTGGCGCTGGGCCAGCGTGTGCACGCTGGCGACCTGATTGCCGAAGTGGATTCGCAGCCGCAGCGCATCGCCCTGCGCAGCGCCGAAGCAGCCACCAACACACTGCGTGCGCAGCACGCGGCCAGCCAGGCGCGTTACAGCCAGGCCCTTCGCACGTACGAGCGCCAGTCGCAGCTGGTGGCATCGCGGCTGGTCTCGCAGGAAGGCTTCGAAGCGGCCCGTGTGGCGCGCGATGCGGCGCGCGCGGAGGCCGCCGCGCTGCAGGCCCAGATCGACCAGGCGGTGACCCAGGTGGAAACCGCGCGGATCAACCTGGGCTACACCCGCATCGTCTCACCTTCCGACGGCTACATCGTGGCCATCGTCACCAAGGCCGGGCAGACGCTGAACTCGATGCAGACCACGCCGACCATCGTGATGCTGGCACAGATGGACACGATGACGGTTCGCACCGAGATCGCGGAGGCCGATGTGGAACTGATCGCGCCTGGCCAACCTCTGTGGTTCTCCACGCTGGGGCCGGGCGGACGCCGCTACGAATCGCGTCTGCAGCAGCTTGAACCTGCGCCGTCGTCGATTGCCGACGTGGCCACCGGCAACACCGGCGGATCGGCGCAGACGCCGAAGGCGGTGTACTACGCCGGGCTGTTTGACGTGCCCAATCCAGGCCTGAAACTGAAGCCGTCGATGACGGTGAAGGTGACGATCCAGCTGGCGCGTGCCGCCAATGCGCTGCAGGTGCCGTTGACGGCAGTGTCCGAGCGCGACGACAAGGCGGGCAACCGTGCGACCGTCCAGGTGATCGATGCCAAGGGCCGTGCGCACGAGCGGGCGGTGACGACCGGCCTGCGCACCGCGACTGCGGTGCAGATCCTGTCCGGCCTCAAGGCGGGCGAGAACGTGGTGGTCGGGCAGGCGCCTAGCGGCGCGGAAGCCGAGCCCACCAGCCTGCTGGGGATGTGAACATGGCCGACGCGCTGCTGGAACTGCATGGCGTATCGCGCGCCTACCGCTCGGCCGCCGGCGAGGTGGTGGTGTTGAAGGACGTCTCGCTGCGCATCGAGGCGGGCGAGTTCATCGCCATCATCGGCCCGTCCGGTTCGGGCAAATCCACGCTGATGAACATTCTGGGCTGCCTGGACCGGCCAAGCGAAGGCAGCTACCGCGTGCAGGGCGCAGCAACCGAGCAGATGTCACCCGATGAACTGGCGCACCTGCGCCGCGAGCATTTCGGCTTCATCTTCCAGCGCTACAACCTGATGGAGAACCTGAGCGCCACGGAGAATGTGGCGTTGCCGGCGGTCTATGCCGGCGTGGATGCCGATGCGCGCACCGCCCGTGCGCGCATGCTGCTGGAAACGCTGGGGCTGGGTGAGCGCACCACGAACCGGCCCAGCCAGCTGTCCGGCGGCCAGCAGCAGCGCGTTTCCATTGCGCGTTCGCTGATGAACGGCGGCGCCATCGTGCTGGCCGATGAGCCGACCGGCGCGCTGGATCATGCCAGCGGCAGGCAGGTGATGGCGGAACTCAAGCGCCTGCATGCGCAGGGCCATACCGTGATCCTGGTGACCCATGATGCGGCGATCGCCGCGCACGCTTCACGCGTGATCGAGATCGCAGACGGCCAGGTCGTATCCGACCGTGGCATGGGTGATCCTGCGGTTGCACGCAGTGCCGCTGTGCCCGAGCGCCGTCCAGAACCGGCCACCGAGCGCCGCGCGCGCCTGGATGCAATCAGGGAAGCTGCACGGATGGCGGTGCGTTCGATGCTGGCCCACCGGCTGCGCACCCTGCTGACCATGCTGGGCATCATCATCGGCGTGGCTGCGGTGGTGACCGTGGTTGCGTTGGGCAAGGGCGCACAGGCACAGGTCGAGTCACAGATCAACGAACTGGGTGCCAGCACGCTGGACATCTTCCCGGGCGCGGACTTTGGTGACCCGCGCTCGGCAGAGATCGAAACGCTGGTCGTGGACGATGCCGATCACCTGGCCGCATTGAGTTACGTAGACAGCGTAAGCCCCAACCTGAGCGGTTCGGTGGCGGCACTGCAGGGCAACCGGCGCGCCAACACGCAGGTGCTTGGCGTGGGCGCTGATCTACCGCGTGTGCGCGGGCTGCGCCTGAAGGCGGGCCGGTTCTTCACCGATGCCGAGGTGGAGGTACATCGCGCGGTGGGCGTGGTCGACCAGAAGGCGGCCAAGGCATTGTTCAGCGGCAATCCGATCGGCGGCACGGTGCTGCTGGGCGGCATGCCGGTGGAAGTGATCGGCGTGGTTGGCCCCAACGCATTCGCCGGCGGAGCGACGCCGACGGTGTATGTGCCGTACACCTCCGCGTCCTCGCGTCTGCTGGGCAGCCAGCGGCTGGAGAGCATCACCGTACGCGTGCGGGATGACGTGCCAACCACCGCCGCTGAAGCCTCGCTGGGTGCGGAGCTGCAACGCCTGCACGGCCGGCGTGATTTCTTCATCTACAACGCCGACCAGATCCGCAAGGCGGTGATGAAGTCCAGCCAGACCATGGCGGAACTGGTTTCGGCCATTGCAGCGGTGGCGCTGGTGGTCGGTGGCGTGGGGGTGATGAACATCATGCTGGTGTCGGTGAGGGAGCGCGTGCGCGAGATCGGTGTGAGGCTGGCGGTGGGTGCCCGTCAGGGCGACATCCTGCGCCAGTTCCTGATCGAGGCCGTGTTGATCTGCCTGTTCGGCGGGGTACTCGGGGTGTTGTTCGCGTTGGCTGTGGGCGCCTTGTCCAGCCTGCTGTCGCTGGGGGTGCCGTTCCTGTTCACGCCTGGGCCGGTGCTCGCCGCGCTGGCATGTTCGTCTGCCATCGGGCTCGGTTTCGGCTATTTCCCGGCGCGCAGTGCCGCACAGCTGGACCCCATCCAGGCGTTGGCGGCGGAGTAGGGTCGCCCGCCGTGGCGCTACAGCGACTCAGCGCGCCTTGCCCTTTATCGGCAGGCTGCCTGGCAGGTGCGAATAGCCGCTGTCGCCCCAGTGCCGGGTGATGCGCTGGAAGAACAACGAGTTGGGCACGCGCAGCAGGCAACCACGCGCGCCTTCGCCACGATCACTCAGCGTGGTGTAGATCAGGTTGATGTCCACCACCTGACCACACAGGCCCGGCTTGTCCACGCTTTCCAGCACTTCGATGGTGTCATTGATGCGGAACGGGCGCGTGGCGACGATCAGGAACGAACAGAACAGGTTGGACAACACGCTCCATGCGGCAAAGAACGCCACCGCACCGACGGCCATGAACCCGGTCAGCGCGGTCCACAGCACCGAGCGCGAAACGCCCAGCCGCTCCAGTATCAGCAGCGCAGCCGCCAGATACAGCAGCAAAGCACCGCCGCGGTGCAGGCCCACATGAAGCTCTGGCGCCAGCCTGCCGCGCTGCCGGGCCTGCACCAGCAGCCACGCCAGTGCACGCACCATCACCCATGCGACGCCGAGGATGGCCAGCACCTCGGCCACCGGCACAACCACGCTTAGCCAATCCTCGATCCAGGCAGGCAATCCGGTCATGGAGGCTACAGCGTCGCCGCGCCGCCAGAAATGGTCAGCAGTGCACCAGAGGTATAACTGGCGCTGTCCGAAGCCAGCATCACATAGGCCGATGCCAGTTCGGCTGGCTGGCCGGGGCGGCCGAACGGCGTCTGCGAGCCGAACTGCTCGACCTCCTCGGCGGCCATGCCTGCCGGAATGAACGGCGTCCAGATCGGGCCGGGCAGCACCGCATTGACGCGGATCTGGTGCTCGGCCAGCAGGCCCGCCAGCCCCAGCGTCAGGTTGGCGACGGCGCCCTTGGTCGCGGAGTACGGAAGGATGTTCGGGGTCGGCCGCTTGGAATTGACCGACGCGGTGTTGATGATCGCGCCACCCCCGCGCAGGTGCGGGACGCACAAACGTGTCAGATTGAACACGGCATGGACGTTGGTGTCGAACGTCCGCTTCCAGTCATCCAGGGTGATGTCGTCGAAGTGCTCGTAGTAGCGCTGGTAGGCCGCGTTGTTCACCAGGATGTCGAGACCGTCCAGCTCGCTGGCCACGCGGTCCACGAGCGAGCGCGCCTGTGCCGGGTCGCTGATGTCACAGGGCACCAGCACGGCCTTGCGCCCGGCCTGTTCGATCTGCTGCTGTACATGGCGGGCATCGTCCTGCTCACCATCGAGGAACGCGATGGCAACGTCGGCGCCTTCGCGCGCAAAGGCGATGGCCACGGCTGCGCCGATGCCGCTGTCACCGCCGGTGATCAGTGCCTTCTTGCCCTGCAGCAGGCCATGGCCGCGGTAGCTGTCTTCGCCGTGATCCGGACGCGGTTGCATCTGCGTTGTCTTGCCGGGGAAGGATTGCTGTTGGGCGGGGAAGGGCGGGCGTGGGTAGTCGGGCAGGGCCATCGTCACTCTCCGGAAGGAAACCGGCGCCAGTCTCCCTCCATGCCGGTAAACGACCGGAGGGCACGGTGTCATTGCAGCGTGGACGCCTGCGCGCAGGACTTCACAACGGGTGGGCGATGGTGGTCATGATGCTGTTGGCCGGTTGCCGTGAATCCAGCCGCGTGTGCTGGACGACGATCGGCTGGTCGGATTCAACGAGGGTGGCAAAGCCGGTGCCGCGCGGCACCGGCGCCGGATCCTGCAGGTCGTTGAAGCGCAGGTGACAAGTGCGTCGCGCCGGCACGGTGACCCGGTAGGGGCCCACCGGATCACGGTCTTCGAAGTAGAGGGTCAGCGTGACATGCGCGTCCTCGTTGCCGGCATTGAGGACGCAGCAGGTTTCGTGACTCTGCATTTCCGGTGCTGGGCCGTTGCTCCAGGCTGGAATGTAGCCCTCGGCGATAGCCCAGCGTCGATGCCCGATGCAGGAAGCATTCGTTTCCATGACGCCGTTTTAGCTGGAGGGGTGTTGCCATCGTGTCCAGTCCCCGCACGGAATCCGTGATGACCATCGGCTACCACGCATCGCATGAGCAGTTCCCGCCCGCCACCTTGCTGGGCCTGGCGCTGCGCGCCGAACAGGCGGGATTCGAGGCCCTGATGTGCTCCGACCATTTCCACCCATGGACGACCGCACAAGGGCAATCGGGCCACAGCTGGGTGTGGGCCGGCGCGCTGGCGGTGCAGAGCGCATTGACCCTGGGCATGGTGACCTGCCCGATGCTGCGCCAGCACCCGGCATTGGTGGCACAGGCAGCGGCGACGCTGGAGCAGTTGGCGCCGGGCCGGATCTGGCTGGCGCTGGGTACCGGCGAGGCCCTGAACGAGCGCATCACCGGCCAGCCGTGGCCAGCCAAGCGGGAGCGGCAGAAGGCGCTGCGCGATGCGGCCGAGGTGATGCGGCGGCTGTGGGGTGGCGAGCAGGTCGACCACGACGGTGGCTTCCAGGTGCGCAAGGCACGCCTCTACAGCCGACCGGCGCTTCCCCTGCCGCTGCTGGGTGCAGCGGTCACGGAGGAGACTGCACGTTGGATGGGGGGCTGGGCCGATGGCCTGATCACCATCAGCCAACCGCTGGCGCAGTTACAGCGTGTGGTGGCAGCGTTCGAGGCAGGCGGTGGCAGGGGCAAGCCGATGTACCTGCAGGCCAAGCTCTCCTACGCGCGCGCCGAACAGGCGGCGCTGGAAGGTGCGATGGAGCAATGGAGCGCCAACGTGCTGCCACCGGAACTGGCCGAAGGCCTGGACCAGCCCGAACAGTTCGAAGCACACGCCCGATCGGTAAGCGCCGAGGTGGTGCGCGAGCACGTGCATGTCTCGGCAGACCTCGGCCAGCATCGGGCCTGGCTGCAGGAACTGCAGTCACTGGGTTTCGATCGCATCTACCTGCACAACGTGAACCGCGAGCAGGACCGCTTCATCGATGATTTCGCCGAGCACGTACTTCCCGCGCTGCGTACTCAGGCGCCCTCGGCGGCCAGCCACGTATAGCCATGGCCCTGCAGGCAACAGCGGCGATCCTGCAGCCTGGCGCCGTGGCCCACCAGCGTACGCAGCGGGCCGTGCAGGGGCACCTCTACCTCAACCGGGTCGTCGCCGAAGTTGATCAGTGCCAGTGCCTGGTGGGGTGCCTCGCCGTAGCGGAGCATCAGCAGCGCAGGTGAAGGTGGGTCGAGCGTGTGAGGACCCTGCTGCAGCACGGGATGTGCATTGCGCTGCTGCAGCAGCTCGCGCACCCGCAGCAGCAGTGAGCCCGGCGTCGCGCGTTGCGCCTCGACATTCACCGTGCGGTAACCGTAGGCGCCGTCTGCCGGAGGCACGCGCCAGGCATGCCGTGGCTGATCGGTAAACCCCGCCCCTGGGCGGTCGTGCCAGTGCATCGGCATGCGCACGGCGTTGCGCTCGGGCAGTTCCAGGCAGTCGCCGAGGCCGATTTCCTCGCCATAGCGGATCACCGGCACCTGGCCCAGCGACAGCAGTGCGGCCCAGGCCATGGCCTGCCACGCGGTGTCGCCGTCCAGCATGGACGCCAGCCGGCGGCGGATGCCGCGGCGATAGATGCGCATGCCAGGTTCGGGCGCGAAGCGCTCCATCACTGCCTCACGTTCGTCCGGCTCCAGCTGCTCCAGGTCAAGCTCATCATTGTTGCGCAGCCAGGCGATGCGGGTGTGCGGCGGCGCCTGCGGTCCGTATTCGGCCATGACCCGGGCCACTTCGCTGGCGTCGCCGCGCGCGAGGGCCAGGAAGAAATGATTGTTGAGATGGAAATCGAGCAGGTGCGAAAGCCGCCGCCCCTGGCACAGGAAGTCGCCGTAGCGGGGCGCGCTGACATCCGCTTCGCCGATCAGCGGCAGGCCTGGCTGTTGCGCATCTGCCGTGGCGCGCATCGCCTCCACCAGCCACAGCCCGTCGTCGCGCGGGTCCGCGTGGCGGGCGCGCTCGACCATGTACGGGACCGCATCCACGCGGAAGCCGGCCACGCCGCGCTGCATCCAGAACGTCATCACCCGCAGTAGTTCGTCGCGTACTGGCGCATGGGCCAGCTCCAGGTCTGGCTCGTGCCGGTAGAACATGTGCCGGTTGAATGCGCCGGCCTCGGCGTCCCATGTCCAGGCAGACGCCTCGAACGGCGGGAACATCGGCTGTAGGCCGTCGTCGGGCACGTGGTCGCTCCACAGGTACCAGCGGCGCCATGCCGGGTCGCCCCGCTGCGCGGCGACGAACCATGGGTGGGCGCTGGCAGTGTGCTGCATCACCAGCTCGACGATGATGCCGATACCGCGTGCGGCGGCAGCATCGACCAGGCGCTGGAACGCCGCCTCGTCACCCAGGCGTGGATCGATGCGGTAGTGATCGGTGACATCGTAGCCACCGTCACGGCCGGCGTTGCAGTAGAACGGCAGCAGCCACAGGTGGCTGACACCGAGCCACTGCAGGTAGTCCAGCTTTTCGGTGATGCCATCCAGGGTGCCCCAGCCGCGCCCATTGCTGTCGCGGAACAGGTAGGGGTCGACCTGGTAGATCGCGCGCAGCGGACGTACCGCCATGGGGCTTCTCCAGCACCGTTCACGGGTGACCAGCCTGCTGTGCGCCGTGGCAGCGGTTCGTGAACCGAATGGCACCGCACCATGACGTGGCATCCACGGTCCCTGCATGCCTGGGCGCGCAGAGTGAATGCTCGTCCCGCTGCGCCGAGGAACCTTTGTCCATGCCCCGCCGCAAAACGCTTCGTATTGCGACGTTCAACGTCAACGGCATCGGCACGCGCCTGCCGCAGCTGCTGGACTGGCTGCACAGGGAATCGCCGGACGTGGTTGCCCTGCAGGAACTGAAAGCCACCGACGCCGCGTTTCCCGCCGCGGCATTGGAAGAGGCCGGCTACGGTGCGCTCTGGCAGGGTGAGGCGCGCTGGAACGGCGTGGCGCTGCTGGCCCGCGGCACCATGCCGGTCGAGAGCCGCCGCCGATTGCCGGGTGAACCCAAGGATACGCAGAGTCGCTACCTGGAGGCGGCGGTGCATGGCATTGTGGTGGGCGCACTCTACCTGCCGAACGGCAACCCACAGCCCGGGCCCAGGTTCGACTACAAGCTGCGCTGGATGGAACGCCTGATCCGGCATGCGCGCAGCCTGGTCGAGCTGCCGCACCCGGCGCTGCTGCTGGGTGATTTCAACGTGATTCCCACGGACGCCGACGTCTATGACCCGAAGGCCTGGCGCCGCGATGCGCTGTTCCAGCCTGAAGTGCGCGATGCCTTTGAACGACTGCTGGCGCAGGGCTGGACCGATGCGGTGCGGGAGGTGCACGGCGACGCCACGATCTATACCTTCTGGGACTATTTCCGCCAACATGCCGAGCGCGACCGTGGGTTGCGCATCGATCATCTGCTGTTGAACCCTGTACTGGCGGAGCGACTGAAGGACGCTGGCGTCGACCGTTGGGTACGCCTGCAGGAAAAGGCCAGCGACCACGCGCCGGCCTGGGTGACGGTAAGGGCTTGATCAACGCGCGGCAGGGTCTTCGCGTCGCTCGCGGCGTACCCGTGCGCGGGTGCGGTACAGGCGGCTGTCCGCTTTCTGGATGGTGTCGGCCACCGGTTCGCCAGGCGTGTTGATGGCTGCACCCATCGAGAACGCGCTGGGCGAGAGCGCTGCGTGGTCCTGGTACCAATGCTCCAGTTCGCTCAACCGGCCGTCCGCAGGCGCGACCAGTACCACCATGAACTCGTCGCCACCCAGCCGTACCACGGTCTCGTCCTTGCCCAGCGGCGAGCGCAGGAGCGTGGCGAACTCGACAAGCACGGCATCGCCACGGCGGTGGCCCTGGGTGTCGTTGATGTGCTTGAAATGGTCCAGATCGAACATCACGCAGGCCCAGCGCTCGTCAATCAGTTCATCCAGCCGGTGCAGGTAACGCCGGTTGTAGCACTGGGTGAGCGGATCCTTGAAGGACATCTCGCGCAGCTGCTGCTCCTGCATCCGCAGCGCGGTGACGTCCTGGGCATGCCCCAGCACATAGGGTGGGCTGGCTTCGTTGTCGAGCACGTTGTGGTACGCCCAGTAGTGACGCGTACCATCGGCGGCAATCAGCTCGATCACGCCAGCGTCGGTGTGGTTTGCCTGGATCCGGGCGAGGTAGGCCCTGAAACCTTCACGTTTTTCCGGCGGCATCAAGTCACACAGGCTGCGCCCGATCATCTGGCTTTCCTCGAAGCCCAGCGATTGCACGGCCGCCGGATTCACCGAGGTCAATGTGCCGTCCAGCGTGTGGGTGCAGATCAGGCCCAGGCTGTAGTGGAACAGCCGACGGTAGCGGGTTTCGCTCGCTTCCAGCGCGTCCAGCGCGGCTCGTTCGTCCGTGATGTCCTGGATCGCCCCGACCAGGCGCGGATGGCCGTCGACCTGTTGCCGGCTGCCGACCACCCGGGTCCAGATCGCACGACCGTCGGCCGTGGTCATCGGTAGCTGTACTTCCCAGGAAGCGCCTTCGTCGATACAGCGCTTTACCGCAGCCTGGATGATATTGCGGCTGTCCTCGCGATAGAACGAGAGTGCGGTCTCCAACGTAGGCTCGAAGTTGCTGCGTACGCCATGCAACTGCTTGGTTTCCCGTGTCCAGCGCACCTCGTTGGTCAGCAGGTCCATCTCCCAGCCGCCTACCCGTGCGGCACGGTTGGTACGCTCCAGGAAGTCCTCACTGCGTTTCAGCTCGCGATGCAGCGCCTTGGCCTGGCCAACCTGCGCCATCAGGGTGCTGCGCTGTTCCAGCACCTGGGTGGTGACCCGAGCCAGATGCACCATCAGTTCGCGCTGGGAGGGGGACAGCACACCGGGCATCGGGTCGAGCAGGCACAGCGTGCCGATACGTGCGCCGTGCGACGAGCCCAGAGGGATGCCAGCGTAGTGGCGGATGCGCGGCCCAGCGGTGACCAGTGGATTGGTGGAAAAGCGTGGGTCCTGGCGCGCGTCGGGTATCTCGAACAGCTCGTCCTGGCGTATGGCATGGGTGCAGAAGGAGATCTCGCGGGCGGTCTCGCTGACGCCCTCCAGGCCGATGTTGGCCTTGAACCATTGGCGGTCTTCGGCCACCACGGTGATCAGGCCCATGGTCAGGCCGGTCGCGGCGCGGGCCGCGGCGACGATGGCATCGAACACCGGCTCCGGTGGCGTATCCAACAGGTGCAGTCGTTCGATCTCGAGCAGTCGTTCGGCTTCGTCCATGGCGCTTTTCAGGGCTGGGTGGCGAGGGCGGTTGCGGCGGCTGGCTGGCGCTACGCTAGTGCGCGCGCCGTTATGTATCGCCACGGCGGGGTGATGCCGATGTGAGGTGGGCGCGCCGGCTCAGTGCTGTTGGAGCGATGCCTGCAAGGCGGTGGCCAGTGCAGCGTCTCCGGACACCAGGTCCTGCCAGCGCAGTGTGATGCCCTTGCGCCGCCCCTTCTCAACCAGCTTGAGTCCCTCAGGGGCCACGGTGAGAGTGTAGGGTTGGCCGTCGATGTGCAGTTCGCGGCGCAGTGGTTTGTCGAGCGGGGTCATCATCGTTTCCTCGCTGGGGCGGAAGCGCGACGTGGCTGGATCGATACGTGACGGTGATCACGGATGTGCCAACGCCAGGGGAAATCAACAGCGCGGGTGATGCCGATGCGGGGCCCAACCACTGGATCCCCCGGGGGCCGCACGCCATCGCTGGCGATGACAATGCCGTGGCTGCCAGTCACCAGGTCGGCGCCGTCGAAACTGCGGTCCAGCCCGAATGCCTGCGAGAGCTTGCCGGGGCCGCTGGCCAGATCGTGGTCCCGGCGCGCGGCGGGGCGCAGCTCGTGCATGCGCTCAAGGCCCGCCAGCGGCTCGACGGCCCGCAGCAGCACCGCCACCCCTTCACCGACCTCTCCGCAGACCACGTTGCTGCCCCAGTGCATGCCGTAGGTGAAGTAGACATACAGGTGCCCGGCCTCACCGAACATGCTGGCCGTGCGCGGCGTCTGCCCGCGATAGGAGTGCGCCGCCGGATCGGCGCTGCCCGCGTACGCTTCGACTTCAACGATGCGACCCGTTCGGCCATCGTCACGGACCAGAAGTTTGTTGAGCAGCTCGGGCGCAACCTCGACGGGTGGGCGCCGGTAGAAGCTGCGGGGGAGGATCTGAAGAGCGGCGGGCAACCAATCCGGCACGGTAGAGGCAGGCTCGGGCAAACGGTGATGGCACTGTGGCACCAAACAGGTGAAACGGGCGCAGACGCAGTGTCATTCCTGCGCAGGCGGAGCGGCCAGTGCCGCTCTCCGTGCGGCATAGACCTCCGGTGTCTGTGGCTTGATGAACAGCGCCACCAGTTCCGGATATTCGCGCTTCACGGCTGATTCGATGCGGGTGATGCACGCCTCGATCTGGGGTGTCTTCCGGTCATCCTCGAATTCCGCGCTGAGCATGGCCACGACCTGTTCGGGGCCCATCTGCATGGTGGTCACGCCATTGGCGCGGCGCAGGTCCGGATCGGTTTCGGCCACGGCCATGATCCGCTCAGCCACCGCAGGATGGGCCGGCTCGCCCACCAGCAGTCCCTTGGTTTCGCGTGCGAGAAGAAAGGCGGTGGCGGCAAGCACGCCGGCGATGCACAGCGACGCCACACCATCAAGCACCGGCATGTCCAGGACCTGGGCGGCCACGAGCCCGATCAGTGCGAAACCCAGGCCCAGCAGGGCCGCGCTATCCTCCAGCAGCACGGTAAAGGTGGAAGGATCCTTGCTGCGGCGGAACGCTTCGAAGTAGCCGAGCTTGCCCTTGGTGCGCCGGAACTCGCGCAGCGCCACCCACCATGAAGCCCCTTCGAACAGGATGGAGATGCCCAGCACGCTGTAGCTCAACGCGTGGTTGGTGGCCGGCTCCGGCTGGCGGATGTGCTGGATACCTTCGTAGGCCGAAACGCCGGCGCCGGCGGCGAACACCAGCAGGGCGACGATGAAGCTCCAGAAGTACAGTTCGCGGCCGTAGCCGAACGGATGTACCGGGTCTGGCGCCTTGCCGGCGCGGCGCAGCCCGTACAGCAGCAGCACCTCGTTGAGGGTGTCGACCAGCGAATGCACGCCCTCGCTGAGCATGGCCGAGCTGCCGGAGATGCCGGCGGCGATGAACTTGGCGATGGCAATGGCCAGGTTGCCCGCGAGGGCGGCGTAGATGACCAGGCGGGAACCAGTGGGGGCAGACATGAAGGCAAGGGGGAGGGCAGGTGGCTCCCTGATCTTCCGGACGGGCATGTCCCCGGGATGTGCAGGTGCCCGATGTGCCGGGGCCGGGCAGGGCCTAAGTGCCGCCGTGATCAAGCCGGTTAGGCGACGTGACTGCGGACGCCAGGCCCTACGCTGGATCAGTCCTCGTTGCCGATCCTGTTCGAAACGACGTTGGCTATTTTCCCTGACCTGAAGAGACATCGATGAATCACAAATTTCCCTGGTACGCCCTTATCAGCCTGGCGCTCTGCGCTACCGTCGCATCGATCTCCAGCACCCTGCTGTACATTGCGGGTCGCACGTTTGTTGCAGTGGCAGGTGCAGCCCCGATCGCAAGCTGGGGACGCCCTGGATACGGGCTACTGATCGTCATCGGGTTCCTCGCGCTGGCGACCTGGTACTTCGGCGCGCGCGCGAAGGCCGCGCAGAAGGCTCTGCCGGTCCGCTTCTTCATCTGATACCACCGTTTGGGCCCGGGGTGCCGGCCAGCGGCCGGCACTACCGTTCAATCCCCCATCACCCGCCCGATGGCATCGGCCAGCAGAGTGCGCACCCGCGCCGGCGGCAGGTCCGGATCGCGCACCGCACGCATCGCCAGGCCCTCCACCAGCAACCGCAGCAACAGGGTGCGGCCGGCAATCCGTTCTTCGTCCAGCGCCCGGCCAAGGCTTGCATCACGCTGTCGCAGCCAGGCCTGGATGGCGGCGCTGGTCTGGTTGTCGTGGGTACGCAGCACAGCGGCCAGCTCCGGATCGCGATGGGCCTCGGCATTGATCTCCGCATACAGCGCAACGCTGGCAATCGCGTTGCCGTGAATCGGCAGCACCTCACCGCGCGCCCATTGCTGATAGCACTCCAGCAGCCCGTCGACCAGGTCGGAGGCCGCCGGCATCTCGCTGATCGAGGCCTGGTCGTGGCGCAGCTGGCGTTCGATCAGGGCCAGGATCAAGGCGCGCTTGTTGGCGAAATAGCGGTACATCAGCCCCTGGCTGATCTCGGCCTCGGCGGCGATATCGCCGATGGAACCGGCATGGAAGCCGCGGGTGATGAAGCACTTCTGGGCGGCGTCGAGTATGCGGCGGCGCTGGGCCTCGGCATGGGCCGCAGTGGGATCTTCGGAGGTCGGGGCTACGGCGGATTTCGGCGTCATTGCGTGAGGTCAGGGCGTCCAGAGGCGGGATAGTACGTCACAAAAGATGTGAATGAACGGTCATTCATTTGTAATTCCCGCCTCCCAGACTGCGCCGGCCTTCTCCTTCCGCGAATGAGTCCGATGCGCCACGCCACGTTGCACCGCCCGTTGCTCACCCTCGCCATCGCTGCCGCTCTGCCGGCGCTGGCCCATGCCGAAGAAAGTCCAACTGCGGATGCCAGCGCATCCGCTGATGCAGCGCGCACCGTGGTCGCCCTCGACCAGGTGATGGTGACCGCGCAGAAGCGCGCTACCAACCTGCAGGAGACGCCGATCTCGGTGTCGGTGGTCGATGCCGAAGCGCTGAAGGATCGCAGCGCGATCTCACTCGGCAGCCTGTCTGATGGTTCCATCCCGTCGCTGCGGGTCACACCGTTCGCCACCCGCAGTTCTGCACTGAACATCGGCATCCGTGGCGTCGGCGCCTCCGGCGACGCCAACCAACCCGCACGCGATGCCGGCGTCGGCATCTACGTCGACGGTGTGTTCATGGGCCGTGCGCAGGGCCTGGGCAGCATGCTCTACGACGTGGAGCGCATCGAAGTGCTGAAGGGCCCGCAGGGCACGCTGTTCGGCCGCAACACCGAAGGTGGCGCGGTGAGCATCGTGACCAAGGCACCGACCGGCGAGTTTGGCGGAAGCGTCAGCGCGGGTGTGTCCAACTTCAGCGGCTACAACAGCGCGCTGCACCTGGACCTGCCCAAGCTGGGCGATGTCAGCTTCAAGATCGACGCCGTGCAGGCCAAACGCGGCGGCACCACCGACAACCCGATGCGCGGTGAGCGCGACTTCAACAGCTACGACAAGCGCGGCGCACGCCTGAGCGCGTTGTGGCAACCGAGCGATGACTTCTCGCTGCTGTACGCGTTTGATCGCTCCTACGACGCCACCACGCCGTACCACACCCAGGTGCTGGTGCCGGGCGCCTACCTCAGCCCGCTGCAGAAGGCCGGTGCCAGCCAGGACCGTCGCGACAGTGCCATCCTGGGCGGACCGCAGAAAGACAACATCGGCCGTACCAGTGGCCATCTGTTGAGCCTGTCATGGACGTTGAGTGACGCCCTCGAGTTGAAGTCGATCAGTTCCTACCGCGAGTTGACCCAGGGCCAGTTCGACATGGGCCTGGTCGACGCGATCTCTGCCTATGGTGGTGCTGGCACGCCGTTCGGCCGCTACAGTCTGGCGCAGGTCTACCAGCACCAGTACAGCCAGGAGTTCCAGTTGATCGGCAACACCTCGCAGGTGCAGTTCCTCGGCGGCGCGTTCTATTACCACGAAACCGCAGGCGATAACGCGCAGACGCCGAACATGCTGGTTTGGGGGCCGGGCGGCAACAGCTATACGGTGAACCCGGCGACCAGCCCGCTGGATCTTTCCCGTGTACGGATCGACCGCGCCAGCAAGGCGTGGACCGACAGCCTGGGCGTGTTCGGCCAGGCCACGTGGACGCCCGAAGCGCTGCAGCGACTGCACCTGACTGCCGGCGGTCGCTACACTCGTGACGACAAGAAGGGCAGCCTGTACATCGTCAATGGCGCGGCAACGAACCTTGCGTTCAAGGACCGCTGGAGCCGCTTCGACCCGATGGTCAACATTGCCTATGACCTCGGCGAACACGCGATGGTCTATGCCAAGTACAGCACCGGCTTCAAGGCCGGCGGCGCCAACTCGCGTTCGACCAATTACTCGGCATTCGGTCCAGAGGAAGTAGCGGCCTATGAGCTGGGCTTCAAATCGCAGTTCTGGGACAACCGTGCGCGCCTGAACCTGGCGGTGTTCGATTCGACCATCGCGCACAAGCAGATGGACTTCTCGCTGCCGTTCGACCCGAACAGCGGTGAAACCCGCACCACCATGGTCACCACCAATGCGCTGAGCGATGGAAAGTCGCGGGGTGCGGAGCTGGAGTTCAACGCGATGCCGGTGGACAACCTCACGCTCGGCCTCAACTACGCCTACACGAAGATCGATTCGCAGACCGCAACAGACCCGTTCGGCGCCGGCGTGCAGGTGACCGTGCAGCCGCTGCTGGCCCCGAAAAATGCAGGAAGCCTGTCGGTGGACTACCTGGTGCCGTTCGCCAACTTCTCGGCACTGAAGTTCCATGTGGATGGCAACTGGTCCGATGGCTACTACACCAGCGAGTACGACCAGATGCTCACCGACAGCTCCTTCGTGGTGAATGCACGGGTGGCACTGGTGGATGTGCCGGTCAACAGCACCGGCGCCACGATGTCGTTCTCGTTGTGGGCACGCAACCTGCTCGATGAGCAGCACCTGTTCTACAAGATCAACAGCGCGGCGCTGGGCCAGAGCGGCATCTTCAACGACCCGCGTACTTTCGGCCTGGAAATGGCCGTCAATTTCTGATTCGAACGGAGAGCCCCATGAAGATCCGCCATACCGAACTCGCCCTGGCCCTGATGCTGAGCCTGCCGATGGCCGCAACCGCGGTTGCCGCCGACGCATCGCAGGCGGCTTCCACGAAGGCGACGACCGCCGCCAATGTGAAGCCTGTCGCCGCCGACGCACAGCGGGTGATTCCGCTGCAGGGCGCCTGGAACGTACGTACGTTCGCCGGCCTGCAGGGTCGCCACGGCCGGATTCCAGCCAATGCGTTCGTGCGTACCGCCGACCTCGGCCGCCTCACCGATGCCGACCGTGATGCCCTGGTCGCCGCGGGCGTGAAGCTGGACATCGACCTGCGCACCGCCGATGAGGAAGCACAGTCGCCGGACCTGCTGGCCCGCGATGATCGTTTCAATTATCAGCGCATCTCGCTGATGGGCACCGAGAAGATGGACCTGCAGAAGATGATGGCCAGCTTCCCGGATTCGTTGGGCGAAGCCTATGTGCAGTGGCTGGACCACAGCCAGCCGCAGTTCAAGCAGGTGTTCCGGCGCATCGCCGCGCAGCAGGATGGTGCGGTGCTGTTCCATTGCACGGCCGGCAAGGACCGCACCGGCATCATCGCCGGCCTGTTGCTGGACCTGGCCGGCGTGTCGAAGGCCGAGATCGTGCACAACTACGCGATCTCCGCGCATTACCTGGAAGGGCAGCCGAAGGACAGCGCGATGAACGCGCAGCTCATGGCGCTGGTCAAGCAGAACCCGGAGATCGGTCGCAAGATGGCGGGCATGGCAGGTACTGCGCCGGACAACATGGAGCAGTTCCTGGCGGCGCTGCACAGCCAGTATGGTGGTGCGGAGGGTTACCTGAAGGCGATCGGGGTCAGCGAACAGGAGATCCAGCAGTTGAAGGTGCGGCTGGGGCAGGCCGGCTGATAGGTAGTACCGGCCGCTGGCCGGCTCCCCTTTGACGTCCAGAGACCGAAGGAGTGCCGGCCAGCGGCCGGCATTACCCGCAGCCAGGCGGCCTGGCTCTACTGATCGGGTTTCACCCTTACCACCCGTTTCCGGTACTCATACACATTGTCACCGCGGATGCGCTTTTCCTCGGTGCCGGTGACCCGGGCCACCTGCTGGTCTGAACCGGTCACGGGCTGTGCCTCGATTTCGGTCTCGTGCTCGAAGGAGTGCGATTTGTCGGTGTTGCGGTAATAGCGGTACAGCGCCCAGTACAGCGCGGTTGCGCCGGCTGGACCTGCCGCCAACAGCCAAAGGCCACTGTCGTCGCTCATGTCGATGCCACCAGGAAGGCAATTGCGAGGGCTTCAATGACGGTGCCGGTGGCCAGGGCCGCCAGCAGCATCTTCCATTGCTGCACGGGCACGCTGCCCATGGTTTCGCCGGTACGGCCGTTCACTGCGATGTAGTGCAGCATGCCTCCGTTCCTGCCGGGCTGGTGGTACGAATACAACCACACCGGCAGGTACATCGACACCCAGCGGGTGCCATGCACCTCCAGTTGTTCCTGCTCCCAGCGCACGCCACGGTTGTAGCGCTTCACCGAACCTTCCACCTGTGCGCGGGCAATTGACAGCAGCTGGTCTTCCAGCCGTGGCCGCAGCTTCTCCACGTCGAGGTTGCGCTTTTCAGAGGTGAAGCCGGCCAGGTACGAAGCGTTCCATTTCACCGCGTTCTTGGTATCGAACGGCAGGATGGTGTTGATGATGTTGTTGGTGTTGGCGCGGGTATCCAGATTGCCGCGCTCGGCCGAGGATTCCAGTGGTAGGTCATCCACGGTGAAATCGACCTGCCGTTCGACGTGGTAGACGTCGGCGTCATACAGGGTGCGCTTGTTTTTCTCGCTGCCTACGGTGTACTGCCGGGTCTGGATCTCGCCCTTGCCGGCCACGGCCGCGCTGACATTGCTGTCGACGATCATGTAGGGCAGGAACACGCCCACCACGTTCTCCGGGGTGAACTGGTCCTTGAATGCCTTCAGCGCGAACATGCGGCGCTTGTCGACGAACTGGCGGATGCGCGCGACCGCATCGTCCTTCTTGATATGGAAGGGCAGCACCGCATCGGGCACCGCGCCGTTGGCGATCTGCTCGTTGACGCCGAAGACGTGGCGGCACCAGTGGCAACGCGCCGTCATCGTACTCTCGGTATTGACCGTGACTTCGGCGCCGCAACCGGTGCATTTGAACGTCATCAGTGCCGAGGTGTCGGCATCGATGTCACGCGCGCCGGAGGCGATGACCGTACCGCGCAGCTGGTCGATGGCTTCGCCAAGGCCGAATTCTTCCTCGACCCGCGCGCCATGCCATTCGTGACGGCAGTACAGGCAGACCAGGATATCGGTCCCGGCTTTGGGCCGGATGTCGGTGGCGCCGCACTTCGGGCAGCGGTTGAGACCGTCCTTCAGCTCGCTGGCCGAGGTATCGATGGCAACAGGATCGGGCGCTTCCACTTCATCGCGGATGGCCTGCGGCAGTTTGGAGGTGTCCAGCGGGAAGCTGCCGGGCAGGGGAGGGGCGTCCTGCGGCGAACCGGGCCCATCCAACGACGCCGCCGGCAGGGGCGGCGGCGTCGCGGGCGCGGATCCGGGCAGCGGCGGTGGGCCGTTTCGGGGATCGGACATGTTGGGTGTGCGTCCTGCCGTTACAGGCCCAGTGCCTTGGCCTTGAGCGCGTCGTAATCGCTCTGGGTGATCAAGCCCAGATCGAGCATTTCCTTGGCCTTCTTCAGCTTGGCGACCGGATCGTCGGCCGCCGGGGTGGCCGGCTGCTGCATGCCGCCGACACCGAACATGCCAGACGC
The DNA here is from genome assembly GCF_001431625.1 of Stenotrophomonas geniculata ATCC 19374 = JCM 13324. Lineage (GTDB taxonomy): Bacteria > Pseudomonadota > Gammaproteobacteria > Xanthomonadales > Xanthomonadaceae > Stenotrophomonas > Stenotrophomonas geniculata. Next base: position 44,147 of record NZ_LLXT01000138.1, read on the forward strand.
CATGCCGACACCGACCAGACCTGCCGCGCCGCCGTTTTCGCCGGCCGACTGGATGCCCTGGGCGACGCTGGCCTGCAGGTTGGAATTGCCGCGCGAACCGGACAGCGCATCGGCGCGCTGCACGGTCTTCAGCAGCTCGCGGGTGTTGGCGTCGTACTCGATCGAGACGATGGCGGTCTTGACGATGGCCAGGCCGCGGTCGGACTTCCACTGGTAACCCTGTTCGACGGCGGCCGACAGGCTCTGCGCGAAGCCCAGCGAGTCCTGCTGCAGCTTGGTGATGCGGTTGCCCTTGCCCGGATCGTTGGTATACAGGCTGAAGGCCGGCGCCAGCGAACCGACCACTTCATTGAACAGCTGGCTGGCGGCGGCGTTGTCCAGATCGGTGAAGTCGAACACCTGGCCCGGCTGCAGGTAGCTGGCCGGCACGAAGTTCTTCACGAACAGGATCGGGTCGACGATCTTCAGCGTGTACGAGCCACGGGTGACCGCGCCTACCTGGGTGTTGAGGAAACCGTCGTCCCAGTAGATTTCCGACTGGGTGCCGAAGCGGTTGTCCGGCAGTTCCTTCAGCGAGACGAAATAGGCCTCCTGCTGCGAACCCGGCTGGCCGCCGAACTTGAAGCGTTCCCAGCTCTGCTTGATGAAGGTGCTGACCAGGCCGTCGCCGGCGAAGATCGACTGCGAGTTCAGATCGTCCGAGCGCCACTCGTAGCCACCCGGTTCGGCGACGAACGCGGTGATCGCGCCGTCCTGGAACAGCAGCAGGCCGTAGCCCTCCGGCACGATGATCTTCGAGCCGTTGCTGATGATGTTGGACGAGCCGCTGGTGTTGGAGCCGCGGCCGGCGTTGGTGCCCTGCGGCACCGCCGCGAACAGGGCGGCCGTGGACGGCAGGCCCGCCGGCACGGTGTAGAAGTCCTTCCACTGGTCGGCCAGCACACCGCCAACCGCACCCTTCACCGCCTGTACCAGACCCATGACCAACTCCCTGTGATTCGAAGGCAGGCACCATGCCTGCCGAGCTGGACTGAATATAGCAGCGGTGGAGGACGGCAGTAGTGCCGGAACATGAATCCGGATCAGCGCCGGCCAGTGCCGGTTGGCCCGGCCCGTACCGCCTGCAGCACGGCCGCCATGTCCAGCGCCCCCGATCCGGACGCCAGTGCCTGTGCGAACCGCGCGTCGCTGGCGTCGATCAAGGGCGCATGCATGCCCACCTCATGGGCGGCAGCGGCTACCAGCCCACTGTTCTTGCGCACGTCGGTGATCGACGCCTGCACGCTGAAGTCACCACGGATCATTTTGTCCAGCTTGATTCGCGATACTTCGCTGGCCATCGGCCCTGCGTTGAGCACCTGCGCGAAGCGGTCAAGCTCGATGCCGTGTGCTTCGGCGAAGTACACCGCTTCGGCCAAGCCGGTGACCAAGGTGATCAGGTACAGGTTCACCGCCAGTTTCATGCGCAGTGCGGACGGCACTGCACCACAGCACACCGTTTGCCTGCCCATCGGTGCAACCAGTGGGGCGGCTGCCGCGAGGTCGACATCGGCACCGGCCAGCAGGATCACCAGCTGCGCCGCTTCGGCCTGCACGCGTGAGCCAGACACCGGCGCTTCCACGTAGCGGCCGCCCGCGGCACGGATCTGTTCGGCCAACGCCTGTGAGTACGCTGCCGAGCTGGTACCCATGTTGATCAGCAGGCGGCCCTCGACCCGCTCGCCAAACGCCGCGCCATGCCGATCGAGCACGCTGTCGATGGCATCGTCATTGGCCAGCATCAGGATGAGGGTGTCGCAGGCCGCGAATACCTCGTCCACCGCCTCGCAGACGTTGATGCCGGCGGTGCGCGCGGCCGCAAGGTTGCGATCGGAGCGCGACCAGCCGCATACCTCGTAACCTGCGCGAGCCAGATGGGCCGCCATGGACGTTCCCATCACTCCAAGTCCCAGGAATCCGATGCGCATGATGGACGTCCGCTGGCCGCAGAGCGCCCATCATGCCATGGGCAGTGGCCGCTAGAGCATGTAAGGAATCTTGAACGCCAGCGTAAAGTCCGGTGCGTCCGGGGTCAGTCCGATGCCCAGCAACGTTACCAGCGTGGTGTGCTGGTTCAACGCATAGGTCACGCCCAGGTTCAGTGATGCCGCATTGGCGTCACTGCCGATCACCTTCATCCACTTGCCACCCTGGAAGCGGGTGGAGGCGCGGGCGCTGATGCGGTCGCTGAAGGACAGGCTCAGGCTGGTCCGCTCGTTGAATGCGAAGGCAACACCTGCACCGAAGTACACCGAGCCTCCCAGCTTCACGTCGCCTGGGTTGACCGTTTCCGGATTGCTGTCGATGTCGCTGAAGCCGCGAGGGATGGAGTGCACGTACCCGATGTTGGCGAACAGGATGGCCGGGTCAGCGGTCTTCACCATCGACAGGCCGAGGTTGGCCTGCCATACGCCGTTGCCGGTGGGCTGCTCGCGCGGCACGGCGAAGCGGATGTAGTCGTCGTCATCGCGCTCGATCACCTTCCAGTCCAGGCCGTAGGGCGCGCGCCCGGTGGGGGCGGTGACACCGGCCGTGAGCACGGTCTCAGGGCGCCAGCCGCGTTCGCCGAACAGCCGGTAGTTCGCGCTCAGGCCAATGTCGCCCAGGCCGTTGCCGTTGGTCTGCTCCTGCGCGATGGCGGCCGCTGCACCGCCGGCGCCGCCTTTCTGGTACACGGTGCGCCGCGCCAGGTAGGGCACATCCAGGTTGAGGGTCAGGTTCGGGCTGACGCCCCAGCGGGCCGCCACGTTATAGGTCAGCGAGTCGGACTCCACGTTCTCGATGGCGATATTGCCTAGGAAGATGGCGTCCAACGCGAGGAAGCCGTTGAGGGTGAGCTGCTTGCGGTCATAGCGGGCGTAGGTGAGGCTGTTCTCGATGGTGAAGCGACGGGAGAACAGGGCCGATTGCTGCTGCTTCACGTCGTCCACGCTGCGCCGCGACTCCTGCTTGGCCTGTTGGGCCTCGGCAGCGGTACTGGCGTAGCCCTCGCTGCTCGGTGGAACCGCGGCGGCCGCCGCCTGCGCCAATGGTGCGGCCGGTGGGGTCGAGGCTGGGCCAACCCGCCCGCCCAAGCGTGCCTGCATGGCCTGCACCTGCATGTCCAGTTCGCGCAGCCGCCGCACTTCCTGTGCGTAGTTGGCTTTCAGCTGTTCCAGCTGGTTGGCCAGGGCCTGCACGTCTGCGCCATCGTCAGGCGTCGGCGGCACGGCAAGGGCGGTGCCCGCCAGCGCCGCCAGCGCCAACGGGGTGATCCTCATCAGGGTGTGCATGTTCGTGTCCTGCGTTGTGGAGCGTTTCCCCCAATGCCAGGCCCTGCTACTGGCCCGGCCCCATGCCGCGGTTCAACGCAATCGCCTGGGCCACGTTCTGGCTCAACGGCAGGTTGCCGCCCACGGCGTTGCGCACCAGCTCCAGCCGCAGTTGGTTGCTGGCGATCTGGCCGTCACCAGCGAGGGCGATGCCCTGGCCGACGCTGCCATTGCGGATCCACTGCTGCACCAGCCCCTGGCCATCCACCTGCAGCAGCAGGCGTGCCTGGTTGCCTTCCAGCACGGCCGTCGCGCTGGCGCCGGCTTGCTGCGCGGTGATGTTGCCTGCGTCATCAGAGAGAACAGCCGGCACGCCACCCTCGCGGACGGTCAGCGTGGTGACGTTGCGCGCGACATTGCCATCGCCGGCCACCTGCACGCTCTGCACCAGGCCGCTGGCGTTGGCAAGGCCGCTGCTGTCGATGCTGCGTCCGTGGGTATCGGGCAGCGGCGCATCGGCTGCCGTGACATGCACGCTGGGCTGGAAGCTGAGCTTCGGCGCGCCACCACCGCGGAAGTCCATGCCCAGGGTCAGGCTGCCCTGCAGGGTCGTGCCGTTGCTGGCCTGCCACTGCGACACCATGGTGACCCCGAACCAGGCAACGTTGTTGCCACCCACGGTGTAGCGCCCCCGCATCAGGCTCAGCTCCGGGTCGGGGATTTCCGTGAGTCCACGCCCGGTCCTGCCGTCGGCGGCCTGCAGGGGCAGGGCAGGGGCCATCAGCAGCAGCGCCATCCATACGTGTTGACGGAACATGGTCGTACCTCCTCAGAACAGGTCGGCGTGGCTGAAGCCGAAGTCGACCAGTTCGGCATCGGTGATCGGCCCTTGCCGCGCATAGAGCGCGCGGGCACTTGGCCGTTCGCTGGGTTGCAGAAGAACGGTGTTGCGATCGAAGTCGCTGCCGATCACCACGAAGACCGCGCGAGATGGCCAGGCAGCCAGGAACTCCGGCAGCGCCAGGCTGCGGTTGCCGAGGATCGGGTCGGCCACTTCCACGATGCCGTTGCGGACCTGCTTGAGCACCACGAAATGGCGGAAGCCGCGCACATCCATCAGCACCAGTCCTGGCACGCGAAGGGTGCGCAGTCGTGTTTCATCGATGCGGTAGCCCCGGCCACGCATGCCGAGCGATTGCACGTAGCGCTTGATGTCGAGCAGGGAGAAGCCGCGCTCGGCCACCAGCGCTGGATCGGAAACTCCCATCATTCCTTCGATCACCGTGGCTTCGTCGGTCTGCAGGTGATAGGCATGGCGCAGGATGGTCGCCAATGCGGCCGCCCCGCAGCTGTAATCGGTGTGCTGGCGCACCACGTTGCGGTAGCGCCGCTCCTGCATGCTTTCCACCTTCTGCTGCAGCAGCGCGCCATTGGGCAGCACGCCGGCGAAGTGGACTTCGCCCGCCCATGCCGATGCGGTGCCCATCAGCAACAGGAAGGCAAGCAGGCGCATCGATGGAGGGCAACGGATCATCTACGTTCTCCGGCAGCAGGGGGGAGCCCCTGTCCCAAGGGGGAGGAGGAACAGGGGCTCCCGGGGACCCGGCCATTGGCGGACGGCCGGGGTGTTGCGCTTACTCGCCGCTGCCACCACCGCCGCCGGTGCTGGGCTGGGCGACTGCCAGGGCCAGGCTGTTGGCCTGCAGGTTGCCGGTGCCCGCAGCAACGTTCACGCCGATGTTGCCGGAGGCGCCCGAGAAGGCACTGCCGGACAAGGCCGAGGTGTTGGTCGCATTGACGTTCACCCACCGCGTGGTGCTGACCGTGCCGCTGAGGCTGGCATACAGGTCAGCCACGCCCAGTTCGACGAACTGGCTGGTGCCACTCTCACGCGTATCGAAGCCCAGGCCGCCCACCCCCGGCCGGTTGGGGTTCATCGTGGCGTTCTGGATCTGGTTGTCCAGATCGATATGGCCGGTGCTGTTGCCACCCGGGTGCGGCAGCTCGCCACTCCACGTATCCAGGTAGTAGTTGGCCATCTGGTAGGCGTTGCCGGTGCCGCGGTAGGTGCCCGCGCCATAGGCCAGTGTCAGGCCGCTGACGCCGCCACGCATGCCGACCTGCACGGTATCGGTGTAGGACTGCACGAAGCCGGCGTTGCTGACCGTGTTGCCGGTGGAGACCTGGTTGGAGCTGATGCTCGACTGGGCCACCGCCGTGGTCGCTACCGACGCCGCGAGCGCGTTCTTCTGCTCATTGTTGTTGCCCGAGGCGATGTTCACGCCGATGTTGCCGGACGCGCCGCCAAAGGCGTTGCCGCTGAGACCTGCGGCGTTGGTGACACCGGAGTTCATGGTGGCGTTGCCGAAGCCGGCCTGGTTGACGAACACCTCGGCGTCGGCCATGCCGAAGCTGAAGGACGCATCGGCCGCAGATAGTGAGGCCGCGTTGTCCTGCGCATTGTTGTCGCCGGAGACGACATTGAAGCCTAGATTGCCCGAGGCACCGGCGCCGACGCTGTCACCGATCGACGCGCTGTTGGTGACCAGGCTGTTGCTGGTGGCGTTGTTGCTGATCGACTGCCGGTTGTCGATCACGGCAATGGCCGCCGAGTCGAGGTCGATGTCGCCGGTGATGTTCGGGTCGCCGGAGAAATTGATGTCGGTGCTCAGGCGCAGGTCCTTCTCCAGGTTCACGTCGACGCCGTGGTTGTTCTTTTCCTTGCGTTCGTCGGCCTGGATGTTGCTGTGCTTCTGCACATTGACGTTGACGGTGCGGTTGCGCACGTCGTTGTCGGTGTGGTTGTGCGTGTCGTTGCGGGTCTCGCTGACGGTGTGGTTGTGGTTGATGTTCGCGTTGGCGTTCTGGTTGTCCCAGCCATTGGCCGCAGCGGCGGTCGAGGCAGTGGCAATCGCCATGGCGAGCATGGTCTGTTTGACGGTCGCTTTCATGGTGCCCTCTCTCTCATCAGGTGGTGCATCGGTTGGGTGGTTGTCACGGGCGGTCCTGCACGACCAGGCCCAGTACGTTGGCCGTGTCGTTGCCGTTGCCCGCGATCTGATTGAGTTGCAGGACCCCGTCGAATCCCCGCAGTGCGGTGCTGGCTACACCGGCGCTGCGGGTGCCCGTCGCGACGCCGCGACCGGTGTCGTCCCGCCCCCCTGCCAACGCGGAACCCTCGGCGGCCAAGGCCGTATCGTCGGTTTCGCGTATGCCCTGTCGGGCCAGCGTCGCGCTGACGACGTTGAGCGTCGTGTTGGCGATGCCGCTGGCCTGGTTGATGGATGCGATGCCACTGGCACCGGCCAGTGCGTCACCGCCAATGAACGCGGTGGCCTGCAGCGGCCCGGACAGCACGCGGTTGCCCTGCTGCAGTTGTCGGGCATTGATCGCCACGTCGGCGTGATCGCCCTTGGCGATACCCCGCAGGTTGGCCTGCACGTTGAGGTCGCCGGCGGCCTGGTTGACGGCGATGGCACCCGTCGCCCCGGCCAGTGCGTGGCCGTCGATGCGGGCCACGTCGAGATAGGCGAGCATGCCGCCGTAGTCATCGGCCCGGGTCGCCCAGGGCGCGGCAGCGAGCAGCAGAAGCAAGCCGTGCAGGGCCTTCATTTTCCACCTGCCGGGGCCGTGCCCTGCAGGGGGAACTGGGCCAGTGCGCCGCGCACGGTATCGGCGATACCGCGGGTGCTGCTGCCGACCGCACCAAGCGGACCGCTCATGGCGCCCCCGAGGTTGCTGCCGACCATGCCATCACCACCGCGGCCAAGCGTGCCGCCCAGGGCCTGCTGGGTGACCCGTTCAACGGTAGTGCCGCCCGATGTCGCGACGGACGCTGCCTGGCCGGCACCCATGCCGGCATAGTCCTCATCGCTCAACTCGTCCATGCCGTTCGTCGTGCCACCGGCGCCCAATGCGGCGGCGATCTCGCGCTGTGGCTTCGGGTCGGCAATCAGCGCCATGCCCGGTGGTGCCATGCGATAGGCCGGCCGCGCGGATACGTCCCGCAACAGGACGATTTCGCCCGGCTGTGCCTTCACGCCCTGGCGGGCGCCGGACGCGGATGCGCCCGCGCCAACCAACAGCAGGGCGATTGCCAGTGCCGCGGCCAGGCAGCGAATCAGGGTGGTGCCGTCCATGCCGATCTCCCGCGATGGGTGCGGCGGAACCACGCATCAACCGTGCCAACCTCGAAGTGCCCACCCGCCAGTGTCGGGACCGTGCAGCACCTGACCGTGCTGCTGCCACGGTGTTACAGGCACGTCGCGGAATCGTTGGGATTTCGAAGCCCCAGGCACCGCAGGGCAAGGGCGGCGGGCAACTGTCGCATGGGTGTTACAGGTGGCGCCGCCGTCTGCAACGGTGCCGGTTCAGTCACGAATTTCTTGACGCATTGCTCATTGCGCCGCCGTTTAGGGAAGCGCTAGGATCCGCCCAACAAAGGCCGCCCCGGTGGCCGTAGAGGTCCCGGCGGGGGGCGGCACGCCGGCGATTGCCTGACAGTCCGCCGACGGTGTCCGGATGCTGGGGGAAGCATGGCAGCGGTCCCGGAGGCTTCTACGTCACGTTGCGTGCTCTGGTTTGGCGAGCCGTTGGCGAACGAGCGCAGTGCGCTGGCGGCAGCAGGCTGGTATGTGCGCAGCATCCATCCCGATCCCGCCATGGCGATAGGCCTGCGTGGGCGCGATCGATTGCTCGCCGTACTCGATCTGCGCCATCTCGATGCGGCGTCGCTGCAGCTGCTGGCACCGTGGATCGAGCAGCACCAGCATCTGCCTTGGCTGGCGGTACTGCCACCGGGCGCCGGACCCACATCGCCGGCCTGGCTGCCGTTGCTGCAGCGATGCGGTGCGCGCTTCACGCTGCCGTTCGGCCTGCAGGACCTGGTCTGCGCAATGCGCCAGCAGTTCGATGCGGATGATCCGCCAGTCGATGCAACCTGCAGTGGGTACGGACCGCACGCATTGATTGGCGAAAGCGCTGCGCTGCATGCGGTGCGCACGGTGCTGCACAAGTTCGCGCCGGTGGAACTGCCGGTGCTGGTCACCGGCGAAACCGGTACAGGCAAGGAACTGGCTGCACATGCGCTGCATGCGCTGTCGGGGCGCGCCGGCAGGCCTTTCATTGCGGTGAACTGTGGTGCGATTCCAGCCAACCTGGTTCAGTCGGAGCTGTTCGGCCACGAACGTGGCTCGTTCACCGGGGCCGACAAGCGGCAGATCGGCGTGTTCGAATCCGCTCATGGCGGTACGGTGTTTCTTGATGAGGTAGGCGATCTGCCGGCAGAAGCGCAGACCAGCCTGCTGCGCGTGCTGCAGGAGGGAACCTTCGAGCGCGTGGGCAGCAGCCAGCCGCTGCGCGCGGACGTGCGGGTACTTGCCGCGACCCACGTCGAACTGGAACACGCGGTGGCGCAGGGGCGGTTCCGCAGCGATCTCTACTACCGCCTGAACGTGCTGCGCCTGCTGATGCCACCGCTGCGCGAGCGCGGTGCCGACGTGCAGCTGCTGGCCGAGCACTTCCTGCGCTGCTTCCGGTTGCGCCACAGCGTGCGTGCACGCGGTTTCGCACCGGCCGCACTGCAGGCGATGCGGCGCTTCGACTGGCCCGGCAACGTACGCGAACTACTGAACCGTGTGCAGCGTGCAGCGATCATGGCCGAGGGCGAGCTGATCAGTGAGCGTGACCTGGAGCTGGGCGCATCGGTAGCGGTCCTGCCCGCGGCGGTGCTGCACGACGCGCGCGGCCAGGCCGAGCGCGATGTACTGCTGCAGACCTTGCGCCAGACCGGCTACAACGTCTCCGAGTGCGCGCGGCAGATGCAGATATCGCGGGTCACGGTGTATCGCCTGTGCCGCAAGCACCGGTTGGAACTGCCTGCACAGCGCTGATCAGCCGGCCGCCAGGTGCTTGAACAGGCGCAACGGTTTGCCCGCGACGCGCTCGATCACGCCCTTGGCTTCCAGGTCCAGCTGCACGGCCTTCAACCACCAGCCGGCGGTGGCACCTGCCGGGAACAGCGCGGCGGGCAGGTGTGGCAGCAGTGCCTGTTTCGCCTGCGCGACAGTCAGGCCGGGCGGTTGCGCGGGCAGCGCCCGCAGCAAGGCATGGCGCATGGCGAGGTACTTGGCGCGATCCACGCGCTGGATGTGCCCGGGCGTGGTGATGCTTTCGATCTCGATCCGTCCGGGCTCAGGCATGGGTATCTCCCGCGACCTCGATGCGTGGGCTGCGGAAGCCCATGGCGATCCACGCCTTCATCAACCGCGCATAGAAGCGCAGCGACCGGGTCTTCAGGTTCGACACATCGTCAGGAAGCACAGACGCATCAGGAAGATCACTGACCATGGTCCGCATCTCCACGGCAGGTCTTGTCGATGCCGGCCACAACAGGCCATACAGGCTCAGCCAATGGCCGCCGCTGAACTCCAGGAAGAGCGGCGTATTGCAGCAGCCCGCCAGCACGCGGCGGCTGCCGCCCCTGCTGGACAATCGCAAGGCACGCAGCATGGCATGCCCGGCATCGATGCTGACGCGATCCTTGCGGTGCATTACGAAGAGCGTCTGGCCGTGCGGGCCCAGCACGGCCGGTGCTCGGGGCATCGACTGCAGCATGGCGCCGGCCTTGCGGCAGCTGTCGCAGCAGCATTCGACGGTGGCAATCGGTTGGCCCGTGGCGGTCAGGCGTACCTGGCCGCAGGTGCAGGCAAGGGGCTGGTGTGAGGCCATCTGCGTTTTCTCCTGGGGTAGTCATCCTCTCGACGAACCGGGGCGCCGAAAATCGACAACATCTGCCTTCAAGGGCGCATCATCCGATAGCGGATGCGGTACAGGTCCAACCCTGCACCGTCCGCGCGCCGCGCCGAATAGGTCAAGGTGTCGGGTTGCGATCCATCCAGCATCGCGCCGTAGCTGTCGCCGGAGGCCTCGTTCAAGGGCGAGGGCAATGCATGGCCTGCGTCATAACGGCCTCCACGTGCGTAGGCAATGAACTGGCGCACCGGTGCACTGCCGAAGTTCTGGGCGCGGGCAAACACCACCGTTCGGCCGTCGCCCAGGAAGGTGGCATCGAACTCCTGCGCTGCGGTATTGAGGTCTCCCGGCAGCGGCCGTGCCGGCTGTGCCATGCCACGGACCATCGCTGCGACGTAGAGGTCATGGCCACCCGCACCGCCTGCGCGATCGCTGGAGAACAGCAGCGTGGCTGCGTCCGGCGAGAGCATCGGCGCGAATTCATCGGCCGCGCTGTTCACTGCCGGGCCAAGATTGACCGGCTCCCCGAATCGACCGTCGCTCCCCATGCTGACCCGATACAGATCGTCGCCGCCCTGGCCGCCTGCGCGATCCGAACAGAAATACACCACGCGGCCATCGGCGGAAAAGGCGGGATCGAAGTCGCGCCCCTGCGTGTTGAACGGCACCGGCGTCGCCGGCCGCCAGCGCTGCCCATCGTTGCGGGAGACCCAGATGTCATACCCGCCCGGACCGCCGGGCCGGTTGCGGCTGAACCACAGTGCGGTTTTTCCGTCCGGGCTCAAGGTCAGTCGAATCTCGTCGTATTGCGTGGATGCAACGCCCGGGGCAAAGCGTTCCGCGGGGCCTACGATCTGCAGCACACCTGATGGAGGCACGGGAGGCGACGCAGCAACCAGCAGCATCACGGCCAGCAGCGCCTTCATGCCTGTCGCTCGAAGTCGCTGACCCAGTTGGTTTCCCAGCTGCGCCCGCCATCGGCCGAGGCCGCCTGTTCCCAGCGCGCCGAGCGCGGGGTAATGCGTGACCAGATCACCCGCGTCTGGATTGATCGACCGTCGTGCTGGTCTCCGCCGAAGAAGCGGCCGACTCCGGCCTGGAAACCACCACGCAGTGGCGCGCCGATCCGGGTCGGCTCGCGGCCATCCAGCCACCAGCTCAGCCAGTGCTGCTCCGCCGCATTCCAGGCACGGATGCCCATGCCGCGCAGCGGTGCTCCAGGCACGTCCATCAGGTTGTCACCCACGTTGCCGAATCCTCCCAGGACCGGCCAGTTGTGCAGGGTGCCGTTGAACGCGTCCCACGCGTCGCTGCCTGCCAGCCGAGCGCGCAGGCGACGATGGCGCACGTTCCAATGGCCCACCAGGAAATCAAAGTCGCCCGGTGCATCCGGCAGCTTCGGAAGCGGAGAGGGGGCCGCAGCAGTTCGGCGGAACCAGTTGCGCCAGTTCACTTCCCAGTGCGCACCGGCATCGTCGGAGAACGCCTGTTCCCACCACGGCTCCTCGCCGTGGATGTCATGCCAGCGGAACCACACATCGATGGGGCGCCCGTCGATCCGGTCGGTGCCACGGAAGCTGCCGGCATCGCCCTCGAAGCCCCCGCGCACGGGGGCTTCGATACGGGCAGGATTGCGGCCATCGATCCACCAGATCGACCACGTGGAAGACACTGGATCAAATGCACGCACGCCCAGCCCCCTGTAGGGGCCCGAAGGCAGCGCCATGACGTTGTCATCAATGGTGCCGAGCCCGCCCAGGGTGAGCCAGACCGCGCTGGAGCCGGTGAAAGACTCCCAGCGGGTATCGCCCACCAGGCGCTCCTTCAGGCGCTGGTGCCGGACCCGCCAGTTGCCCTGCAACCATGTCCAGTCTTCGCTGTGGCTGGCCAGGGCCCACCCGGAGGGCAGGGCGGTGGACGCTGCCGCGGCGGCCAAAGTGGCCAGGAACTGCCGTCGATCCATGTGCGTGATCCGCTACCGAAGGTGCCTCCATCGTTGCGGGCACGAGGGGGGATTGACCACGCAGATATCGGGGCTCAGGCTAAGCCACACTTATGGTGACCCAACGCCAGCTTCCGTCGCTTGCCGCCATCCGTGCCTTCGAGGCGGCGGCGCGGCTGGGCAGCTTCGCGCGTGCCGCCGAAGAGCTCGACACCAGCGCGGCATCGGTGAGCTACCACGTGCGGCGGCTGGAGGCCCAGACCGGTACCTGCCTGTTCCTGCGCCATGCACAGCACGTAGAACTGACGGCGACGGGAGCCAGCGTCGCGCAGGAGGCCACCCGGGCATTCGATGCACTGCGCGCCAGCTTCATGCGCGCCGCAGACATGGATGCGGCGCGACTGCGCCTGTCTGTACTGCCCACGCTGGGCACCAGTTGGCTGACGCCGCGGCTGGGCACGTTCCGCGCCCGCCACCGGCAGTTCGTGCTGGAGCTGGACCTGTCGGCAGCGCCGCAGGATCTGGCCGCCGGTCACTTCGATGCGGCCATCCGCAATGGCCAGGGCGAATGGCCAGGTCTTCAGGCAACTCCTTTGTTTCCCAGCGTGTTCACACCGTTGTGTGCGCCGGCGCTGCTGCCAGCGGCCCGTGGGCTGGGCAGCAGCGCGCTGGAAATTCCCCTGCTCGGGCGGCCGGACTGGTGGGCCCTGTGGTTTGCCGCGCACGGGGACCTTCCACCGCCGGCACCGGAGAGTTTCGTCGCGCCCTTTGCCGTCGAGCATCTGGATGTCGGCGCCGCGATCGCAGGGCAGGGCATCGCCATTGGTTCGCCGATCCTGTTCCAGGCCGAGCTGGACAGCGGGCGTTTGGTGCAGGCGCATCCGGGGGTGGCCAGCGACGGTCGCAGCTTCTGGTTCGTGGCACCCACGGCGCGAGGTGGCAGTGCCAAGGTCATTGCATTCCGTGACTGGCTGGTCCAGCAGGCCGCCGAGGCGCGGCATGCAGCCCGCCATTACCTGGCCCGGGCGGTAATGCCATGAGCCAGAGCCCCGAACTGCTGCGGCGCCTGCTGCGCGCCAAGGACCGGATGGATCGGGCCAGCCATGAGGAATGGCCCGTCGCGCGCCTGGCTGAGGTCAGTGCGGTGTCGCCGGCGCACTTCGCCCGCTCGTTCAAGCAGGCCTTCGGGCTGCCGCCGCACCGTTATCTGCTCAGCCGCCGCATCGAACGAGCGGTGGCGCTGCTGCGTGATACTGATCTGGCGGTGACCGAAATCGCCGCGCAGACCGGATGGCGCAGCCTGGGTACCTTTGGCCGCATCTTCCGTGACATCACCGGTGACAGCCCGGGCACTGTGCGCGAGCGTGAGCGTGCTGGCCAGGCGGCGTCGGCCAGTGTGCCGGAATGCCACGCACGCGCCGCGCAACGCCCGGACCTGAAGATCGCAGTTTTGGAGAAGCGCCGCCGTGAGGTGGTTGCTAACGTGGACCCCACCTGAGGGAGGTCCCATGACGAATTCTGTGAACACGGTCGGCCTGTATGTGCGCGACCAGGATGAGGCGCTGGCGTTCTACGTCGGCAAGCTCGGTTTCGAAGTGCATACCGACGTGCGCAATGGCAGCTACCGCTGGCTGACGGTACGCAGCCCAGGCCAGGATGGTTTCCAGCTGGGCCTGTTCGTGCCGGGTCCGCCCACCCACGATGCGGCCACCGCGCTTTCGCTGCAGCAGCTGGTGGCCAAAGGCGCAATGCCGCCCCTGGTGCTGGCTGTGGATGACTGCCAGGCGCGTTACACGCAGTGGTTGGCACAGGGCGTGGAATTCACCCAGGAGCCGATCGAGCGCTTTGGCGCCGTCGACGCCGGATTCCGCGATCCATCGGGCAATGGCTGGAAGATGATCGAAGCCCGTTCCGAAGCGAGGCGCCGGCAATGAGCCGAGGTGGCTGGGCACGGCCCGTGCATCGTTGGACCTCGATCGTGTTCACCCTGGCGGTGATCGCCAACTTTGTGGTGCGCGGGCTGGGGCAGGGCGAGCCTGCGGCGTGGATCACCTATTCGCCGCTGCCGCCGTTGTTCCTGCAGCTGTTCACCGGGTTGTACCTGTTTGTGCTGCACTACACAGGAAAGCGCCGCAGCGCCGGGCAGGGCGCTGCGGGTTGACGCCGGGTCAGGCGGCAGCGTCGGCGGCGTAGGCCGCCAGCAGCGCGGGAAGATCTTCCATGCGCTGGAAGATCACCTTTGCACCGGCGGCGCGCAGGGCTTCGGGCGTACTGTGGTGCGGGCCACCCTCACTGAAGCCGAACACGGTGGCGCCTGCGGCAACGCCCGCAGTGGCGCCGGTGACGGTGTCCTCGATGACGGCACAGCGCGTCGGGTCGACGCCCAGCGCTGCGGCAGCAGCCAGATACACGTCAGGGTGCGGCTTGGTGTTCGGCATGTCCTGGCCGCTGTAGACGTGGTCGCCGAAGGCATCGAGGATGCCGACCTTGCCCAGCTGCAGTTTCACCTTTAGCAGATCGGCGCCGGAGGCGCAGGCGATCCGCCCACCGGTGGCCGCAGCGATCGCACGCACGGCCTCGGGTGCCCCCTGGATCGCTTCCAGGTCACGTTCCAGTGCCCGGTTGCGCTGCTGGCGGAACTCTTCAAGCCACGCCTCGGTGAATGGCTTGCCGGTGCGTTCTTCGATCAGTCCGGCCAAGTGGGCAACGGATTGGCCAAGGAAGACTTTACCCGCCTGTGCCGGAGTCAATGGCCAGCCACGTTCGGTCAGCATCTCGGAGAGGACGCGGGCCACCAGCGGCTCGGAATCAACCAATACGCCGTCGCAGTCGAACAGCACGGCATCGAAGGGAAAACGGGACATCTACAGCTCCAGGGGGCAATGCGGTGGTGCAATTGCCCGTCATTTTCCCACAGCCATCCTTGCGTGGCACCCGGGCAGGGTGCCACCCATTCCCGGCAGGCCGGTCAACCCAGATCACACCCCGCCGGCTGCGGCCAGGTGCTGGCCGGCAGCATGTTCTTCAGCGAGGCAGGTGCGTTGATGGCCACGTAGCTGGCACCCAGCAGTTCCTCCAGATCGGCGATGGTTACCAGGTAGCTGTCCAGGCTGCCCAGGTTCGCTTCATTGGGGATGATCCAGCTGATCGCCTTGGCCGTGCCGGTGTTCGGATCGCGGGTGATGATCGTCTTCCAGAAGAACTCCGGTGTCGGAATGCCGTGGCTGGAAAGGAAATAGTCGTTGGAGGCGTCGCCGTAGACCACGCCGCCATAGACATCAACCGGCGCGATGTCGCGATAGCACTCGGCCACGTTCTCGGCCTTCACCCAGATGCCCTGGTTGAAGCTGGAGACCTGCGGAACGATGTTGGTCATGTAGTTGGCGCGGCGGATGTAGGTCGCGTTGTAGTCCATGTGATTGGAGGTCACCAGATGACCACGGTCATAGCCGGACTTGATGCTGGCGTAGGAGGCGGTGCTGGTCTGGCCGAGGCAGCCTGCCGGCAGGTCGGGGTCCTTGTAGAAGCTGGACGGCCGGGCAGCCGAGCCGGTGTCGGCGGTCAGGGTGTATTCGTAGCGGGTGGCGCTGTGGATGCTGCAATCGTAGGTGAGCACGAAGCCGCCCTTGTTGAGGGTGACGACCTGGGCTTGGGCAGCGCTGGCGAAGGCACTGAGGACGAACGCGAAGAAGAAGCTTGCAAGGCGCATTGCGGTTCTCCAGCAGAAGTTCAGGGCGCAGCCGTCCGCCACGACCTGGCAGGGCGAGGTCATGGGGAGACGGTGCGGAGTCGGGTGCAGCGGATTGCGGTGGGACGTGACCGCGTTGTTGGGCTGTGGAGGCCCTGCGGTGTCGTAAGCGTCACAAGCTGTCGTCTTTCGGTCAACGACGAAAAGACGAAGCTGTGACCGCCCGCAAGCACTGGAGAGGTGTCAGATCACACGGCGCGTGGGTGACATGCGCGCGTGCTAGGGGGGCGGTCCCCTTCGCCACCAGGCTCAGGGCTGTGCCCGCAACACGTAGTCGCCGCGGCGCGCTCCAGGTGCCAGCGACCATCCGGGCGCCAGGCTCAGCGTCCATCCATGATCCTGCAGGGGCAGTTCGCCCGATGCAGGCGCCTGCACGAACACGGCCTTCCAGTCGTTCTGCATCAACGCTCCGTCGGTGACCGTCAACGTTCCCCATACGTCGCTCAGCCGCATCGTGGGATACACCGTGCCGCTGCCAGGCAACGGCTGCATGTTGCCTGGGTCGAACTGGATGCGCATGCTGCGAAGATCCAGCCGCAGTACCGGGCCGGTTACAAAGCGGGCCTGGTTGCGTTCAAGCTGCGCAAGGCGCTGCTGTTCCCGCTGCACTTCCGTTTCGCGCAGCGCAGGCCCGTCATAACGCGCTGCCGTGGTGAGCAGTGCAGCTTCGCCGGTGAGTGGAGTGGTGTGCGTGCGCTCTGCCAGAAGTGAACCGAGATCCCGGGCGGGGTGGACAAGATTGCGATGCCATCCGGGCGCAACCTGGTCCAGCAGCAGGCCATAGGCCGGGCCGGTCGCGTAGGCGAACGAACGGACGAAGCTGCGATCACCCACTTGGGCGTGAAGGTCATGAAGTGCAGCTTCGATGCGCGCAGCGCGAGTTGGATTGCCGACGAGAACGCCGGTGTACTCGGCCAGGCCTTCATTCAACTCCAGCGCGGCCTCGTCCCGAGAGGCGGCCGGGAAGTGACGGTAACGCTCAGCACGGAACGCGAGCGCATCGTTCAACGCGTTGCGCTGTGCGCCGGGGTCGGTTGCGGACAGTGCGGCGGCAAGTGCACGCCATTCCAGCTGCAGCCAATAGCGCCCTTCGAGCGTGTCGAGGTGCTCATTGCCGCCTTCTGCCGGCGTTTCGATCGACAATGCGGGTTGCAGGCGATGGAACATCTCGTGGGCCAGCAGCGTGCGTCGCCGGCTTTCGTCCTGTGGCAGCGGCCAGAGCAGCTGCGTCCAGCGGGTGCCAGACCATTCGACGGCGGTGTTGGCGATGATCGCGTCCGGCGGAAGCTGGCCGACGAAGACCTTTCCACGTACCTGCAGGCGGCCCTGTGCATCTGCATGGGATGCCGTGACCCGTCGACTGGTCCGGTCTACCAGCATCATCGGCCCACACAGCGACGCCCCCCAGAGCCGACCGTTGTCGGCCTGGCACAGCGCTTCCGCCTCTTCAAAAACTGCGCCGGCGGCGACGTCGGACAGCGCGGGTCCGTCCGCAGACACGGGGCCGACTGCACCCAACATCAGGGCGGCAAGTGAGAGTGGCCGGGGCCTCATGGTATCTGTCCATCCTTGGGAAGTACCCCGTCATAGCATCGATCCAAAGGCTGCGACAATGCAGCAAACGTCATGCTGCGCCGCAAGGTGCCTGTCACCATTCGCACTGGTACGGTCCGATCCGTTGCACCACCACCGACGGGGAGAGACCACGATGCGCAAGGTATTGCTGCTGTTGATCCTGCTGACCGGGCTGGCGCCCACCGCCTGGGCGGCCACGGTCAAGACCACCCATCGCACCATTCCCAGCTGGGATGGAACGCCTCTCGGGGCCTTCGTCATCGAACCGCAGGACGCGGGCAGCGGGCGGTATCCCTTGCTGGTGATGCCCAGCAGCTGGGCGGTGCCCAGCGTGGAATACGTGGGCGTGGCGCAGTCGCTGGCGCGGCGTGGCTATGTGGTCATCAGCTACAGCTCGCGTGGCTTCTGGGAATCCGGCGGCAGCATCGACATCGCCGGGCCGGCCACGGTCGAGGACGTCAGTGCGCTGATTGACTGGGCGCTGGACAACACCCGCGCCGACCCGTCACGAATCGGCGTTTCGGGCATCTCCTACGGCGCCGGCACCAGCCTGCTGGCGGCGGCGCGCGATCCGCGCATCAAGGCAGTGGCCGCACTGAGCGGCTGGGCCGACCTGCAGGCCTCGCTGTACAGCAACGACACCCCCAGCGCGCAGGGCATCGCGCTGCTGGTTGCCGCGGGCCTGGCCACCGGTCGCCCGGGACCGGAGCTGTCCACCATCAATCGCAATGTGCTGGTCGGCAACTACCAGGGCGCGGTGGACTCGCTGTTGCCGGTGGCGGCGCAGCGCAGCCCCGGGTCCAGCATCGATGAGATCAACGCCAACCAGCCAGCGGTATTCCTGGCCAACGCCTTCAACGACAGCCTGTTCCCGCCGGGCCAGCTGGTGGACTTCTTCAACCGTCTGAAGGGCCCCAAGCAGCTGCAGTTGCGCCATGGCGACCATGCGCTCAACGAAGCCTTTGGCGCATTGGGTATTCCCAACGAGGTCTACGATTCGGTGGGCGACTGGTTCGACCACTACCTCAAGGGTGAAGCCAATGGCATCGACCGGCAGCCCGCGGTGCAGCTGAAGTCGCAGAAGGGCAGCTGGAGCACGTATCCGAACTGGCAGGCGACCAATGCCGGCGCCATCAGCTATGCGCTGACCTCACCCAAAGGGCTTCTGCTACCCACCGGCGGCCTGGCCGAGAGCGGAAGCAGCACCGGCTGGAACTACCGTATCGGCAGTGGCCTGCTGACCGCTGCCAACTCGGGCGTGGCGATGGCCTCCGGCGCGCTGCAGATGATCAATCTGCCGCCAGGCGCCTATGTTCCGTTCGTGGGCCGCAACGCCGCCGGCGTCTGGCAGGGGCCGGTCCAGTGGAGCGCACGACGCCTGGACGGCGCGCCGGAGGTGCGCCTGACCGTCACGCCCAGCCGCGCCAACACCACGCTGTATGCCTACCTGTATGCCGAGGATGTGCTGGGCAACGGCCAGCTGATCAGCCACAAGCCTTACACGCTGCGTGGTGCCACGCCGGGCCAGCCGAAGACGCTGGACCTGCGCCTGGAAGCGAGCAGCTGGAACATTCCGGCCGGCAGCCGCCTGACCCTGGTGGTTGATACGGTGGATCTGCGCTATTCGGGCATCAGCCAGTTGGGAGGCACGGTGACCTTCAGCTCGCCGGCCAATGCGCCTTCGGTGTTGAAGGTGCCGCTGCATTGATGTGCGTCCGCGCCCGTTGCGGCGGGCGCGGGTTGCCGGGCTGGAAAACTGCGAGACTGGAGATCGATCCAAGGGAGGGATGTGGGCATGATCATCGCAGGGCTTCTGATGGGCGCGGTGCTTGCCACACCCATTCCGCAAGGCGTTCCAACCGACTGGTCGCGCACGCTGCTGGCAGATCTGGATGCAGCGGATGCAGCCATGCGCGACAGTCATCCGGGCACGGTCGACCGGCGCAATCCCGGCTTCGTTCCCCAGTTGGAGGTAGCCTCGGCGCTTGCCCGCTCGCGCGCGGGCAGGGTCGACAGCTTCGCGGGCTACTGGTGGGCCATGAAGGGTTACGCGGCCTCCTTCAATGACGGCCACGTCAGCCTCAACGCGCTTGCCGACGCTCCCGATCTTCCAACGCAATGGCCCGGGTTCCTGACCGGCTTCGACGGCGATGCGCAGGTCGTCATGACCGTGGACGGTGGTCCGGGCCATCCGCCGCTGGGGGCTCGATTGCTGTCCTGTGATGGCATCGATGCGCAGACACTGGCTGCACGCCGGGTGGGTGACTTCAGCGGCCGCTGGAACCTGCAGGCCAGCCGCATCCATGGTGGTGGCGAAGTGCTGCTGGAGCAGGGCAATCCGTTCGTGCCCATGCTGAGCAGCTGCGTTTTTCGTGTGAACGGTCGAGAACAGCACCATACGCTGCGCTGGGTTGCACTCGATCCGGGAAGCCGGAAGGAACGCCTGGCCGATACCCGTCGCAGCTTCCGCCCAGCCAATGGCTGGCACACGATGCCATGCGGTGGCTACTGGATCACCACCAGCAGCTTCAACGCCGATCCCGCTGCGGCCAATTTCCAGGAGCTCACCCGGATGCTGCAGCAACTCACCCCGGCGACCGACGCGTTGCAGCAGGCGCCCCTGATCGTGCTCGATGTGCGCGGCAACAGCGGCGGTGCGTCGCACTGGAGCATCGCGCTGGCGCGGTTGATCTGGGGGCGCGAGGCCGTCGATGCAGTGCGTGACGACAGCTGGGTGGAGTGGCGGGCGTCCGAACCCAACATCGCCCAGCTCCGTGGTTTTCTGCAGAAACTGGAGCAGGCACCTGACGCATCACCGGCGCTGCTTCATATGCTGGAGTCCGTAACCGCAGGGATGGCGCAGGCAAGGGAGCAAGGCCAGCCATTGTGGCGGGAACCCGCCAATGATCCGGCCGCCGTTCTATCGCAACCAGAGCGGGCCGGGTCCGGACGCAAGGGCAGGGTGGTGGTCGTGGCTGACGCGACCTGCGGCTCGGCCTGCCTCGATGCATTGGATCTGTGGAAGCGGCTGGGCGCGGTGCAGGTGGGCGTCGAGACGTCGGCCGACAGCCTCTACATGGATGTCCGGCCGGAGCGGCTCCCGAGCGGCCTGGCCAGGATCTCTGTACCGATGAAGGTTTTTCGGGGCCGTGTGCGCGGTTCGAATGAACCGCATGTTCCTGATCGTCGCTATGACGGCGACATGCGGGACACCGCAGCACTTCAAGCGTGGATCTCCGGACGATGATCCGGTCCTGGTGGCGTGCCGGTGACGCAGCACGGATGCATTAAACCTTTTCACCGGCGGGGGCATCCAACCCGCAATGAGCACGGCGCCCGCTGCGGCTCTACTGACGGAAGGAGCTCTCGGATGTGCGGACTGCCTCGTACTGCGCTTCAATGCGCGATGTCGATCATGCTGGTGCCTCTCGCAGCCGGTGCTGCGGTCACCGACATTCCCTTCGAGCAGGGCAAGGATCACCGGATCTATGTCGAGGGTACGATCAATGGTTCACGACCACTGCGCTTTCTCGTCGACACCGGTGCGTCGGCCATGGCGGTTGCCAGGCATGTCCAGCAGGACGCGAAGCTGGTCATTGACGACCACAGCGAGAACACCGGTTCCGATGGCGTCACGCTTCTCGACTACAGCACGCACAACGCGGTCCGGATCGGCAGCCTGCAGCGACCGATGGGAGCGGTGCTGATCGACTACAAGGGGCGCGCCTTCGATGCGGTACTGGGCTGGACCTTCTTCCAGGGCAAGGTCCTGGAAATCGACTACGACCGCAGTCTGCTGCGCGTGCACGACGATGTTCCCGATCATGCCGGGTATGTCCGGGCCAACGTGCGCTGGATTGACAACATCCCGGCCATCCAGGTCTCGCTCGGCAACGGCAGCCGCACCTTTACGCCCTGGCTTGCCCTGGGCACCGGCAGCAACGGCAACGTCGACCTGTCCTACGCCTTCGGCACCGCACACCGCCTGCAGGAGGCGTTCCCGGAACGACTTGGAACGTCTCAGTTCAGCGGCAGCGCGGGCCGGAAGATACGCGCGGTGGATGTGCGTGTGCCCGAGGCCAGCATTTCGACCCTGCAACTGAAAGGGCAGAGAGCCTCGATCACTGTCGATGACGAAGGCTCCACGGGCGACGGCACGCTTGGCAGCGAAGTACTGCAGCAGTTCAATATCCTGCTGGATGCCCGTTCCGGCAGCATCTATCTGCGCCCCAATCGTCGTTTCGTCACCGCGCCGGCGGAGTGATCGCGCGCGCTCAGCGCCGGACATCCGCGCCTGCATTGCCCAGCAGAGCCAGCACCTGCGCCTCCGCTACCGGGCTGAAGTCGCCGGGAATGGCGTGCTTCAACGCGCCCGCAGCCAGTCCGAAGCGCACGGTGCTTTCTGCGTCGAGCCTGGACAGCAATCCGTGCAGGATGCCGGCGGCAAAGGCATCGCCACCACCGATGCGATCAACGATACCGGGCAGCGGGCGCGGTGGTGCCTGCGCCCGCGTGCCGTCGCGCCCCAACAGCAGCGCGCCCAGGATGTGATGATCTGCACACACCACGTCGCGCTGGGTGCAGGCCAGCCACTGCAGGTGCGGGAAGGCGGCAAAAGCGGCCGCCGCAGCGGCTTCGGTCCGAGCGACCGCATCGTCCTGCGGAAAGTGCAGCCCCAGCACCAGTTCGATGTCCCGATGATCGGCAAACGCAATGTCCGCCTCGGCGAAGATCTCACGCAGGATCACCGCTGCGTCGCCACCCCAGCGTCGCCACAGTGAGGGACGGTAATTGCCGTCGAAGGACACCTGGACGCCGGCCGCGCGAGCCGCACGCATGGCCCCCCTCACCGACTCGGCCACGTTGGCGCCCAGCGCCGGACTCACGCCCGAGACATGCAGCAGGTGCGCGCCGGACAGCAGAGTGGGCCACGCATGATCCTTGGCACTGCAGTTTGCGAATGCAGAGCCCGCCCGGTCATACACCACTTCACTGGCGCGCTGCACCGCACCGGTGGCCAGGAAGTACAGCCCCATGCGGTCGCGATCCACTTCACGAACATCGTCCACACCTACACCATGCCGCCGCAGTTCGGCCACCGCATGCTGCCCCAGCGCATTGCCGGGTACAGTGCTGACCATCTGCACGTCATGGCCCAGGCAGGCCAGCGAGACCGCCACATTGGCCTCGGCGCCTCCCACATGAACCTGCAGATGCGGCGTCTGCAACAACAGCTCGCGGCCAGGCGCTCCCAGCCGCAGCAACAACTCACCGAAACAAACGACGCGGCTCATCGGTTCTCTCTCAGTCGGTGGCGGTGCAGCCCAGCATGCGCAGATCGATGGCATCGGCCATGCGCCGGTAGCCTTCGTCGTTGGGATGCAGATGGTCGCGGGTGATGTCGTTGGGCAACGATTCCGCCGCTTTCGGATCACGCAGGGCGGCATCGAAATCGATGATGCCATCGAACCCGGTCTGCCCACCGCGTGCCCACTGGTTGATCGTGGTGCGGGTGGCTGCGGAAACGGGCTCATAGCGCTCGGAGCCGCCGAATGGGGTCAACGTACCCAGCCAGGCGCGGATGCCATGCGCATGCAGCCGCGCCGCAACCTGCTGATAGCCCATCAGCATGTCCGCCGCGTTGCGGCCAGGCAGCGGCTGCGCGCCACCACCGTGGCGGATGTCATTGATGCCTTCGAACAGGATGGCCTGATCGGCGTCGGCTACCGCGATCACATCGCGATCCAATCGTGACAGGGCGCTGTGGCTGCGGCCATGGTCAAGCAGCTTGTTGCCGCTGATGCCCTGGTTAAGCACCACGAACCGGTTCGGGCAGGCCTGCTGCAGGCGCTGCGCCAACCGCTCCGGCCACTGGTTGAAGGTCCCGCGACGGGCTGTGGCACCTTCCGTGATGGAATCGCCCAGCGCCACGATCACCTGGGGACGATCTGCGCGCTGCACCATCACCGCCGAGAACACGTTCTGCTGGTAGCTCAGCCGCACGCTGTCGGCAACGGTTGCCTGCCTGCCGTCCGCTACCCGCAGCTCGGTGCGGCGCACGGCGGGACGGGTGGGCTGCGGGAAATAGGCACTCACGCTGATTTCCTGCAGCGCCGCCACCGGCATCCGCACCGGATCGCTCAGCAGCGCGGCACCCACCGGCACCTCGATGACCACGCGGCCATCCACTGTTACCGGCAGCGGTGCGGCCTTGCCGTTCTTTACTACCACGCGCAGGTCCTCGACCCGCAAGGGCGCCGTGCCGAGCTCGTTGCTGATGCGCAGCCGCAGCGCATCGCCACGGCTGCCGATACGGATGTCCTGGCGCACGGTCTGTGCGGCGAACTGTACGGGTGCCTCGGCGGTGCCATCCTTGCGGTCAGGTGCCGGCGAGGCGGTCCATGCGGTGACCCAGACCGGTGCAGCCAAAGCGGCAGGCGCGGCCGCGGCGGAACAGATCGTCAATGAAAGCAGGAGCGTCCAGCGCTGCATGGGCAGGATTCCAGTCAGGAGAAGTAGGTGCCGCCGTTGACGTCCAGATTCGCACCGGTGATGAACGCCGCCGCATCCGAGGCCAGGAATACAGCAGCGTCAGCGGCTTCGTCCGGCGCACCCTGGCGGCGCAGCGGGGTGGCGCCGGCAACGGCCGTGCGCACTTCCGGCTTGGTGAACTCGTCGTGGAAGCGGGTGGCGATCATGCCGCAGCACAGTGCGTTCACCCGGATACCCTTCGGCCCCAGCTCCTTGGCCATGGCGCGGGTGAAGGTCATCACCGCCGCCTTGGCGGTGGCGTAGATCGATGCGCCCGGGCCGCCGCCATCACGACCGGCCTGCGAGGCGAAATTGACGATGGCCGCGCCTTCGCGCATGTGCGGCACCACCGCGTGCGTGGTGAGATAGGTGGAGGTGATGTTGAGGTCCATCACCGTGTGGAAGAACGCCGGGTCGATCTCGGCCAGCGGGCGACGCTGCACCATGCCACCGGCCACGTTCACCAGCAGGTCGATGCGCTCACCGAACGCGGTCTGTGCTGCAGCGACCAGGCCGGCAACGGCAGCGGCATCGGTGACGTCGGCGCGATGCACGATGGCCTGGCCACCAGCCGCCTGGATCTGCGCCAGCGTTTCCTGGGCACTGGCTTCATCATTGGCGTAGTTGATGCAGACGCGTGCACCGGCGGCAGCCAGTTTGATCGAAACGGCGCGGCCGATATCGCGGCCGCCGCCGGTGACAATGGCCACCTTGTCCTGGAACGACATGCGGAAAACTCCTTGGTTTGCGGGGGAATGGATGTACTTGGAAAAGAAGGAGACCCAGGCTCAACCGGCGCGGCGGTCGAGCTTCTGGATAGGCCCGGTCCACCACCACAGCGCAGCCAGCGACAGCGGCACCAGCGCGGCAACGAGGATGAAGATCGGGGCGTAGGAATGGCGGGTCAGCACCGGCACCAGCCAGGTGGTGATCAAGGTGCCGGCCACGGCGGCCAGGCCCCCCAGGCCCGCCAGCGTGCCCACCGAGCGGCCGTCGAACAGATCGCCGGGGAGGGTCTGGATGTTGCCGATGGCCACCTGGAAGCCGAACAGCACGGCAGCGATCGCCAGCACCGCCAGCAGCGGCTGGTTGGCCAGCACGGCAGCCAGCAGGGCAGGGGCCATGATCACGCAGCCCAGCGTGATGGCCAGCTTGCGGGCGCGGTCCACGCTGTGCCCGGCGCGGATCATCCGCCCGGACAGCCAACCGCCGCTGAGGCTGCCCAGCATCGCGCCAACGAACGGCACCCAGGCGAACAGGCCGATCTGCTTGATGTCGAAGCCGAAGGTTTCGGCCAGGTAGATCGGCAGCCAGGACACGAACAACCACCAGATCGGGTCCAGCAGGAAGCGGCAGGCGAGCATGCCCCAGCTCTGCCGGTGGGCCAGCAGCTCACGAACGCTGGCCTTCGGTGCCACCTCTGCCTGCTGCCCGGCCTGGTCTTCCTGGATCAACCGGCGCTCGGCATCGCTCACCCACGGATGCCTGTCCGGCCCGGCGCGGTAGACAAACAGCCATGGCAGCAGCCACAGGAAGCCGATCGCACCGACCAGCACGAAGGTGCCGCGCCAGCCCAGCCACAGGTACAGGCCGGCGATGGCCGGTGCGGAGACAATCGCGCCGATCGATGCACCTGCGTTGAACACGCCCTGCGCCAATGCGCGCTCGCGTGCCGGGAACCACTCGGCATT
This sequence comes from Stenotrophomonas geniculata ATCC 19374 = JCM 13324, assembly GCF_001431625.1. GTDB lineage: Bacteria > Pseudomonadota > Gammaproteobacteria > Xanthomonadales > Xanthomonadaceae > Stenotrophomonas > Stenotrophomonas geniculata. Next base: position 69,677 of record NZ_LLXT01000138.1, read on the forward strand.
GGCCTTGACCGCGCCGGGCCAGGCACCGGCCTCGCTGATGCCGAGCATCGCCCGCACCAGGCTGAAGGACAGCATCGAATGGGTGACCGAATGCAGGGCGATGGAGATTGACCACACGCTGATCGACAGAGCGAAACCCAGGCGCGTTCCGATCATGTCGAACAGGCGCCCGAACAGGAACTGGCCGGCGGCATAGAACAGCATGAACACCGTCACCAGCAGCGCGTAGTCATCCTTGGTCGCGCCCACTTCCTTGGCGATTTCCGGCCACATCACCGCCAGTGCGTTGCGGTCGATGTAGTTGATGACCGTAGCCACGGCGATCAGGCCCACGATCAGCCAGCGCACTGTTGAACGCACCGTCACCTTGCGCAGGTTGGCCACCACCGCAGGGCCGTTCATTTCGCGTCATCCTTGCTGCGGTCCATGCGCGCGTGGCTGCCGCTCCAGCCGTAGGCATGGCCGTCGACGGTCACGCTGTGCTCGCCCTTGGCGCTGCTGTCATCGGCCACGCCCAGCGCGATGCGGGCTCCACTGGCAAGGCGCAGTTCGATCACCTCGGCATCGCTGCCACGGGTGCGCACGATGTCCTTGATGCGGCTGTCGGCGCCGTGCACGTACTCGGCGGTGCCGTTGTACTCGCCGTGCGGCTCCAGCACGCTGAAGAAGGTCACGTCCTTCTGGCCTTCCACGCGCTGCAGCAGGGCCGGTTCGCGGCGCAGGTTGAATTCCGGATCGTTCGCGCCGCTTTCCACCAGCAGCGCCTGTGCGGGTGCGCTGCTGCCGAAGCGGTAGGTGTAGAAGCGGCCGTCCAGCAGCCAGGCCAGCGAACGCGGTTCGCTGCCGGGTTTGCTGCGTGCATCCAGCCACAGGTGCTGGTAGCCGTTGTCCTTGCCCAGCACCGGGCGCTGGGCGGGGAAGTGTTCGGCCTCGAAGCCGGTGGTGACGATGTGACCGTTGAAGTGCAGCGGCAGGTCGTAGCGCGCGGCCTTGTTACCGTGCACCTGCAACAGATCCAGCACCACTGGCAGACCCAGGTCGGGGTGGCGCAGCAGCGCCTGGGTGCGGGTGAAGATCACGCCTGGATACGCATCGCGCATGGTTGCCGAGGCGACCTGGGTATCGGCATCGGCCTGGAAGAAGCGCACCTGCGGGGCATGCTCCTCGCCGCGCTTCCAGTCGCCCTTGAAGTGGCTCTGCTCGTCCACCACCAGGGTGTTGTGGGCCACGGTCTGCTTGGCCCAGCTGCGGTTCTCGGCCAGGTAGATGCCGCCGCGCTTGGCTTCCACGTTGAGGAAGCGGGCCGCGCCGTAGTCGGTCACCACTGGATTGCCGTTGTCGTAGAACAGCCAGTTGAGCTTGTCGAAGTGGCCGTGGCCCATGCCCTGCATGGTGTCCTTCTGCACCAGCGCCTGGCCGCGCTCGCCGTTCATGCGCAGAATGGCCAAGCCGCCGCGGTCGCCGTCAGGGCCGTCGCGCAGCAGCATCGGCCTGTAGTCGAAAGGCTTGGCCTTGTTCGCCGCCAGCGCCTGCGCCACCTCCAGCCCTTCGGGCGAAAGCAGCAGGCGCTGCTGCTGCTGGGCCACGGACAGCAGGCGGTCATCACCGGTACGCGCATAGGCGATGCCGATGCCGGCCACCAGCTCTTCGGTGTCGATGCCTTTGTCCAGGATGGCGTCGTTGATCGGGAAGAACAAGCCGTTGTAGCTGGACTGCACCAGCACATCCACGGCCTTCAACAGCACGCCGTCACGGCGCGCGAAGATCTTCCGCTGAGGTTCGTTGCGTTCTATGGCATTGGCGAACAGCAGGAACGGCGCCAGTGCATAGCGCTGGTAGTAGGGGCCTTCCTCGTAGTAACCATCGGGCGAGAACAGCAGGTCGATCTGCCGAAGAAAGCCGAATTGATCGTCCTTCCGACTGCCGCGCAGGGATTTCTCCACCAGCTCAGGGTCGCGCAGCACGTAGCCGGTCATGCCGGTGGCGGCCACCGCCCAGGTGGCGTGGTTGTGGATCTGGTCGTAGTTCTTCGGCTCGCTGACGAGGAACTCGGCCATTGGCCGGAACACCTTCGATTCGATGGTGTTGCGGTCGTTGGCGGACAGCGCGTCGCGGATCGCGTCGTAGCCCTGGATGGCGTTGACCAGCCATACCGAATCGTTGAGCACCTGCCAGAACACGCGCCCGGGGATCTGCCCACGGCCTTCCGGGTGCGGGCCCAGCGTCGGGTAGAGCTGGGCATACTGCAGCAGCATGTCGCGCGCATAGTCCACGTAGGCCCTGTCGCCGGTCAGCCGGTACAGCGTGCCCGCCGCCAGCAGCGCCTGGTAGTTGCGCTTGTGCTGTTCATGGGTGCGCCCGCCGCCCTTGTCCTTGGGTACCGGCACGTCGATACCGGCTTTCATCATCTTCTTCAGCGTCGCCTCGGTGCGCGCCTGTTCCTTGGAAAACCGCGGGTAGCGGCGGCCTTCGCTGGCCATCTGCTGCCACTGTGCGGCGGTGACCAGTACCGGCGCGGCCTCGGCCTGTCGCACGGCAGCAGTGGGGGCTGCGAACAGCGATGCGCTCGGCAGCAGGGCGAAGGGGGCGGCCAAAGCCAGGGAAATGAACAGCGGCTGCAACCTCATCGATCAACTCCATTGCGGGTGCGTGGCAGGGCAACTTCGCCCACCTTGGGATACCAGGCAACGCCGGTCGCCTCGCGCGCGGTCATCGCCAGGGCAGGATCGGCACCCACGGCGGGCAGGGCAGGCGTGGCAACCCACAATCCGCTATCAGCCTGCTGCAGGCTGACACCACGGCTCTCTACGCCTCCCGGGAACACAGTGCTGGCTGCCGGCGACTGCACGTTGCCACTGAAGTCGATACCGGCCAGCGAACTGGCGGCATTGGGCGGGTTCCTGCTGGTGCGGTTGACGATCAGGTTGCCGGTGAAGCGGCTGTTGCTGGCGGCCACCACGATGCCCTTCGCCTCATCATGGCCGACGCCGAAACTGATCTTCGCCACGTCCACGAAGGTGTTGCGGCTGATCGTGGCATTCACCACCGGCGCATAGCCGGACAGCGGCGGATTGGCCTGCGCATCCATCACCGCCAGTGCCGACCGGTTGCTGGACCCGGCCAGCCGTTCAAAGTAGTTGTTGCTGACGGTCTGGTCGGCGTTGATGATGCGTACGCCGCCGGTGCCGGCCTTGTCATCGCCGAGGAAGACATTGTCGATCACCCGGTTGCCATTGCCGTGGCGCAGGGTCAGTGCTCCGGCCGAACGATAGAACACGTTGCCGCGGAAGGTATTGCCGCCAGACTTGTTGGAGACGATTTCGGTCTCGCCGTCGCAGCCTTCGAACCAGTTGTTCTCCACCGTGCTGTTGGAATTGCTCAGTGAGGTGTCACTGGTGCCGACGCGAATCGTTTCACCGCCGTTGACGCCCAGCGCTGGGCGTGGGCCGAACCAGTTGTGGTCGATGCGGTGCTGGTTGTCCAGGCCCTGGGTGGCATCGCGCACCACCACCACGGTCGGCCCGGCATTGGTCTTGCCGCGCAGCTGGCTGTGATCGAGGCGGTTGTGGCTGCCATAGAAGGAAACCCAGTAGTCCTGGTCGCTGGCATCGGGGTTGGTGTAGTCGTCGATCACCAGGCCGGTGACGCGGCTGTTGCTGGCGACGGCCTTGCTCGATTCGCGGAATGCCACCACCGCATCACCCGGTGCGTAGCCGTTGCGGAACACCAGGTTGGACACCTGCAGGTAGCTCCCTGCCAGGCGCAGGTCCGAGCGCCCGCTGAAGACGACCTTGCCGGCGGTCTGCGCGCGCAGCGTGATCGGCGCGGCTGCCGTGCCCTGGCCCTTCAGCAGCAACCGGGCGTCGGTCCAGATGCCGTCAGCCAACACGATCTCATCGCCGGGCTGCAGCGCCGAGGCGGCGGTAGTGAACTCAGCGACATCGTGGACGAGCCAGCTGGTTGCACTTGCCGCTGAAGTGGTCAGGCACATGACCAGACCAGTGGCCAGGCAAAACAGCGATGGATTGTTGGACGGGTGACGCGCCAGCGAGTGAATGCGCATGAAATCCTTCCAGGGACGGCCCGGCCGTCGTTTCAGGGTGGGTCTGCATACCACTTTCGGGTCTGTTGTAAGCCAGCTTTCGCGCAAAGTCATGCTGCAGAAGCACATTAAATTGCGATCAACTGGTATGGATCAAAGGCATTTGAACATTCACATACCAATTGGTTGACATTTTCATGTCGCCGTGCCGAAGCTGCGTCCCACGCCTGGCATGCAGGCGATCCTTTGGGAGGAGGAAACCATGCGGCGACCCGCCGGAGCAGTGCATAGCATCTCGTTGTCCCCCACACCCCTGATCGTGGCGCTGCTCGCCGTGCTGGCGGGCCTTCCCACGGCCCAGGCGCAATCCAGCAAGGAGGCAGCAGGGCAGGATCCCACCATGCTGGACCAGGTGCAGGTCACCGGCATCCGCGAATCGATGCAGAGTTCGATCAACAAGAAGCGCGACGACACGGTCATTGCCGATGTACTCTCGGCCGATGACATCGGCGACCTGCCGGCGCCCTCGCTGGCCGACGCGATCGAGACCCTGACCGGCGCCGCCTCGACCCGCGACAAGACCGGGGCCTCGGAAATCTCCATCCGTGGCCTGGGCGCCTTCCTCAGCAGCACCAACTTCAATGGCCGCGAGATCACCAACGGCAGTGGCGACCGCTCGGTGAACTTCAACATGTTCCCCGCCGAGCTGATCAATACGGTCGCCATCTACAAGACCCAGCGCGCCGATATCATCGAAGGCGGCGTGGCCGGCACCATCGGCCTGGAAACAGTGCGCCCACTGGAGTACGGCAAGCGGGCGGCGCAGATCGATCTGCGTGGCAGCTGGGCCGAGTATGACAAGAAGTACCGCGACGACGACGGCATCGGCTACCGCGGCACCGCCAGCTACATCGACCAGTTCGAGTTCGGCAACGGGCAGAAGCTGGGCATTTCGCTGGGTTTCCAGCGCCTGGACGGCACCGATCCGGAAGAGAGCATCACCAGCGGTTCCACCTGGTATGCCTGCGATGGCACGCAGAACGTGGGCAATGCCAACTGCAATGAAGTGTCCGCGCAGGCCATCGCCAACGGCGCACCTTACTACCTGGTGCCCAGCAGCCGCATCTACCGGCTCAAGCAGGAGCGCAACGACCGCCAGAGCGAGTTCGCTGCCCTGCAGTGGAGGCCCAATGACGTGGTTGAAGTGAATCTCGACTTCGAACACACCGAGCGCAACTGGTACGAGAACCGCAGCGATCTGAGCCTTTCCAACGCACGTCGCGGCATCACCCAGCGCGACGTGGACGCAGAGGGCATCGTGCGCCACCTGCATGGCAGCACCTCGATCGACTCCACCTCCAACCGCTACTGGCGTGGCGAGGAATACACCGGGGGTGGCCTGAACCTGATCCTGCGACCGACCCCGGCCTGGGAGCTGTCCACCGATCTTTCGTACTCGCATACCAATCGCCTCGATAGCGAGCGCATGACCCGCCTGCGCGCGAACCAGCGCGACGTCAACAATGCCGCCGTGCCCGGCATCAGCAGTGGTGCCACCGGCTACGTGGACTATGACTGGGACTGGCACGGCGAAGTGCCCAGTGTCGCGCTGGCGCCGAACTTCGACCCCACCAACTGGGACGCCTACACCGGGGCGGCGCGGGTGACCTCAAGCGCAACGGAGAATGACCACAAGATCAAGGCTGGCCGCTTCGATGCCAGTTTCATGCCCGAGTCCGGTTTCTTCACCCGCATCAAGGGCGGCGTGCGCGCCAGCCAGGCCGACTACCGCCTGCGCGACAACACCCTGGTCACCGACTACGACCAGCGCGTGGCGGCCGACAAGGCGAAGATCATCGCTGCCAACCAAGCCTGCCGTGCACCATTCCCCCAGGATGACTTCATGGATGCCGCCAGCGGCAACACGATCTCCTCGTGGGCGTACTTCGATCCGAACTGCCTGTACCAGTCGTTCCGTGGCAGCCTCGACAGCGGGCTGGATCCGGGTTTCCAGGATCCGAACAATGTCGATATCACCGAGAAGACACGCGCGCTCTATCTGCTGGGTGAGTTCAGCAGCAGCCTGTTCGGTTTGCCGGTGACCGGCAACCTCGGCCTGCGCTGGGTCAAGACCGAGGTTCGCTCCGAAGGCGTGCGTACCGGCCTGCGTATCGAGGACAACGGTGACGGGACGATCCGCCTGCAACCCACCGGCGAGTACAGCACGCAGGTGTTCAAGGCGGGCAACGACAAGCTGCTGCCCAGCCTCAACGCGGCCTTCGAACTGCGCCCGGATGTGTTGCTGCGGGTCGGTGCATACCGCGCGATGTCACGGCCGGACATCGCCGCGCTGGGTGCGGGGCGCACCATCAACGTGAGCAGTGATGCCACCTACGGCAACTTGGCCGATGCGCTGGATGACATCAGCGCCAGTGGCAACCCGGCGGCGCAGCCGCTGATGTCCTGGAACGGCGACCTGTCACTGGAGTGGTACCCGAACCCGGACACGATGCTGGCCGGCGCGGTGTACTGGAAGCAGTTCAACGGCGGCACCGCCACTGCGCTGGTGCCGGAGACCTACACCATCGACGGCCAGAGCGTGACTGTGCCGGTGCGGCAGCAGGTAACCACCGACGAGGACAGCACGCTGACCGGCTTCGAGCTGACCGCCACCCATCGACTGTCGTACCTGCCCAAGCCGTTCGACGGGCTGGGATTCAAGGTCAGCTACAGCTACGCCGATGCCGACTACCGGACCCAGGACTCACGACTGGGCGAGCAGCTGGCCAGTGATGGCACGATCATTCCGGCGATCGTGCCGCCGGCGGGTCTCAGCGGCTTCTCGCGGCACGTCCTGTCCGGCTCGATCTACTGGGACGTCGGGCGCTTCAACATCCAGGCCATCGGCAAGTTCCGCTCGCACTACTACCAGGACTTCACCGGCAACACCGCGCAGCAGAACCGCTACTATGATGACAACACCAGCGTGGACCTGCGCCTGCGCTACCGGGTGAACAAGCAGTTGTCGCTGTCGCTGGAGCTGATGAACCTGACCAACGAGCCGCGCGTGGCCTACCAGCCGCTTTATGGGAACTTCCGCGAAGTGGTGACCTACGGGCGGCGTGCGTATTTCGGTGTACGATACAAGTTCTGAACAGGGCGGCGCGGCCAGTGGTCGCGCCGTCGCTCCAACCGGACCCTTGCCGGCCGCGGTGGCAGGGCAGGGACCCGGAGGGAATCGCCAAGGGTCAGCCGCATGTCCGCCAACCGCCTTTACCAGACCATCGCTGCCAAGCTCCGCAAGCTGATAGAGGACGGCGAATTTCCGCCGGGCTCGCGGCTGCCGGGCGAGCGTGAACTGGCCGAACGGTTCGGTGTCAGCCGGGTCACCATCCGCGAAGCCGAGATCGCACTGGAAGCACAGGGCTGGATCGCCATCCGCATCGGTTCGGGCGTGCATGTGAAGCCGCGCCCGACGCAGGCGTCCGGCGGGCTGCCGGATGTCAGCGCCTTCGACCTCACCGCTGCCCGCGCGGTATTCGAAGCCGAGGCTGCCGCGCTGGCTGCCAGCAATCTGGATGATGCCGGCATTGCCGAATTGCAGGCGTTGGCCGAAGCGCTGTGCCGTCGCGACCTGAGCGACGCCGAAGCCGGCGAGTACGACCGCCGTTTCCACCTGGCCATCGCACGGCTTTCCGGCAATCCGGTGGTGGAATTTTTCGTGCAGCAGATCTGGCGCATGCGCAGCGAACTGCCGCGGGTGAGCGAGGTCTATGCCCGGGTCTGCCACGATGATGGCGCCAGCCGTGCCGACGAGCACATGGCCATCTTCGAAGCCCTGCGTGCGCGTGATCCGGTGGCCGCACGCAATGCGATGCGCCATCACTTCCAGCGCCTGTTCGAAGCCATGCTGCAGGCGACCGAAAGCCAGGCGCTGGAGGAGATCCGCCGCCGCACGCAGCAGGACCGCGAACGGTTCATGGCGACGACGCGTATCTGAAAGGCGTTCTGCGGGCGACGACCTGATGTGGCTGGCTACCGCCGTCGGGCTTGATGCCCACGGCCTTTCTACACCGCTGGAACCGTGATCCGCTGCAGATCCAGCTTGGCCCTGAGCGCATAGTGCTTGCGGGTGACCGGCACGGTGCAGGTCAGGCGTGGATCCAGGTAGTCCTTGAACATCGGCGGTCGCGAAGCGCCCAGATAGAACGGCCGATCCTGCTTCACCGCGGCGGGCAGCAACACGTCGGACAGATCGCTGTCGGACGCATCGGTCACCAGGCAGGGGGCATGGCGGAAGCCGAGCCTGCGCAGCAGGTACAGCCGGTGCGAGCCGTTGGTCAGGATGATCCGGCGGCCAATGCGTGTGGCGCTGATCAGGTTGTCGCTGAAACCGAGATAGACGACAAGGGCGTGGCTGGCTGCGCCGAACGGCTCGTAACCGGCGATGGTGCGAGGGTCGATCGTCGCCACGTCGAGGAAGCGCAGGTCGTTGGACGCAGATGCGAACGTGTAGATGCCATCGGACTGGGTAAAGCGCACATCCGGATGTGTGTGGCGTCCACGTCGCGCCACCAGCTCCATGATCTCGCTTGCATCGGGTGACGCGGCCGTGGCCGCTGCAAGCTGATCGATGTGGCGCAGGTTGATGCACTCCTGGAAGACCACTAGCCGGTCGATCTCCACCATCTTCCAACTGCGTGGGACCATGCTCGTCATGCGGTGCATCGAGGGTTGGCGAAGCGCCTGCTCGGCCAGTGGCCGCATTTCTTCGGGCAGGTCGAGGACGTCCATGGCATCGGCGTGGTCTGCTTCGTCGTGATGAAGGCGACGCACCAGGGCGCGGGCTTCCCGCCACTGCTCCACCAGCATCGCTTCATCAAAGCTTCCTGGTGGGCAACGCTCCCGGACGAAGCGGATGAACTTCGGCAGCGGAAACAGGCCCTTCAGCAGAAGGGTGGGATCAAGGCCATCGTCATCGATCTCGGTGGGCATCCATCTCGCTCTCTTGGGAGTCGCTGCAGCGGCGTCCGATCACGGTCGGCCGTCACACCAAAATAATATGTTATATCGTAACATTTACGTGCCTGGGCGGCAATCGTCCTGAAACACGCAGGGCGACGCTGGCCTGGCCGCTGTGCATCCGCTGCATCGCGTGGGTGCATCCACTGACTAGAGGAGATGTTCATGAACGAACTGATTGAGCTGGGCGTAGTGGCTGGAGAGCAGAATCACGAAGATCCGAGTGAACTGATCGAGCTGGGCTCGGTGGTTTCCGAAACGAAGGCGCACAACCACGGCACGTTGTGGGATGGCGTCTTCCCGACCACCTCGCCCTGATCCATCGCACCCTGCATGACCTGCGGTGCATGCTCCCCGCATGCACCGCTCTGATGCCTGCAGCAGCATGAGATCACGCTCGCGATGGACCAGCCTGAAACCACCTACTTCCTTTCGAAGCACGCACATGTCTGTGTTACCGGTGACGCAATGGTCATTCTTGATCAGGCGTCCGGCAGCTATCTCTCCATCGATCGGCGCGGAGCGGCGGCGCTTGGCGGGCTGGTGCAGGACTGGCCCCTGGCCTCCGATGGAGCGCCGAGGCCGAGGATGCTGCAGTCGCTGCTTGATCGGCGCCTGATCACCCAGGATCCGCTGCGTGGCAAATCCGCAGCAAGTGCCGAAATCGCGTTGCCCCTGCACTGGGTGCGCGAGGGCGAGTCCCGAGGATGTCCGCCGATCACGGCCTGCGATGTGCGCCGCTTCCTGGCCTCGGTCACGCGCGCGGCCTGCAGCAGGACGTTCCTGCCTTTCAGCTGCACGGTGTCGGCGGCCCGCAGGCGCGGTCAGGCCTCCGTGCCGGGCGAGGTGGATCTGCAGCAGCTGGCCCTCCTGGTCCGGGTGTTCGATTGGTTGCGACCGATCGCCTTCAGGAAGACCGATGAGTGCTTCCTCTACTGCCTGGCCATGCGTGAGTTCCTGTCGCGATACGGCATCGTTCCCGCGTGGGTGTTCGCGGTGCGCACCCAGCCGTTCGCAGCGCATTGCTGGTTGCAGCACGGCGACCAGGTCCTGACCGACATCCCCTTCAATCTGCGCCGGATGACGCCCATCCTGGTGCTGTAACCGGCTTGAGGCATGTACCGATACATCGCTCTGTTCTGGAACGAACATTCCGAATCCGCTCGTGCGCAGGCGTTGCAGGCCATGGAACGGATCGAAGCGGGCCGCCCCGGCATCGCCTGCGTGATGAAGGGCTGCGGCGGCGCCATCTATGCCCAGACCGACAACCCGGGCTACTTCGAGTACAGCCGGTCCGGTCCGCTGGTGGTACTCGGCAAGCTGTTTCACAAGGTGTTCGCCGCCGATACCGTTCCCGCACAGGCATTTCCCGATGCTGCATCGGCAGACAGCGCCTGCAGTACGCAGGGCAGGAGCCTGGTGGCGCAGTACTGGGGGCGCTACGTTGCCGTGGGCTACCAGCCGGATACCACCCGCTGGTTCGTGCTGCGCGATCCGACAGCGGAGATTCCGTGCTACATGACCACGGTCGATCAGTTGACGGTGGTCTTTTCGAGCATGGAAGACTGCCTGCTGCTGGGAGTGGGTGACTTCAACGTCGACTGGTCGTTCCTGTCCTATTCGCTGCTGTTCCCGTTCCGTGACGGCCTGCAGACAGGCTTCGAGGAGGTCACCGCGCTCGAAGCGGGCGAGGCAGTGACGATCCGTGATGGCCGGCCGATCGGCCGGCACTACCAGTGGGATGTGGTGCGGCAGGCCAGTGAAGCGCCCATCGAAGATCTGGAGGAAGCCGTGCAACTGGCACGTGCAACGCTGCTGGGCTGTATCGGTGCGCTGGCGAGCCAGCATCGATGCATCCAGCTTCAGTTGTCCGGCGGGCTGGACTCCTCCATCGTCCTCGCCGGCCTGCTGCATGCGCCCTCCGCACCGGAGGTGAAGTGCGTCCATCACTACGATGCCGGCATTGGTGCCGATGAGCGCATGTTCGCGCGCATGGCCGTTGCCGGTGCCCGTGAATCCTCCGGAAGGAGCTGCGAGTTCGTCGAGTACCAACGGCAGCCGCACTGCTCGCTGGAAGAGATCATGGACTTCCCGCGAACCGCGCGTCCTGCGCATTGCTCGGGTTACCTGCTGCATCGGCGCGACGTGGATGTCGACGTGGACACGGTGCAGTTCACCGGTGTCGGCGGCGATGCGGTCTTCCTCCGCTTCAAGGGCAATGCCGCTGCCATCGACTATGCGTGGCGGCGTGGGATCGACCGTGACTTTTTCCGTGTTGCGTTCGAAACCGCGCAGTCGGGTGATTCGCTGTACGGGGTATTCAAGGATGCCTTCGTCCACGGCGTGCTCAAGAAGCCGGGCAACATCAATGGCCGCTGGGGCAACCCGTGCGAATGGGTGAAGGTGGATGCGTCAGAACAGGATGGCGTGCCGCCGGCCTGGCTGCGGCAGGCACGCGCACAGGGGCACAGGCTCTCTCCGCACAAGCTGGCGCACATCGGCCGGATGATCTTCCCGACCAGCGTGCTCGATCCCTTCGAGGGCGCCGGACGCTGGCACGGCGTATCACCCATCAGCGCGCAGCCTGTGGTGGAACTGTTCGCCCGCCTGCCGCTGCACCTGCTGATGGCCGGCGCGGAAGACCGGACGATCGCGCGTCGCGCACTGCAGGGCCTGCTGCCGCAGGCGCTGCTGTCGCGCAAGGTGAAGTCCTACCTCGACGATCACTCGGTGGCGGTCACCCAGCGGCATCAGCAGTTCATCAGGGGCCTGCTGGTGGATGGCCTGCTGGCGCGGCGGGGCTACATCGACAGCGCATCGGCCGACGCGGGCATCCGCAGGGTCAGCCCGGATCACTCCTCCCAGGTGCTGGGCATCTTCGGTCCGCAGGTCAACATCGAAGCCTGGCTCAGGCGCTGGATGGGCCGGCCAGGCGCGCCTGCGGTCGGCGTGGCCTAGCCGCTCCGGCTCATTTCCTCAAGGTAGAGGCTCTCCAGGTCATTGGCGGTGATCGTGCTGGCATCCAGTGTCCTGCGCAGCCTGCCGGCTTGCATCAGCCCGATGGTCGTCGCCACTTCGCGGGCACGGAACAGATCGTGGGTGGCCATCAGGATCGCCGTGCCGCGGTCGCGCTGGCGCACGATCAGCTCGTGGAATTCGGCCGAAGCGGTCGGGTCCAGGCCGGACGTCGGCTCGTCAAGGAGCAGTGCCCTGGCTTCCTTGATGATGGCCAGCGCGATGCCCACCTTCTGGCGCATGCCCTTGGAGTAAAGCCCGACGCGTCTCCCGAATGCCTCGGGCGCCAGCCCGGCAGACCTGAGCGCGTCCTTCAGCCGTGCGGGCGAACGCTGCTCCACCGCAGCCAGGCGCGCGAAGTAATCCAGGTTTTCATAGCCGGTCAGTTCGTCATACAGCGCCACGTTCTCCGGGATGTACAACAGGCGCCGGCGTACCTCCTGTGGCCGCTGCCAGGCACTGAGCCCATCAACCTCGGCGGATCCGGAGGTGGGTTCGAGGAAGCCCAGGAACAGCTTGATCGTGGTCGACTTGCCGGCCCCGTTGGCACCCAGCAGGCAGAAGATCTCGCCGGGAGCTACCGTGAAGCTCACATCATCCAGCGCCCGATGCGTGCCGTGTTCCTTGACCAGATGCGTTGCAGTCAGCATGAGTGGTGTACCTCAGGGGGTGGCCAGCCGACGCCGCATCGACCAGGCTGCGATCAGCAGAAGCAGGGTGGCGACCGCCAACGCGGCCAGGTCGATCAGTACACCGCGTTGCAGGGCGCCCGCCGTGTCCTGGAATTCGAAACGGGGCAGGGCGTCGTACTCGGCCAGCGTCTGTGGCACGTCACGGTCCAGATAGTCCTTGTGCAGCTGCCGACGTGCGTGCCAGTACATGAGGACCTGCTGCTGGAACGCCAGCGCCCGGTCGGCGTCGGATCCGGCGAGGCGGTCCAGTGCATCCTGCACCGCGACCGACGGCAGCAGCAGGCGCGCCCGGTCGAGTGCCCGGCGTCGCACGTCCTCAGCCTCCGTATGCGCGGCGATCAAGGGCGCGATGGCCTGATCGGCCTGGACAAGATCGGCATAGGCCACGCGCACGGCGTCCGCAATGCGCGGTGCTGGCGAACGCGTGGCGGGGGAGGCTGCCGCGTGGCGCAGCTGCTGCTGGCGGGCAGTGTCGGCCAGTTGCGCCTTCAACGCGGTGGCCAGCTGCATCTGCGAGGGCGGTGGAACCCTCAGGTTCACCGCTGCCAGGACCAGTGACGGGGCCATGACAACGATCAGCAGCCACAGTGCGCCGGAAGCGATCGCGGCCTCGGTGCTGCGCCGGGCGAAGCAGCCGATAAGCACCGCCAGCGCCAGCCAGACGCTGCCGTAGGCGAGCACGATCAGGGCAAGCGCGGCCAGGCCGGAAGGACTCGTGGCCCCCGAACCAGCGGCAACGGCAAGGATGATCGCCAGCGCAGGCAGCAGCACGATGGCAGCGCGGGCCAGCGCCTTGACCGCGATCAGCCGTCCCGCCGCGATGGGCTGTGACAACATCAACGCGGTGATGCCGCGCTCGCGTTCGCGCGACCAGAGGTCGAAGGTGGTCGCCAGGATGACCAAGGGCAGCAGAAAGACAATGACGAAGGCCAGGTCGAATCGGCCAGCGGCCTGCACGGCAGGATTGCCGATGTCGGACCACACATGCCTGAGCAGCTGGCTACGGTCGCCCAGCGCAACCACGTCGGCGGTGTAGGGGTAGGCGTCCGCCTGTCCAATCGACAATGCCGCCATCGGGCCGGGAGGGAGCACGGGCTGGACGCGGGGCAGTACCGACGGTGCCTTGCCAACGAATCCCCGGCTTCGGTCCCTGGCATCCTGTTCTTCCGCGTTGATCAGGCTGATGGCTGCCTCGCGCTGCCCGACCCACGCACTGCCATTCCATGCTGCAAAGGCCGCCAGCACCGCCAGCAGGCCAAGCAGCACCGGCAACGCCCGGTCACGCAGCAGGCGACGGATCTCATGCCCTGCGATCGACAGGCTGCTCATGGGGCACTCCCGAGATGCCGCGCCGACGTGAACACCAGCCCCAGGGCCAGCAGCACCCAGGCCAGCAGGATGGCGAAGTTCACCGACTGTGCCGCGGCGATGTGGCCCAGCGGGGGGTGTTGCGGGCTGTACGCCACGGAGCGGGTAAGGGTCGCGATATCGGCCAGATGCTTGCTGCCGTTCGCGGCCTTGTGCTGTTTCACTTCCAGGTTGAGTGCCTGGATCAGCCGGTAGCGATAGTCCTCGACCCCGCGCAGGAACGCCAGATGTGCAGGGAAGTCGGTGCGCGCCAGTGCCCGTGACACGGCCTGCAGCGCGAGGGTGGGGGACAGCGCCGCAAAGGCGCGTTGTGTGATCGCCTGCCGCTGGTAGGTGGCATAGATGCGTTCGAAGTGGCGGTTGTAGGTCTCGGTGGAATTCGCTTCGGCGAACTCCAGCGCCACACCACGGAAGTTGACCGGAAGATCGTCCACGTCCTTCACCTGGTAGCGTGCCAGCATCTCTGCTTTCAGTGCGTCCAGCCGCTTGTCCGCCGGGTCGTGACCATCAGCGCCGTGCTCCGCGTCCTCGGTGACCGCCGCCCGGAACGCGGGTGCAGTAGGCGTGGGATCCAGCGATTCGGCCAGTGCGGGGGCCACCCGCGGCGCGAGCAGGGTGGCCACCACCCAGAAGCCGAGCAGCACCACCAGCGACGTGCGTGCTGCGCTGAAGCGCGCCGAGACACCGATGGTGATGGCGCAGAACACCAGGAGATAGAGCGCATACGCCGCGAACATCGCAACGAGCGCCATGATGTCGGCCGTGCCGAGGGTGCGGCCGACCATGCCCGGAAGGCTGACCGCCAGCAGGGCGAGGACCAGCAGCAGCGATGCCGTTGCCAGCGCGATCAGGCGGCCACCGATCAGCACGTGGGCCGATGCACCACTGCCGAGCTCCTGGCGGAGGGTCTCGCGGGCGACATCGCCGGAGAGGCTGGCGAATCCGGCAAGGATGATCAGCAGGGGCGCCACGACCTGCAGCGCCCATGCGGCGGAGAAGCCATCGAACCGGCTGAGCGCGGCGCCGGCGTCGATGGGTCGGTGCCGGGCCGGGTTCTGCGCATGACCTTCGATGAACACCGAGGTGCCGACGAAATCCGTGATGCCCGGGTCGAGCGCCGCCAGCGGCCGCACCGGCGCGGGAATGGCGCGGCCGACGTGCGCGGCAGCATGCGGGTCGATCGTGCCCTGGCTGTCCCACAGCCCGGCCTCCTGCTCCGCTACGATCTGGCGCTCCTGGGCCTGCTGGGCCAGCCGTGCTGCGCCCGTGGTAACCGACGCTCCCGCAAGCAGAAGCAGGGTCAGCGCGAGCCACAGCAGGCGCCGTTCGCGCCACATCAGCTTCAGCTGGGTCGCGGCAACGGCCAGCGCCTGGCGCAGGGCGGATGCGGGTCTGGAGAGGGCGGGGGAGGCATCGCTCACGGCGGGCGCCCTACCAGCGATGGGTCAATGTCATGGACAGGAAGCGGCCGAGCGCCGTTGCATTGGTCGGGTCGAAACCGGTGTTGATGCTGTTGACGATGAAGGGCGGATTCCTGTCGAACAGATTCTGCACGTTGAAGGCCAGCGAGGTGCCCTGGCCGGTGCCGGCAGAACCGCTGAAGTCATACCTGAGATTGAGGTCGACCGTCGTCCACGCGTTGACATGGGGGTCGGCGCGGTTGGCGGGATCGCGATAGCTGTCCACATAGTTCACGAACAACCCACCGGCGACCTGCCGGTGGCTTACGGCGAGGCCACCGCGCACCTTCAGGTCGACCGGGAAGTACACCGCGTTCACCGCATCGACCTCGGGCGAGGTGGCGGTCACGCGGCGCTTGGAATCGATGATGTATTGGCCGGCAAGGTTCAATGCGATACGGGTCTGGCCGGCGTCGAAATCGTAGGAGGCATTGAAGTCGACGCCGCGCTGCGAAGTGAACGCGTTGTTGCGGAAGCGGTTGTCGAGGATGACCTCGCTGCTGGTTTCATCGGTTCCTGGTGTCAGCGCATAAGGGCCCACCCGCGATACGAACAGTCCCAGGCCGGAGGCACCCAGCTGGCGCGCCTGCTGGATCTGCTGCGGCGTCGGGTTGACGGTCAGCAGGTCCGCATAGGGTGCGGTGGACTGCAGGAACAGCGACGGGAAACTGCCGCCGAAACCGCTGCCGATCCGGTCGGCATACTCGATGTGGTAGTAGTTCGCGTCGATCTTGAGGCCCGGCAGCGACGGGGGCGCGAACGAGAAGCCGCCGGTCCAGGTCTTGGCACGTTCGGGCCCCAGGTCCGGGTTGCCGTTGGAGAGCATCATCAGCACCGTGCTTCCGTTGGCCGCGCTCGGGTTGGGCACTTTGGCCACCACCACGGTGTTGTTCAGCTGCATGTCCTGGTAGACCGGCGCCCGGTAGGAGCGGCCGTAGCTGGTGCGGAATGAAAGTCCTTCCGTTGCTTCCCACAGCAGGCCGACCTTGGGATTGAGGGTGGAACCGAAATCGCTGTAGTCGTCGTAGCGTGCGGCCGCAGTCAGCGACAGCCGGCGAACGCCAGGCATGTCTGCCAGCAGCGGAATGTTGAGCTCGGCGAAAGCGGAACGGATCGTGCGCTGCAGATCCAGCGGCTTCTCAAGCCCACGGTGATCGAGCAGTTCATAGCCATCGCGGCGGTAGCCCGCACCGAATGCCGCGCGTACGCCGCCGGCCGGAAGATTGAACAGCTCGCCGTCGGCGATCATCTCCAGGTAGCGCGATTCGGAATGGGTATCCGTCGGCGGTGCGGTGCTGACCGAGCTGCCGGTGATGGTGGTTCTCTCGTAGGAGACGTCGCTTCTGCCGAATCCGGAATTCAGACGGGCCTGCCACTGGCGCGGAAGCTCGAGGGTAAGGCCGGCGAACACATCGAACTGCCGCGTGTGCGGGAACAGTCGGGTCTCGTCGGCAGTGCCGGAAATGGTGGTGTCCATCTCGCGCTTGGCAAAGGAGCCGGTCAGGTTGAGCGTCAGCACATCACTGAGCGCCTGCACGCCGTCCAGATACAGGCTGTGCCGCTTCGAGCCGGGATAGATGTCGTACGGCCTGACCGTGACGTTCCTGGAAAAGTCCTTGTCGACCGCGGCGAGGTTGGACTGCTTCAGGAACTCGTAGCTGGCCATCAGGTGGCCACCCTCCCACGACCAGCCGGCCGACTGCGATGCCTGGTACTCGTCCATGCTGCCGCGGGTGACGCTGCCGTAGCGCAGCGAGGTTTCATAGCCGGTGAAATCGCGGCGCAGGACGATGTTGACCACACCGCCGACGGCGTCGGTGCCGTAGATGGCCGAGGCGCCATCGGTGAGGATCTCCACGCGCTCGATGGCACTCAGCGGAATCAGCGAGATGTCGACGTACTGATAGCGGTTCGAGGAGGTCACGCGGTGGCCGTTGATCAGCGTCAGCGTGGTGCCCGTGCCGAGGCCACGCAGGTTGATGGCGGTGCCCTGGCCGAAGTTGTTGCCGGTATCGCGGTCGACGCCGAGGTTGCCGACGTTGGCGCCGTTGGCACCACCGCCGAAGTTCTGCGGCAGCTTCTCGAAGAGCTGCTGCAACGAGGCCACCCCGGTTCGATCAATGGCCTCCCGGTCGATCACGATGACCGGGGAGGCGCCGCCGCCAATGGCATCGCGGATGTTGCTGCCAATGACCATCACCTTGTCCAGCGTGGTGGTATCGGATCGCCGGTCGCCCTGGACAGGACTGCCGGGAGCGCTGGCATCCTGCGCCATTGCCGGCGCGTTGAGCTGCAGAGCGGCGGCCAGGCTGGCGACCACCAATGCCGCCGGCCTGGCGGTGGATGCGTTGTTCATGCCCCGGTCCATCGATCTCATCGGATGTTGGTCTGCGGCACGAGCCATCGCGCCTTCAATAGATATGTTATAGCATATCATTCAAGATGCGCGACGATCTCTTGCTGTGCCGAGGGGCGACGGCAGGCGCACCGCCACACAGGAGCCACTGCACCGATGCCGGACCGACGCTGATGAGAATGTTCGCGCTGCCGCCGCCGGTCACCGAGATCCTCACCGCGTACTGGAAGGCGGACCGCAGGCTGCTGCTGTTGATCGCCGCCATCGTCGTGCTTTCCAGTTTGGCCACGGTGGCAGCGCCGTACCTGTTCTCGCGCCTGATCGACCGCATCAGCACGGAAGGCATCCGTGAACTGGCGGGATGGTTCCTGCTCTACGCGGTGATGCTCGGCGCCGCCAGCATCCTGCAGAACACCGTGCAGTACCTGTCGTTCCTCAGTGGCGAGAACCTGGGTTTCATCACCAGCACCCGCTACTTCGCGCGGCTGCTGAAGAAGACACACAGCTTCTTCCTGGATTACAACGCAGCCGAACTGCAGGTGGCCGGGGAGAAGGGCCGCAACGCCCTGAAGATCGTGGTGCAGCTTGGCCTGGTGGTGTTCATTCCCAGCGCACTGCAGATCCTGCTGACCCTGCTGACACTGGGGGCGCTGATCAACCTGCAGATGGTGGCGATCGTGCTGGGCTACGGTTCTGTGGCCGTCACGCTCTCGGCCATCGCTACCCGGCGAGCACGGATCCATCGTGAGGCGGCGGTCGAAGCGGGCCAGCTGAATGCGCGCTTCGTCGGCAATGCGATGAACGCGATGGAGACGCTGCGGCAGTTCGGCGGCAGCGCGTGGATGATCCAGCGCTTCGAGCAGAAGGCCCTGGAGGTCCGCGACAGTTGGCGGGCGTACGTGCTGCAGCGGGTCGGTTTCATCGCGCTGCTGGGCATCGGCCTGGCGGTCGAGTTCATCGTCACCTTCGCACTGCTGCTCCCGCGCTATCAGAGCGGTGACCTGAGCGTCGGCGATATCGTACTGTTCAACCTGCTGTTGCTGCAGCTCAACATGCCCTTTGAAATGATCGCGCGCTCGATCGATGACGTTGCCCGTTCGTGGACGCTGCTGACGCCGCTATCCTCCCTGTGGGCGGCACCCGAAGAGCGGCAGGCAGCAAACGCCGGCCGATTCCACGGAGAATGCGGCCGGATCGAGTTCCAGCATGTCAGCCATCGCTACGGCAATGGCCGCGGCGTCCGGGATGCGTCCTTCCACGCCGGGCGCGGCGGCATCAACTTCCTGATGGGGGAGACCGGGGCAGGGAAGTCGACGCTGTTCAAGCTGGCACTGAAGTCGATCGAGCCCCAGCACGGTCGCATCCTGGTGGATGGCATCGACCTGGCCGACATCGACCGTGCCGCGTGGCACGCCGCCGTCGCCGTCGTTCCCCAGGATGTCATCCTGCTCAACGAGAGCCTGGCCGACAACATCCTGCTGGGGCGCCCGCGCGACGACACCCGGTTGCGCCGCGCGACCCGCCAGGCGTCGATCCTGGCCTTGATCGACGCGCTGCCCGAAGGCTTTGAAACCACCGTGGGCGAGCGTGGCCTGAAACTTTCCGGCGGCGAACGGCAGCGCATCGCCATTGCGCGTGCACTCTACGGAGCGCCCGCCATCCTGTTCCTGGATGAAGCCAGCTCGGCGCTGGACGAGGCGACCGAGCGCGAGATCATGGGCCATATCCGCGCGCTTGCCGGTGATGTCACGATCGTGGCCATCACCCATCGCCGCAGCGTGGTGACCGCAGCCGACCAGGTGATCGTGCTGGCCACGGGCTGACGGGACCTGGCGGACACCTGCACCTGCAGCTGGGGCGCGATGCTTCTGGGGTACGCTGTGCGCGACCGTTCCCGGTGCCTCCCGCGCTGTCGATGCCTGGCCCGTGACCCCGCACCGACTCATTCCAGGAATCCCGCATGTCCGACAACCTTCCACCGCTGAACATCCTGGCGTTTGCCGGCAGCCTGCGCAGCAACAGTTACAACCGGCGCCTGGTCAGGGCTGCAGCAGGCGCCGCGCCTGCGGGCCTGCTGCTGACCGTGCATGACACCATTGTCGATATTCCGCTGTTCGACGAAGACGTGGAAGCCGCCGACCCGGCCGGTCCTGCCGGGGTCAAGCGCCTGCGCGCGGCCATTGCAGCCGCTGACGGCGTGCTGATCGCCACGCCGGAGTACAGCCAGTCACTGCCCGGCGTACTCAAGAACACGCTCGATTGGCTGTCCCGCGACGATGCCGAATACCGCACGGTCCTTTCGGCCAAGCCGGTGGCGATCATCGGCGCCACGCCGGGTCACTGGGGCACCAAACTGGCGCAGTCGCAGCTGCGCCATACATTGACCGCCATGGGGGCATTGACCATGGCCTCGCCACAGCTCTATGTGGCCGAAGCAGCGGCCGCCTACAACAATGACGCGGACGATTTCGACGCGGCGACGCGCAAGCGCCTGCAGCGCTTCCTGGAGGGATTCCAGGCCTGGGTCCAGTTGCTGCAGGGCAGGGCATCGCGCGGTTGAGCCGTGCCGGCAGAGGGCGTCAGCGCCCGCCGGTGCCAGCGCCCGGATCATGCAGCCCGCGCAGTTTTTTCTTGTTGATCTTGCCCACGCTGGTCCGCTCGATCGCATCCACGAAGCTGACACGCTCCGGAATCGCATAGCGTGAGATGTCTCCGGAACGGCTGCGCGCTGCGACCAGTTCGATGATCTCCGCCTCTGACACATCACGGCCGGGCTGCCTGACCACCAGTGGCAGCGGCCGTTCGCCCCATTTCGCATCGGCGATACCGATCACCGCGACCTCGCTGACCGCCGGGTGCAGTGCGATGATGTCTTCCAGCGCGAGCGAGGAGATCCATTCGCCACCGGTCTTGATCACGTCCTTGATGCGATCGGTGACGCGCAGGTAGCCACCTTCATCGATGTTGCCGATGTCGCCAGTGTGCAGGTAGCCGCCCGCCCACAGCGCTGCCGAAGCGTCCGGATCGTGCAGGTAACCCTGGGTCAGCCAGGGGGCTCGTGCCACCACTTCGCCGGTGGCCACGCCATCGTGGACGACATCGCCCATGTCCGGGTCGACAATGCGCAGGTCCACCAGTGGCACCGGAGTGCCGGCCTTGGTGCGCAATGACAGCACCTCGTCGGCATCGGTCATGCTGTCCACGTCGATCTGGGCGATGGTGAGCAGAGGGCAGGTCTCGGACATGCCATAGCCGCCGAAGATGTCGATGCCCCGTGCCAGTGCACGCTGCGCCAGAGCACGGGGCAGGGCCGCACCGCCGATGATCACCTTCCAGCCCTCCAGGTCGGTCTGCGCCGCGTCCGGATGCTCCAGCAGCATGTGCAGGATGGTTGGCACACAGTGCGAGAAGGTCACCTTTTCGCGCGCGATCAACGCCAGCAGCTTCGCAGGCAGGTAGCGCCCCGGATAGACCTGCCTGATGCCCATCGCGGTAGCCACGTAGGGCAGGCCCCACGCGTGCACATGGAACATCGGGGTCATGGGCATGTAGACGTCGTCACGGTGCAGGCGGCCCTGGCGGGGGGCGCCGCCGAGCGCGGCCATCGCCGCCAGCGAATGCAGCACCAGCTGCCGGTGGCTGAAATAGACCCCTTTGGGCAACCCGGTGGTTCCGGTGGTGTAGAACACCGTGGCACGGGCATTCTCGTCGAAGTCCGGGAAGCGGACGACCGGCGTGGCATCACGCAGGCCCGTTTCGTACTCGGTGGCGAAGCCTGGCGGCAGCGGGCCATCGGCATCGTCTAGCAGAATGCGGGTGCGCAGGTCCGGCAGCTGCTCGTCGATGGCGTCCAGCAGCGGCAGGAACTCGCGGTTGGCCAGGATCGCCCGCGCGCCGCTGTGGTTCAGCGTGTACGCGATCTGCTCGGGGGCCAGGCGCACGTTCACCATCATCAGCACCGCACCGATCATCGGCACCGCGAAGTAGGCCTCCAGGTAGCGGTTGCTGTCCCAGTCCATCACCGCCACCGTGTCGCCGTGGCCGTATCCCAGCGAGGTCAGCAGGCCTGCCAGCTGGCCGATGCGCGCGTGCAGGGTGCGGTAATCGAACCGTACCTGGTCGCCGTAGACGATTTCCTGTCCAGGGCTCACCGCCAGCGGCATCAGCAGCAGCTGCTTGATCAGCAGTGGATAGGCATGGGCATCGGGAGTGGGGGCGGATGACATGGCATTTCCTCGTGGACGGCGTTGCGGTCGCCGGCCTTCTCCGCCCCACACTAGCAAGCCCTTCCTGCTGTACCAGCGTACCTAGGTACCTGTTCCCGCGCGCAGCCGATTTGATAATCTCGCCAGGACATGCCAACCCTGCTCATCGCCGATGATCACCCCTTGTTCCGTGCGGCACTGCATCGCGCGGCGGAAGAGGCGGTTGCCGATCTGCAGATCAGCGAGGCTGATTCGCTGGACGGCGTGCTGGAGGTGATCGAGAACCAGTCGATCGACCTGATGCTGCTTGACCTGCACATGCCCGGCAACCATGGGCTGGCCGGGTTGGCCACGATCCGTGCCCTGCAGCCGGGCCTGGCGATCATCATCGTCTCCGCCAACGAGGAGCCGCAGGTCATCCGGCGTGCCATCGACCTCGGCGCCGCGGGCTACCTGCCCAAGAGCTCGGGCTTGAACGAACTGCAGTCCGCGCTGCAGTCCGTGCTGGAGGGTGAGCGCTGGATTCCAGCGTTGCTGCGCGAGCCGGTGGCGCGGGTGGCACCGTTCAGCAGGGATACCGACCTGGCCGCACGCCTGGCCAGCCTGTCGGCACATCAGTACAAGGTGCTGGGGCTGGTGGCCGAGGGCCTGCTCAACAAGCAGATCGCCGACCGGCTGGGCGTACAGCTGCGCACGGTCAAGGCACACATGACACGCATCATGGAGCGGCTGGGCGTGCGCAACCGCGCGCAGGCCATCCGCGTGCTGCACGAAATGGGATTGGCCGATCCGTCCCGGCAGATCGAAGAGCTTCCCGAGCCCTGATGGGTCAGGGCGTGGCAGTGGTCGCCAGCAGGTGGTTGATCGCCCAGCGCAGCGCCAACGGCTTGAACGGCTTGTTGAGCAGGGACAGCCCAACGCCGCGCACCGCCTCGCGCGTATCGCTGCCGGTATCGGCACTGAGGATCACCGTCGGCCGCGGCCCATGCATGCCCGTCAGCCGCTTCCACAGCGCAACACCGGTATCGCCATCATCCAGGTGATAGTCGAACAGCCACAGCGCCGCCTCGTGCGCTGAGGATCCGATGTCATCGGCGTTGCCTGCCGCGATCACATCGCAACCCCAGGAATGCAGCAGCTGCCGCATCGCCTCCAGTGCGTCCGGGTCGTTGTCCACCACCAGTACACGAATTCCCTTCAGGGCGCTGCTGCCGCCCGTCGGTGGTGGACTGCGCGGGGTCACAGGGGGTGCTGCGCGTTGCACGCTGATCGAGAAGGCCGAGCCATGCCCGGGTACGCTGCGCAGGTGCAAGGGTGCATGCAGCAGGTCGGCAATGCGGTGCGCGATGGTCAAGCCCAGGCCCAGTCCTTGCCCGTTGCTGCGATCGATCCGGTGGAACTCCTCGAACACCACCGCCTGCTGCTCCGGAGCAATGCCGGGGCCGGTGTCATGCACGCCGATCATCAGTGCCTGCCCCTGGCGGCGCACACCCAGCAAGACACCGCCATGGCGGGTATAACGAATGGCGTTGGCCAGGAAGTTCTGCAGCACCCGGCGCAGCAGCAGCGGGTCGCTATGGACCCAGGCCTGGCTCCGCACGTGGCGGAACTGCAGGCCACGCGCCGCCGCCAGCACCGCGAACTCCTGCGCAAGCGGATCCAGCACGGTCGACAGCGCGAAGGGGCGCGGATCGGCCACCAGCCCACCGGCTTCCAGTCGCGAGATATCCAGCAGGCCGGACAGCAGGTCATCAGTGGAATCCAATGCGCCGCGGATCTGCCGCAGGAAACTGTCGAGGAACTCGGACTCGATGTGCTGCGACATCGCCTCGGTCAGCAACTGGGCCGCATGCAGGGGCTGGATGAGATCATGGCCGACCGCCGTCAGGAAGCGCGTTTTTGCCGCGTTCGCGCGCTCGGCCTCCTGTACCGCCTGCTGCAGCCGCGCGGTGCGGTCCTGTACCCGGCGTTCCAGATTCTCATTACTGCGCTTGAGCGCATCTTCCGCGCGGCGGAACGCCGTGACATCGGTGAATGTGGCTACATAGCCACCGCCCGGCATCGGGTTGCCGCGGATCTCGACGATGGTGTCATCGGGGAAAATCCGTTCGGAAAGGTGTGGCGTGCCACGGCGCATATGCGCGACGCGGCGCTGCAATGCCTTGGTCGGCGTGTCGCCAGGGCCGTCGCCGATCTTCAGCTGTCCCAGTGCCCATGCCGTGAGGTTGACCACCGGCTGCCCGACCTGCAGCAGCTCCGGCGGGAACCTGAACAGCGCGGCGTAGCGGCTGTTCCAGGCCACCAGCTGCAGCTGCGCATCGACCACGCTGATGCCCTGGCTCATGTTCTCCAGCGCAGCTTCCAGCAGGCGCTGGTTGAAGCGCAGCACCTGGGTGGCCTCGCCGACGGCGCGGGTCACCGCGTCCAGCGGCGCGGCGCCGCCCTCGCGTGCGGCTTCGACCAACAGCCGTGCCATGCCTGCGCCGACCACGGCCGTCAGCTCACGCTCGACGGCGGTGACCCGGTCGTCATCCAGCATCTGCCCGGCGTGGCCCTCCAGCAGCTGGCGCGCACGCTCCTGGCCAAGGAAGCGTCCGGCGGTCCTGCGCAGGGACGCCGCAGCCACCGCATCCCGCCTCCGCGGCAAGGACGGACGCACGGCCCGCGACACCAGGGCCACGGCCAGCAGGTTGACCGCCAGGCTGGCCCCCATGCTGATGGCGATATGCCCCGGCTGCACGCGCAGCGAGACCACCGACAACCAATGCAGCCCGTCGGCGTCGACCGACGGCGTCGCGGCCGGGATCACCATCGGCAGCAGTACCAGCCACAGCCAGGCCAACGAGCCCAGCACGATGCCGGCCATGATGGCCGCGGAGGGCGTACGTGGGCGATACACCGCCAGCAGCACAGCCGGTGCCAGCTGCGAGAGGGCGGTGAAGGACATCAGGCCGAAATCGCTGAGTGCCTCGGTGTCGCTCATCGCGCGGCTGTACAGCCACGACATCAGGAACACGGCGAGGATGCCGGCACGGCGGAACGCCAGCACGCGCGGGCGCAGATCGGCGTTGGCCACGCCACCCTCGATGCCGCCGAGCAGGCGCGAACCGAATCCGTGGTTGCCAAGCATGATCGACAGGGTCAGCCCGGACAGGATCATCATGCCCGTGGCCGCGCTCAGGCTGCCCAGATAGGCCAGCAGCGCCAGCAGATGATGGCCACCGGCCTGCGGCAGCGCCAGCACGTACAGGTCCGGTGATACCGAGGCCGGCAGCTGCGCGGCACCGGCCAATGCCATCGGCACCGACGGCAGACCGATCAGCAGCAGGTAGACCGGGAACATCCAGCGTGCCGTCTTCAGGTCCGAGGTCTGGCGAAGCTCGACCACGCCGACGTGGAACTGGTGAGGCAGGGTGAACGCGGAGATCGCCCCCAGCGCGACCATGGTGAGATAGTCCGGCACGATGGCCGGTGGCGGCAGCTGCGCCATCTTCTCCAGCAGCGGCGTGCCGGCTTTGTGCACGGACAGCGCCGCATACAGGCCAATGGCCAGCAGTGCGACCAGTTTCAGCACCGATTCCAGGCCCAGCGCGACCACGATGCCGCGGTTGGGCTCGGTAGCCGAGGCCTTGCGTGCACCGAACAGCAGGGTGAACGCTGCCATCGTCAGCGCGAACCAGAACGACATGTCCAGCTGCGCACCGGCAGGCGCGAACCGATCACCCAGCAGGGCACCCAGCCCCTGGCTGACGGCTTTCAGCTGCAGTGCGATGTAGGGAATGATGCCGAACAGCGCCACCAGGGTGATAGTGAAGCCGAGGCCGCGATCGGCACGCAGTCGTGCAACGACCAGATCGGCGATGGTGGCACTGTTGTGCTGCTTGGCCAGCCGCCCGAGGCGGAGCAGGAACGGCAGGCCCAACGCGAAGATCAGCGCCATGCCGGCCAGGGTCGGTGGAATGGGGAAACCCCATTGCTGCCCCTGCGAGGCCGCACCGTAGTAGGTCCACGCGGTGCAGTGCACGGCCAGCGACAGTGCATAGATGAGCGGCCAGGCCTTCGAAAGCCGGTGCCCGCGGCGCTCGCCCCACAGCGCCACGCCAAACAGCAGTGCGGTCCATGCAATGCAGGCGAAGAGGACGATGGAGGGCGTCAACATCGCTCCAGTGTAGGGAGAGAAGCGGGCAGGGTGGTGCTAGGCGGCGATCACGATCAGTGACAGCTGCTCAGCGACCAGTGCCAGCTCGCCATCGGCGACCCGCTCGACGGCCTTGCGCTGGGTCAGCAGCCACTGGCCGTGCTGGCGCGCATCCAGTGACACCAGCTGCGAGCGTACCCGCACCTCGGACCCGCTCGGCACCGGCGCCAGGAAGCGGACCTTGTTCAAGCCGTAGTTGAGCGCATGGGCGATGCCGGGGAAGCCGGCGAGGGCGGCCACATCGTCCTCCACCGTCAGCGAGAGCAACAGGAAGCCATGTGCGATGGTATGCCCACCCGGCATCTGCGCCTGCGCCCGCGCTGGATCGACATGGATCCAGTTGTGGTCACCGGTGGCGTCGGCAAAAGCATCGATGCGCGCCTGGTCCACGCGGGTCACGCCACTCAGCCGCTCACTGGCGGCCCACTGCTGCAACGCCTGCAGGGCGGGAGGCAGGTCGCTGTCCGCACTCACGCCACACGCTCCAGCAAGGTCAGGATCGCGTCACGCGCCTCTGGCTCGGACAGCATCGGCGCGTGCCCCACATCGGGCACCTCCACCAGGCGGGCACTTTCCGAGGTGGCCGCCATCTGCCGCGCGACATCGGCCGGCAGAATGTCGGACAGCGCACCGCGTACCACCAGCACCGGCACCCGTGCGGTCAGCCCGCGGACCGCACGCCACAGCAGCGGACGCAACAGCCACAGCAACCATGGCCGGGTAGTACGGATCACTGCCGGGTCGTAGTCCAGTTCCAGCAGGCCATCGCTGCGCGGGCGGAAGGTGCGCACCGCCATCTGCCGCCAGTCGTCGGTGCTGAAGCGCGGGAACGCAGCCTTGCCGATGGATTCCACGTAGGCCGTGGCCTGCACCAGGTCCATCGGCGGGACCGGCTTGCCGGCGTACTTGCCGATCCGTGCCAGCGCCTCGCGTGGCACCTTGGGGCCGGCATCGTTGAGCA
This sequence comes from Stenotrophomonas geniculata ATCC 19374 = JCM 13324, assembly GCF_001431625.1. GTDB lineage: Bacteria > Pseudomonadota > Gammaproteobacteria > Xanthomonadales > Xanthomonadaceae > Stenotrophomonas > Stenotrophomonas geniculata. The sequence continues at coordinate 96,996 of NZ_LLXT01000138.1, forward strand.
CCGCCCCGGAAATCCGCCCGGGCGCGCGCGAGGCGAGGGTGATGGTCACCAGCACGCCCAGCGAGGTGCCGATGAACACCGCCTTGTCGATGTTCTGCGAGCGCAGCAACGCAACCATGTCATCCGCATAGGCACGCGGGTTGTAGCTGGACGGGTCATATGCGCGTTCCGAGCCTGCACGACCACGCAGGTCGACCGCGATCACGCGCCAGCCCTCGGCGGTGAGTACATTGGCAAGCGCATCGAAGTCGGCACCATTGCGGGTCAGTCCTGGAATGCAGACCACTGTGCCACGCGCTGCCTGCCCCGCATCGGGTGCATGGTCGCGCGCATGCAGGCGCAATCCATCATTGCTGTTCCAGTACAGGTCGTCGTAAGACTGCGTCATGCAGAAGCTTCCTGAAGATCGTAACGGATGCGCTAGAAATCGTAACGGACGCTGAGGCTATATTCGCGTGGTGGGCCATAGAAGCCAATCAGCGTGCCGACCGCCGGGATGTTGTAGCCGGTGGTGCGGTATTCCTTGTCGGCCAGGTTGGTGCCCTGCAGCGAGAAGGTCCACGCGTCATCCAAGCGCCAGATGACGCCGGCATTGACCAGCCCGTAACCCTGCTGTCGGATCACCGGGCTGAGGTCGGTGGTCGGCCACACTTCGCTCTGGTAACTGTAGCTCACCCGTGCCGACAGGTTGCTGCCGTTGGCCAGGTCGGTGCGGTATTCCACGTTGAACGCACCAGAGAATTCCGGGGCATTGGTGAACTTCATCTGCCTGGCCACGTTGATGCCGCGGTCCATGTACTCGTCGTACGTGGTATCCAGCCATGCCAGGTTGCCGGAAATCAGCCAGTGCTGGCTGGGCAGGTACTGATACTCGACTTCCAGGCCTTTGACGGTACCGGCGCCGGCGTTGGTGAAGTCACCGAAGAAGGAATCGTCGATGCCATCGCCGTTGGTATCCAGGCCGGTGAACACCGACAGCTGGATGTCCTTGTACTTGTTGTAGAACGCCGACAGGTTCAGGAACAGGCGCTGGTCGAGGAAGGCCATCTTGCTGCCGACTTCGTAGCTGTCCACGGTCTCGTCATCGAACGGCTCCGCCGAGCGCGGTACCGCCACCGCGTTGGCACGGATGTTGTAGCCACCGGACTTGAAGCCACGCGTCGCCAGGCCATAGACCATGATGTCCGGGGTGATCTGGTAGTCCAGCGAGACCTTGGGCGAGACGTTCTTGAAGTTGGTCTTCTTGTCGAAATCGGCGGTCACCGCCACCGGCCGGCTGAAGCCCGGGTCGGCGTAGAGGCGGTTCAGCACGATCGCGCGCTTGTCCTCGTCGGTGTAGCGGGCGCCGACATCGAGCTTCAGTCTGCTGGTCAGGTCGAAGGTCCAGTCCGCGTACAGCGCGATGCTGTCGGTCAGCACCTTGCCCTGGTTGTCGGCGAACTGCGCACTGAAGTAGTTGTTCTGGATCTGCCCGCCAGCTTCGCCGCTGAACTGGTACAGGCCGACCACGCCGCGCATCCGGCCGCCGGCATCGTAGTTCACCTGCACTTCGTTGCTGACCTGGTCGTCGTGGTAGGTGCCACCCACGTCGGCGAGCTTGACCGGCGCGGTATCGAAGTCGATGTTGGCCTCGCTGTCCGATTCACGCTTGGCGATCACGTACTTCAGTGCGATGTCTTCGTTCGGCCGCCAGTTCACCGTGGCCGAGGCGCCCTTGCTCTCCACGTTGTTGAGGTTGCGCATGCCCGAGCGGATGTCATAGCGGCTGTCCATCGGCGGGTAGGCGCGCAGGAACGGATTGGGCGCCAGCATCTTCGAGCCGCGCATGCCGGACTGATCGTCGATCCAGTCCAGTGCGAACTGCACGTCGAAGTCATCGCCCGCATACGCGCCCAGGTTCAGGCGTGCCGCGTTGATCTGCTTGTCGCTGACCGGCTGGCCGTTGGAGGTGTTCTCGCCAAACCCGTCGTGGTTCATGCTGGCCACCGCCACACGGGCGCGCAGGCCGCTGTCGGCACCGCCGATCGGGCCACCGATGGCCGCCTTCGCATCCAGCTGGCTGTAGTTGCCCACGGTGATCTGGGCGAAGCCCTCGGTCTGGGTGGGCAGGCCGCGCGAGATGTACTTGATCGCGCCGCCGATGGTGTTCTTGCCATACAGCGTGCCCTGCGGGCCGCGCAGCACCTCGATGCGCGAGACATCGAACACATCCAGTAGCGCACCCTGCGGACGCGCGATATAGACGTCGTCCAGGTAGATGCCCACGCCCGGATCGGCGCCCCAGGTGGGATCGGACTGGCCGATGCCACGGATGTAGGCGGTGACCGTGCTGCTGGCGCCGCGGGCAGCGTAGATGGTCAGGTTGGGCACCTGCGCATCCAGGTCGCTGATGTCCTGGACATTCATCTTGTCCAGCGCCTCGGAGGTAAACGCAGTGACGGCAACCGGCACCTCCTGCAGGGTTTCCTCGCGCTTGCGTGCGGTGACCTTGATGCTGTCCAGGTTGGTGGGTGATGCAGTCCTGCCCACCGTCGGCGTGGCCTGGGGCGCTTCCTGTGCCAGTACCGGCCCGGAGGCCAGCAGCGCGCCGATCATGAGACTCAAACAATTCCGTTTCATTCGGTCCTCCCCCAGGCAGGTGCTTGCAGATGGCCCATTGCCACCCCTGCAGCCAAGGCTAGCGGTGTCATCGGGCAGCGGCGAGTGGACCTAGGTCCAGTCGGCAGCGGCCGCCGGATGCGGATACTGGGCGCGCCCCCAGCCGGAAGCGCATCCCGGTACCCCTTCATCCACGACTCACGCATGAGGATCTGGCCATGAAATCCGGAATCGATTCGATCAAGGTTGTACTGCTGATACTGTGCAGTTGGCTGGCGATGGCGGGCAGCGCCGTTGCCGCAGGCCCGGCCGGGCATTGGGACATTGGCCTGTACGGCAATCTGTTCGGCGCCCGCGAATACCAGGTGTGGGTGCCCGCCGGCTACGACGACACACAACCGCTGCCTCTGCTGCTGGTGCTGCACGGCTGCGTGACCGGGCCGAACCTGATGGGCGAGGCCTCGGGCTTCAACGATGTGGCCGACACCGAAGGCTTCATCGTGGTCTACCCGCGGCAGAACGTCACCTCCAATCCGGCCCGCTGCTGGAACTGGCAGCTGCCGATCAACCAGGCACGCGACAGTGGCGAGCCCTCGCTCCTTGCCGGCATCGTGGAAAAGGTGAAGGCGGCTTACAGCGTTGATCCGCATCGCGTGTACGTCACCGGCATTTCGGCGGGCGGCGCGATGACTTCGATCATGCTGGGCTGCTATTCGGACGTGTTCGCCGCAGGTGCCATCCATTCCGGTGGCATGTTCAAGGGCGCGACCACGATTTCCGGCAGCGCCTACGCACTGTTGGCTGGCAGCATCTACTCGCCGGACAGCAACGGTCGCCTGGCATGGCAGTGTTCGGGTTCGCCGTCGCCGCGACCGCTGCCGGTGCTGGTGTTCCATGGCAGCGCCGACCTCACCGTCAACCCGGTGAACGGGCAGCAGGCCGTGCGCCAGTTCCTGCAGACCAATGACCTCGCCGACGACGGCATGGACAACGATTCGGTGAAGTACGTGCCGACCAGCACCTATCACGGCCAGGTGCCGGGCGGCCGCGCGTATACCGTCGACACCTACGCGTACGGCGGCAGGACGCTGGTCCAGCACTATGTGGTGCAGGGCATGGGGCATGCCTGGAGCGGCAGCCAGTCGGGCCTGCCATTCACCGACCCGAAGGGGCCGGATGCCACGCTGATCACCTGGCTGTTCCTGAAGGACTACCAGCGCTGAGTGGTCGCCGCTGCAGCGTCAAGCCTGGCGGTCGAGACACCATGCTAGCCTTCCCTTTGGCAGGATTGCCTGACAGGGGGAAGGCATGGATACCCGGCGCCGAGATTCCATCGTATTGGCTGCATCCGGCATGCTCGCACTGGCACTGTCCGCCAATGCGCTCGCGCATCCGGGCGGGCTCGACAAGCAGGGTTGCCACACCAACCGGAAAACGGGTGAGTATCACTGCCATCGAGGCGCTCCAGCCGCCCCTCGATACGTCGACACTCCGCGCAGCAGTTTCGCCCCTGCCCCCGCGCGCGGTTCCCGGGCATTTGCCAACTGCGCGGAGGCCCGCGCCGCCGGGGTTGCGCCGGTACGGCGTGGTGATCCGGGGTATGGCCCGCACCTCGATCGTGACAATGACGGCGTGGGCTGCGAACCCTATCGGGGCCGCAGGTAGGGCATGGCCCACCTGGCTTCAACTCCCGTTTCCCCGGGTTCGTCGGCCATCGCCGGGAGTGGTCGCACGATCTCCCCGTATTGCAGGGATATCCCCTAGGCTGTTGTGATTGAACTGCAAGGATGAAAGCAATCATGAACCGCTGGATTTTCCTGGCATTGGCCACGCTCCCGTTCGCCGCCGGTGCCGTGGTCATCCGCGATGATGTTGACGATGCCAGGTACCGGATCGACGCATCGGTGTTCCCGGCACTGGCAGACATGCCGGGCGAGGGGCACGGCGTCCTGATCGCACCGCAGTGGGTGCTGACTGCCGCGCATGCCGCGCCGATGGAGGGGATGGATGCCACGATCACCATCGATGGGAAGGGCTACGGCGTCGAGCGTGTCTTCCTGCACCCCGGCTACCGGAGGATGCCCGAGGCGCTGGGCAAGGAAGCGATGGCAACCGGGAGCGCATCGAAAATCCATGCGTTTCTGGCAGCGTCGGACGACATTGCACTGATCAGACTTGCCGCCCCGGTGAGCGGTGTGCCGCCGGTCGCACTCTACCGTGGCGCCGACGAGGTCACGCAGGTCGCCTCCCTGATAGGGAAAGGCGCCACCGGCAACGGTGCCGTGGGGCTGGCGCCCGGCGGGTCGCATCGTACGACGCTGCGGCGAGCCTGCAACGCGATCACCGGCGGCAACACGCGCTATCTCTGGTACCGGTTCGATCCACCTCCGCAGGGCCTTCCCCTTGAGGGCGTGCTCGGCAACGGCGACAGCGGCGGCCCGCTGCTGATCAGTAAGGAAGGGACCTGGCAGCTGGTGGGCCTCGGCTCCTGGATCACCGCCGTTCCCGAGCATGCGCTAGAGGCAGGCTTCTATGGCCAGGTGGTTTACAACGTCCGCGTGTCCCGCTACCTCAACTGGATCGAAAGCATCATCGAGCGTGATGCGTCACGTTAATGGTGCATCCGGGCAGCCTTCCGCGCAGGTGTTCGCCCGGTCTCAAGTCATGCGACGGGTGTTCGTATCCTTCCCGCCATGGCCTCTTCTTCGTTCAAATTCCCTGCGTGCATGACCGCCTCCCGGCCATCCGGGTGGGTGCAGAGCGGCGAGCGCTGGGATCTGTGGTGGAACGGCCGTTCGGTGGCCCGTATCGTGCCGCATGCCGCGCTCGGGTTCCGCCTGTACCTGGACGCACGCAAGATGTCACAGGCCAAGGTCGTGTCCGCCACCAGCACCCGTCAGGCCAAGCGCTACGCCGAGCGCTGGTGTGCTGCACGGCTCTGCCCGCAGTTGCCTCTGCGCGATGCGGTGGCGCGGTTGGTGGCTGTTGCGCCCGGCGCGGGCGCCGTGCCCTCGCAGGTGCTGACGCGGGAGCAGCGGCAGCAGGCCCGGCGCCTGGCTGAAGCCGGGGCAGGGGAGATGGGGCGGATCAAGGAAGCGCTGGCACCAAGGCCGCGCATGATGGCCGCCAGGCCCGAGGTGCAGGGACGAGGTGGAACCTGGTCTGTACCCGGCCAGGTTCCATCCTCCCCGCGCCGAAACGGGAACACATCCCCAGCCAGGACTACGCCGAGAGCTCCTCACGCACGATTCGGGCCCCTTCGCTGAGCGCACGCAGCTTGCCCCGTGCCACTTCACGGGCCAGCGGCGCCATGCCGCAGTTGGTGCTCGGGTAAAGCTTGTCGGCATCCACGAACTGCAGGGCCTTGCGCAGGGTGTTGGCTACTTCATCGGCGGTCTCCACCGTGCTGGACGCCACGTCGATGGCGCCGACCATCACTTTCTTGCCACGCACCAGCTCGATCAGGTCGATCGGTACGTGCGAGTTGTGGCATTCCAGCGAGATGATGTCGAGGTTGGAGGTCTGCAGCTTGGGGAACGACTCTTCATACTGCCGCCATTCCGACCCCAGCGTCTGCTTCCAGTCGGTGTTGGCCTTGATGCCGTAGCCGTAGCAGATGTGCACGGCGGTCTCGCACTTCAGTCCTTCGATCGCACGCTCCAACGCGGCTACGCCCCAGTCGTTCACTTCGTCGAAGAACACGTTGAAGGCCGGCTCGTCGAACTGGATGATGTCCACGCCAGCGGCTTCCAGCTCCTTTGCTTCTTCGTTGAGGATCTTCGCGAATTCCCAGGCCAGCTTCTCACGGCTCTTGTAGTGCGCGTCGTACAGCGTGTCGATCATCGTCATCGGGCCAGGCAGTGCCCACTTGATCGGCTGCGTGGTCTGCCGGCGCAGGAACTTCGCATCCTCCACGAACACCGGCTTCGGACGGCTCACTGCGCCGACCACGGTCGGCACGCTGGCATCGTAGCGGTTGCGGATGCGCACGGTCTCGCGCTTCTCGAAATCAACGCCGCTGAGGTGTTCGATGAAGGTGGTGACGAAGTGCTGCCGGGTCTGCTCGCCGTCGCTGACGATATCGATGCCGGCATGCTGCTGTTCCTGCAGGGACAGGCGCAGGGCATCCTGCTTGCCTTCAGTCAGGCCTTCGTCCTGCAGCTTCCAGGGCGACCAGAGCTTTTCGGGTTCTGCCAGCCAGGACGGCTTGGGCAGGCTGCCGGCGGTGGAGGTAGGGAGCAGTTTCTTCGTCGACATTGCGTCTTGTTTCCTGGGGGCGAATGGAAAATCGATGGATCAGCGGGCAGCCCACTGCTCAAGCACGGCGCGATACGGCTTGATGAAGTGTTCTTCGGTGAACTTGCCCTGCTTGACCGCCAGCTGGCTGCGCTCTTCGCGGTCGTAGACGATGCGGGTGGACGAATAGTCCTGGTGCTTCAGGCTGGGCTGGTAGACCTTGCCGGCCACGGAATTGGCGTTGTAGATCTCCGGGCGGTAGATCTTCTGGAAGGCTTCCATCGTGCTGATGGTGCCGATCAGTTCCAGGTTGGAGTAGTCGCCCAGCAGGTCGCCCTGGAAGTAGAACGCCAGCGGCGCGACGCTGCCGGGTGGCATGAAATAGCGCACCTGCAGGCCCATCTTGTCGAAGTACTGGTCGGTGGGGGAGAACTCACCCTGGCGGTACTCCACGCCCAGGATCGGGTGATGGTTTTCGGTGCGGTGGTAGGTCTTGCTGCTGGAAACACTGATACAGATGACCGGCCCCTTGCTGAAGTTGGCGCGGTAGGCGTCAGACTCCAGGAAGTGCTTGAACAGCTTGCCATGCAGGTCGCCAAAGCCTTCCGGAATGCCGAAGGTGGCCTTGCCCTCGTTGCTGGCCGGCAGCACCACGCTGAAATCGTAGTCGCGCACGTAGGACGAGAAATTGTTGCCGACGATACCCTCGGTGCGCGCACCGGTCTGCGTGTCGAAAATGGTTGGGCGCAGGACCTCGATCAACGGGAACGGATCACTGCCATCGCTGCCGTCGATGTGCATCTCCACCGAGATGATGTCCAGCTCGACCGCATAGCGATCCGCGCTCGGGTTGTCCCAGTGCGCCAGATCGTTGAAGCGGTTGTTGATCATGCTGATCGTGTTGCGCAGGTTCTCCTGCCGGGACGCACCGCGCGCCAGATTGGCGAAATTGGTGGTGATGCGCGTGCCCTCGGCCGGCTGGTAGTCCTCGTTGAAGGGGATGCGCGTGATGCTGAAGGTGAAGGTGTCGGTCGTCATGGGCGGCGTTCCGTGTTGCGGGGTGGCATCCGGATGCGGGCGAGGGCATCCGGCATTCAAAGCGCTGCGGCGGCCTCAAGGGCGGTGGCACGATGGCGGGGCAGCGCCAGCAGCGGCATGGCCCGCCGTACCGCCAGTCGCGCCCGCTCGATCAGGGCGTCGCTGTGCACGCGGCCGTCGGCGAAATCGCGATCGGTGGCGTAGACACCCAATGGCAGGGTGCGCGCCTGGAAGAAGCTGAAGAGCGGGCGCAGCTGATGGTCGATTACCAGCGAGTGGCGCTCGCTGCCACCGGTGGCGGCCAGAAGGATGGGGGTGTCGACCAGTGCGTCCTGGTGGATGAAGTCGAAGAAGTGCTTGAACAGCCCCGTGTACGAACCGCGGTAGACCGGCGTTGCCACCACCAGTACGTCGGCCTGTTCAACAGCAACCAGCTGCCGCTCCACAGCGTCGGGCAACTGTGAGCGCCACAGTGCGCCGGCCAGCTGCGGCGCCAGCTCGCCCAGTTCGATCAGGTGTTGCTCGCAATGGATGTCCTCGCCGATCAGGTCCAGCAGATGCTCGGCCAGCGTGGCGGCCCTGGAAGGGCGTTGCAATCCGCCGGAGACGGCGACGATTCGAAGGGGGTGGGCAGGTGAAAGCATGACCCGATCCTAGTCAGTGCCTTCCATGACGTAAAATGGTATTACTTCACCAATCCATGAGCGAGATTCATCGTCATGCTGGAACGGATCCACCTCAGCATCGTGCAGCAGGTTGAGCAGCAGGGCTCGCTCACCGCCGCGGCCGGCGCGCTCAACCTGACCCAGTCAGCCCTGAGCCACAGCATGAAAAAGCTGGAGCAGCAGCTCGGCACCGATGTGTGGCTGCGCGAAGGCCGCAGCCTGCGGCTGACCCAGGCCGGGCAATACCTGCTGGCAGTCGCCAACCGCGTGCTGCCGCAGCTGGACCTGGCCGAGGAGCGGCTGGGCCAGTTCGCACAGGGCGAGCGCGGCGCGCTGCGCATCGGCATGGAGTGCCATCCCTGCTACCAGTGGCTGTTGAAGATCGTCTCGCCGTACCTGGCGGCATGGCCGGACGTGGATGTGGACGTCAAGCAGAAGTTCCAGTTCGGCGGCATCGGCGCGCTGTTCGGCTATGAGATCGACCTGCTGGTCACCCCCGACCCATTGCTGAAGCCAGGCCTGAAGTTCATTCCCGTGTTCGACTACGAGCAGGTGCTGGTGGTGGCCAGCAACCACGCCCTGGCCAAGGTGGACTACGTAAAGCCGCGCCAGCTCGGCCAGGAAGTGCTGATCAGCTACCCGGTGCCGTTCGAGCGCCTGGACATCTACAACCAGTTCCTGCTGCCGGCCGGCATCACGCCGCGGCGCCACAAGGCCATTGAAACCACCGACATCATGATGCAGATGGTGGCCAGCGGCCGCGGCGTGGCCGCCATGCCGCGCTGGCTGGTGGAGGAGTACGCTGCGCGCATGGACGTCGTGCCCGTCCGCCTGGGTGCCAAAGGCATCCCCAAGCAGATCTACCTGGGCGCGCGCGAGGCCGATACCGGTATCGACTACCTCCAGGCCTTCATCGAGCTGGCCCGTAACAGCTCGCCGCTTGCCGGCAATGTGGGCGGAGCGCGTTGATGTCGGCAGGCATGTCACTGCGGGCGGACGCCTTCCTCAACGCCTTTTCACTGGAAGTCAGCGCGAAAGCCATGCCTGCGCTGCGCGCCGAGGCGGCCCGCATACCGCGCGGCACAATCATCTCCATTCCCTGGCTGGCCAGCGAGGACGACGATGCACGCCTGGCCGCCGCATGCGCGGTGCGCGAGCTCGGCTTCGAGCCGATGCCGCATCTCTCCGCGCGGCGTATCGGGTCACACGCAGCGCTTGAACGCTTCCTGGAACGTGCCGCCGGCGAAGCCGGGGTCGCGCGTTGCCTGCTGATCGCGGGTGACCTGGCCACGCCCATCGGACCATTTGCAGACAGCGCGTCGATCATCGAGACCGGTCTTCTGGAGCGACACGGTATCAAGGTCGCCGCCATCGGCGGGCATCCGGAAGGCCACCCGGTAATGAGCAGTGACGAACGCTGGCAGGCGCTTCAACACAAATGCCAGCGCATCGAAGCACGCGGCATGGCCCCCTTGATCGTCACCCAGTTCGCGTTCGATGCCGATACCGTGCTGACCTGGCTGGATGCACTGCGCACGCGTGGCATCACCGTTCCGGTGCTGGTCGGTGTGCCGGGTCCGGCCAGCATCACCCGCTTGCTGCGTTATGCGGCGATGTGCGGCGTAGGCGCCAGTGCATCGATGCTCGCCCGGTATGGCATCTCGATCGGCCGCCTGCTCGGAACGGCGGGGCCGGAGGTTTTCGTCGATCGCCTGGTGAAGGGCTTGACCAGCGCGCATGGCCAGGTCAGTCCGCACCTGTTCCCGTTCGGCGGTGTTGCGCCCTCGCTGGAGTGGATCGAGCGGTACCGGCAGCGTGTTCGCGGTGCGCGCGGCGTAATCCACGAAGACTGACAGCTGTCACTGGTCGCCATTGGGGCGGAAGCGAATAGTGAGCGCCAAGGCGAGGGCCCCTCGCCACCTTCACCAAGGGACCGCTCATGTTCGTCGGCAAGTACTGCCGGTACCTGGCCTCGTTGCGGATGGATGCGGCAGGCAAGGGGCTGGAAACCGCAGGCTGATTGACCTGGTAGTGCCGGCCGCTGGCTGGCTTCCCCATGCAGCGTTGCGCGGGGCTGGCGCAGGCGTCACGATGCCCGCCACTGGCCAACACCGGAAACGCTGACGTCATGAAGACCACATCCTGGTTCTGGATCAACGTGGCCAGTCACTTCGGCATTGTCGCAGCCCTGGCTTGGCTGCCCGCACGGTGGACGGGGCAACTTGTGGAAGCCCTGGCCGGGACTCAGCCGGCTATCGGCGACACCCGCCATTTGGCCTTCATAGGCTCCATGTTCGGCTTCTGCGTGACCGCACTGATCCTGATGGGGGTGTTGACTGTCACCGGCGAACTGCTGGGTTTCTCCAGGCCCTATGCGCGACGGTCGGAGGCCCAGAACGAAGCGCAGGCCGTCCACCGGAAGGTACTGCTGACTGCATTCGCCACGCTCTCATGGGTGGCCGTGGGATCGCTTGCAGGTATTGCGTCGATCTTCGCGGCCTCGTCATGAAGGGCGACCCTGTCAGCGCCCAGTGTGCCGGAACGGATGGGTGCGTGAACTGCGGGGCTGCTCACGCCTCCCCACGCCACTGGCTCATCAGCATCTGCAGGAATCGCTCCGCCGTGGGCGAGAGCAGGGCGCCGCGGCGGCGGACGATGCCGATCGTGCGTGACACCACCGGGTTGCCGATCGCGCGCGTCACCAGGGTGGGGTGATCCCCATCTGGCGTAGCCATCTTCGGCAGCACCGACACTCCGATGCCCGCCTCGACCATGCCCAGTGACGTCGACAGGTGGGTCACTTCGTAGTGCCAGCTCAACTTGAGGTTCTCGCGCGCCAGCGCACCATCCAGCAGCGTGCGGTTGCCGCTGGTGCGATGCACGGTGATCAACTGGTGCTCGGCCAGGTCGGCCCATTCCACCTTGCGCTTGCGCGCCAGCGGATGATCGCGACGGCACGCCAGCACGAACGGGTCCTCTGCCAGTACGTCGAAATCGAGATTCGGATCGTTGGCGCCCATGAAGTTGATGCCGAACTCCACTTCGCCACGTTCCACTGCCTGCAGCCCCTCCGTGGCCGGGATATCCAGAATGCGGAAGCGCACGTTCGGGTGCGCTTCGTGGAAACGCGCCATCACGCTGGGCAGGAAGTAGAACGCCGCCGTCGGCAGGCAGGCGATGGTCACTGTCGCGCCGCGGGTGTCTTCGCGGCCGCGCAGCGAGAACAGTGATCCATCGAATTCCTCCAGCATGCGGCGCACCAGCGGCAGCAGGTTCTCGCCGACAGCGGTGGTACTGACGCTGCGCGTGGTGCGCTCCAGCAGCGGCGACCCCACCGCCTGTTCCAGTTTCTGGATACGCCGGCTGAGTGCTGGCTGGGAGACGTGCAGGATTTCCGCGGCGCGATGGAAGCTGCGGGTCTCCGACACCAGCAGGAACGCACGCAGATCCAGGATTTCGCAATTAATGCTCATTGGGTATCAATCATCCAAAAATCAGCAATTCACAGATCAATTGGGGTCATGCCAGTATCGAATCACAGAGGGGTCATTCATCCCCCACGCGCATCAATCTAGCACACGTATGTCCAACGATCTGCTCAGCATTCCCTGCGTTCTCATGCGCGGCGGTACCTCCAAGGGCCCGTTCTTCCTGGCCAGCGACCTGCCGGCGGACACCGCCGAACGCGATCGCCTGCTGCTGGAAGTGATGGGATCGGGGCATCCGCTGCAGATCGATGGCATCGGCGGAGGCAACGCGCTGACCAGCAAGGTGGCGATCATCGACCGCTCCAGCCGTCCGGACGCCGATGTCGACTACCTGTTCGCCCAGGTACGGGTAGAGCAGCAGGTGGTGGATACCTCGCCGAACTGCGGCAACATGCTGGCGGCCGTAGGCCCGTATGCCATCGAGCGTGGGCTGGTGCAGGCGCAGGATCCGCAGACCGAGGTGCGCATCCACAACGTCAACACCGGCAAGCTGATCGTCGCCACGGTGGAAACGCCCGGCGGCAACGTGGTGTACCGAGGTGACACGCGCATTGCCGGCGCGCCGGGCTCGGCTTCGCCGGTCAGGCTCTCCTTCCTTGATGCGGCAGGTGCCCGCACCGGCAAGCTGCTGCCCAGCGGGCACGCGCAGGAGACCATTGATGGCGTGCCGGTCAGCCTGGTGGACTGCGCGATGCCGATGATGCTGGTGCGTGCCGAAGACCTGGGCGTGCGCGGCGATGCCCCGCCCGCCGAACTGAACGCGGACGCGGTATTCATGCGCCGGCTGGAAGCGTTGCGCATCGAGGCGGGCGCCCGCATGGGCATCGCCGACGCTGGCAACAAGGTCATTCCGAAGCCGGTGCTGCTGTCGGCGCCGCAACATGGGGGCGATCTGCAGGTGCGCTATTTCATGCCGCATCAATGCCACACCGCGCTGGCCATTACCGGTGCGGTTGGCCTGGCCACCGCCGCCGTTACGCCGGGCACGCTGGCCCACACTTTGGTCGGATGCCTGTCCGTTCCCGGCCGCATTACCCTCGAACATCCGAGTGGGGCCCTGGAGGTGGGCCTCAGTCGCAGCTCGCAGGACGCGCCGGTCGTTGCCAGCGTGGTGCGCACCGCACGCCGGCTGTTCGAAGGCCGCGTGTTTGCCACCACGCCAGCGCCAGCCGTGGCCGGTTCCACCCAAGACCGCCAATGGACGTCAGCGGCATGATCTGAAACCGGCTGGGTCGGCACAGGCGTGCCTGCCCCGCCACCACAACGTAGATGCTTCACTCCTGGGAGGGATGATGTACAAGCAGTTCCTGATGGCCGCGCTGTGCGCGGCCGGCCTGGCCGCGGCCGGGTGCAGCAACAGCGGCCGCGCCGAAGGTGCGACCACAGGCAGCGCTGACAACGCACCGGTGCGCATCAGCGTCGGTTCCTACAACCTCAACAACCTGCCGTTCTTCATCGCCGACGCAAAGGGCTATTTCAAGGATGTCGGTCTCGAAGTGAAGACCGAGAACTTCGCCCAGGGCGGCTCCAAGGTATTGCAGGCGCTGGTGGCCAATTCCACCGACGTGGCCGTCGGCTTCTACGACCACACCATCCAGATGCAGGCCAAGGGCAAGGACGTGGTGGCCTTCGTGCTGCTCTCGCGTAACTCCGGTCTGGTGATGGCCGGCCGAGAGGATGCCACCTTCGATCCGGCCCGCCCGGAGACCATCAAGGGGCAGAAGGTCGGGATCACCGCGCCGGGCTCATCGTCGGACTTCTTCGTCCGTCACTTCCTGGCGCAGCACGACATTCCGGTGGACAGCGTCTCGCTGATCGGCGTCGGCTCCGGTGCTGCGGCGGTCGCCGCGCTGGAGCAGGGCAAGATCGACCTGCTGGTCAACTACGACCCAGCCGCCACCCTGATCACCGAGCGCAAGGTCGGGAAGATCCTCCTCGACGCGCGCAGCGATTACGGCGCCCGCCAGGTCTATGGCGGCCTGTACCCGACCTCGGTGATGTATGCCAACCAGAGCTTCCTGGACAAGCGCCCCGAAGCGGCCGAGAAGATCGCCCGTGCCGAGCAGATGGCATTGAAGTTCATCGCCGACAACAGTGCCGAAGAGATCGTTGCCGCGCTGCCGGACAGCTACGTCTCCGGCGACCGCGCCACCTATGCCCGCGCGGTGGAGAACGCCCGCGCGATCTTTACCCGGGACGGTCACTTCACGCCGGCCGACCTGGAAACCCCACTGAAGGTGCTGCGCGAGTTCAACACGGATGTGGCCAAGGCCAACATCGATCTGTCCAGGACCTACACCAATGCCTTCGTCGAGCGTGCCCACGCTGCGGCGCCGGCGGCCCAACCGTGATCGGAGGTAACCCCATGGCCCTCAATGCCACCGTGCGCCAGCTCAACGGCGCGCCGCAGCTGGAGCCTGCACAGACCATGGTCGCCCTCAACAAGGTGACCATGTCCTTCGGCGAATTCACCGCCGTGCGTGATGTCGACATCCAGGTGGGTGACGGCGAGTTCCTTGCCATCGTCGGCCCGACCGGCTGCGGCAAGAGCACCATCCTCAATTCCGTGGCGGGGCTATTGAAACCGTCCTCCGGAGAAGTAGCCATCGATGGCCGCACTGTCAGCGGCGTGCAGGAGTCGGTCGGCTACCTGTTCCAGCAGGATGCGCTGCTGCCGTGGAAGACGGCTTACCAGAATGTTGAACTCGGCCTGCGCTTCCGCGGCGTGCCCGAAGCCGAACGCAAGGCCAAGGCCAACGCGTGGCTGGCCAAGGTCGGCCTGGCCGGTTTCGAGCATCGCTACCCCCACCAGCTGTCCGGTGGCCAGCGCAAGCGTGTGCAGATGGCGCAGGCGCTGATTGTCGAGCCGAAGGTGATCCTGATGGATGAACCGTTCTCGGCGCTGGACATCCACACCCGGCACCTGATGCAGAACGAGCTGCTGCGCCTGTGGCAGGAGGACCGGCGCTCGGTGATCCTGATTACCCATGACCTGGAAGAAGCGATCGCCCTGGGGGATCGCGTGGTGGTGCTGTCCTCCGGCCCGGCGAGCCGCGTGGTGCGCAGTTTCGACGTGGATCTGGAACGGCCGCGCAATGTGGCCGAGATCAAGCTGGATGACCGTTTCACCGACCTGTACCGCGACATCTGGGCCTGCCTGCGCGGCGAAGTGGAGAAGAGCTATGCACGCCAAGACTGACAAGTTCATCCAGCTCGCGCTGGTGGTCGCCGTGTTCGGTGGCTGGGAAGGTGGCATCGCGCTGGGCGTGATCGATCCGTTCTTCTTCCCTTCGCCAACAGCGATCGTGCAGCAGGCCTGGACCTGGCTGTCCGATACCTCGTTCTACCAGCACGTCTACATCACCCTGACCGAAACCGCGCTGGGCTACATCATCGGCACCGGCCTGGGTGTGGCTGGCGGCGTGTGGCTGGGCCTGAGCCGACGCTCGGCGCGCATCCTCGACCCCTTCATCAAAGGCTTCAACGCAATTCCGCGCGTAGTGCTGGCGCCGATTTTCGTGTTGTGGCTGGGGCTGGGCCTGTGGTCGAAGGTGGCGCTGGCGGTCACCCTGGTGTTCTTCACCACGTTCTTCAATGCCATGCAGGGCGTGCGCGAGGTGAATCCGGTGGTGCTGGCCAATGCCCGCATCCTGGGTGCAAGCCGTAGCGACCTGCTGCGCCATGTCTACTTCCCTGCAGCAGCCAGCTGGATCCTGTCCTCGCTGCGCACCTCGGTGGGCTTCGCGGTGGTCGGCGCGATCATCGGTGAGTACCTCGGGGCCTCGGCGGGCCTGGGTTACCTGATCGCGCAGGCCGAGGGCAACTTCAATGCCGTGGGCGTGTTCGCCGGCATCATCATCCTGGCCGCCTTCGTGCTGGTCATCGACGCCCTGCTGGACGTGGTCGAGAACAAGCTGATCACCTGGCGTCCCAACGCCCAGGCACAGGCCACCAGCTGAACCGGCCGCGCTGACCGGCCCGCCGCGCCGCCGGACCGATCCGGCGGCGCGCACTTCCTCCCCCGATCTTCCCCCGCACCACCGCAACAGGCCAGCGCCGGGCCAGGGGGCCGGCTGGCCGGAGAGAGAGCCCATGAATCATTCCACCGTGCTGCCGCTGGCAGTGCTGCCGGTCGCGCTTGGCCTGCTGTTGGCCAGTGGCCATGTTGGCGCCCAGGCTGTTTCGTCCCCTCCCGCACCACTGAGCCAGACCGAACTCTCACGCCTGGTGCAGCAGCAGGCGCTGCAGATCCAGCAGTTGGAGGCGCGCCTGCGTGCCGTGGAGGGCGGGCGCGGCACTTCCGGCGCGGCGGTCGCAACGCAGGCTCCCGCGCTGGACACCCGCATTGCCGCACTGGAATCCAGCCAGGCCAAGGCGCCCAAGGTCACCTGGTCCAAGGGCGCACCGGAATTCAGCAGTGCCGATGGCAGCGTGGTGTTCCGTCCGCGCGGACGCCTGTTCGTCGACGCATCCAGCACCGATGGATCCTCAGTGAGTGACCGCAACATCTCCGGTACCGAGATCCGCTCGGTGCGGTTGGGCGCCGAAGGCCGCTACGGCATCCTCGGCTGGGCGGTGGAAGGTGACTTCGCCGACAACGCGGTGGCGTGGAAGTCGGTCTACGCCACCGTGGACCACCGCCTGTTCGGGCTGCCGGCCGACCTGACCGTGGGCAACCGCCTCAACGACCGGGGTATCGACGGCTCCAGCAGCACGTCCAACACGCCGTTCCAGGACCGCAACGTGGTCGGCACGCTGATGCTGCCGCAGCGCGGCCTGTTCGGTGTCGGCCTGACCGAGCGCGTGTACGGCAAGGACTGGCATGCCAGCCTGTCGGTGGCCGGCAACGATCTCAACAACACCGGCACCGACAACGACAGCCAGACCTGGGCCACGCGCGTGCATTGGAACCCGGTGGCCAACGATGCGGTCACGGTGCACTTGGGGGCCTGGGCCTTCCACGAGGAGATCGCCGCAGGCGCCAGCGGCGTCGTCCGCAGTTCGGCCATCGCCGGGCACTTCAACGACCTGGTCAAGATCGCGCCGGGCACACTGCTGGGCGCCGAGCGCAGCACGGCCCATGGCGCGGAACTGGCAGGCTTCTTCGGGCCGGCCTGGGCGACCGGCGAATGGGGTACGCGCAACCTGCGCGGGGCCGACGCCAGCGGGCGCTACGATCTGGACCACCAGGCCTGGGCGATTTCGGCGGGCTGGTTCCTGGCCGGTGCAAGGCCGGCCTATTCGGGCAAGGCCGGCACCTGGGGCCGGGTCAAGGTGGCCGATCCTGTCACCCGCGGCGGCGCCGGGGCATGGGAACTGAAGGGGCGCTACGAGGATGTGGACTATGCCGAGCTGCCCAGTGGCGGTACCGGCCACGCGTGGACGCTGGGTGCGAACTGGTATCTCAACGACTTCAGCCGCGTGATGTTCGAGGCGATCCGTTGGCAGACCCGCAACCGCAGCGGCACCGGCCAGGGCAGGGATGAAGGCACCACCTTCAACACCCGCCTGCAGGTGGCCTTCTAGAAGCGCATGCCGCTCGTGCGCCGATCAGAGCAGCAGCAGTGCTCCGATCAACGCCGGCGGCATCACCAGCGCGCCGACACGCAGGAAGTCGAGCGCGCTGACATGCTCGCCCTCGCGGCGCAGCGCCACCAGCCACAGCATCGTCGCCAGCGAACCGGTGACCGACAGGTTGGGCCCCAGATCCACGCCGACCAGCAATGCGGCACGGGTCTGCGCCGGCAGGTCGGCCATCTGCCCCAGCGAACCGGCGGCCAGGCCGACCGGCAGATTGTTGGCCACGTTGCTCAGCAGCGCAGCCGCGCCACCGGCCAGCCAGCTGGCCTGGCGGGGAGACGCCTGCGCCACGGCCTGCAGCGCGCTGGCCGCGGTCTGGATGACACCGGTCTGCGCCACCGCTTCCACCAGCACGAACAGTCCCGCCACCAGCGGCAGCACGCCCCAGGACACGTGTCGCAGCAGTGGCAGCGGGCTGCGCCGCTGGCGGATCGCCACCACCGCCACACTCAGCGTGCCCGCGCAGAACGTGGTCAGGCCCAATGGCCCGTTCAAGGCGGACGTGACCAGCAACACGGTGCCGGTGAACAGCACGCCCAGTGCGCTCAGCCGGCCGCCGTCGGTCAACGGGCGATGCGCCGGCGCGGCCACCAGCGGCTGGGCGATCTCGCGCCGGTGCACCCAGCGCAGGACCAGGTAGGTGGCACCGATCGCCGCCGCCGACGGCAGCGCGAACTGCGCCAGCCACTGCAGCAGCGGCGGCATGTGCTGGCCGTACACCACCAGGTTGGCCGGATTGGAAATAGGCAGCACGAAGCTGGCCGCATTGGCGATGAATGCACAGACGAACAGGTAGGGCAGGGGATTGGCGCGCGCCGCCTTGCAGGCGGCGTAGACCGCTGGGGTCAGCACCACGGCCGTTGCATCGTTGGACAGGAACACCGTCACCAGCGTGGCGACCAGGAACACCAGGTCGAACAGGCGTCGCCCGGATCCGCCCGCATGCCGGACCGCGTACAACGCCACCCAATCGAACAGGCCTTCGCGCCGCGCCAGTTCGGCCAGCATCATCATGCCGACCAGGAAGAGGTAGACGTCGCGGCCTTCGGCCACCGCGCCCCATGCGGTGTGCAGCGACACCGCGCCCAGCAACGGCAAGAGGGCGGCAGCGCACAACGCCCACACATATTCGGGGATGCGGAAAGGACGGAACAGCAGGCCGATGGTGGCAACGGCGACCGCTGCCCAGATCACGAGGGGGGCTTGGGGGGCGAGCATGGAGTGGGGCTTCAGCGGCACCGGCAGCGACCCCGGCGCAGGGGGTCCTGGCGCGCGTGATCAGCGGATGGGCGGCCGCTGCAATCATCGCAGGTTCCGGGTCGCCGCATCATACCGTGCGGCGCGGCATGGCGACCGCTGCAGTCGACCGCGCTGCAGGTGGGCCGGGGCGGCGCCCAGCCCACCTTCAGCACTCAAGCGCGGCATGACTTCAGGCACTGCAGTTTGACTACACATGTAGTCAAACTGCACACACGCTCATTGGACGAGATTGCGATGCCAAGATCCTGCTGGTTGTCCTGCGCCCTGGCCCTGGTGTTCGGCATCGCCGGGCCCACCCAAGCGGCGACGCGTGCCGAAGCCCTTGCCGCGATCGAGCGCAACGCGCGCGGCGCGCATTCCGATGCGGTCCTGGTGATGCACGACCGGGAAACGCTGCTTGAGCTGAAGCCCGCCGCGGGGCAGGAATCGGTTCACCTGATGTCGGCCACCAAGTCGGTCGTCGCGCTGGCCATTGCGTTGCTGCTGGACGAAGGAAAGCTGGCTTCGATCGATACGCCGGTCAGCCAGATCTATCCCGAATGGAAGCAGGGCAGGAAGAGCGCCATTACCGTGCGCATGCTGCTGGACCATACCTCGGGCCTGCAGAACGTGGCGAACGCGGGCGAAGAGCTGGAAGGGGCCCCTGACCTGGTCAGGCTGGCACTGGCCGCCGAGCTGAGCGATGCCCCGGGTACCGTGTTCTCCTACAACAACAAGGCCACCAACCTGCTGCCCGGTATTGTCGAGCGCCTGGCAGGCGAGCCGCTGGATGCCTATGTGGACGCGCGCCTGTTCAAGCCCCTGGGCATTGCCCACTACACCTGGATGAAGGATGAGGCAGGCACCCCGCTGGGCATGGCCGGGCTGTCCCTGCGCGCGGCCGATCTTGCCGCCATCGGGCAACTGTTGCTGGAAGGAGGCGTGGCGCCGGATGGCAAACGTCTCCTGAGTGAGCAGTCGGTCGCGTTGATGACGACCGAAAGCGCCCGTGCGCCAGATGTCGGGCTGCTGTGGTGGCGGGTACCGGCCTGGGAACGCTACCAGCTCAAGCCCCGGCTACAGGATCTGCTGGTGCAAAGGAGGGTGGAAGACGACGTGCAGCGCGCACTGCAGGCCAGTGCAGGGCGTGCATTCGAAAGCCGCAGCGCGCTGGTGGCCTTCCTTGCCGATCAGTTGGGCGCGGACTGGTCGCAGCGTTACGGCAGCCAGATCTCCGGGCGAGGGCTGAAGCTTGCCGATCTCTACGACATCACACGGGGGCCGGTCGTCGGCTTCGCCGCCAACGGCTACCTGGGCCAATACATGATGATCATCCCGGAACAGCGTGTCGTCGCAGTGCGCCTGATCCACCGGCGCGAGAGCCACAACGCTCCACAGGACGACTATCCCTCCTTCTTCGCCGATGTCCTGCAGTTGGCGCGGACACTGCAATAGGCCCTGTCGCCATCATGTCCACGCGCGCTGAACATCTTCCTGGAGCGTTCTTCACTGTCGTGCCGCCTAAAGTGGGATGACATCTTGGCCGCACACCTACTGAAGCATGTTTGATTATCAGGACTGGACCTTCCACACCAATGGCCGAACGGTAGTGGCGCGGGTAGCGCTGGACGGTGAAGGTGGCGGCACCATCAACCGCTACCAGCTGGTGCCGGGACCGGCGCAGTCGGGGTTGTGCATCAAGGTCGCCTCCCAGGACGAGGCCGCGCAGAAACTGGAGGCCGAAGTGACGAAGCTGCTGGGACCGGTGTGGTAGCCACTGCGCCATGCCGGCCGGGCATCCGCATGCTGATGGCGGAATGACCGGCCCGGGCAACGGGCATCGCGCCGGATGCCCGTTGCATGAGGACGCCTACTTGGGCATCAGCACGGTGTCGACCACGTGGATGACGCCGTTGGACTGGCTGACATCTGCAACGCTGATGCCTGCCTTGCCACCCTCTGCATCGATCACCCAGAGCTTGCCATCGTGGAGCGCCACGGTGAGAGGCTCACCCTGCACGGTCTTCAGGGTGGCCTTGCCGCCGTGCTTGCGGGCATCGGCCAGAAGCTGGGCCGAACTGTAGCTGCCCGGGACGACGTGGTAGGTCAGGATCCGGGTCAACCGTGCCTTGTTTTCCGGCTTCACCAGCGTATCGACAGTGCCTGCAGGCAGTTTTTCGAAGGCCGCATTGGTGGGCGCGAAAACAGTGAAGGGCCCGGTGCCGTTGAGGGTGTCGACCAGGCCGGCTGCTTTGACCGCTGCAACGAGCGTGGTGTGATCCTTGGAATTGACGGCGTTCTCGACGATGGTCCTGGTGGGGTACATTTCTGCCCCGCCCACGATGACGGTGTTGGCGGCGAAAACTGAGGAGCCGGACGAAACGAGTACGGCGAAGCCGACTGCGGCGGCGATGCGCTGAAGAGCGTTCACGGTGCGTTCCTTTCTGGATGACCCACAAGTGCGGGCATCTTTCCTACGTCGGGTGAGCGTGACCGGATGCAGCAGCCGGGCCATCGGCTGTGCTGGTTTGCTGCGCTGCATGGTGACAAGCGCGAACCGGGGTGATTACTCTCCGCTGCAACGCGATGGTAGCGCTACCAGTCGGACGGGGATCCAGGGTCCGGGAGGCTGCCTTCTTTGCCGCGTGTTTGTCCTGGCAGGCTTGAAAAGCAAGTGTAAGTCGCGGCGTGCCCGAGCACCCGTGCTGTTCGGTTTGGAATGCGGGCCACGCCCGTGCGTGCCCCTGGGAGGGGGCGGTACATCCATTCGATCGTATGTCAGAGGGGACTTTCATGAGCACCTGCAGTTTCCGTGGCACCCCGGGCCCGAGGTCCGGTTCATGAGCCGCGCGTTGGCGAAGTTCCGGTCCCGGGCCATGTTCACCTTCGTGGGTGGTGCCCTGGTCATCAATCCCGCCTTTGCGCAGGACGCCGCACCGGCGACCGGGCAGCAGCCGCAGAGCCAGTCGCAACCCACCCAGCTTGATGCAGTGCAGGTCACGGGCATACGCAACAGCCTGAGCCAGGCCATGGATATCAAGCGCGACTCGGCGGGCGTGGTCGATGCGATCAGCGCCGAGGACATCGGCAAGTTCCCCGATACCAATCTTGCCGAGTCGTTGCAGCGCATCACCGGCATCTCCATCGAGCGCCGTGACGGCGAGGGCGCGCAGGTGACCGCGCGTGGCTTCGGTCCGCAGTTCAACATGGTCACGCTCAACGGTCGGCAGATGCCGGGCGCGGACGCGTTCGGTGCCTCCGGACAGGTGGCCATCGGCGGTGTCGACGGCGGTACCCGAGCCTTCAATTTCGCGCAACTGGCCGCCGAGGCCATCAATGGCATCGAGGTCTACAAGACCAGCCAGGCACAGGTGCCCAGCGGTGGCATCGGCGCGACGATCAATATTCTGACCTCGCGCCCGCTCGATCACGCCGGCATCGTGGCCAACGCCGGGGCGAAGCTGGTCTCCGACCAGAGCCAGCCGTTCGACAATGACCTGACACCGGAGCTGTCGGGCATCTTCAGCTACAGCAATCCGGAAAAGACCTTTGGCGTCAGCCTCAGTGCGAGCCAGCAGAAGCGCAAGGGTGGCTCGGTGCAGGCCACGGAGAACTACTGGAACGTGCAGCCGTGGACAGGGTCGATGCCGGGCAACCCGACCGTGGTCAATGCCCCGGCCGTCGGCCAGCTTTACGCGCGGCCCAACGACCTGCGCTACGCGTTCTCCGAATTCGAACGCGAACGCGTCAACGGTCAGGCCGTGCTGCAGTTCGCACCAACGGACAGCCTGACCCTGACCGTGGATTACACCTACTCGACCAACGAAATCACCGAGAATCGCGGCGAGCAGGGCATGTGGCTGCAGAACAGCAACTACACCAACGTCGAGTTCGACACCAGTGGCGCCGTCGCGACGCCGGTATACATCCGTGAAATCGCCGGCACCAAGGATTTCGGCCTGGAACAGCAGCGCAGCATGCAGGAATACAAGCTGGGTTCGCTGGGTTTCAATGCCGTCTGGAATGTCAGCGACCGCTTCAAGCTCAGCTTCGATGCGCACAACTCGAAGAACGAGAGCCGCCCGAATGACCCGCTCACCGGCGGTGGTTCGATCTTCATGAGCATCGCCGGCACCAACAACTGCACCCGTGGCCCGCATTGCGGTGGCTCCTGGGTGCAGGAGTTGAACTTCAACAATGGCCTGCCGGTTGGCACCCAGGTCTGGTATCCCAGCACCGCCGATGCGGTCGCCGGGACCAATGGCGTGGTCAATCCGGGCTTCCAGGAAGGCGAGGTTGGCACGCAGGTGCTGCGCGTCAACGCGCAGACCCAGATCAGCGAGATCAAGCAGGCGCGCGTCGATGGCGAATGGAACTTCGACCACGGCCGCTTCCAGTTCGGCGTGGACACCAACAAGTCCACCACCCACCGCATCCAGGCCGCCGAGGCCTACTCCACCCTGGGTGACTGGGGCGTGGCCAACGTGGACCGGGATACCGCCGCGGGCCTGATGGACCTGCTTCAACCGGTCAGCATCGTCGGCTTGTTCGACGACTACAGTGCAAACAGCTGGCCGGCCTGGCGCGGCAATGCCGGGCAGCTCGCGCAATGGGCGTCGCGCGAGTACGGCGTTGGCCTGGGTGTGAACCCGCAACGCGCGGCCGACAATTTCGTGGAAGAGAAGACCAAGGCGGCGTACTTCCAGGTAGAGCTGGACGGGGAACTGGGCGGCATGCGCACCAACACGCGCCTGGGAGTGCGCTATGAAACCACCGACGTGGTGTCGACCTCGGTCATTGCCGTTCCCGAGTCCATCGAGTGGCAGGCCAACAACGATTTCCGCATCGTGCTGTCCGATGAGCAGCAGCCCTTCACGGAAAAGGCGCGGTACAGCTACATCCTGCCCAACCTTGATTTCAGCATCGACCTCACCGAGGAACTGAAGGGCCGTGTGTCGTTCGGCAAAAGCATCGCCCGCGCGCCGTACGGCAATCTCTATGCAGGACCCGGGGCCCAGCAACCGTTCGGCTCGGTGCTGATCGATCCCTCGTCCCGCGCCAGCGGCAATTCGCAGAACCCGAGCCTGAAGCCGCTGGAATCGGACAACCTCGACCTGGGGCTGGAGTGGTACTTCGCCGATGCCAGCTATGTGTCATTGACCTACTGGAACAAGTCGGTCAGCAACTTCATCGGCAACACCGTCGTCCAGGAAAGCCTGTACGGCCTCACCGACCCGACCTCCGGGCCGGATGCGCGGGCGGCGTTGGACTTCCTGACCAGCGGCGCCTGCGTCGCCCAGGTCGGGCCGGCCAACGCAGCCGCCTGCTCGGCCAACGACACCTCGCTGTTCACCGCACTGGCGTTGCTGCGCAACAATCCTGCCGGCCTGGGCGCCTACAACGGAACCGATGCGCAGGTCCTGGCCACCGAAGCGGCCTACGATCTGTATGGGCAGGCCAACGATCCGCTGTACCAGTTCAACGTCAATCGCCCGATCAACCAGAACAAGTCCAAGCTGCACGGCTGGGAGCTGGGCGGGCAGTACTTCTTCGGTGACACCGGGTTCGGCGTACTGGCCAACTACACGGTGGTGAAAGGTGATGTCGGCTACAACAACGGCGGCGATCCGGGTATCGACCAGTTCTCGCTCACCGGCCTGAGCGACACCGCCAACGCCATGCTGATGTACGAGAAGTACGGGTGGTCGGTGCGACTGGCATGGAACTGGCGCGATCAGTACCTGATCCTGGCCAACCAGGGCTCCAGCCGCAATCCGTACTATGTGGAGCCGTACGAGCAGTGGGATCTCAGCGTCAACTACGCGCTCGATGACCACTGGTCCTTCAGCCTGGAGGCGATCAACCTGACCGGTGAGGATGTGCGGTGGCGCTCGCGCACGTCGCAGATGATCGTCAAGCTGGCAGACCAGAGCCCGCGCTACATGCTGGGCGTCCGCTACAAGTTCTGAGCCTGGTTGCCGACGCGTCCGGCACGGCACCGCTGCCCGCCAGCGGTGCCGTGCCGGGACGGTGTCGCCGCACCTGTCGCGCCTGCGCTACCCTGCTGTCCAGCCACCCCGCGCTGGACTGGATATCCTGATGGCCCGCTATGAAATGCTCAACAACATCGCGCATCGGGACCTGAAGGTCGCCACCGGCTTCGGGCCGCAGTTCGGCGATGCGGTGGGCATGGTGCCGGCCTATCCCAGCGAGTTCGCTGAACTGCAGCGTGAGTATCCGATCTTCCTGCGCAGGGAAACCGGGACGGAAGCGTGGCAGTCCGTGGCCCTGCTGGGTTTCGAACAACACGAGAACCTGTTCCTGCAGGTCGGGCGCTGGAATGCCTCCTACCTGCCTGGCGCGGCCGCCAAAGGGCCGTTCCTGATCGGGTTCCAGGAGCACTACGTGGATGGCGTGCTCACCCAGGATGCGGTGATGCACGTGGACCTGGACCATCCGCGCGTCACCGCCGGCGCCGGTGAGCCGGTGTTCCTGCCGCAGGGCGGCAACACGCCCTACCTGGACCACATCGCCGGCGTGCTGCGCGGCATCCACGAGGGGAGTGCCTTCGCGGCCAATATGTTCACGATGCTTGACGACTGCGGGCTCATCCAGCCGGTCATGCTTGATGTGCAGCTCGCGCCGCATCACCGCGTGGGCGTGAGCGGATTGCACGGCATTGACCGCGAGCGCCTGGCAGCGCTGGACAGTTCACGCCTGGCTGCGTTGAACCGCGCCGGTTACCTGGAAGGTGCATACCTGATGCTTGCCTCGCTGCATAACATGCGCCGCCTGATCGCCGAGAAGCAGCGCCGTCTCCGCGTCCAGGACGGCACCACGCAGGCGGTCAGGAACTGACCGGTGCAAGCCAGCCTGCCGATGCGGATCCTGGAAGGCATCGATCCTGCCGCGTTGCCATTGGCTGACCTGGTGGACGCCGGTGAGCCGGTCGTACTGCGCGGCATCGCCAGCGGTTGGCCACTGGTCCAGGCCGGACTGGGTGGCGTGCACGACGCTATGGTGTACCTTTGCAGCGTCGATGCGGGTGCGCCCATCCAGTACTCGTTCGGCGGCCCCGAGATCGCAGGCCGCCCGTTCTACAGCGCGGACTTCACCCGGCTGAACTTCGAAGTGCGGCGTGGCCTGCTGGCCCAGGTGCTGGAAGAGATCGCCACGACGCTGCATGCGCCGCGGCCGCCAACCTATTACGTGGCCTCGCTGCCGATCGAGCGGGCCCTGCTGCCGTCATTCGCGCAGGCCAACGACGCCGGGCTGGCGAAGCAGGGCATCGACGCCACCGCCAGCATCTGGATCGGCAACCGGGTGACGGCCTCGTGCCATTTCGACACACCCGAAAACCTCGCCTGCTGCGCGGTGGGGCAGCGCGAGTTCACGCTGTTCCCGCCCGCTCAGATCGACAACCTCTATCCGGGTCCGCTCGATCCCACGCCGGGTGGACAGGTGGTCAGCGTGGTGGACTTCGAACACCCCGACTTCGGTCGGCATCCACGCTTCCGCGACGCGCTGGCGCATGCACGCAGGGCGGTGCTTGGGCCGGGCGATGCGATCTTCATTCCCAGCATGTGGTGGCACCATGTACGCAGCCTGGAACCGTTCAACGTGCTGGTGAACTACTGGTGGCGAAGCTCGCCGGCCTGGCTGGGGGCGCCTCTGGCGGCGCTACAGCACGCGATGTGGTCCGTGCGCGACCTGCCAGCGCATGAGAAGCAGGCCTGGGAAGGGCTCTTCCGATACTACGTATTCGGCCCCGGCGAGCGCGCCGGGCAGCACCTGCCTGACACGGCGCGCGGGGAGCTGGCACCGTTCGACGAGCAGCGCGCCCGCCGCATGCGCGCGATGCTGCTGGGCAGGCTCAACCGTTGAGAGAGGGCACCGTGTTGGATACCGAGAGCACGCCTGCAGGGCGCATCCGTAAAGTGGTCATTGCCGGTGGCGGTACAGCGGGATGGCTGGCCGGCTGCGCGCTGGCGCATCAGTTCCGTGACCAACTACAGATCACGCTGGTCGAGTCCGAGCAGATCGGCACGGTCGGCGTCGGTGAGTCCACCGTGCCGCCGATCCGCACCTTCCATCGCTTCCTGCAGATCGACGAGCAGGAGTTCCTGCGCGCGGTGGCCGGTACCTTCAAGCTGTCGATCTCGTTCGAGAACTGGCGGCTGCCGGGGGATCGATTCTTCCATCCGTTCGGCACCATCGGCCATGGCACCTGGGCGGCTCCCTTCCATCACTTCTGGCTGGACAGCCTGCGCCGCGGCATGACCTCGGACCTGGGCGACTTCTGCCTGGAGAGCATCGCCTCGCGTGGCGACCGCTTCTCGCTGCACACCCAGCCGCAGGCCAGCTATGCATATCACTTCGATGCCAGCCTGTATGCGCGGTTCCTGCGCCACAGGGCCGAGGCCCACGGCCTGCGCCGGATCGAAGGCAGGATCGCCCTGGTCAGGCAGCACGCACACGACGGCTCGGTGCAGGCGCTGGTGCTGGACGACGGCCAGGTGATCGAGGGCGATCTGTTCATCGACTGCACCGGGTTCCGCGGCCTGCTGATCGAGCAGGCGCTGGGCACCGGCTACGAGGACTGGCACGAATGGCTTCCGTGCGATCGGGCCGTGGCGGTGCAGACCGAAGCGGTGGCGCCGCCGGTTCCCTATACCCGCGCGATCGCCCACGAAGCGGGGTGGCGCTGGCACATCGCGCTGCAGCACCGCGTTGGCTGCGGGCTGGTGTATGACAGCCGCCACCTGTCCGATGACGAGGCCGCAGCGAAGCTGCTGCGCGATGCCGGGGCCCCACCTTTGCGCGATCCATGGAAGGTGCCGTTCCGCAGCGGGCGCCGGCTGAAGGCCTGGAACGGGAATGTGGTGTCGCTCGGGCTGGCCAGCGGTTTCATCGAGCCACTGGAGTCGACCAGCATCCATCTGACGATCAGCGCGGTGGTGCGCCTGATCCAGTTGTTCCCGTTCGACGGCATCCGTGCGTCGCTGGTGAAGCTGTACAACGATGTCAGCCGCCAGGAAATGGAGCACGTGCGCGACTTCATCATCCTGCACTATCACGCAACGCAGCGCACCGAACCGATGTGGAAGGCGTGTCGCGAAATGCGCGTGCCCGAATCGCTGCAGCAGCGGCTGCAGGCGTGGCGCGAGCGCGCACACGCCTGGCAGGACCCCGGCGAGCTGTTCCGCGTGGAATCGTGGACCAGCGTGCTGCTCGGGCAGGGCATCGCGCCCGGTCCTGCCCACCCGCTGGCGCGGGCAGTGAGCGACGCCGATCTGCGCACCCTGTTGAAGGGCATCCAGCAGCCGGTGCAGCAGGCCGCCGCGCAGATGCCGACGCAGGCGGAGTTCATCGCGCAGTACTGCAGGTCCGGCGTTGACGTGTGGCGTTCGACGGCAGCAAACGCGTAGCAGGGTTTTGCGTTGCAGCACGCTTTTTCCGCTGCAGCTGGTTACAGTGCGGCAACACCGGTGGCGATGACGCGAGCGGTGGCAAGGAGGGGCTGAACATCACGCCCCTTTTTTGAGTCCACGGAATGTTAGCGCTACCTTTTTGAATGGAGGCGGTTTCGATGGGTCTGGTTGCAGGAATCGATGCAGGGACGCAGAGCCTGAAGGTGCTGGTCTATGACCCGCGGAAGCAGGCGGTTGTGGCCTCGGCCAGCGCGCCGCTCGCGCTGGACAGCGGCACCGACGGCAGCCGTGAACAGGCGCCTGCCGACTGGGTGTCGGCCCTGCGCGACTGCTTTGCCCGGATCGATCCCTCGCTGCGCGCTCGCATCGTCGCGCTGGCGGTATCGGGCCAGCAGCATGGGTTCGTGCCGGTTGATGATGCTGGTGAAGTACTGGCGCCGGCCAAGCTGTGGTGCGACACCAGCACCTCGGCCGAGTGCATCCAGATCATGGACGCCGTGGGCGGGTTGCAACGGACCATCGCGTTGGCGGGCAACCCGATCCTGGCCGGCTACACAGCGTCCAAGCTGCCCTGGACCCGGATCCACCGTACCGACGCCTACGCGCGGATGGCGACCATCCTGCTGCCACACGACTACCTGAACTTCGTGCTGACCGGGCAGCGGTTCTGCGAGCTTGGCGATGCGTCTGGAACCGGTTGGCTGGACGTGCGCACACGCACCTGGTCGCAGCAGCTGCTGCGCGCAACCGACCCTGATCGTGATCTTGCCGCCTGCCTGCCGCCCATCGCATCACCCGATGCGCTGTTCGATATCGCGCCTGCTGCGGCAGCCGCGCTGGGGCTGCCGACGGCGGTGAAGGTGGCCGTTGGCGGCGGCGACAACATGATGGCGGCGATCGGCACCGGCTGCGTCACGGAAGGTCGGCTGGCGATGAGCCTGGGAACCTCCGGAACGCTGTTTGCCTACTCCGGATCGCCGGTGATCGATACCGACGGCGCCTGGGCAGCGTTCTGCTCGTCGACGGGGGGCTGGCTCCCGCTGATCTGCACCATGAACTGCACCGTGGCGACCGAACAGGTGGCCCGTGCCTTCGGCTTCAGCACTCGCGACGGCGATGCGCACCTGCGCGCGACGCCACCGGGAGCAGGCGGGCTGGTGATGCTGCCGTTCCTCAATGGCGAACGTACCCCTGACCTGCCGCTGGGCAAGGGCGTGCTGGCTGGCCTGGACACCGCCAATTTCACCCCGGCGCATGTGTACCGCGCCGCCATGGAGGGCGCGACCTACAGCCTGAAGTACGGCTACGACGCCTTTGTCCGCGCAGGCATGCAGTTCGATCGCATCGTGCTCACCGGCGGTGGCAGCAACAGCGCTGCCTGGCGTCAGCTGGTGGCTGATGTGTTCGGCCTGCCGGTGGACGTCCCGGTGCAGGCCGAAGGTGCGGCATTTGGAGCGGCGCTACAGGCGTTGTGGGCGTTCGCCAGGGCGCAGGGAGACGCCACCTCGATCAGCGACATCACCGCGCGCCACGTCACCGTCGATCCCGCGCTGTCCGCACGGCCGGATCCGGACCGCAGCGAAGCCTATGCACGGCCCTACGCACGCTTCCTCAGCCATCTTGATGCCATCACGCCGCTGCAGCGCGGCTGATGGCTCCTCCACGACACCCCGTACAACGACAGGAGCACGCACCATGAGCACGCAGCCCTTCATCGGCGCCAAGGAGTACTTCCCCGGCGTCGGCCGCATTCCGTTCGAGGGCAGGGGCTCGGACAATCCGCTTGCCTTCAAGGTCTACGATGCCAACCGGGTCATCGGCGGCAAGACCATGCAGGAGCATCTGCGCTTCGCCGTGTGCTACTGGCACACCTTCTGCAATGCCGGGCACGATCCGTTCGGCCCGGGCACCCGGCAGTTCCCGTGGGAGGCATCGTCGCCGCTGGCCACGGCCGAGGCAAAGGTGGACGCCGCGTTCGAGTTCTTCACGAAGCTGGGCGTGCCGTACTGGTGCTTCCACGACATCGACCTGGCGCCGGACGCCGATGACATCGGCCAGTACCAGAAGAACCTCGCGCACATGGTGGGCCTGGCCAAGGCGCGCCAGGAGGCCACCGGCGTGAAGCTGCTGTGGGGCACGGCCAACCTGTTCTCGCACCCGCGCTACATGAACGGCGCATCGACCAATCCTGACTTCGCGGTGGTCGCGCGTGCAGCCGTGCAGGTCAAGGTTGCACTGGAAGCGACGGTCGAGCTGGGCGGCGAGCATTACGTGTTCTGGGGCGGACGCGAGGGCTATGCGTCGCTGGCCAATACCCAGATGAAGCGCGAGATCGAGCACGTCGCA
This sequence comes from Stenotrophomonas geniculata ATCC 19374 = JCM 13324, assembly GCF_001431625.1. Lineage (GTDB taxonomy): Bacteria > Pseudomonadota > Gammaproteobacteria > Xanthomonadales > Xanthomonadaceae > Stenotrophomonas > Stenotrophomonas geniculata. The sequence goes on from NZ_LLXT01000138.1 coordinate 127,617, forward strand.
CGCTTCCTGACCATGGCCCGCGACTACGGCCGCAGCATTGGTCTGAAGGGCAACTTCCTGATCGAGCCCAAGCCGATGGAGCCGATGAAGCACCAATACGACTTCGACAGTGCCACGGTGGTGGGTTTCCTGAAGGAGCATGGGCTGGACAAGGACTTCAAGCTCAACATCGAGGCCAACCACGCCACATTGTCCGGGCACACCTTCGAGCACGATCTGCAGGTCGCGTCCGATCACGGCCTGCTGGGCAGCATCGACGCCAACCGCGGCAACGCGCAGAACGGCTGGGACACCGACCAGTTCCCCAGCGATCTGTACGACACCGTCGGCGCGATGCTGGTCGTGCTGCGCCAGGGTGGGCTGGAGGGCGGGTTGAACTTCGATGCGAAGGTGCGCCGCGAGTCGACCGACCTGGAGGATCTGTTCATTGCCCACATTGGCGGCATGGACGCGTTCGCACGCGGCCTGGAGGTTGCCCATGCACTGCTGACCGAGTCGCCCTGGGAGCAATGGCGCAAGGAGCGCTACGCAAGTTTCGACAGCGGTGCCGGCCAGGATTTCGAGCGTGGCACGCTCAGCCTGCCGGACCTGGCGGCACTGGCCTCCCGGCTCGGCGAACCGCGCCAGGCCAGCGGCAAGCAGGAGCGTTACGAAAACCTGCTCAACCAATACCTGCTGCGCTGAGCGCGGCAGGCGAAGGGCGCAACGGTGCACTCAAGGGGACGGGGATGAACCAGGCAGCAGGCAGCGGTGAAAACACACGACTGATCGTACTGATCAGCGTGGTAGCGACGATTGGCGGTTTTCTGTTCGGCTTCGACAGCGGTGTGATCAATGGCACCCAGGATGGCCTGCACCAGGCGTTCCGGTCCGGCGAATGGATGCAGGGCTTCGAGATCGCGTCGATGCTGCTGGGCTGTGCGGTGGGCGCGTTCAGTGCTGGACGGCTGGCCGACCGCCTCGGCCGTCGCAACGTGCTGATCCTTTCGGCAGTGATGTTCCTGCTGTCGGCGCTCGGTGCCGGGGCGGCGGTCTCGTCGGGCTGGTTCATTGCGGCGAGGGTGGTGGGCGGATTCGCGGTAGGCGCGGCCAGCGTGATCTCGCCGGCCTACATTGCCGAGGTCGCTCCAGCCCGCTATCGCGGCCGCCTGGCTACGGTGCAGCAGATCGCCATCATCACCGGGCTCACCGCTGCCTTCCTGTCCAACTACCTGCTGGCGGCTGCAGCGGGCGCGTCGACCGAACCGCTGTGGGGTGGGCAGGCCGCCTGGCGCTGGATGTTCTGGATGCAGGCCGCGCCATCGCTGCTGTTCCTGCTGCTGTTGCTGACCATTCCTGAGAGCCCGCGCTACCTGGTGGTGAAGCGGCGCAAGGACGATGCACTGCGGGTGCTGACCCGGCTGCTGGGCAGCGACAAGGCCCGCGCCACGCTCGAGGAGATCGATGCCTCGTTGTCCAACGACCATCATCGCCCTCGACTGTCCGACCTGAAGAGCCGGGCGACCGGGCGGATCCGCCCGATTGTCTGGGTCGGCGTCGGGCTGGCCTGCTTCCAGCAGCTGGTCGGCATCAACGTGGTGTTCTATTACGGCGCCGTGCTGTGGCAGGCGGTCGGCTTTTCCGAAAACGACGCGCTGCTGATCAACGTGCTGTCCGGCGCGCTGAGCATCGGTGCCTGCGTTGTCACGGTACTGCTGATTGACCGGATCGGCCGCAAGCCCCTGCTGTGGTTCGGCTCGGCAGGGATGTCGCTGTCGCTTGCACTGGTGGTGGTGGCCTTTGCCAGCGGTTCGCTGGCGGACGGGCACCTGCAGCTGCCCGGTCGCATGGGCACGCTGGCGCTGGTGGCGGCCAATGCCTACGTCGTGTTCTTCAATCTGTCCTGGGGGCCGGTGATGTGGGTGATGCTGGGCGAGATGTTCCCGAACCAGATCCGCGGTTCGGCACTGGCGGTCGCTGGCGCAGCGCAATGGACCTCCAACTTCGTGGTCACGGTGACGTTCCCGATGCTGCTGGCCGCGGCAGGGCTGGCAGCCACCTACGGCATCTACCTGGTGGCTGCCGTGATCTCGGTGATTTTCGTGGTCCGGCATGTGCACGAGACCAAGGGCAAGGAACTGGAGCAGATGGAAGGATGAGCGCCATGACATCGCAGGCCTTGGTAATCCGCAGCGGCGCGTTGGTCGCCGCACTGATGCTGGGATTGCTCGGCTGCCGCGGCCAGGACCGGGCTGCCGCCGCCGCAGCTACCGACAATGATCCCTGGCCGAAGGTCGCCTGGCCGCTGGCCGCGGATCCGGCACTGGAGAAGCGCATCACCGACCTGATGGCCGGCATGACGGTGGAGGAAAAGGTCGGCCAGCTGGTGCAGGGCGACATCGCCAGCGTCACCCCCGACGACGTGCGCCGCTACCGCCTCGGCTCGATCCTGGCCGGAGGCAACTCCGATCCCGGTGGCCGCTATGACGCCTCGCCGGCCGAATGGCTGGCGCTGGCCGACGCGTTCTACGACGCCTCCATGGATACGTCCAAAGGCGGCAAGCCCATCCCTCTGCTGTTCGGCATCGATGCCGTGCACGGGCAGAGCAACATCATGGGTGCCACGTTGTTCCCGCACAACATCGGGCTGGGCGCCACGCGCAATCCGGAGCTGCTGCGGCAGATCGGTGGCATCACCGCGCTGGAGACCCGCGTCACCGGCATGGAGTGGACGTTCGCGCCGACCGTTGCGGTACCCCAGGATGATCGCTGGGGACGCACCTACGAAGGCTACTCCGAATCGCCGGAGGTGGTGGCCAGCTATGCCGCCGCCATGGTGGAGGGATTGCAGGGCAGGGTGGGAACACCGGAGTTCCTCGATGGCCGCCATGTAATCGCCTCGGTGAAGCACTTCCTGGGCGATGGTGGCACCACTGACGGCAAGGACCAGGGCGACACCCGTATCAGCGAGTCAGATCTGGTGCGCATCCACGCGGCCGGATACCCGCCGGCAATCGCCGCCGGCGCGCAGACCGCAATGGCGTCGTTCAACAGCGTCAACGGTGAAAAGATGCATGGGCACCGGCATTACCTCACCGATGTGCTCAAGGGCCGCATGAACTTCGGTGGCTTCGTGGTGGGTGACTGGAATGGTCATGGACAGGTCAAGGGCTGCACCACCACAGACTGCCCGGCCACCATCATCGCGGGCCTGGACATGGCGATGGCTTCGGACAGCTGGAAGGGCTTCTACGAGACGACGCTGGCTGCGGTCAAGGACGGCCGGATCACGACGCAGCGGCTGGACGATGCAGTGCGCCGGATCCTGCGGGTCAAGTTCCGCCTTGGGCTGTTCGAGGCCGGCAGGCCATCCACGCGGGCCGTCGGCGGGCAGTTCGCACTGATCGGCGCGCCGGCACATCGCGCGGTCGCCCGGCAGGCCGTGCGCGAATCGCTGGTCCTGTTGAAAAACCAGGACCACGTCCTGCCGCTGTCTCCGAAGCAGCGGATCCTCGTGGCCGGCGACGGTGCCAACGATGTCGGCAAGCAGGCGGGCGGCTGGACGCTCAACTGGCAGGGCACCGGCACCACCCGCAAGGACTTCCCCAATGCGGACACGATCTATGAGGGCATCGCGCGCCAGGCCAGCGCGGCGGGTGGTGAAGCCGTGCTTGCCGTTGACGGTCGCTATGCAGTGAGGCCCGATGTGGCGGTGGTGGTGTTTGGCGAAGACCCCTATGCCGAGTTCCAGGGAGACCGGCCGACGCTGGCCTACAAGCCCGGCAACGAAACGGACCTGGCGCTGCTCAAGCGGCTCAAGGCCGAAGGCATACCGGTTGTTGCGGTTTTCCTGAGCGGGCGGCCGCTCTGGGTGAACCGGGAAATCAATGCCGCCGATGCCTTCGTGGCTGCCTGGCTGCCGGGCTCGGAAGGCGCCGGCATTGCCGATGTACTGCTGCGCGGAAGCGATGGCCGCGTGCAGCACGATTTCAAGGGCAAGCTCAGTTTCAGCTGGCCGCGCACCGCCACCCAGTACGCCAACAACGTTGGCCAGAAGGACTACGATCCGTTGTTTGCGTTCGGCTTCGGCCTGACCTACGCCGACAACGGCGACCTGGCCGCGCTGCCGGAGGCATCGGGCGTGACCGGCAACGAGGGCGCGACCGGCGTCTACTTCGCGCGTGGTGACGCAGGCCCTGGCATGGCGCTGCGACTCGAGGATGCCGCTGGCCAGGGCCTGACGGTGACCCGCGTACCGGACGCATTGCCAGATGACCGGCTGAAGATCACCGGCGTGGATCATCTGGCGCAGGAGGATGGGCGACGCCTGGCCTGGTCGGGCAAGGGCGAGGCCGTCGCTGCACTGCAGTCGCACACGGCGCTGGACCTGCAGCGCGAATCCAACGGCGACCTGATGCTGCTGACCACGCTGCGGGTCGACGCTGCGCCGCAGGGTGAGGTGTGGCTGTCGGTCGGTTGCGGCGCGGGCTGCTCGGCACGCATCGCCATCGGGTCGTCGCTGGCGGCGCTTCCACAAGGCCAGTGGAAGCGTGTTGGCGTGCCGCTGAAGTGCCTGGCCAAGGCGGGCGCCAAGCTGGACGCGATCGACCGACCGTGGTCGGTGGTGACGGGCGATGCGATGACGATCTCCGTGTCACGCGTCGCGCTGGGTGCGCTGAACGAAGCCGAGGTCACCCTCGGATGCGGAGCATGATGCCTGCGCTACCGCCGCCGGGGTGGCGCGGCGACCGAATCGCGTGCGATCAGCCGATGCGGCATCACATGATCGCGCAGCACCGTTGCGTCCGCCGCCGGACGGCGGATGGTGCGCAGCAGGATGTCGACGGCCGCGTTGGCCATCGAGGCGATGGGCTGGTGGATCGTGGTCAGTTCCGGCCACACGGTGGTGGCGGCCGAGGTGTCATCGAAACCCACGACCGACAGGTCGCGCGGCACTTCCAGCCCGCGCCGATGCGCCACCGAGATGGCGGCGGCGCCCATGTCGTCGTTGCTGGCGAAAATCGCGGTCGGTGGCCGGCGCTGGGACAGCAGCTTCTCGGCCGCAGCCAGGCCGGACCGGTAGGTGTAGTCACCGTGCTGGACCAGGCCGGGGTCCACCGCCAGCCCGGCCTCGCGCAGGGCGGTGACGAACCCGTCGTAGCGGAGCGCACTTGCGCTCAGGTCATCGCGCCCACGGATGAAGCCGATGCGGGTGTGTCCCTGCCGGAGCAGGTGATCGGTCATTTCCCTGCCCGCACTGAAATCGTCGATGCGGACGCAGGACAGGGCCTCGCTCAGGCGCCCCGATGCGATGGCCACCACCGGAATGCCAGCCTTGACCAGTTCGCTTACGGCGGCCTGCGATTCGCAAAGAGGCGGCGGCAGGATCACCCCGTCGACGCGTCCGGCGAGCGCGCGCGCCGCCCTGCGTTCGGATTCGGCATCCAGGTTGTCCCAGTAGTCGATGACCAGCTGGATGGCGGAACTGGAGGCGACGCGCAGCAGGCCCACCAGCAGTTCACGCAGGTAGGCGCCGCTGGGGTTGGTGTAGATCAGCGCAATGCGCGTGTGCTGTGCGGCGGCCAGCGAACTGGCGGCAAGATTGGGCGTATAGCCCAGCTCACGCACGGCGCGCAGCACGCGCTCGCGGGTGACGTCGCGCACCTTGCCCTGGTTGATCACCCGCGACACGGTCATCGGCGAAACGCCGGCAAGGGCCGCAACCTCGTCGATCGTCACGCCTGCGGTTCTGCGGCGAACCGATTTCTTCGGCTTGTCCAATGCACGATCCCTTTGTTCTTGGTGGCGCTGCCGCGCGGGTGCGAAGGACGATGATGCGCTGCCCCGGGCCCGGACGTAGTCTACAAAGACGCATGTTAACGCCCTTGTTGCGTGCTGTCGGCACGCGCCTGTGGGCCGTGGTCGTGCTGCTGGCCTGTGCTGGCGGGGCACGGGCGGAGGATGGCTATGCGCTGTGGATGCGCTACCAGCCGGTTGCCGCAACGGTCGCTGCCGATTACCGGCGGCAACTGGCCGAAGTCGTGGCCCCGGATTGCACGCCGATGCAGCGCGCTACCCGCGACGAGCTTGCGCGCAGCCTTTCTGGATTGCTGGGAACGGCCCCGCCAATGCGAACGGCAATCACTACTGACCATGCCCTGGTGCTGGGCACACCGCAATCCTCGACCCTCGTCGCCGCGTACGGCAACGAGATCGCCACGTTGGGCGACGGGGGGTTCCTGATCCGGCGGGTCCGGATCGAGGGGCGCGATGTACTGCTGGTGGCGGCACGCCAGGATGTCGGCGTGCTGTACGGCACCTTCCATCTGCTGCGCCTGCTGCAGCGTGGCACGTCGCTGCGGGGGCTGGAGGTGCGTGAGTCGCCTCGGGTCGCACTGCGTGTGCTCAACCATTGGGACAACCTGGATCGTTACGTCGAGCGTGGCTATGCAGGCAGCTCGCTCTGGGACTGGCAGACGTTGCCGCAGTGGCGTGACCCGCGCTACACCGACTACGCCCGTGCCAACGCCTCGCTCGGCATCAACGGCACCGTCCTCAACAACGTCAATGCCAGTGCGATGAGCCTGTCGCCGGCCTATCTGGCCAAGGCCGCCGCGCTGGCCGACCTGTTCCGCCCCTATGGCATCCGGGTCTACCTGAGCGCGCGCTTCAGTGCACCCATCGAACTCGGCGGCCTGGCAACGGCTGATCCCCTGGATCCGGCTGTGCGGCGCTGGTGGCGCGACAAGGTCGATGAGATCCATACGCGCATTCCGGATTTTGGCGGCTTCCTGGTCAAGGCGAACTCCGAAGGGCAACCCGGCCCGCAGGATTACGGTCGTTCCCATGCCGACGGCGCCAACCTGCTGGCCGACGCGCTGGCGCCCTACAACGGTGTGGTGATGTGGCGGGCCTTCGTGTATTCGCACGTGGTTCCCGAAGATCGCGCCAAGCAGGCATACAGCGAGTTTGTCGGGCTGGACGGCGCCTTCCGCCCCAACGTGATCGTGCAGGTGAAGAACGGCCCCATCGACTTCCAGCCGCGCGAGCCGTTCCACCCCTTGTTTGGCGCGATGCCGCGCACGCCGCTGATGATGGAGCTGCAGATCACCAAGGAGTACCTGGGTTTTGCGACGCACCTGGTGTACCTGGGAACGCTCTACGAGGAAGTGCTGCAGGCCGACACCCATGCACGCAGCGAAGGCTCCACGGTCTCCCGCGTGGTCGATGGCTCGCTGGAGGGGCATGCGCTGACCGGTATCGCCGGCGTCGCCAACATCGGCGTGGACCGCACCTGGAGTGGCTCGCACTTCGATCAGGCCAACTGGTACGCCTTCGGCCGACTGGCCTGGAACCCGCAGGAATCCGCGCGCGCGATTGCCGAAGACTGGGCAGCGCTGACCTTCTCGCCCGACCCGCAGGTGACCGGCCCGATCGTGCGGATGATGATGGACTCGCGCGAGGCGGTGGTGGATTACATGACGCCGCTGGGCCTGCATCACCTGATGGCACGCGGCCATCACTACGGCCCCGGCCCCTGGGTGGACGGCGGCCCGCGTGCGGACTGGACGTCGGTGTACTACCACCGCGCAGATAGCAAGGGCATCGGCTTTGACCGCAGCGCCAGCGGAAGCAACGCCGTGGGCCAGTACGCGCCGCAGGTGGCCGAGGTCTATGGCGACCCCGAGCGGGTGCCCGAGTCGCTGCTGCTGTGGTTCCATCATGTGCCGTGGGACCGCCGCATGCGCTCGGGCAGGACGCTCTGGGACGAACTGGTCGGGCGCTATTCGCGCGGCGTGCGCCAGGTGCAGTCGATGCAGGCGACCTGGGCCGGCCTGAGCGACCGGATCGATCCGCAGCGGCATCGGCACGTCGCGGCGTTCCTGCAGATCCAGCACGACGAAGCGCAATGGTGGCGTGACGCCAGCGTGGCGTACTTCCAGTCGCTCAGTGGCCGGCCACTGCCCGCCGGCGAGCGGCCGCCGCCGCATCCGTTGTCGTACTACCAGGCCTTGCAGTTTCCGTTCGCACCGGGGGATGGCCGATGAGCAGATTCGGAGCGGTCGGGTGTGCGCTGTTGATGATGGCTGCGGCAGTAGTGGCGATGCCGGCCGCGGCGCGGGAAACGACGGGACTGCTGCATCCCCTGTTCAAGGATCACGCGGTCCTGCAGCGCGACCGGCCCATTGCGGTCTGGGGGCGCGCAGGCCCCGGGCAGCCGGTTTCCGTGACGTTTGCGGGGCAGGCGGTGAGCAGCCGGGCGGACGCCGCAGGCCGCTGGCAGGCGATGCTGTCCCCGGTCGCCGCTGGCGGTCCCTACACGCTGGAGGTAAACGACGGAACGCGCCGGCAGACGGCGCGCGATGTGCTGATGGGCGACGTGTGGCTGTGCTCGGGCCAGTCGAACATGGAGCTGCCGGTGTGGCGCTCGCTCAACGCTGCCAGCGAGATCGCCTCGGCCACGATGCCACGGATCCGGCTGTTCACCGTGCCGCAGCACGCCGCCGTGCAGGCACGGGAGAGCTTCAACGGCAGCACTGCCTGGACATCGGCAACGCCTGATACGGTGCGCGATTTCTCCGCCACCTGCTTCTACTTCGCGCGCGAACTGCAGCGCACCGTCGACGTGCCGATGGGGCTGATCGAGGCGGCGTGGGGGGGCTCGCGGATCGAGGCCTGGACCAGCGTGGGTGCACTGCGAGGGCAGGATAGCCTGGACGAGGCACTCGATATCCTCGCGCGCTCTGCGCGTGATCCGCTGGAGGCACGGGCAGCCTGGGGCCGCTACTGGCAGCACTGGTGGGCCATGCGTGACGGCGCGCTGCCCGGCGACGCACCTTGGCGCGCAGACACCGATGACGGCGGCTGGTCACGCGCACCGGCCGCGCTGGGGGCGTGGGAGCGGTGGAACGTGCCCGCGCTTGCCGATTACAACGGTATGGTCTGGTATCGCACGCAGGTGATGCTGAGCGCTGAACAGGCTGCACGCGGCGCGACCCTGGAGCTGGCATCGGCTGACGAGGTGGATGTGACCTGGGTGAACGGGGTCGCCGTCGGCAGCCAGTACGGCGCCGGCGAGAGGCGCTACCCGTTGCCACATGGCCTGCTGAAGGCAGGATCCAACAGCATTGCGGTCAACGTGCTGGACACCTACAGCGAAGGCGGCCTGGCCGGCCCTTCAACGGCACACCGCCTGCAGTTCGATACCGGCGAGCGGGTGCCACTGCAGGGACCGTGGTTGTATCGGGTTGCGCCGGGCCAACAGGCGCCGCCGTTTGCCCCCTGGCAGGCCGCCACCGGGCTGTCGACGCTGTACAACGGAATGATCGCACCGCTCGGGGGCTTCGGGCTGCGCGGCATGCTCTGGTATCAAGGTGAATCGAACACCGGCGATGGTGCGGCCTATGCAGTGCGGTTGCGTGCGCTGCGCGAGGACTGGCGGCGGCAGTTCGGTGCGCGCACGCCACTGCTGCTGGTACAACTGGCCGGCTACGGCCAGCCGCCGGCTGCGCCCGCCGACAGCGGCTGGGCGCAGGTGCGTGAGGCGCAGCGGCGCGTCGCGGCCGAGGATGCGCAGAGCGGTCTTGCCATTGCCATCGACATCGGCGACGCCTACGACATCCATCCGCCGAACAAGCAGGAGCTCGGGCGCCGCCTGGCGCGCGTGGCGCGCCATGTGGTGTACGGCGAGCAGGGCGTAGCACCGTCGGGCCCGCGAGCGGTCACCGCCGTGCGGACGCCCACGGGCGTCGCCATTGCGTTCGAGGATGTCGAAGGCGCGCTCACCGCGACCGGCGCACTGCGTCCGATCGGCTTTGAACTGTGCGAGGCCAGGGGCCATACGCGCCACTGCGAGTACGCCGATGCCGGACTGGATGCGCGCCGGATCCTGCTGCGCGGCCCGCTGTCCACGCGCGCAACGCATGTGCGCTACTGCTGGGCCGATGGCCCGGTGTGCACGCTGCGCGACCGCAGCGGGGCGCCGGCCGGCCCGTTCGAACTTCCCATTGCCGAAGCCGAGGCCCGACGATGATGACGTTGTCCAAGCAGTCCCCTCTGGCCCGCGACAGGGCCGGCCTGAGGTCGATGGCGCGCCACCTGCTGGGGGCGCTGTTCCTGCTGTCGGCCGCAACCACCCGGGCCAGCGCGCCGCCGGATGCTCCCCCGGTGTACTTCGACTGGTTCGAGTACCGCGGCAATGACCAGGCGTTTGAAGTGCCGCTGCCGGCCGGCCACTACCGCAATCCTGTCCTGGCCGGCTTCCATGCCGATCCCAGCGTCGTGCGCGCGAACGGCCGGTTCTACCTGGTCAATTCCAGCTTCACCTACTTCCCGGGCATTCCGGTGTTCGAAAGTGCCGACCTGGTGCACTGGAAGCAGATCGGCAATGTGATTGACCGCCCCACGCAACTGGATTTCGACGGCCTGAGCGTATCGCGCGGCATCTTCGCGCCGACCATCGAGTACCACGACGGTACCTTCTACGTCGTCACCACCGCCACCGACAGTGGTGGCAACTTCATCGCCACCGCGCGCGATCCGGCCGGTCCGTGGTCCGATCCGCACTGGCTGCCCGGCATCGATGGCATCGACCCGTCACTGTTCTTCGACGATGACGGCAAGGTATACCTGGTCAACAACGATGCACCGCCCGGCCCGCCGCGCTACGACGGGCACCGCGCCATCTGGATGCAGCAGATCGATCTGGCGGCATTCAGGCCGGTCGGGCCGCGCCGGGTGCTGGTTGATGGAGGCGTGGAGCCGGCGAAGAATCCCATCTGGATCGAGGGACCGCATATCTACAAGCGGGAGGGCTGGTATTACCTGTCCGACGCTGAAGGAGGTACCGGGCCGCAGCATTCGCAGGTGGTGCTGCGCAGCCGCACGGTGTGGGGCCCCTACGTTCCCTATACGGGCAATCCGATCCTGACCCAGCGCGAACTGCCGGACGACCGTCCACTTCCGATCACCAATGCCGGCCATGCCGACCTGGTCGAAGGCCCGGATGGCTCGTGGTGGGCGGTGTTCCTGGCCAGCCGCAACTACCAGAAGCGGCACTACAACACCGGGCGCGAGACCTACCTGTTGCCGGTGCGCTGGCAGGATGGCTGGCCGCAGATCCTGCCGGTTGACCAGGCCATTCCCTATGTGGCCAAGGCCCCCGCGTGGATGCAGGGCGAGGCATCCCAGGCCCCTTCGACCGGCAATTTCGTAGCGCGCGACAATTTCGATGGCCCGACACTTGATCCACAGTGGCTGCGCGTGCGGGTGCCCAGGCATGCCTGGGCCGACCTGGCCACGCGCCCCGGCATGCTGGCCGTGCACCCGCTCGCCGAGGATCTGGACACGCTGCGCAATCCGGCATTTCTCGGCCGGCGCCAGCAGCATCTGCGCTTCGAGGCGAGCACCGCGATGACCCCGCCAGCTTCCGGAGTCGCCGCCGGTCTGGCGGCGTTCCAGAGCGAGGCGTACTGGTACTTCCTTGGCGTTCGTGACCTTGGCGGGGGGCGCCTCTCGCTCTTCCTCGAAGCGCGCGACGGTGGCCGCAGCACGCGGACGCTGGCCAGCCGTGAAGTACCGGTGCCTGCAGCACTGCGCCTGAAGATTGCCGGCAACGAGGGCGACTATGCGTTCTCGTTCGACACCGGCGATGGGCAGGGCTGGCAACTGCTCGCAGGCGGGGGGGACGGCACCGTTCTGAGTACGGACCGGGCAGGCGGCTTCGTGGGCGCACTGCTGGGTCCTTTCGCGCGCGACGAGCGCACCGGGAGAAGCAAATGAGGCTGTCGATTTCGTCCAAGGCCCGCCGCCGTACCTTGCGCGGTGGGGCCGCCCTGTTCGTACTGACCTGCGTGGCGGCCGCCGCGTCCGCGGCCGCGCCGCGGCCCTGGCTGGACGTTTCGGCCAGCTTCGAGCAACGGGCCGCCGCACTCGTCGCGCAGATGACGCTGGAAGAGAAGGCCGCGCAGATGCAGAACGCCGCGCCGGCGATCAAACGGCTGGGGGTACCCGCCTACGACTGGTGGAACGAGGGACTGCACGGCGTCGCACGGGCAGGGCAGGCCACGGTGTTTCCGCAGGCGATCGGCCTGGCCGCGACCTTCGATGTACCGTTGATGGGGCAGGTGGCCGCGACCATCAGCGACGAGGCCCGCGCAAAGCACCACCAGTTCCTCCGCGAAGGCTTGCACGGGCGTTACCAGGGGCTGACCTTCTGGTCGCCGAACGTCAACATCTTCCGCGACCCGCGCTGGGGCCGCGGACAGGAAACCTATGGCGAGGACCCGTACCTCACCGCGCGCATGGGCGTGGCCTTCGTACGTGGCCTGCAGGGCGACGACCCCGTCTACCGCAAGCTGGACGCCACCGCCAAGCATCTGGCCGTGCACAGCGGCCCGGAGGCCGACCGCCATCACTTCGATGCACGGCCCAGCCGACGCGACCTGTACGACACCTACCTGCCGGCGTTCGAGGCGCTGGTGAAGGAGGGCGACGTCGATGCGGTCATGGGCGCCTACAACCGCGTGTACGGCGAGTCCGCCAGTGCCAGCCGTTTCCTGCTGCGCGATGTGCTGCGACGCGACTGGGGCTTCAAGGGCTACGTGGTCTCGGACTGCTGGGCCATCGTCGATATCTGGAAGCACCACCGTATCGTCACCACGCGCGAAGCCGCTGCGGCGCTGGCGGTGAGGAACGGCACCGAGCTGGAATGCGGCCAGGAGTACGCCACATTGCCCTCGGCCGTGCGCCAGGGGCTGATCAGCGAGGCGGAGATCGACGATGCAGTGACCCGCCTGTTCACCGCACGGATGCGCCTGGGCATGTTCGACCCAGCGGAGCGGGTGCGCTGGGCGCGCATTCCCGCCTCGGTGAACCAGGCGCCGGCCCATGATGCGCTCGCGCTCAAGGCCGCGCAGGCATCGCTGGTGCTGCTGAAGAACGACGGCATCCTGCCACTGTCACGCAACACCAGGCGCATTGCCGTGGTTGGACCCACCGCCGACGACACCATGGCGCTGCTCGGCAACTACTTCGGCACACCGGCCGCGCCGGTGACGATACTGCAGGGCATACGCGAGGCGGCCAAGGGCGTTGAAGTGCGTTATGCCCGCGGCGTCGACCTCGTGGAAGGCCGTGACGATCCCGGCGCCACACCGCTGATCGAGCCGACCTACCTGCGGCCCTCGGCGGACTCGCCCGAGCGTGGCCTGCGCGGTGAGTACTTCCGCACGCCCGACCTGTCCGGCACTCCGGCACTGGTGCGTACCGACGCGCAGATCGGCTTCCGCTGGGACCGCGGCTCGCCGACCGACAACCTGCTGGCACGTGGCGAAGCGGCACCGGGGCAGGGGATTCCCAACGACCGCTTCAGCATCCGCTGGAGTGGCCAACTGCTGCCACCCGTGTCCGGCCGTTACCGGCTGGAGGTGGCCGGCGATGATGGCTACCGCCTGTATCTGGACGGCAAGCGTGTGATCGATCATTGGGTGAATACTGATCGCCTGCATGCCGAGGGCGTCGAACTGGACCTGCAGGCCGGGCGTGCCTATGCGCTGACACTGGAGTACTACGACGACCAGCGCGATGCGGGCGTGCGCCTTGGGTGGCGCATGCCCGGCGCCAAGGCGCCCTTCGACGAAGCGCTGGATGCAGCACGCGATGCCGATGTGGTGGTGTTCGTCGGTGGCCTCACCGGCGATGTCGAAGGCGAAGAGATGACGGTCAACTACCCGGGCTTTGCCGGTGGCGACCGTACCGACCTGCGGCTGCCCGCGCCGCAGCGCACCCTGCTGGAGGCCCTGCACGGCGCCGGCAAGCCGGTGGTGATGGTGCTCACCGGTGGCTCGGCCATCGCCGTGGACTGGGCGCAGGCGCATCTGCCGGCGATCCTGATGAGCTGGTACCCGGGGCAACGCGGCGGCACCGCTGTCGGCCAGGCGCTGTTCGGCGACGTCAATCCCTCTGGCCGTTTGCCGGTCACGTTCTACAGGGCCGGCGAAGCGATGCCGGCATTCGACGACTACGCCATGGAGGGCCGCACCTATCGCTACTTCCGCGGCACGCCGCTGTATCCGTTCGGTCACGGTCTGTCGTATACGCGGTTCGACTATGGAACGCTCCGCCTCGATGCAGACAGCCTCCGCGCCAATGGCCGCCTGGGCGTGGCAGTGGATGTCGCCAACACGGGCACGCGCAGCGGTGACGAAGTGGTACAGCTGTACGTGCGGCGCGAGCATGCCGGCAGCGGCGATGCCGTGCAGGAACTGCGTGGCTTCCAGCGCGTCCAGCTGGCCCCGGGCGAACGCCGCACGGTGACGTTCACCCTGGAGGCGGCGCAGGCCCTGCGCCACTATGACGAGGCGCGTGCGGCGTACGCGGTGCAGCCCGGTGCCTACGAGGTCAGGGTGGGGGCGTCCAGTGCCGATATACGTGCGCGGGGCAGGTTCACCGTGGTGCCCGCGCATGACTGATCGCCCCCGCCGGCATCGATTCCCCTTCGACCCGATCCCTTTTCCAGGATGTCCGCTGCATGGCAAGCACTGAACACGCGCTATCGGTACGCGAGAAGCTCGGCTACAGCCTGGGCGATCTCGCCGCCAACCTGATCTTCCAGACCCTGATCACGTACCTGGCATTCTTCTACACCGACGTCTACCGCCTGCCAGCTGCCACCGCGGCCACGATCATCTTCGTGGTCGGCCTGCTGGGTGCGTTCGTGTTCACGCCGTTGATCGGCATCGCGGCTGACCGAACGTCCACCCGCTGGGGCCGCTTCCGCCCGTGGATCCTGTGGACGGCCATTCCCTTTGGCGTACTGTCACTGCTGGCGTTCAGCACCCCCGACCTGGGCGAGCGCGGAAAGGTGATCTATGCACTGGCCACCTACGCGCTGCTGGTCTGCGTTTACGCCGCGAACAACCTGCCGTACTCCGCGTTGAGCGGCGTGCTGACCGGCAGCATGGCCCAGCGCAACAGCCTGTCGGCCTACCGCTTCGTGGCCGTGATGATCGCGCAGTTCATCATCCAGGTGCTGCTGATGCCGCTGGTGCTGATCCTGGGCAATGGCGACCGGGTGCGCGGCTTTGAACAGGTCATGACCGCCTTCGCACTGATCGGCACGGTGTTCTTCCTGATCACCTTCGCCACCACCCGCGAGCGCATCGTGCCGACGCGCGAGCAGACCGGCGGCATAGTGCAGGACCTGTCGGACCTGCTGCACAACCGCCCGTGGCAGGTGATGCTGGCGCTGACCGTGCTGGTGTTCATCAACCTGGCGTTGAAAGGCGGCACCTACATCTATTACTTCCAGTACTACATGAGCGAAGCGGCGCTGGCCGGCTTCCTGGAAAACTCAGGCTTCAACGGCCTGATCAGTGCATTGAATGGCGCCCTGGCCAGCGCCGGTTTCGCGGCGTTCACCTGGCCGAAGGATGCGGCCACCTCGGCGTTCAGCCTGTTCAACGCGTGCGGCATCCTCTGCATGATCCTGGGTATCGGCGCATCACGGCGGCTGGCGGATCGCTTCGGCAAGCGCGATGTCTTCGGTGGCGCCCTGTTTGTCTCGACCCTGTTCCTGCTGGCCTTCTACCTGTTCCCCCCGACGGCGGTGGCGGTGGCGTTCGCAGCCTTCATGCTGCATGGCTTCTGCTATGGCATCACCATCCCGTTGCTGTGGGCGATGATCGCCGACGTCGCGGACTACTCGGAGTGGAAGAACCATCGAAGGGCAACGGCGATCATCTTCTCGGCGATGTTGTGCGGGCTGAAGATCGGCCTCAGCGTCGGAGGCGCGCTGGTCGCCGCGATCCTTGCCCACTACGGCTACCAGGCAGGACTGGCGCAACAGCCTGAGGGCGTGGTGCAGGGCATCCGCTTGACCGTAAGCGTCTACTGCTCCCTTCCTTTCCTGCTCGCCGTGGCGCTGCTGTTCTTCTACAGGATCGACAAGCGCACCGAAACCCGCATCGAGCAGGACCTCCACCTGCGTCGACGTTCCGCCGACGCCTCCGCGTAACGCCAAGATGACAACCATGATCGACCTCCATGCCGGCGAAGACGGCCAGGCCAGCAAAGCCCGTCTTGCGCAGCTCACCGCGCACGCCATTTCGCAACCGCTGGTGACCCACATCTACACCGCCGACCCTTCGGCGCACGTGTTCGAGGGGCGCCTGTACATCTATCCCTCGCACGACATCGACGGTGGCCAGCCATTCGACGACGAAGGTGGCCATTTCGGCATGCAGGATTACCATGTGCTGAAGATGGATACGCCCGATAGCGCGGCCATGGATTGCGGCATGGCGCTGCACGTGCGCGACGTGCCCTGGGCGCGGAAACAGATGTGGGCCCCCGATGCCGCCTGCCGCGATGGCCACTACTACCTGTACTTCCCGGCCAAGGACGCCGAGGGCCGGTTCCGCATCGGCGTGGCGATCGGTACGCGGCCGGAGGGCCCGTTCGTGCCCCAGCCGGAGCCGATCAAGGACGCGTACTCGATCGACCCGGCCGTGTTCGAAGACGAGGACGGCAGCCACTACCTGTACTTCGGCGGCATCTGGGGCGGGCAGCTGCAGAAGTATCGTGACAACCAGTACAGCGAGGCCCACGAGGAGCCCGAGGGCAGCGCGCCGGCCCTGGGGCCGCGCGTGGGCCGCCTGGATGTCGGCATGACCGAGCTGGCCGAACCCACCCGCGAAGTGCAGATCCTGGATGAGCATGGCCAGCCGCTGCGTGCGGACGACCATGCGCGCCGCTTCTTCGAAGGCCCGTGGCTGCACAGGTACCAGGGTCGCTACTATCTGTCGTACTCCACTGGCAACACCCACCAGCTGTGCTACGCCGTGGGAGACAGCCCGTACGGGCCGTTCACCTATGCTGGCGTGATCCTCACGCCCGTCGTGGGCTGGACCACCCACCACTCCATCTGCCAGTTCGAAGGGCAGTGGTACCTGTTCTATCACGATGCGCTGATGTCCGGCGGCAGCACCCACCTGCGCTCGGCCAAGTGCACGCCGCTGCACATGGAGCCGGACGGAAGCATCCGGACGATCAATCCGTATGGGGCCTGAGCGCATGCTGCCGGTGGATGATGCGCTGGCCCCGCTGCCGGCCGGTGAACTGCACTGGCTGAGATGCGGCGAACTGGAGGTTGCGCTCGCCGCAGGGGCGGGCGGGCGCGTGGCGCACCTGCGTTACCGGGGCGTGGAGTGGCTGGTGGATGCGCAGGAGGGCGGGGCGGCTGCGATCGCCTGGGGCTGCTACCCGATGGTGCCCTGGGCCGGGCGCATCCGCCATGGAACGTTCCGCTTTGACGACAGGCCGCATCGGCTGCCGCTCAACTTCGACGGGCATGCCATTCATGGGTTGGGCTTCTCGCGACCGTGGCAGATCGACCGGCTGGATGCGGCGGCAGCCAGGTTGTCGCTGGCGTTGCCGCGCGACGGCTACTGGCCCTTCGGTGGCATTGCCATGCTGGACCTGCAGCTGCAGGCCCACACCCTGCAGATGCGCCTTTCGGTCCAGGCCGGCGAGCAGGCGATGCCGGCGGTGCTGGGCTGGCATCCCTGGTTCCGGAAGCCGGACCGGCTGCTGTTCACGCCTCGTGCGATGTACCCGCGGGACGAGGAAGGTATTGCCACGCTGCCCTGTGTGGATCCGACCACCGGTCCCTGGGATGACTGCTTCATCGCCAACAGTGACATCACGCTGATACGTGAAGGCCAGCGCCTGCGGCTGCGCTCGGACCACGACCATTGGGTGGTCTACGACGGCACGCCGCACGCCACCTGTGTCGAGCCGCAGAGCGGTCCGCCGGACGGCTTCACGCTGGCGCCGCACCGGCTGGAGCCCGGCCAGCGCCTCGCGTTGACGTTCGACTTGGCGTGGGCGGCGGACAGCACCTGAAACCCCGGCCAGGGCAGGCGATCATCCGGGTGCCGGGCGGTCGGTACGCCGCCTGGACCGACCGTGGACCCGGTGCCTGACACGGGCCGCGCCCAGGACCACCTGACATTTCCTACAGGTTCCAGTCGATCCGCATGCCCGCGATCAGCGCATCCGGCAGGTCATGCTGGCGTGCGGGTTCGTTGAACTGGTCCGGATGCACGATGTAGTGCAGGTTCGGCGCGACTCGAAGCTGCGGGGTGAGCTGGATGCCATAGCTCAGCTCCATCATCACCTGGTTCCCGTGCGGGGTGCCGCTGCCGCCCGCTGCGGCACGGGCAAGGCGCAGGTTTTTCAGCGCCATGCTGCTGTACTTCTGCTGGGTCACGACGAAGGCGATGCTGTCCTGCGGCCGGTGGGCGAACGTGCCTTTCTGCACCAGCCCGGCCTGCAGGAAATGATCCTCGATCAACTGGCCAGAGGTGCCCTTGAGCGCCGCACCGAAAAGGGTCAGGCCACGGCCGCTGCCATCACTGCTGAGCTGCTGCTCGAAGCGGGCGAACGCGCCGGAGCGACCGTGACGTGTTGCGTATTCCTGACCACTGAGCAGCGCCGGGATGCCGTTGGCATCGCGCAGCGGGTCGCGGTAGGTCGAGTTGTCCTGCCAGCCACCCAGTTCGTAGCGAGCCTTCAAGCGCGCCGACGCTGGGCTGCGCCAGCCGATGGTGTAGGGCACGATCCACCCGGTGGCCTGGTTCGTGCTCCATTTCAGACCGTGCTGGCCATCTTCGGCCTGGCTCGGGTCGACCTGGTACGCGCCGACGCGTACGTAGACATCCGGCGTCACCCATGCCGTGGCATCAGCCATCCAGCTCGATACCGGCCACCAGGTGAAGTTGCTGGTACGGAATACGTAGGTCGGGTTGCCGCAGGCCGAGTTGCCCTGGAAGTACTGGCACAACTCCGAACCGAGATGATGGATGTTGGCGACGCTTCGCCCTGCTTCCAGCACCAGTCGGTCGTTGAGCAGTTTCTGCTCGAGCGTCAGGTTAGCCAGGCGCGTTCCCTGGCCACCGTAGATCTCCTGCACCGAGGTGCTGTTGCCCGTGCTTCTGTTAGCGAGATTGGTGCCGTGGCGGTTGATGCCGTAGGCCTTGATCGTTGCGCCCCGCCAGCCGAACGCGGCGTCCAGGTTCACGTCGGCGCCGAACATCAGCTGGCCGGCATAGGCCGTGCCGCTGCGCTTGCCGCCGTCAAGCGTGGCGGCCGCCTCGCCGGTGTAGGCGAGCCTGGGAGTGAAGACGTCGCTCGCGTCTGCGGTGGTGGCCAGGGATGGCAGGGCAAGCGCGATCGCCATCGGCAACATGTGTCGGGAAGAGCGGGTCATGGGCGAGGGTCCTTGTGCAGGGCGTAGGTCGCTGCGCCCCTGCGTGCGCAGGGGAGGTGGAAGGGGCTTGGTGATGGGGTGGATCAGGCCGGCGTGGTGACCGGCTTCTTGAGGATGCGCAACGCGACTGCAGTGACGGCCACGCCCGCCAGCAGTGCCAGCAGGTAGATGCCGAGGTGAGTGACTGCGTTCGGGATCGGCAGCACGAACACGCCGCCGTGCGGCACCTTCAGCTCGACGCCAGCGGCCATCGAGATCGCACCTGCCACGGCAGAACCAAGAATCAGCGCCGGAATGGTGCGCAGCGGATCACGCGCGGCGTAGGGGATCGCGCCTTCGGTCACGAAACTGAGGCCAAGCACGCCGGCGGCACCGGCCGTGCCGCGCTCCTCGGCGGTGAAGCGGTTGCTGAACAGCCATGTCGCCAGTGCGATACCCAGCGGCGGCGTCATGCCGCCGATCATCGTCGCCGCCATCGGCGTGTAGACCTGGCTGGAAATCAATGCGGTAGAGAAGGCGTAGGACGCCTTATTGACGGGTCCGCCCATGTCCACCGCCATCATGCCGCCCAGCAGCAGGCCAAGCAGGATCGCGCTGCCGCCCTGCATGCCGCGCAGCCAGTCGGTCAGCCACGCCAGCAGCCCGGCGACCGGCGTACCGATCACGTACATCATCAACAGGCCGACCAGCAGCGTGCCCAGCACCGGCAGGATCAGCACCGGCTTGAGGCCTTCCAGGCTGCGCGGCAGGCGCAGCGCACGGTTGATCCAGTGCACGCCGTAGCCAGCGATGAAACCAGCCAGGATGCCGCCGATGAAGCCAGCATCCATGTTCACTGCTACCAGTCCGCCGATCATGCCGGGCGCAATGCCGGGCCGGTCAGCGATGGAGTAGGCGATGTAACCGGCCAGCGCCGGCACCATCAACATGAAGCCGGACTTCGCGCCGATCTGGAACAGCGACCAGGCCAGCGTCCCCTTGTGCGCGTCATCAAAGGCATAGATGCCGCCGAGCGCGAACGCCAGTGCGATCAGCAGGCCGCCGGCAGTGACGAACGGCAGCATGAACGACACGCCGGTCATCAGGTGCTTGTAGGGTCCGGTGGCCTTGGTCTTTTCGGTCGGGCGGCCCGTAGTCGCCATACCTGCCTGCACCCCGGCCTCGGCCAGCGCCTTGCGGATCAGGTTCTGCCCATCGTTGATCGCCGGCTTGGTGCCACTCTTGAACAGGCGCTTGCCAGCGAAGCGCGACACATCGACTTCACGGTCTGCGGCGATCAGGACGACGTCAGCGGCCGCGATTTCCTCGTCGCTCAACGCGTCCTGCGCGCCGACCGAGCCCTGGGTTTCGACCCGGATTGCATGGCCCAGCGCTTTGGCGGCCTGTTGCAGCCCCTCAGCCGCCATGAAGGTGTGAGCGATGCCGGTGGGGCAGGAGGTAACGGCAACGATGCGCTTGTCCGCATTCGTGCCGGCGTCGTTTGAATGTGCGGCCGCGAGCGGTGCGAGCGCCGCAACCGGGTCGTCCAGTACTTCGCCCAGGCTGGCATGCGCGATCTCAGCATTGGCGAAGCGCGCGATGTCCGCCTCACCATCACCCACCAGCAGCAGGTGCGTCGCGGCGGCGGCGTTCGATGCAGGCAGTGCGCCGGTCACGCCCTGGTCGCTGCGGATCTCGATCATCAGCTCGAGCCCGCGCTGGCGGGCGGCGCGGCGCAGCGCTTCGGCGGCAAGAACCGCCTCGATGCTGCGCTCGCCAGCTGCGATGACTACGGTGGAAGCGTGCATGGGAACTCCTGGAATTCTTCGGGTTCGTCCTTGCCGAGGGCGCTGCGGTTGGCGTGAAGCCAGCCGCCGTGCCTCCGGCAGGAGGGGTCAATCCAACCGCTCGATCAGTACATCGCCGGCCCATGCGCGTACCTGCGCCGGGTCCAGCCGTCGTGCGTCACCGCTTTGCAGCCGGCTCATCGAGAACGCGGTCGCCAGCCGTGCGCAACCGGCCAGATCGAGGGAGGACTCCAGCATCGCGGCAGCGATGCCGGCGACCATGGCGTCGCCCGCACCGACCGTGCTGCCCCGGGCCAGTCGCGGCGGTCGTGCGACCAGCGCGCCGCTGCGATCAATGAACAGCGCGCCGTCGGTGCCCATCGAGATCGCTACGAGCGCAACACCGCGTTCGACCAACGCCTGGCCAGCGACACGCAGGGCGCCGCGGTCCGGCAGCTGGGTGCCGGTCCAGGCCTCCAGTTCGTGGCGATTGGGCTTGACCGCGTAGGGCAGCGCACCCGCGGCGTCACTCAAGGCAGCCACAAGCGCATCGCCGCTGGTGTCCAGCAGCACGCGCGCACCGGCCGTTCCGGCCTGCGCCTGCAACCGCGACCATGCATCGGCCGGCAGTCCGTGCGGCAGGCTGCCGGACAGCACGACCGGCAGGCCGGGCGCGAGCAGGGCGCCGAGCTGGCGCGACACCGCGTCCAGATCGGCAGCGTCCACGGCCAGGCCTGGCAGGTTGATGTCCGTCGTTTCGCCGTTGGCCTCTTCGACCAGCTTGATGTTGGTGCGGGTATGGCCCGGAACGCGCAGGCAGCCGTCAATGATGCCCCGCTCACGGAACAGCGTGCGGAACACGCCGTCGTTGCCGTCGCCCAGCACGCCCAGCGCGGTGATCGGCACGCCCCAGTCGGCCAGGCAGGCCGCCACGTTGATGCCCTTGCCGCCTGCGTCGTCGCGGGAGCTGCCGGCGCGATGCACGCGGCCTGGCTGCAGGCGGGCCAGGCGCACGGTCTGGTCGATGGCCGGGTTCAGGGTCACGGTGACGGCGCGGGCAGTCATGCGCGCGCTCCATCGAGGCCGCGCACCTGCTCGGCGGTTTCGCACCCCAGTGCGGTGCTGGCCAGCGCTTGCAGTTCGGTCATCGCGGTGCCACGCAGGCGCGCCTTCACCGCCGGGATGTCGTTCGGGGTCATCGACAGTTCGTCCACGCCCAGGCCAGCCAGCAACATGGCGCCGAAGGGATCGCCGGCCAAGCCGCCACAGACGCCGACCCAGCGCCCATGCAGCCGTGCGCCTTCAACCGTGGCGCGGACCGCGCGCAGCACCGCCGGATGCAGGCTGTCGGCCTCGGCGGCGAGTTCCGGGTTCTGGCGGTCGATCGCCAGCACGTACTGGGTCAGATCATTGGTGCCGATCGAGAAGAAGTCGGCATGGCGCGCCAGTACGTCGCTCTGAGCGGCGGCAGCCGGCACTTCGATCATGATGCCGATCGGCACCACCGGCGCCTCCAGCTCGGCACGCAGGCGCTCACAGATGGCGCGCAGTGCGACCAGCTCGGTCACTGACGTGATCATCGGGAACATGATGGACAGGCGTGCACCGTCCTTGGCGGCGCGATACAGCGCACGCAGTTGCGGCTCCAGCAGGTCAGGGCGGCGCAGCAGCAGGCGCGCGCCGCGCACGCCGAGGAACGGGTTCTCCTCGCGTGGCAGTTCCAGGTGCGCCACCTGCTTGTCGCCGCCGATGTCGAGCGCGCGCACGATCAGCGGGCGGCCGTTGAGTGCCTTGGCCATCGCCAGATAGGTGGTGTACTGCTCCTCCTCGCTGGGCGTACTGCCACGTTCGAGGAACAGGAACTCGGTGCGCATCAGGCCGACGCCTTCCGCACCCTGTTCCAGTGCCAGTGGCACCTGGTCGGGCAGGTTGACGTTGGCGCCGATGTCGATGCGGTGGCCGTCGAGGGTCTGGGCGGGTTGCGCGCGTTGCGCGGCTTCGCGCTCGCGGATCTGCTGCTGTTCGGCGATCCATTCGCGTGCCGAGGCGAGATCGGCTTCGGAGGGGGACAGGTAGAGCCGTCCGCTGCTGCCGTCCAGGATCGCTTCGCGGCCTGGCTGGATCGCCAACAGCCCGGCGCCGCCGGCCACCAGCGCCGGCAGGCCCAGCGTGCGCGAGAGGATGGCGGTGTGCGAGGTCGGCCCGCCCTGCGCGGTGGCCAGGCCGAGCACGCGACCGGTGTCGAGATTGGCGGTATCCGAAGGCGACAGATCTGTGGCGATCAGGATGCACGGTTGCGACGGCAGATCCGCAAGGCCACCACCTTCAGCAGAAGGGTCAAGCTGCGCCAGCACGCGTCGGCCGACATCACGCAGGTCCGCCGCGCGCCCGGCCAGCACCGGATTGCCCAGCGCCGCCAGCCCGGAGGCGATCTGCTCGATGGCCTGGTGCCATGACCACGCCACACCATGGCCTTCGACCATCAGCTGGCAGGTGCGGGTGATCAGGTCGGTGTCGTCAAGCAGCGCAGCCTGCGCCTTGAAGATCGCAGCATCCGAAGCGCCAAGGCGGCGCTGCGTGTCGTCCTGCAGCGCGGCCAGCTGCTGGCGGGTGCGACCGAGTGCATCCTGCAGGCGTGCGCCGCCCTCGCCGAGCGGGGCAGGGCGATCGGCAACATCGGCCTGCGCGCTGGCCAGTACATGCACCGGTCCGATGGCCAGTCCGGGGCTGGCGCCGATGCCGACGAACGCCGCCTGCGCTTCGGGTGGACTCCAGCCCGCGACCGGCGCTGCCTTTCGCTGTGCTGCACGCTCCGCATCGGTCTTTTCCTGCGCCACCAGCCCATCCATGACCTTGCGCAGTGCGGCCAGCAGGGCGTGGGCATCGGCACCCTCGGCAGAAACGCTCACGGTATCGCCCTCGCGAAGCCCGAGCTGCAGCAGCGCCACCAGACTCTTGGCATCGGCCACCTGATCGCCCGCGCGCACCTGCGCACGGGCCGTGAAACCCCGCGCCGTCTCGGCCCAGCGCGTGGCCGGGCGCGCGTGCAGTCCACTGGGGTAAGCGATGGTCCAGTCGAAGCGCTCGGCCAGGTCCGCCACCGGCACGTGGGCTGCCGTGACCGCGACATCACTGGCCAGCGCATTGACGATGTCGCTCGCATCGGGGGTGGTGAACAACCGCTGCAGCGCGGCCTCGTCCTGGATCAGGCGGGTCAGCCTGCGCAGCAGGGTGATGTGGGTATCGGACTGGGCAGCGATGCCAACCACCAGGCGGGTGGCCTGACCGGGGTTCCATTCCACGCCTTCCGGCAACTGCAGCACCGCGATGCCGTCGCGGCGCACCAGGTGGCGGTCCTCGCCGAGCCCATGCGGGATCGCCACACCATGGCCGAGGAAGGTGTTCGCCAGCGCTTCGCGGCGTCCCATGCTGGCCTCGTAGCCCGGCGCCACGCAGCCGGCGGCGACCAGCATCTGGGCTACCTGGGCGATGGCATCGGTCTTGTCCTGTGCCCGCGCGTCCAGGCGGATCAGTTCCCGGCTGACGGGGGAGGGGGAGGTCAGGGGCGACAAAGCGGGCTCCGGGAAGGGGTGGCTGGGACGTATTGGGAACGTTCCCACTCCGCATTTCAATGTGCAGTGCACAAAAAGCCAATAGTCCTTTGGCGTTAGGATTGTCCTGGACAGCCATTCGGCCATGAACAGCGCACGTTTCCGGGAACGTTTCCAATGAGCATCAGCATCAACGACGTCGCACGCGTGGCGGGGGTCTCCAAATCCACCGTGTCACGGGTGCTCGGGGGCGGTCCGGTCAGCGAGGACGTGCGCCGCAGGGTCGAGCTGGCGATCCGCCAGACCGGCTATCGACCCAACCTGCAGGCAAGACGGCTGCGCTCCCGACACACCGGCATCATCGGCTTGATCGTGGCAGATATCCGAAACCCGTTCTTCACTGCGCTGATCCGCGCGGTGGAGGAGGTGGCCTATCGCGAAGGATTGCGCGTGACCCTCTGCAACACCGATGAGGACCCGGAGCGGGAGGCGCTGTATCTGCAATTGATGCACGAAGAGCGCATCAGCGGCCTGATCTTCGCGCCGACCCGGACCACGGTGGGTCGACTTGAGCGGCTCACGCTGGACTATCCGACGGTGCTGGTCGATCGTGCCGCACCCGGTGGCTCGATCGACAGCGTCGTCCTAGACAACGCAGCGGCGATGGCGGGGCTGGTCGAACACCTGGTCGAGCGTGGCTATCGCCGTATCGGCGGATTGTTCGGCAGCACCAGCACCACGGCGGCCGAGCGACGCGACGGCTATCTTGCTGCGATGCGCACGCATGGGTTGGAGCCGGACTACCGGGAGGTTGAACCCACGGCCGAAGCCGCCATCGCGACAGTCGAGCAGTGGCTGGCCGCGCCATCGCGCCCCGAAGCACTGGTCACCAGCAACAGCCTGCTGTTGATGGGGGCATTGAAAGCCGCCCGCGGCGCAGGGCTGGCGATTCCAGACGCGTTGGCACTGGCCGGCTTCGACAACGAACGCTGGACCGAGCTGGTCGTGCCGGGCATCACCGTGCTTGAGCAACCGGTTGAGGAGATGGGGCGGGCCGCGATGTCGATGCTGCTTGAACGCCTGCGCACGCCGGAGCTGCCGGTGCGCCGACTTGTGATGACGGGCCGGTGCGTGGTCAGAGGGTCGACGGCTGCGCGATAGCTCGACGCCCGATTGCGGCGACCCTGGGAGCGCCGTCCGGGTGTTGGCGGGCCAGCGGTTGTCTGTTACAAGCGATCTGTACACGCAGACACGATGGATGATCGCCTTGTCAGAGCCTTATTCAGCGCTGCTCCGCCTGCAGTTGGGCCACGAAGATCTCTCCAGATGGCTGGCGGCGCCCGTGCCCGCAGCATCCCGATGGTCCGACTGGCGATGCATCGCCGGCCAGTGGCACCTGGGCAACGGCGAATACCTGGCCTCTTCAAGCGACGAGGCGTTGGATCACCTGCTCGCGGACTGCCAGGCGCTGCTGGCTCGCTACCCCGACAATCGCGCCGCATTGAAAGCCTTCCTGGCATCTGCACAGGCTGAAAATATCCGGGTTGCCGCCTATGACCACAGCAGCACGCATTTTGTTGCAGGATCGCTGACATATTCGGAAAGCCTCTACGATCTCATCGCGTTTCTCGCTGTGGCACGAGGCGCCGCCGACTTCCTGAAGGCGGGCGACCGGGGCGTGGTACTGATCCACGACTACCTATGGGCCGAGGAAGGTGAGCGGGAGACCGTTGCCGCGATTGCGCTGGTCGGCCAGGGGGACTCCAGCTTCCTGCCTTCCACGGACCTGGATACCGCGACCGCGCCCTTCGAGACATTGGTGGAGGCCATGCTGGAAGCCCAGGACGACCCGGAGTTTCATCCGCGCAACCAGCTCGATCGACTTTGACCAACGCCGCGTGGAACCCACAGAGACGACCGCCAAGGGCCCCGACATGAAAGGACATCACGCCCCCCACGTGCGCCGTCGCATGCGTCGGCTCTTCGCATTTGGCCTCTGCGCCCTGGCTGGACACGCCTTCGCCGGAACAACGCAACCGGCACGCACCTGGCTTGTCAGTGGAGCCGAACTCATCACCCTGCTGCAGGGCAAAGGCGATGACGGGTTCTGCGACGGCGAACAGTGCCGGAGCCTGTCCAGCGCTCGCGCCAGCGGCAATATCCTGGGCGTCGCCGATGCCAGCCGCGGACAGTGGTGCGGGCAGGGCCAGATCCTTCCGCATGAACTGGTCGACCATGTGTCTTCCCATCTCCGGCAACTGCCCCGCGAGCGATTGCAGCAGGATGCGTCGCCACTGGTTGTTGAAGAGCTGCGGACGGCGTTTCCCTGTGGTCGCGGCACACCACGTGGCAACAGTGCCGAGCCCGGCAATGACCAATGAAGCACGCCGCGCCCGCTTGGCGACGGTGCGAACGTCCTACACCCGCACGACACGCTGCTTTCACTGCCGCCGACATCCGCGCTGGCCACACTGCAGGTTCCTTCCAGAGCAGGAGGTGCCCGATGGCTACCTGTGATGTCTGCGGCAACGACTACGACAAGAGCTTCACCGTGCAGCAGGGCGGGCGTAGCGGCACGTTCGATTCGTTCGAATGCGCGATCCATGCGTTCGCCCCGCGCTGCACCCACTGCGATTGCGCCATCATCGGACACGGTGTCGAGGGAAACGGCCAGATCTTCTGCTGCGCACATTGCGCCGGTCATGCTGGTGTAAAGGGTGTCGCAGACCGGGCTTGAGCGGGGTGCAGCTCCATCCCGCTGGTCATGCCGGCACAAGAGAAGCAATTCGTGCCACCCGGGCTGCTCCCGAGTCGGCGAGCAGCGCCATTGCCCGCTGTTTCTGCGACGGCCTCCCCGCCACGGCCTCCCGTGCCAACACGACGTCGAACTCCCTGGCGTTGGCGTCCAACGCGGTTGCCAGCACGCACGAATCGGCTGTCATCCCGCTGAGCCAAAGTCGGCGCACACCCAGTTTGGCCAGCAGGACCGGCAGCGGGGTGGCGAGGAACGCCGAGTGCTTGGGCTTGAGCACAAAGTAGTGATCGGGCAGGGGAGAGAGCAGCTCGGCTATCCGCCCGGCTGCCCCCCCCGTCCCGCTTGCACTGGGCAACCTGTTGGCGGAAGTCACGCTTCCAGTCGGAGAAATTGTCATTGGCATAGATGACCGGCCACCTGCGGTCATCGAAGTGGTCTCTCAAACGCCGGATCTGTCTGGCCGCCCGCTCCGCAGCGGGCGCTAGATCCTGCGCCCCGGGGAAGTCGAAACGGCTGAACATGTCGATGATCAGCAAGGCCGTCGATGGATCATGTCCCATGGCTCAATCACCTGTCTGTGCGTGCGGGGCCTCGACCGGCTTGGACTGCGGTGAATCCTTCTGGCGCAGGAAGATCGTCAGTACAACCAGGGACAGCACGGCGAGAAATTCGCTCTGCCAGTTCTGCATCGATTCAAACCAGAATGTGCTGCTGGCCAGGTGCTGCAGGAAGCCCGGTGCGGGCAGGCCCTGCAACAGCTTCTCGGCTTGCTCGGCTCGCCAGCTTCCCAACGCGTGCAGCGTGAAGCTCAGCAGGAACAACAGCCCGAAGGCGATTGCAAGCGAATGACCGTACAGCACCTTCCAGATGCCGCCACGCTTCACCGGCCAAGGCGTAGGGCCTGGCTCGACGCGGCTCTGCTCCCGTGCAGGGTCCAACGGCCGCGATTCAGCCGAGCCACGCTGGCGAAGGCTGACGGTCAGGAGAACATACATGCCCATCTGCAGGAATTCGCTCTCCCAGTTCTCGAATGTGGCGCTTACAAAGTGGCCGGTCGCGAGGTAGTGCCATAGATTGATCGGCGCGCGCCCGTGCTGCGTCAACTCCTCGTTGTGGACATGGTGCCCCGCAACTGCCTGCCCAACGATGAACACGACGGTGAGTGCAAGCAGCACCAGCGAGAGACCGTTGCGTTTCCACATGCAACACCTCGATCAGCTGTTCCAAAGACCGTGCTGAAGCATGCGCGGGCAAGAGGGCAGGGCTCGTGATTACTGCGCATCGAGGATGTGAGGCGGGCTCAACGCTTGCCTGTCGGGTCAGGATCCGGCCGCTCGTAGTCTTCAGGTACCGCCTTGGGGCCGTCCCCATCGTCGGGCATGTCGTGGTCCTTCCACCTGGCCTGGTCGTTGCGACGTTTGTCCGGCGTATGGGCCTTCGACTGATCGTCCACGTCTGTGGTTGGATTGAAAGGCAGCTTGTCGTTCATGGGCAGCTCCTGCGGCGAGAACCTGAAGCCTGCACCGGTCCGGGTTAACGCCACGACGCCGCGGAATGAACGCTGCGCACACCCGGATGTCACCGCAGCAGGAGGAATGCCCTGCGATGCTGGTGTTCCGATCTTTCTGGAGAACCGCGATGCAGGCGTTGACCTATCACGGCCGCAAGGATGTGCGCGTCGAGACCGTGCCGGACCCGGTACTGGCGGCCGAGGATGATCTGATCCTGAGGGTGACCGCCACCGCCATCTGTGGTTCGGACCTGCACCTGTACCGGGGCAGGATTCCTGACCTGCACGATGGCGATGTGCTGGGCCACGAATTCATGGGCGTGGTGGAAGAGGTCGGCAGCGGCGTGACCCAGGTGAAACCCGGTGATCGCGTGGTGATCCCGTTTGTGATTGCCTGTGGCGAGTGCTTCCACTGTCGGCTGGCCGAGTATGCCGCCTGCGAGACCACAAATCCGGGCAAGGGCGCCGCACTGAATCGGAAGGGCATACTGCCTCCGGCCGCCTTGTTCGGCTACAGCCATCTGTATGGCGGCGTGGCCGGGGGGCAGGCCGAATTCGTGCGTGTACCGAAGGCGAATGTGGGTCCCCTGCGCATTCCGGAAGGCATTGCTGATGAGCAGGTGCTGTTCCTGTCTGACATTCTCCCCACCGGCTACCAGGCTGCGTTGAACGCAGGGGTCAAGGCAGGCTCGACGGTGGCCATCTTCGGTGCCGGGCCGGTGGGGCTGATGAGCGCAGCCTGCTGCCGGCTGCTGGGGGCCGAGACCATCTTCATGGTGGACCATCTTCGCTACCGCCTTGACTATGCGCGTCGCGCCTACGGGGTGACCCCCATCGACTTCAGGGAGATCGAGGACCCGGCCGATTACATCCTGACCCAGACCAGCGGGCGCGGCGCAGACGCCTGCATCGAGGCCGTAGGCTTCGAGGCCGAAGGCAGTGCGCTGGAGTCAGCGCTGACCGCCGTGAAACTGGAAGGCAGCAGCGGGGTGGCGATCCGGCAGTGCATCGCAGCGGCCCGCCGCGGCGGCGTGGTCAGCATCCCCGGTGTCTATGCCGGCTTCATCCACGGTTTCCTCCTGGGCGACGCGTTCGACAAGGGCTTGACGTTCAAGATGGGGCAGACCCATGTCCAGGGGCTGATGCCCGAGCTGCTGGACGCCATCATGGAAGGAAAGCTGGACCCGGGTGACATCATCTCGCACCGGATGCGCCTGGCCGATGCAGCGCAGGGCTATGCGATGTTTGATGCCAAGGATGACGACTGCCGCAAGATCGTTCTGACACCGTGAGCGTGGCGCCATGAGTGCGATTGTCGTGGGCTGTGTGTACGCACTGTGGTTGGTGGCCGGTTCGCTGGACTTCCATTTTCATCGCCGGACCGACCTTCCACACACCTCCGCGATGCGCGAAAGCCTGTTGCATGGGGTGCAGCTGCTTCTGATCGGCAGCGGCGTGCTGGCGTGGCTGCTGCTGGAAAACACGTTGTCGCTCCTCACGTTTCTGGCACTTCTGGTCATCGCACACGCGGTCGCCGGATACTTCGATACCGTCAGCGCGGACGGCCGTCGACGCATCAGCCCGGCGGAACAACATGTGCACAGCGTGCTGGATGCCGCGCCGTGGGTCCTGCTGGGCTGGGTCGGCTGGCAGGTCCACCCCCGGTGGTCGCTCGAAGTGAAACCTGCAGCACCAGACGTCTGGTGGTTCACCCTGTTGCCGGCACTGGGCCTGGTGGTGCTGCCATGGCTGTGGGAACTGCGGCAGTGCGTGCGTGCACGAGAGCAACGCACGCAGACGGGTCCGTGAGGATCACGGTACCGGGCATTCATGTGCCCGCCACGCGGTCAAGACAGGCATGTGACTGCCTGCCGCCTACGTTCATGGCGTATCTCCATTGCAGGTCTGCCACCCATGCAGGATGTGACGTCATCCTCTTCGCTGTTCAATCGCGCACGCCAGGTGCTGGTACAGCAACCGGCATTGCCTTTGCCCGGGGGCGGCCAGACGCTGCAGCGTTGGCAGGCGCTGGCAGCCTGGGGGGCAGAGGATCTCTGCCTGGCTAAGGTACTGGAGGCCCACTATGACGCCCAAGCGATTGCTGCCGAGTTGAGGGTGCCCATCCATGCTGAAGACATGTTGCTGGCGGTGTGGGCTGCAGAGGGTCCGGCCAACACCGTTCGCATCGATGCCTGCGGTGGACTGTATGGTGACAAACCCTGGTGTTCCGGCAGCGCATGGGTGGATTCGGCACTGGTAACGGTTCGCAACGCGCAGGGCGTGTGGCTATGCCAGGTGGCGGCGGAACACTGGCACACACTTGCAGGCGAGCCATGGCCCGCCGTGGGCATGGCCGCAATCCCGTCCACCACGGTGCGCTTTGACGGCGCACCGATGGTGATCCTGGGGACGCGCGATGACTACCTTCAGCGCCCGGGCTTCTGGCATGGTGGGGCAGGCATCGCGGCGGTCTGGTTTGGCGCAGCGGCCGCATTGGCCGAGCGCATGCGACCGGCCTGCACCGAGGGGAATCGCGCGCGGCTGCTGGGTGAAGTGGACCTCGCCCTGGGCCCGGCTGCCGCGCTGCTTCGCGAACTGGCGGCGTGCATCGACGCCGCGCCCGAACTGGCCCATCGCGAAGATGTGGTGCGCCTGCGCTGTGTCGTCGAGCGCGCGGCAACGCGTGTGCTGGACCTGGCGGGTCGCGCGCTGGGCCCGGGCCCGATGTGCCTGGAGGCCTCCCATGCCAGGCGCTGCGCGGACCTGACCGTGTTCCTTCGCCAGAGCCACGCCGATCGCGATTGGGAATGGCTGGGCGAGCAGCGTGCAACACAGGAGGCGACATGGGCGCTGTAGCCAGGACACCCCTGCAAGGGGAAGGAACCCAGGAGCAGGCCTGGCTGCACTGCGATTGGCTCTGGCAGCAACCGACCATATCGGCAACCGCACTCTGCAGCAGGCATGACCGCATGGTGGTGGTCGCGCCGCATCCGGATGACGAAATACTCGGCTGTGGCGGGCTGCTGCATCACGCTGTGGGGCAGGGTATCGACGTCAGTGTCGTTGCCGTGACCGACGGTGAAGCATGCTATCCGGGCGAGCCGTGGTGGACGCCGGAACGCCTGCGATCAACGCGTCGAGCGGAGCTTGCCGCGGCATTGGGCGAACTCGGTATTCCGGTCGGCTCCATCTTCCACCTGGGTATCGCCGACGGCGCGGTCAGCGCGCACGAGCAGGGGCTGGAAGGCTGGCTGCAGCAGTATCTGCAACCGCGCGATCTGGTCCTGGCGCCATGGCGGTTTGATGGCCACCCCGATCACGAAGCCGCAGGGCGCGCTGCCTGCCGCGCCGCGCGGGCGGCCGGTTGCCACCGGCTGGAGTACCCGGTGTGGGGCTGGCACTGGCTTGACCCTGCCTGCGCACATATGGCGTGGGAGGCTCCGAAGCTGATCGACATTTCAGCGGTGGCGTCCGCAAAACGAAACGCGATCGCGCATTTCCGGACGCAGACGGGCGACGTGGCGGGCCTGAACAGCCCGCCGGTGCTGCCCGCACATGTACTCGCCCGATTCTTCCGAGACTACGAGGTATTCCTGGCATGAGCGCGCAACCGTACTTTGATGACCTGCATGAGCAGGAGGACCCGTTCGGCTACCGCAGCCGGTGGTATGAAGAGCGCAAGCGCGCGCTGCTG
The DNA here is from genome assembly GCF_001431625.1 of Stenotrophomonas geniculata ATCC 19374 = JCM 13324. GTDB lineage: Bacteria > Pseudomonadota > Gammaproteobacteria > Xanthomonadales > Xanthomonadaceae > Stenotrophomonas > Stenotrophomonas geniculata. Next base: position 160,142 of record NZ_LLXT01000138.1, read on the forward strand.
CTGGCAAGCCTCAGCCAGCGCCAGTTCGCTCGCGGCTGGGAACTGGGGTGTTCCAACGGCGTACTGACCGAGGCGCTGGCGGCACGTTGCGAACGCCTGCTGGCAACCGACATCAGTCCACGTGCGGCGTTCCAGGCGCGCCGCAACCTGGCCCATCTGCCGCACGTGCAGGTCCATTGCGCCAGCCATCCCGAGCAATGGCCGCCAGGACGCTTCGACCTGATCGTCTGCGGCGAAATGGGCTACTACCTGGGGGCAGGCGCACTGCGCGAGCTGCGCGGTGGCATCGATGAAGCACTTCGCGATGACGGCCTGCTGGTCGCCTGCCATTGGTTGCCCTCGTTCCCGGGACGCGCGAGCCGGACCGAGGTGGTGCATCGATGCCTGGGGGAAGGCCTGCAGGAAGCCTTCCACTACCGCGATGCGGACTTCGTGCTTCAGGGATGGACACGGGGCCCCTTGTCATTGGCCCGGAACGAGGGCTTGGGGTGATAGGCGTCCTGATACCCGCCCACAATGAGGCGGACAGTATCGCGCGGTGCCTGCAATCCATCCGGGTGGCGGCCCTGCACCCAGGCCTCGGCGGCGAAGCAGTGGAGGTAATGGTGGCGCTGGACGCCTGTACGGATGCAACGGGCACCATCTGCCACCGATACCGGGTCGGGAGCGTACAGCTGGATGCACGCTGCGTCGGTGTCGCCCGGGCCGCAGCCGCTGCTGAACTGCTGGGGCGGGGCGCCAGGTGGCTGGCAAGCACGGACGCTGACAGTGAGGTGCCTCCCGAGTGGCTGGCCGCACAGGTTCAGGGCAGTTGTGACGCTTTCTGCGGACTGGTGGACATAGCGACGACCTGCCAGAGTGAACGGCGCCTGCGCAGGGCATTCCAGGCAAGACAGCAGTGGGGCGACCATCATGGGCGCATCCACGGTGCCAACCTCGGCGTCTCTGCCTGTTCCTATCGGGCCGTTGGCGGCTTTGCTCCCCTGCACTGTAGTGAAGACGTGGCGCTTGTTACAGCGCTGCAACGCTGCGGTGCGGTGGTGCGATGGGCAGGCGCTCCCGTGGTGATGACCAGTGCGCGTCTGCAGGGGCGCGCTACAGGCGGATTCTCCGCTTATCTGGCGGCGCTGGGTGGCAAGCGATCTGGCGCGGAAGCACCCGCCCTGATCACCTGAGGGTCAGCCACTCCGTCACGCAAGCGCCCCGTGTTATCGGAGCGTGCGGTTGAGGAGAGCGTTGGGACAGGGCAGGCTGCGAAGGCCCTCATCCCTGCCTACCTCCGCGAAGCGATGATGGACGAGCAGGAAATTTCCTGCGTCAGAAGGAACGAATGTGCCCCTCCGTGCAGTCGCCTACGCAAGTGAGGCGACATCGGGGCTTTCCATGGACCATGTGGATGACCTCGCCAGGGCCGCCGCCCGCTTCAACTTCGAAGCCGGCGTTACGGGTGTGCTTCTTTATGACGGGCTCCGTTTCCTCCAGTACATCGAGGGACCGGAAGACAGCATCAACGTGGTGTACAGCCGCATCCTCAGTGCCCGGAGCCATTGCGAGCTGATCGAGCTGGGCCGGGGCAGGGTTTCCGGCCGGTTCTTTCCCTACTGGTCAATGCGGCTGCTGTGGGTCGATGCCTCCGAGATCCGCAGCGTGGCGCGCAGCAACTGGGATGGGCTCTCCCGTGGTGGCGCGCTGCGCCAGCTGAGCCTGGTGGTGGCCCCGCACCTGGGTTGACCACCCCATGGCAATCAATGCGCGGGCGGTTGCACGCAGACATCCCCCATGACGCTCCGCACCGTCTCCTGCAATTCACCGACGTGGAACGGTTTGGCCACGAAAGCGGCGCCGCGGTGACGCTGTGGCACCAGCTGGTCGTAGACCGCAGAGACAAACAGGTAGGGGATGCCGAGTTCTGCCAAACGATCAGCGACGGGAAAGACCACACCGTCGCGAAGTTCGACATCGAGCACGGCACCGTCGAACCGCTGGGTGTCCAGCAGCCCGAGAGCGTCGAACACGCTGTAGGCATGCGTCACCTGATCGCCGACGTCCTCAAGGGCGTGCTCCATGAGTGCGGCCAGGTCGAGTTGGTCTTCCACCAGCAGCAGGTTGCATCTGCGCTGGCCGGTTGCGGATTGCATGCGTGCATGCCTGTGTTGTCCTGGGAACACCAGTTTCTGCTGTGCTGCATCAAGATCCTGCGTGTGCATTGTCAGTCCGGCGCGAAGCTCTGCGCGCGTGGCCAACCTCGTGGAGGAGGCGTGGAAGGCGTTATGGATTTCGTTGACGGCTTCTTGGCATGCGCTGTGGATACTGCCGCCGACCCCTTATCGGAGTTTCTGTCATGCCTCAATCCGGAACCGAAGCGGCCTCTCCTGGCGTGCTGCGTATCGAGTGCATGCCGCTCGATTGTGGCGGCGCCGCCATTGTCGTGGAACTGGACCGTACGCCTGAGCGGACATGGATGAAGTCGCTGAAGCGAGCACTGCTGGCCGACGACACCCTGGACGGTGCACAGGCCAAGTTTGATGGGCGCTTTGTCTATGTCGTGGGCGTGGACGGCGGCGCGCATCGTGCTGAACATCGGGTCATGCAGGCCGTGATGGCGGCAGAGGGCGCGGGCGCCTCCAACGCCAGGCGCCAGCGCCCTGCAGTCAACGTAGGCGTATCCAGCGCTCTGGCGACCTGAGAGCGCCCCGGGTCCAGCCGGGGCTGGGGATGTTATCGCCGCATCAGCGCTGCGTGCAGCGCCGAGCTTCGGCGGATCACAGCGGCCGACAAGGCGGTGATTGCCACCGCTCCACCATGGTCTCCGGAGGCATGTTGCCCCGCACCGGAGATCGAGATGGCAGACCAGAACACCGCCCGAAGCGAGCGCCTGCTGAAGTGGCTGCAGGACGCCTACGCCATGGAACAGGAAGCGGAGACCATGATGAAGGCCATGGCTTCGCGGATCGAGAACTATCCCCAGCTTGCCGCACGCGTCAGCCAGCACGTCCAGGAGACGCAGGGGCAGGCAGCTTCCCTGCGCGAGTGCATTGAGGCGCTTGGGGGAAGCGTGCCGACCGCAAAGGGGCTGTTCGCGAGCATGACTGCCGCCCTCCACGCGGCGGGCACCAGTCTGATGGAGGACGAGGTGGTCAAGAGCGTAGGCCTCTCGTTCGGCTTCGAGAATACCGAGATCGCCACCTACCGGGCGCTGGTGATCGCTGCCGAGCGTGCCGCAGCACCGGACATCGCTGCGGTCTGCGGCCAGATCCTGCAGGAAGAGATCGCCATGGCGCGCTGGCTGGAGGACCACCAGGACGGCCTGGTCGGTGCATTCCTCAATCGCGACGAAACACCGGGCGCCCAAGCCAAGCGCTGACCCCAACACCCGCCCACGCCCGCCATTGGAGAAACCCCATGTTCTTTCATCACAAGAAGCTGATGTACACCGTACGCGTGCGCGAATCCAACCCGCAGCTCGCCAGTCTCATGCTTGAACAGTTCGGCGGCCCACAGGGCGAGTTGGCCGCCGCGATGCGCTACTTCACCCAGGGACTTGGCGAATGCGACCCCGGGCGCAAGGACCTGTTGATGGACATCGCCACCGAGGAGATCAGCCATCTGGAGATCATCGGCACCATCATCGCCATGCTCAACCGCGGGCCCAGGGCGATCCAGTCCGAAGGGCTTGCCGAGGCCGAGGACATGCGGCTGCTGGGCCAGAACAGCACCAGCCACACCGAACAGATCCTGTACGGTGGCGGCCCCGCGCTGGTCAATTCCAGTGGGGTGCCGTGGACAGCCGCCTACATCGACTCGATCGGCGACCCCACCGCCGACCTGCGCTCGAACATCGCGGCCGAAGCGCGCGCCAAGCTGGTGTATGAGCGCTTGATCAACGTTACCGACGACCCGGGCATCAAGGATGCGCTGCGCTTCCTGATGACGCGCGAGATCGCGCACATGAAGTCATTCGAGAAGGCGCTGCACAGCATCCAGCCCAACTTCCCGCCGGGCAAGCTGCCGGGGGATCCCGCGTTCACCGATCTGTACATGGACATGTCGCAGGGCGACGGCGCCGACGACCTGCAGGGCAGCTGGAACAGCGGCGAGCTCTGGGAGCGGGTCAGCGACCGCGAGGCACAGGCCGCTGTGGATGGTGGCGACGGCGGCGGCACGGTGGACCTGGACCCGCGCGAACAAGCGGCGGTGCAGGCCATGACCCTGCGCACGCTTTCCGACCCGGAAGCGCGGCCGACCACCGGGGCCGAGCTGGGGGCCGGCCCGGGCGCGGGCGCACTGGACCTGCCACCACGCGAGCCGTGAAAGAACCCGGGGCGCCCGTGCGGCGCCCCGGTTGCAACGCCCCTGGGCAGCGTGGGGCGTACGAAAGTGGGCGGACATCACGTCCGCCCACGAAGGGATGCATCGGGTTTCAGCGCCGATCAGCGCTGCTGGCCACCGCGGTTGTTGCCGCCGCGTTGCTGCTGTTGCTGCCCGCCCCCCTGATTGCCGCCCTGGTTACCACCACCACGGCTGTTCTGGCCGCCTTCGCGGCCGATGTCAGCCATGTGCTGGCGGTCCTGGCTCACCGCTTCGCCACCCTTGCGGCCGGCTTCGCGTGCTTCTTCCGAGCTGAATTCATGGGCGTTGCCTGACTCGTGCGCGGCACGTCCACCCTTGGCGGCGATCTCGCGCTGCTTGTCCTCGTCCATCGAAGCGAAACCGCGGTTGCTGGTGCCCTGGTCCTGGTTCTGGTTGGCCATGGAAAGTCTCCTTGGGTTCAGCCGCCTCATTGGCGGCAGCGACCATCTTCCAGATCCGGCGCTAGACGGCGGTGGCACGACTGCCAACGTCGCGTCATCCCGAGGGCTCTGATTCCTCATCCGACCTCCACGAACATTCGTGCGCGCGTGCGCACAAGGGCAGGCACACGTTCAGCGGCCCGACCGCGCGTCAACGCGATGCGGAAGGTACACGCCACAGTTCGACGCAGCCTCCACACCGGTCTCACCGCGCGTACGATCGGTGTGGCTAAGGTAGAGCGGTCTGCAACAACCGGTGGTGCCATGCCCTTCAGAGCGATTGCCTATGTAAGTGAAGCCTCCCGCAACCTGACGGAACAGCGGCTGCAGGAACTTGTGGCAGAGGCGGTGCAGTTCAATGAGTCCGCCGATGTCACCGGCACATTGCTGTTCGACGGCTCGCGCTTCCTGCAGTATCTGGAGGGCCCGGAGGCCGGGATCAATGCGGCTTACGCACGCATTCTCGCGGCCGGCAGCCACAGTGGGATCGTCGAACTGAACCGGGGCAGGGTGGGGCGCCGGCAGTTTCCGCACTGGCGGATGCGCAGCGTGCGGGTGGATGAGCTCGCACTGGGGAAGATCGCCATATCCGACTGGACCGGCTTCGTGCGCAGCGCGTCGGCGCTGGAATCGGGCACCAGCGCCCTGGATCGACTACTGTCGGTTTCGCAATCGCAGACGGAAGCAGGCGCGGGCGGCATCATGGAACCAGACGGGCAGCTGGCACGATGATGTCGTCAGCCGCCCCGGTGGTGCCTGAGCTGCTACGCGTCGGCTGTGCGGGGTGGTCGCTGTCGCGGTCGGATCAGGAGGCGTTCGGCGCGGGCGACAGCGCTCTGCAGCGCTACGCCACACGCCTGCCGATGGTGGAGATCAACTCATCCTTCTATCGACCGCACCAGGCCAAGACCTATGCGCGATGGGCGGCGAGCGTGCCGGAGGGCTTCCGGTTCGCGGTGAAACTCCCGCGCGAGATCAGCCATGAGCGTCGGCTGCGTGATGCAATGCAACCGCTCGAGCGGTTCCTTGAAGGCGTGCTGGAACTGGGTGGAAAGCTCGGTCCGTTGCTGCTGCAGTTGCCGCCCAGCCTGGTGTACGACACGGTCACGGCCGGAGCCTTCCTGCGGGGCCTGCGCGCGCGCACGCAGGCCGATGTAGCGTGCGAGCCGCGCCATCCGAGTTGGTTTACGGCGGACGTGGATGCGCTGCTGAGCGCGCATGGCGTTGCACGGGTTGCCGCAGATCCAGCACGTGTGCCGGCGGCAGCGATTCCCGGCGGTGATCGCACGTGGAGCTACAGGCGCTGGCACGGGCAGCCGCAGATCTATCGCAGTGCCTACGACGAGCCGACCCTTGCCCACCTTGCGCGGCAGCTGCTGGCCGAGGCCGACGCGCAACGACCCGCCTGGTTCGTACTGGACAATACCGCGCTGGGTCACGCCACCGGCAACGCCCTGCACCTGCAGGCACTGCTGCAGGAGAACGAACATGCCTGAAGGCCCTTCGATCGTCCTGCTGCGCGAAGCAGCGAGCCATTTCAAGGGGCACGTGGTCCGCACCGTCTCCGGGAACAGCCGCATCGACCTGTCGCCGCTGCAGGGCCGAAGGGTCAAGGCGGTCCGCAGTTGGGGCAAGCACTTCCTGCTGGACTTCAGCCATCACACGCTGCGCATCCACCTGATGATGTTCGGCAGCTGGCGCATCGACGAGCGGAAGCCAGCCCCGGCGCGGGTATCGCTGGTGTTCGACAACGGTGAGCTGAACTTCTATGCGTGTTCCGTGCGCCTGATCGACCAGCCTCTGGACGACATCTACGATTGGCGGGCGGACGTGATGAACGATGCCTGGGATCCGAAGCTGGCCCGGCGGAAGCTGAAGGCCCTGCCGGACGTCATGGTCTGTGACGCGCTTCTGGACCAGACGGTCTTCGCCGGCGTCGGCAACATCATCAAGAACGAGGTGCTGTTCCGGATAGGCGTGCATCCCGCCACCCGATTGGGCGACCTACCGCCACGCAGGCTTACCGCGCTGATCGAGCAGGCCCGCACCTACAGCTTCGATTTCCTGGAATGGAAGCGCCGCTTTGAGCTGAAGAAGCATTGGCAGGTGCACACGAAGAAGGTCTGTCCCGTGTGCGGTGGCCCGATCAGCAAGCTCTACATGGGGACCACGCGGCGACGCACGTTCTTCTGCCCCAATGATCAAGTGCTGTACGGGCCCTGAGGCTGCCGTCCGTGGCAGCCGGGCTCCGGGGCGCGTCGATCAGGCGGCCTGCGCTGCCTTGGCATTGCCGCCGCCCTTGGCCAGCAGGGTGAGCTTCTCGTCGGTGGCCTTCTCTTCCTCAAGCGTCTCGAGCAGCAACGGCAGGGCGTCCTTGTAGCCCAGTTGCTTGGCCAGCGCGGCGATGGTGCCGTAGGACGCAATCTCGTAATGCTCGACCTTCTGTGCGCCACCGATCAGGGCGGCATCGCGCACAGGGCCCTTGTCGATGCTGTCGATCACTTCCTTGCCTTCCTCCACCAGGCCCTCCATCGCCGCGCACTTGATGCGCTTCAGGCGAATGCCCAGGATCTCCACAACCTGGTCGATGCGCTCGATCTGGCCCTGGGTTTCTTCCAGGTGCGTTTCAAACGCCGTGGCCAGGTCCGGGTTCTCGGCCGCACGGGCCAGGCGCGGGAGGGCCTTGGTGAGCTGCTTCTCGGCGCTGTAGATGTCCGAGAGTTCGTGGATGAACAGGTCTTCCGCCGTCTTGATAGCCATACTGGGCTCCGCTGTGAATGGAGCACTCAGAGTAGGTCCCGCCCGGTTGCGATCAGGCGGGGGCCAGGTGAAGGCGGCATGTGAACGCCAGCGCGAACCCTGCGCGTTGTCTTCACGAGGTGGCGTCTGTCGTCTGCCTGCCGCAGTCCCGATGCCGGCAGGCCTTCGCCATGGCTTCACGGTGGCATCGCCTGGTGCCCATGAGCGGGCCGGTACGGTCACTTCACGCCCGATCACGCGTGGAGACTCCCATGAGCGACGACAAGAAGAACACCGGCCGCCCGGACCGGGATCGCATCAACGTCAACGAAGATTACGAGCTGCAGTACTGGACCACGACGCTGGGCGTGTCCGCCGAGGAACTTCGTGCCGCTGTGGCGGCGGTCGGCCCCACAGCCGTTGCTGTCCGCAAGCATCTGGGAAAGTAGCGCGGAGTTGCCCATGTCCCTGGTCGAGTACCGCCGCAAGCGCAGTTTTGACAAGACCAAGGAGCCCGAGCCGGGCAAGGCGCTACCGAAAGGGCAACGCGCCATTTTCGTGGTGCAGCTGCACCACGCCAGCCGCAGGCACTACGACTTCCGCCTGCAGGTGGGTGACGCGCTGAAGAGCTGGGCCGTGCCCAAGGGGCCCAGTTACGACCCGAAGGTCAAGCGCATGGCGGTGGAGGTGGAAGATCATCCTGTCGACTATGCGACCTTCGAAGGCGAAATCCCCAAAGGCCAGTACGGCGGCGGCCATGTCGCCCAGTTCGACCACGGTGTGTGGGCTACGCAGGGCGACCCGGAAGCCCAGCTCGCCAACGGCCATCTGCGCTTCGAACTGTTCGGCGCCAAACTGAAGGGCGGATGGCATCTGGTCCGCTCCGGGAAGCCGGCGCGCCAGCCGCAGTGGCTGCTGTTCAAGGACGACGATGAATTCGCCAGCGACATCGAGGCAGACGATCTGCTGGCGGATGTTGCTGTAGCGCCAGCGGAGGATCTGAAGCGGGCCGGGGCCGGCAAGGCCGCGAAGAAGCGGCTCACCGGGGTACCCGCCAAGCGCACCCGACGAACGAACTGGGCGAAGAAGGCGCTGGCGCTCAGCAAGGCAAGAAAGGCCGCAGCGCCGTCCGGTCCCTTCGAACCGCAGTTGGCCAAGCTGGGCGAAGCGCCGCCCCAGGGCGAGCAGTGGGTCCATGAGATCAAATGGGATGGGTACCGAATCCTTGCTACGGTGGCTGAGGGCAACGTGCAGCTGTGGTCGCGGAACGCATTGGAATGGACCGGCAAGCTCCCTGAAATACGTGACGCGATCACAGCACTGGGCCTCACCTCGGCGGCACTGGACGGTGAGCTCATCGCCGGCGCCGGCACCAGGGAAGACTTCAACCTGCTGCAGGCCACGCTCTCCGGCGAGCGGCAGGGCATGCTGACGTATGCATTGTTCGATCTGCTGCACCTTGATGGCGTGGACGTCGCCGATGCGCCCTTGCTGGAACGCAAGGCCCTGCTGCAATCCGTGCTGGAGGGGCAGGGCAGGCCATTGGCGTTCAGTTCGCATGTACAGGGGGATGGCGACGAGGCCTATCGCCTGGCCGGTGAGCAGCACTTCGAAGGCATCATTTCCAAGCGCGCCGATCGCAGCTACTACAGTGGCCGCAGTGAGGATTGGCGCAAGACCAAACAGCTGGCCAGCGACGAGTTTGCGGTGGTCGGATACACCACGCCGAAAGGCAGCCGCACCGGGTTCGGCTCGCTGCTGCTGGCGCGGCCAGACCCGAAACATGGCTGGCTCTACGTCGGCCGCGTCGGATCCGGGTTCTCGGACGAACTGATCGGCGAAGTCAGCAAGCGCATCGAAGGCGGCGGCAGCCGCAAGCCGACGGCGCATGTGCCCACCCAGGACACCGACGTGCGCGCCGCGACCTGGTTCCCGCCGCGTTTCGTGGTGGAGGTCTTCTATCGCGGGATTGGCGGGCAGAAGCTGTTGCGTCAGGCGTCACTGAAGGCGGTACGGGCGGACAAGGACATCGCCGATCTCGCAGATTCCGATCGCGCCGGGCCGGTCACGGTCTCTGGTGGGAAGTCCGCAACGGCGCGTCCTGCGCGCGATGCGAAAACGTCACCCGCTACCGACCGCACACCGCCCGCGCTGTCGTCTCCCGGCAAGATCCTGTTTCCTGGCGATGGCTACACCAAGCAGGAGGTATGGGACTACTACGCAGCAGTGATGGAACATCTCCTGCCCGAGGTGGTTGATCGTCCGCTGTCGATCATCCGATGCCCCAGTGGCACCGCAAAACCCTGCTTCTTCCAGAAACACCATACAGCCGGGCTGGAGTTGGTCGACGCAGTAAAGCTCAAAGAAGAAAGCGGTATAAACGCCCATTACCTGGTGGTGCGGGACGCAGCCAGCCTGCTTGAACTGGTGCAGTTCAACGCGTTGGAGTTCCACCCCTGGGGCAGCCACGCCGAAGCGCCCGACAAGGCCGACCGCGTGGTGTTCGACCTGGATCCAGGACCGGACGTACCCTTTGCCGAGGTCAAGAAAGCGGCAACCGACATCCGGAAACTGCTGGCGCAGCTGGAGCTGGAATCGTTCCTGCGTGTATCCGGCGGCAAGGGCCTGCACGTGGTCGTGCCGCTCAATCCGGGATGCGATTGGGACCTGACCAAGCGCTTTGCGAAGGGTTTCGCCGATGCGCTGGCGCAATCCGAGCCCCAGCGATTCCTGGCAACGGCTACCAAAAGCCTGCGCAACAAGCGGATCTTCGTGGACTATCTGCGCAATGGGCGCGGTGCGACGGCGGTTGCGTCCTACTCGCTGCGGGCCAGGCCGGGGGCACCGGTAGCACTGCCGATCGCCTGGGGCGATCTGACGAAACTCAAGCGCGGAGACGCGTTCACGATCAAGGACGTGCCAGCAAAGCTGAAACGGCAGCGCAAAGACCCTTGGGCCGGTATCGGGAAAGTGAAACAGAATCTCGCGCGATGGGCGCAGGCAGACCCTTAGCCCGCGCCTACGCTTCGGGCGCCTGCATGCTACCGGGCAATACATGATCGCATTCGACCAGCCGCGCGTTGCTGACCGTCTGGCGCGACGGACAAGCACCGCACACCAGCGTCGTTCCACCGGGTACCGCCCCCAACGCGTCCCCCGACAACTGCGTAATCCCGCCGCAGGTGTTGCAGCGCACGCGAATAGACCTGACGCGCTCAATACCCTGCACGCCGGAAGCGGCGTCCAGCTCCAGAACATGGAAAAGGCCGGTATTGGGCATGGGGTGCTCCCGAGTCATCTGCCCCAAGCGTAAACGATCCATGGCATTGGGCGGGGAGGCGTCCTGCATGCCGTTTGTCGGCTGGATCCCAACTGATTCACAAAATGCACAGGATGGGAACAACTGCGGGGCGCAGGTGGCCTATCCTAGCGGCACGGAATCTGGGGGGATTCACTACAGGAGCAGTCAATGCCGATCAGGGCAGTCGCATACGTCAGCGAAGCGGGCCCAGCCGTTGCCGGTGACCCGTTGGGCCTGCGCAGCGGGAAGCTGGACGATCTGGTCGATGATGCCGCCCGCTTCAACCGAAATGCCGGCGTTACAGGAGTTCTGCTGTTCGATGGCGCCCGCTTCCTGCAGTACATGGAGGGACCCGAGGACGGCTTGAGCGTGGCGTACTCGCGAGTCGTAGGTGCTTCGAGCCACGCAGGGCTCATCGAGTTGCAGCGGGGCAGGGTGGGCAACCGGCGACTCCCGTTCTGGCCGATGCGTTGGCTGCCGACGCAACCCGAGCAGTTGAAAATTCTTGCCTGCGCGGACTGGTCGGGGTTCGCCCAGCACAGCGGTGACGAAGCGCCAACCGAGACGGCGATGGATGTCCTGGCCAGGTTGGTGGAACCCTATGCCGTCGCGGCGTGATCCACCGGCCTAGCGACCTCCATAGCGTTCGGCCCACGGAATCTCGCCGCTGCACACATGGAGGTGCCCGGTGCGCATCACGCAATAAAGCCGCGCCTCCGGGTCCGCACTGGCAGCGATATAGTCCAGTGCCTCGGCGAGCATGCGGATGAACTGCGGCTCGGGGTAGAACGCTGCCCATTCCGGCAGCAATTCCTCCAGTTGCGCGATCATCAGATCGATTTCCAAGTGCGTGCTCACTGCCTGATCCTCCTTCCAGGCACGTTAGCGACCACGCTGCAAGCAAGGAGTTGCGGTTCGCAGAGGCGACACAGGCGTGTTGCCCACGCAACGCTCACCTGGCCTTGACCATGGCGTTGATCGCGGCAGCGCGTGAGCATCATCTGCACGACCACGCCACCGTCGTTTCACCCGGCAAGGCGTATCAGAGAGGCCTCCCAGCTGAAGCTGCAAGGATCTCTTTCATGTCCGAACCGTTCCCGCGCGCCAGCTTATGGTCAGCTGACACCGAGTCGCACAGCTTCCGCCCCCTTGCCGGCACGACGCGCGCGGACGTGCTGGTGGTGGGCGCCGGCATGACCGGCCTGCTGACAGCGGCCCGCCTGGCCGATAGCGGCCTGGATGTGCTGGTGGTTGATGCGGGGCCCATCGGCGGGCGCAATACGGTGATGTCCACCGGCAATCTTTACGCGCCCGTCTCCCGGCTGGCCGATCTGATCTCCCGTTGGGGCGGTGACACGGCCAGCCGTGTCGTGCAGTGGCGGCAGCAGGCGCTGCGGTCCATCGAAACACTGGTTCATCGCTACGATCTGCGCTGTGGCTTCCAACGCGTGGGCATGCAGTACGGTGTGCAGGATCGCACCCGCGAGGTCAACGCGCAGTTCGAGCGTGAGCTGCAGGCCTATCAGCGCGTCGGCCTGCAGTGCGAACACCGGCAGTCCGGGCTGCCGTTTGCATTGGGCCACGCCTTCCGCGTTCCCGATCAGGCGCAGTTGGATCCTGCGGCGTTCTGCAGGCAACTGGCACGTCATCTGGCAGGTCGCGTGCGCATCCACGACTGGACCCGGATCAACCGCATCGAGGCATCCGCCGGCGTTGCGACAGCCGATGGCGCCCGCATACAGGCCAGGCAGTTCGTGCTGGCTACGCATTCGCCCGCAGGCTTCAACCTGGTGCAGGCCGAGATGGAGGTGTACCGCGAGTACGGGGTGGCGGTGCCGGTTGCCAACCTACCTGCGGCAGGCATTCACTGGATCGCCGACCGGCACCGCTCATTGCGCGGGGTGCACGGCGCTGATGGCCGCGACTGGCTTGTGCTGGTTGGCGAAACACACCGCACCGGCGAAACGCCAGCGGTGGATCCGGCCCAGCATCTGCTAGCCGACGCGCGCCGCAACTTCAACGTGCAGCGCGAGCCGCTGTCCTGGTCGGCGCAGCAATTCCGGCCCGCCGACCAGCTGCCCTACATCGGCAGCAGCGCCCACGATAATGTGTGGGTCGCTACCGGCTATGGGCCGGACGGTTTGACCTGGGCGGGCGTGGCCGCGTGCGCGATCACCGAGGGAATCATGGGCACGACCAGCGAGATCGAGCAGTTGCTCAGCCCCATGCGCTTCACCCCGGTGCGCTCGGCGGCCGGCTGGGCTCGCACCAACGCCACGGTGGCGCGGCACATGGTGGGAGATCGCCTTGCCACGGCGCCGTCGCACTCACCCAGTGAGCTCGCCCCTGGTTGCGGCGCACTGCTGGACGTGGACGGAAAGCGCACTGCGGTCTACCGCGACGAGGGCGGGCGCCTGCACATGATGTCGGCGCTCTGCCCGCACCTGAAGTGCGTTGTCCAATGGAATGGCCATGAGCGCACCTGGGACTGCCCCTGCCACGGCAGCCGCTTTTCCGCCACCGGAGCGCTGCTGGAAGGCCCTGCCAGACAGGGCCTCACACCAGAACAGCTGTAGGCGCAGGCATCCACCTCAGGCTTCGGCGGCTGCATCCGCATCGCAGGGCATGCAGCGCTCCTTCTTGGACTTGATGTCTGCAGCGGTCTTCGCCAGTGCCTCGTAACGCTGGCGTATCTCTTCAAGATGGGCCGGCTCCATCGACTCCAGGTTCAACAACTCCTGGTTGGCGTCCTTGCTCACCCGGATCAGTTCATCCAGCTTGATGTGCAGCGCAGCGGTATCAGCGTTCTGCGTATGCTGGATCAGGAACACCATCAGGAAGGTCACGATGGTGGTTCCTGTATTCACCACCAACTGCCACGTGTCATTGAAGTGGAAGGCCGGCCCGCTGGCAGCCCAGGTGATGATCACCCCCAGCGCTGCGACGAATGCCCCCAGGCTGCCGGACAATCGCGCCGTCGCCGCCGCGACACGGGCGAAACCGCGCCGGATCACTGGTCACCTCCCGCGGCCTCCTCATCCGTGTGGCGGTCCGGCAGCTTGACCCGCTCCCCGAGGCGCTTGGCCTGCTCGTCCGGCGTTGGCGCAGCGACGAAGGGGGAGATCGGGTCACTGGCGGGGAAGGTTTCCTGCAGCGCTTCGTCATGATTGCGGCGGTTGTGCAGCGTCGCCTGCAGCGGACTGACAGGATCGGGGCGCTGCGCCTCCGTGTCCGGATGGGGAAGGTCTTTCTGGTCGCGTTGCATGGTGCATCTCCAGGTTGATCACCACCTCGCAGGTGGCGGGCCCAGCATAGGAATGCACTGTGAGCGGCCTCATCAAGGGCGGGGCAACGTGGCGTCAATCCTTCAGGCAACGCGCGTTAACAATCAGCGTGGCGGCGCGGTCTGCGTCGGCCATGGCGTTCTGATGCGGCACGTGGTTGCGCACCCCCTCACGCCATTCACCCCGCAACAGCGAGAATGGCCTACAGGGCGCACCATGCGCGAGCCGCCCAACGATTGCAGGAATGCTGAGATGTCCAACACCCCCTTTGGCGAGTCGTCATGTGCTGCCGCAGCCAGCGGTTGCATCGAAGTCCGCGGTGCGCGCGAGCACAACCTGAAGAATGTCGATGTCTCCATTCCACGCAATGCACTGGTGGTGTTCTCCGGCGTGTCGGGATCCGGCAAGTCCTCGTTGGCCTTCGGCACGGTTTTCGCCGAGGCGCAGCGGCGCTACTTCGAATCCGTCGCACCCTATGCGCGCCGCCTGATCGACCAGGCGGGCGTGCCCGATGTGGATGCCATCGACGGGCTGCCCCCGGCGGTCGCCCTGCAGCAGCAGCGCGGCGCCAGCAATGCGCGCTCCTCGGTGGGCAGCGTGACCACGCTGTCCAGCCTGGTGCGCATGATGTTTTCGCGGGCGGGAGCCTACCCGGCCCACCAGCCCATGCTGTACGCCGAAGACTTCTCGCCCAACACCCCACAGGGCGCCTGCAGCACCTGCCATGGCCTGGGGTATGTCTACGAAGTGACTGAAGCACTGATGGTTCCGGACCCGTCGCTGAGCATCCGCGAGCGCGCCATCGCGTCCTGGCCACCGGCATGGCATGGCCAGAATCTGCGCGACATCCTGGTCACGCTGGGCTACGACATCGATGTGCCGTGGAAGAAACTGCCGAAGAAGGACCGTGAGTGGATCCTGTTCACCGAGGAGACGCCCACCGTGCCGGTCTATGCCGGCTTCACGCCGGCCGAGACCCGTACCGCACTCAAGCGCAAGCAGGAGCCCAGCTACATGGGCACCTATACCGGCGCGCGCCGTTACGTGCTGCACACCTTTGCCAACACCCAGAGCGCCTTGATGCGCAAGCGTGTTTCGCGCTACATGGAAGGCAAGCTGTGCCCCGCCTGCCACGGAAAGCGCCTGAAGCCGGAGGCGCTTTCGGTCACCTTTGCCGGTGTGGATATCGGCGAGTTCATGCGGCTGCCATTGGACCAGCTGGCGGCGTTGCTCGAGCCCATCGCGCGGGGCGACTTCAGTGCACACAGCCACGGCGCGCGTTCCAGCAGGCGTGCAACGCCCCGCGATCGCGCCAAGCGGGCAGCAAGTGGCCGCGCGACCCACGAAGGCGCACCCGACGTGCGCCTGACCTCAGCCTTGTCTGAGGAAAAGCGCCTGGCGGCACAACGCCTGGCGGGCGGGGTCATGGCGCGTGTACGGCAACTGCGCGAGCTCGGCCTGGGCTATCTATCACTTGATCGCGCCACGCCCACGCTGTCGGCCGGCGAACTGCAGCGCCTGCGGCTGGCCACGCAGCTCAGCTCGTTGCTGTTTGGCGTGCTGTACGTGCTCGACGAACCCTCGGCCGGCCTGCATCCGGCCGACAGCCAGGCGCTGTACGACGCACTGGAACGGCTGCGCGACGGCGGTAACTCGGTGTTCGTTGTTGAACATGATCTGGAGCTGATGCGCCGCGCGCAGTGGCTGGTCGATGTGGGCCCGCAGGCAGGGGAGCATGGCGGACGCGTTCTCTACAGTGGCGAGCCCGATGGCCTGCGCGACGTTCAGGATTCGCGCACGGCGCAGTACCTGTTCGACCAGGTGCCTGCGCCCGCCAGCCGGCAGCGCAGTGTCATCAGCTGGCTGGAGCTGAAGGGTATCCATCGCCATAACCTGCAGGGCGTGGACGCGCAGGTGCCGCTGGGGCTTCTGACCGCAGTGACCGGTATTTCCGGATCGGGCAAGTCCAGCCTGATGGCACAAGCGCTGCCCGAGCTGATACTGCTGCACCTGGGGCATGAGCCGGTGGACGACAGCGCCGACAGCACACCCGCGGATGGGCCGACCGTGATCGAAGCCACGCGGGGCCAGCTGGCCGGCGACGTGGACGCCATCCAGCGCGTGGTGCAGGTAGACCAGAAGCCCATCGGCCGCACGCCACGATCCAATCTGGCCACCTACACCGGCCTGTTCGATCACGTGCGCAAGCTCTTCGCCGCGACACCCGACGCGCGCCGCCGCCGATTCGACGCGGGCCGCTTTTCGTTCAACGTGGCCAAGGGCCGATGCGAAACCTGCGAAGGCGAGGGCTTCGTCAGCGTCGAACTGCTGTTCATGCCGAGCGTCTATGCGCCGTGCCCCACCTGCCATGGCGCCCGCTACAACGAGGCCACCCTGAAGGTGCTGTGGAATGGTCGTACCATCGCCGAGGTCCTGCAGATGACGGTGGACCAGGCGCAGGCGTTCTTCGCCGAAGAAGACGCCATTGCCCGCCCGCTGCAGTTGCTGCAGGAAATCGGTCTGGGCTACCTGCGGCTGGGCCAGCCGGCCACCGAGCTTTCAGGCGGTGAGGCACAGCGCATCAAGCTGGCGACCGAGCTGCAGCGCAGCCAGCGCGGGCGCACGCTGTATGTGCTGGATGAGCCCACCACCGGCCTTCATGCATCTGACGCGGACAGGTTGCTGGCGCAGCTGCAACGGCTGGTGGAGGCTGGCAACACCGTGGTGATGATCGAGCACGACATGCGTTCTGTCGCACAGGCGGACTGGGTGATTGATGTCGGGCCAGGTGCAGGAGGCGCGGGTGGCACCATCGTGGCGAAGGGCACGCCGCAACAGGTGGCCCGCGCCAAGGGAAGCAGGACTGCGCCGTTCCTTGCGCGCGAGCTGGGGCAGGCAAGCTGACGCCATCTCGTCCGGGGCTGCATGCATTCTGTTGTACTGTGGGAGTACTCGCAGCGCCCATCAGCGAGAGGATGGTCAGGTGAACGCTTCCATGCTCCCAAGAATCGTCGGCTTCGATGTCCCGTTGTTGCATGAGCGTGTAGACGCATCCACCGACGAAGCCATCACCGCGCTGCTGGATCTGGCGCCGGGCGCTCGCTGGACAGAGATGTTCCTCATCAAGTGCAGGGCCCTGGCGTCCCAGCTCCAGCTGGCGGATGTTCGCGTTGAAGGCGCCAGGATCTACTTCTACGGATCCATCAGCGATTCTCGTGGACTTGCCGACGCGGTGATGTCCATTGTCCACGTACTGAATGATGAGTTGATGCGCGAGCGGAATCACGCAGCCAGCCGCGCCTAGGCGCAGCCAAGCAGGGACCAGCACCGATCCGCAATCTCCGCTGCGCCAGGATGACCGCGCAGGCTCGATCGCTTCGCAAGCCTGCCCTGGAGATCGTCGATCCATGCCGACCGGGTGCCATGCGGATCTCTCACATATATATCGCAGGCAAGCCGGATAACGGGCGCCACTTCATATCGGAAGCTCATCGCGGGCAGGGCGCCCAGGTTGAACGCGATTTTCCAGTGGGCCAGCTCGCGCTCGACGTCGACAACGTGCTTGCTTCTTCCGTGGATCATGGCGTTACCCCTTTTCGAAATTCCACTGTACACGCTTGTTGCTGCGGGCCTGTTCATGACCCTTGTTCATATGGGACGCGTCCCCGTACGCTCCCGTAACGGCGACACGCCCACAGTCAATCGGCAGCAGACTTGCTGCGGCGGAGAATCGAAATGAACAGCGTCCCCGAACAGAACAGGAATGACCGCTCCAACGCGTCCGCTGAAGCAGAACAGCCTGTACAGCAGGGGCAGGGCGAGGGGGGCGAACCCGGCGGGGAGGAGCCCGGCAAGCAAGGACAGCAACAGCAGCAGGACAACAAGGATCGCGAGAGCCCGAAGCCAGCGGATGAAAAGAAGGGCGGTCTCGGCGGCGATACCCACCGCTGAGGAACAGGAGGAGCCGCGCGCCGCGCGGCTGCTTCCGCAGCAGACAGGGAGCGTGCATGTCCGCACAAAGCCAGGCGATCGCCTGATGACCAAGATCATGTACCAGTGTCGTCCGGAGAAAATCACAACAATGGCGCAATGCCGTTGCTGCCACGCGCCCAGCCCTGGCGGGATGGAGTGCGCACGGTGCCTGACTGGCAGGCTCGGCGATACGATTCACAATCGTGGTGCAGCGTTCGGCTGGCTGGAATCGTTCCGCAGGGTCCAGCAGGACGAAGCACACGTATTCGAATGCGCAAAGCGCGCCGATGCGGCATCTTCCTAGGCGTCGCATCCGGACCTGACATCGCGCAGGCGTATGCTCGAGTCATTCAGGAGCAATGCGATGACTTTTCCGATCTGCATCTACGATAGAACGGGCACAGGGCTCCGGCTGCCTGCGGGATGGTGGATCGACCTTCAGTCCGATCTGCCTGCACTGGTGAAGGGTCCCACGCGCATCGACCTTCCGCGATCCTCAAAAGACGAGCATCCACGATTGGATCCTGAGGTTCTCAGGGATCTCTTCCGGCGCATTGGAGGCTCTCAGTGGTCAGGTTGAATCCAGCCCATTCCCTGGGAGTGCGCTGGCTGTTCTTTCGCCTTCGCAACGGGCAGTCCATCAGTCCGGCCAGGCTGATGTCTGTCTGGTCCGAGGCGGCGGAATCCAACGACTGCGCCGTGCGCCGCGAGATCATCGACGGCGCCGGCTACGTCTATGCCCTGTACGCACCCAACAGCCTGCTTTCCCCTCGGCGCGTGGAGCTGCGCATGAGAGCGCTGCTGGAGGAGGCGGGCTACGCCTTCACGATGGGTGGCCTGGCAGGGCGTCACCCCGGCGACGGTTGAGGCGCGGCGCTGAGGCGCCGGCCGAACAGTCCATGACAGCCGCTCTCATTCGGGGACACCAGGCTCCAGTGGTTCGTCAGGCGCGGGATCGAAGAGCGCCAGCATCCGCTCACGCCGGCACTGTTCGAGCCAGTGGTGCCATATCTCCACCTCGTCCATCAGCCCCGTGGCACCGCACGCGGGGCACGTGAGCGTCGTGCCCGATGGACTCGTCTTGATGCCCTCGTCCTGCGTCATTGATGAGCGCAAGCCGCAGCTCTTGCAGGTGGATCGCAACTGATCGAGGCGAACGATGGCGCCATTGCGCGCAAGAAGGGGCTGGATCGCATGGATCCGGAAGGCATTGGGAGGGTGCATGGCCGTGTCGTCTTGGGCTGGACACGGGAGCAAAGGATTCTGCGCCGGAGAAGAGCCGTGAGGGCGCAGTGTCCTCCGTTGCAGGTTAACCCTTCATCAAAGTGCGGAAAACGCTCCATCGTTGGGCTGAAATCCTACGCCCGCAATCGTGCACTGACGCGGCACCCGGCGCTTCTCCGGTGCCAGCCCTGCTTCTCGGAAGGAAGGGCTCTGCCATCACAACAGAGCCCCGGTCACTCACTTTTCCTGCAAGAACGCCAGCAGATCCTGGTTGACCTTGTCCTTGTGGGTGTCGGTCAGGCCGTGCGGCGCACCCGGGTAGACAATCAGCCTGGCGCCCTTGATGAGCCTTGCCGATTGGCGGCCTGAGATATCGATCGGCACGATCTGGTCGTCGTCGCCGTGGATGACCAGGGTGGGCACATCAAACTTCTTCAGATCGGCGCGGAAATCGGTGGCGGAGAACGCAGCGATCGAATCGTAGGTGTTCTTGTGGCCGCCCTGCATGCCCTGCGCCCACCACGCATCGATCAGCCCCTGCGAGACCTTTGCGCCCGGACGGTTGAAGCCGTAGAACGGGCCCGACGGGATGTCCTTGTAGAGCTGCGCGCGGTTATCCATCTGTGCCTTGCGGATGCCATCGAACACTTCGATCGGCAGGCCGTTCGGGTTGTCGGCGGTCTTCAGCATGAACGGCGGTACCGAGCTGATCAGCACCGCCTTCTTCACTCGCCCGGTGCCATGCCGGCCGATGTAGCGCGCCACTTCGCCACCACCGGTGGAGAAGCCCACCAGGGTGACATCGTGCAGGTCCAGCGTATTGATCACCGTGGCCAGGTCATCGGCGTAGTGATCCATGTCGTTGCCGTCCCACGGCTGGCTGGAACGCCCGTGGCCGCGACGGTCATGCGCGATGACACGGTAGCCATGATCGGCCAGGAAGATCATCTGGGATTCCCAGCTGTCCGAGTTCAACGGCCAGCCGTGGCTGAAGGTCACGACCGGGCCGTCCTTCGGGCCCCAGTCCTTGTAGTACAGCTGCACGCCATCGGCGGTGGTGATGTAGCTGGCGGTGCGCGCGATGCTGGTGACTGCCGCCGGCGTGGCCGGTTCGGCGGCCTGCGCGGACAGGCCGGCCTGGACCGAGAGGGCGAGGGCGGCAACGGCCAGGGCACGGGTGAAGGTGTTCATGCGGGGAACTCTCATGGGTGGGTGGTGAGACGTACTTTGCGCCTGCAATCAGGCGTTCGGGTGATGAACTGTCCGGATTTCTTGATAGATCGTCTTGCACGGATGTGCGGTCGCAAATCGCTCGCGATCGCCCGTTGACAAGGTAGAACGCGCGTTCTACCTTGCAGCCATGAGCAAGGCCACCACCGACACCCACCAGAAGATCCTGGCCACGGCCGAGGCGCTGATCTACCAGAACGGGATCCACGCCACCGGCATGGACCTGCTGGTGAAGACCTCCGGCGTGGCGCGGAAGAGCATTTACCGCCACTTCGAGAACAAGGACGACGTGGCCGCTGCCGCGCTGAGGGCGCGCGATGTGCGTTGGCTGGCCTGGTTCCGGCAGGAGTGCGACAAGGCTGATACCCCGGAAGCACGCATCCTCGGCATGTTCACCGTGCTCAAGGGTTGGTTCCAGTCCGAGGGCTATCGTGGTTGTGCGTTCATCAATACCGCGGGCGAGGTCGGCGACCCTGCCGATCCGATCCGGGAGATCGCGCGGAATCACAAGCAGAAGTTGCTCGATTACACGCTGGAACTTACCGAACAACTGGATGTGGAGCAGCCGGCGGACCTGGCCCGTCAGCTGCTGGTCCTGATGGAAGGCGCCATCACCCTGTCGCGCGTGATGGGTGATTACGACGCCGCAGACACCGCGAAGGATGTCGCGAAGCTGTTATTGGAACAGGCCAAGCGTTAGCGCCTGGGTACCCCAGATCCGTTGAAGCAACCCGTGTATCCATTTCGATTGGAGGTTTCCCCATGTCCGCTGAACAAACCCGTCCGCCGCTTCCTCCGTTCACCCTTGAATCGGCCACCCAGAAAGTGCGTCTTGCCGAGGATGGCTGGAACTCCCGCGATGCCGACAAGGTGTCGCTTGCCTACTCGCTCGACACCCAGTGGCGTAACCGTGCCGAATTCACCAATGGCCGGGAGGAAGCCCGGCAGTTCCTGGCACGCAAATGGAACAAGGAGCTCGAGTACCGCCTGATCAAGGAGCTCTGGGCCTTTACCGAGAACCGCATTGCTGTCCGTTACGCGTACGAATGGCACGACGACTCCGGTAACTGGTTCCGTTCCTATGGCAACGAAAACTGGGAATTCGGAGCGGACGGCCTGATGCAGCGCCGCTTCTCGAGCATCAACGATTTGCCGATCAAGGAGAGCGACCGCAAGTTCCATTGGCCGCTGGGGCGTCGCCCGGATGATCATCCGGGGTTGTCGGAGCTGGGTATGTGATTCCCGCTTGGGCGCCATCCCAAGCGCGCTCAGGTACGATGGGGTGGCCGGCGTCTGCGCCGGCCGGGGGAAGGGGGCGCAATGGACATGCAGGCAGGGGGCGGATTCGATTCGCCGACAAAGACCGATTCGCAGGAACTGACATTCCACTGGCTCTACCAGCGGGTGCAGGGACTGGTTGAGCACAGCATCTACCCCAAGGCGGGCAGCGTGGAGACGTGGGCGTTTCGCATCGGCGTGGGTGCGGCGATCATCGGCATTCTCATGAGGCAGCTTCCGGATCGATGGCTGCCTCTTGGTGTAGTGCTCCGGGTGGTTGTTGCCTGCCTGGCAATCGAAATCGGAGGGTTCATTGTCGGTGGCGTACTGGCCGCCCGCAGGGGCATTCGCCAGTTCAGCCAGCCGCAGCTCTCACACGCCCGGGAGATGGATGAAGACTTCGCTCACTGGCAAGCGGTGGTGACCGAGCTTCGCGGATTCCCGCGCGTCCAGCGCGAGCGGCGACTCAAGTTCGTCAGCACCTTGCGCACAAACATGATTGAGCGCATGGGCATGATGTATGGCGGCCTGCAGCGGCTGGGACCATTCCCGCTGTTGATTGCCCTCTACCTGCAGTTCCGCGGATGGAAATGGGGCGACTGGGCGGGCGCTTTCGATGTTGGCCCGCTGGGTGCACTACTGATCTTCGCCATGGTGCTGCTGTACCTGCTGGGCTGGATGCTGATCGGTCTTCGCACCAGGCTCGATACCTACGTTGCCTTGTTGGAGGGCTCCATCCACGAACCCGAGCCCTCCCAGCCAACGCCTTTGTAGCGTCGGGCCATCATGTTCCTCATGCTGAGGGACAAACAGGACTGTGAGTCATCCAGTGAGGCATACGCATGGCTCAAGAGTGCCGCGCTGCGGCTGGATGCAGCCGATTTCTTCCGGCTTGCTGCATCATGTTCGTACATTTCGCCGACTTCACAGGTCTGTACCCCGCAGAGGGGCATAGTAGCCCTTCGGTAGTGTGAGCGCGTCCATCCAGCCACGGGGGTTCCCCGAACGCCAGGAGGTCACTGTGCCAAGTTGTGATGAAGGAATGAAGTTGACGCGCCGCCAGGTGATCGCCGGCGGCGTCACGACCGTGGCGATGTCCGCCGCACCGGGGGCGTCCTCGCTCGCCGCCGAACTGGCGACGCCCCCGCCGCCCAGGCCGCCGGTCATCAGCACGGTGGCATTGACCGTCAACGGCAAGCGGCGGGAACTTGAACTGGACACCCGGACCACGCTGCTCGATGCCCTGCGCGAACATCTGAAGCTGACCGGGACCAAGAAGGGCTGCGACCACGGTCAATGCGGTGCCTGTACCGTGCTGGTCAACGGTGAGCGCATCAACGCGTGCCTCAGCCTGGCGGTGCAGCACCAGGGCGATGCCATCACTACCATCGAAGGCCTCGGCACCCCCGATGACCTGCATCCGATGCAGGCTGCTTTCATCAAGCATGATGGCTACCAGTGCGGGTATTGCACGCCGGGGCAGATCTGTTCGGCGGTGGCGGTCCTGGACGAGATCAAGCGGGGTGTCCCCAGCCATGTGCAGGCGGATGTCAGCGCACGGCCCCGTGCCACCAACATGGAAATGCGCGAACGCATGAGCGGCAACCTCTGCCGCTGCGGGGCCTATTCCAACATTGCCGAGGCGATGGCAGAGGTCGCTGGCGCAACCTCTGCAGGGAGGCGCTCATGAGGGTCTTCAGTTACGAACGCGCGAAATCCCCGGCCGAGGCCGCCAGGGCCGTCGCCGGTACCGAGGGCGCGAAGTTCCTGGCCGGAGGGACCAACCTGCTCGACCTGATGAAGCTGGAGGTCGAGACGCCAGCGCACCTGGTCGATGTGCAGGACATCGGCCTGGACAGGATCGAACCCACCGACGAGGGTGGCCTGCGCATCGGCACGCTGGTCACCAACACCGCACTGGCCTCGCATGAGCGCGTGCGCCGCGACTACGCGGTGCTGACCCGCGCGATCGTGGCAGGCGCCTCCGGGCAGTTGCGCAACAAAGCCACCACCGGCGGCAACCTGCTGCAGCGCACGCGCTGCCCGTATTTCTACGACCCCCATCTGCCCTGCAACAAGCGCCTGCCCGGATCAGGCTGCGGCGCGCTCGAGGGATTCTCCCGGCAGATGGGCGTGATCGGCACCTCGGACAGCTGCATCGCGACCTATCCGGGCGACATGGCGGTGGCCCTGCGGGTGCTGGACGCCTCGATCCAGACCGTCAAGGGTGACGGCAGTACGCGCAGCATCCCGATTGCCGATTTCCATCGTTCCCCCGGCGACAAGCCGCAGCAGGACAACGTGCTGCAGCGCGGTGAGCTGATCACCCACGTCACGCTGCCAGAACCCCTGGGCGGTCGGCACGTGTACCACAAGGTACGTGACCGCGCGTCCTATGCGTTCGCACTGGTGTCGGTCGCCGCGGTCGTGCAGCGAGATGGCTCGGCGCGGTTCGCCTTCGGTGGGGTCGCGCCGAAGCCGTGGCGCGTCGAGGCAGCCGAACCCCTGCTGCGCGACGGCGTAAAGGCCGCGACCCGGCAGGTGTTCGCCGGTGCCCGTCCGACGCCGGAGAACGCGTTCAAGATCGCGCTCGCCGAGCGCACCCTCGCAGCGGTGCTGGTAGAAGGAGAGCGCTGATGCCCCTTGAATTCAACGCCCCCGCCGGCGACAACCTGTTCGACAAGGCCAAGGTCGTCGGCAAGTCGACGCCGCGCATCGACGGTCCACGCAAGACCACCGGCACCGCCCCCTATGCCTACGAGCGCCATGACGTGGCGCCGAACCAGGCCTACGGCTACATCGTCGGCGCGGGCATCGGCAAGGGGCGCATCATTTCGATGGATGCCTCCCGCGCACGTGCCGCGCCCGGCGTACTGGCGGTCATCACCGCACCGGAAACCAAGCCGGTCGGCACATCGAACTGGAACAATGCACCGTTGTTCGGCGGAGCCGAGGTGGCCCACTACCACCAGGCCATCGCCTGCGTGGTGGCAGAGACCTTCGAGCAGGCCCGCGCCGCCGCGGCGTTGATCCGTACCCGCTACGAGCGCGGCAAGGGCCGCTTCGATTTTCCCGCACTGGCACCGTCCGCGCCGCTGGCAAAGGGGCGCGGTGGCAAGCCCGACCGGCAGACGCTCGGCGATTTCGACACCGCTTACGCGAGCGCGGCGGTCAAGCTCGACGAGACTTACCACACCTCCGACGAAAGTCATTCGATGATGGAGCCGCACGCCACCATCGCCGCCTGGGAGGGTGACACGCTCACGTTGTGGACGGCGAACCAGATGATCGACTGGGCCAGGCAAGGCATGGCGGCGATCCTCGGCATCGATCCCGCCAAGGTGCGCGTGGACTCGCCCTATATCGGCGGCGGCTTTGGCGGCAAGCTGTTCATCCGTGCCGACGCGGTGCTGGCCGCGCTGGCGGCCAAGCAGGTCGGGCGGCCGGTGAAGATCGCGCTGCAACGCCCGTTGATGCCCAACAACACCACGCACCGGCACGCCACCCTCCAGCGCGTGCGGATCGGCTGCGGAAAGGATGGCCGGATCTCCGCCATCGCCCATGAGAACTGGTCGGGCAACATCAACGGCGAGGACGGCGAGAACGGCACCCTGCAGACGCCCAAGCTCTATGCGGGCGCCAACCGCCTGGTGGCCAACTACATCGCCACGCTCGACATGCCCGAAGGCAATGCGATGCGCGCACCGGGCGAAGCACCGGGCCACATGGCGCTGGAAGTAGCGATGGACGAAATGGCCGAGAAGCTGGGTCTCGACCCGATCGCGTTCCGCATCCTCAACGAGCCCGAGGTCGTGCCCGGCGATCCGTCCAAGAAGTTCTCCGACCGCAACCTGGTGCGCTGCCTGCGCGAAGGCGCGGAGCGCTTCAACTGGAACAAGCGCAACCCCAGGCCGGCGCAGGTCAGGGAAGGGCATTGGCTGGTCGGCATGGGCGTGTCTGCGGGCTATCGCGGCGCACCGACAATGAAGTCGGCGGCGCGGGTCCGGCTTGACGGCCAGGGCGGGGTGATTGTCGAGACCGACATGACCGACATCGGCACCGGCTCCTACACGATCATCGCGCAGACGGCAGCCGAGACCATGGGCGTGCCGCTGGACCGGGTCCAGGTGACCCTCGGCGACTCCCGTCATCCTGCCTCCGCCGGTTCCGGCGGCCAGTGGGGCGCGGCAAGCTCCACCGCGGGTGTGTACGCGGCGTGCGTCAGCCTACGCCGCAAGGTGGGCGAGAAACTGGGCTTCGACGGCGACACCGCAGACTTCGCCAATGGCCGCATCCAGGCGGGTGGGCGGACCATCAAGCTGACGGAGGCGGGGACACTGTCGGCGGAGGACGGCATTGCCTTCGGCGACTTCAAGCAAGGCTACGACGTCGGCACCTATGCAGGGCATTTCTGCGAGGTTGCCGTGCATGCCTACACTGGAGAGACGCGCATCCGCCGCATGCTTGCCGTATGCGATGGCGGCCGGATCCTCAATCCGCTCTCCGCACGCAGCCAGGTCATCGGCGGGATGGTGATGGGTGCGGGCGCGACCCTCATGGAGGAGCTGGTGGTCGACAAACGGCTTGGCTTGTTCATCAACCACGACCTGGCCGGCTACGAGGTTCCCGTGCATGCCGACATCCCGTACCAGGAGGTGGTCTTCCTCGACACGCTGGATCCGGTGATCTCGCCGATGAAGGCCAAGGGTGTGGGTGAACTGGGCATCTGCGGGGTTGGCGCCGCGATCGCCAATGCGGTCTACAACGCAACCGGCGTGCGCGTGCGCAGCTATCCCATCACCTTGGACAAGCTGTTGCCCGGCTTGCCCGACGTGGGCTGACCCTTGCGCATGGACCGACCCGTAGCCTCACCCGCGCTGGAAGCTTCAGCGGCAGGCGGAGGGGAGCCCGGTGATCTTGCCGAGGACCTGTCCGCAGCGCCGGGCTTCCTCGCCGAAGGTAGCCCGCGCGGCGTACTCGAGACGGCCTTGACGCGCGTGCGCGCGGGGGAGCACGCCGTGCTCGCGCTGGTGCTGGAAACCGATGGCTCCACTTACGCCGGTGCCGGCGACATGGTGCTGTTCTGCAACGGCGGCCAGGTCGGCTGGCTGAGCGGCGGATGCCTGGAGCCCGAGCTCGCGCGACGCGCGGAGCAGGTGAGCGCGGCAGGCCGGGTCGACTGGATCGAGATCGACACCCGCAGTGACGACGACCTGTTGAGTGGGTCCGCGCTCGGGTGCCGCGGCCGGCTGCGGATTGCGCTCCTGCCATTGCGTGCCATGGCCGGCATCGACGACGTCATCGAGGCTTGGTTGCGCGAAGGTGTGTCACTCCAGCGCGACCTTCGCACGTCGGGGCAGGTCGTTTTCTGTGCCGGGCATCGCGAGCAGGCATGGCAGCTGCATCCGATGGACGGGGCGCAATCCTTTGGCGAGGGCGCATGGCGGTTGCCGTTGCCCCATCTTCCGCGGGCCCTGGTGTTGGGGGGCGGTCCCGAAACGCCCTTGCTGGTTCCGCTGCTGCGGGGCCTGGGGTGGCGGGTCAGCGTGGCCGAACGGCGAGCGCGCTGGGCCTCAGCCGGGCAGTGCGCGGATGTGCATCTTCAGACCAACCCTGCAGAGGCCCTTTATGGCGACCCGTGCGACGCGGCACTGGTGATGCATCACGATTTTGAACTGGACCGGGAGGCGCTGGTGGCCTTGGCTGATACCAACGTCGCGTTCATTGGACTGCTGGGTCCGCGTCGAAGGCGCGAGGACCTGTTCAAGCTGCTGACACCGGATCAGCGCCAACGCCTGTCCCCGAGACTTCGATCACCGGTCGGCCTGAACATCGGCGGCCGAGGGCCCGAGGCGATTTCGCTCAGCATCGCCGCGCAGCTGCAGCAATGGCGAAGCGCGCACGGCAGGTGACTGACGCGCATGCGGTCGTCGTGCTGGCTGCCGGCGGGAGCACCCGACTTGGCCGGCCCAAGCAGCTTCTGACCCGGCAGGGCGAGACCCTGGTACATCGCGTGGTACGGTTGGCGCGCGAGCTCGTGCCAGCGCAGGTGATGGTCGTGGTGGGCGCAAACGCACAGGCCGTGACATCCAGCATTGCCGGGCTGGATGCCACCCCGGTAACCAACCACCACTGGGAACGCGGCCTGGCGAGCAGCCTGCAGGTTGCCGGCGCACACCTGCTGCCCACGGTGACCGCGGTGATGGTCGTGGCATGCGACCAGCCCGCGATCGAGCACTCCCATCTGCAGGCGTTGCTTTCGGGTGCCCGCGCTTCGGCGTCGGGGTGCGCCGGCACGCGTCATGGAGACGCGCTCGGCATTCCTGCAGTAGTGCCGCGTGCATGGTTCAACTCTGCGGGTGCAACCGGTGACCGCGGCTTCGGGGCGCGCCTGCGGCAGCTTCCTGTCGGTACGGTGCATGTCCTACAGGCACCGGAACTGGGCTTGGATATCGATACGCCAGAAGATCTTGCGTGTGCGCGCGATGCGGGCTGGATCGATGCCGGGAGGTGGCTTGCATGATCACTGGGCCAATGCCTGTCGCGCAGGCGACGAGCGGCAGGGCTGCAGCCCGAACCCTCGCTGCCCGCAGCCCTGTAGAGTCGGGCCATGCTCGACT
>NZ_LLXT01000139.1 GCF_001431625.1 Stenotrophomonas geniculata ATCC 19374 = JCM 13324
GTCCCAACCCAGCACGCGGGGCGCCTGGAGCGTGGCCGGATCCGTGCTGGCACGCTGCTTGCCATCGACGGGGTTGACCGAAACCGCCTCGACCCGGACCAGCAGGTCACGCCCTCGGGGAGGCAGCGGCGGGGGCAGGTGGATATCGCACAGGGCGGGGGCGGATTCACGACTCAGGGCGACGGCTTTCATCACGGCTCCGGCTGGGTTCGTGGCTCCATCATAAGGTTCCTCACCTTTCCGCAAACACGCTGAACCGTGTGATGCAGTACGTTGCGCAATATGTCGTTTTCCCCGCCTAAACCCCGTCAAACCCTTGCAGCGTGAGGGTCTTGCGGATTTTCATCATCCTGTATAGGGTTTCAACGTCGGACCGGTGGACGGTCGGGCGCAACACTTCACATGTTACGGGACTGTTAACATGGCCTTCACCCGCCTGAGCATAATGTTCGCGGCGGTGGCGTGCTGAATCGGCTGTCGTACATCGACGCACTTGTGCTGGCCCATGCCTCTACCGGTTTCATACCCCCGAAATAGGAGCTGTACTCAATGAACAAGAAGATCCTTACTGCCGCGCTGCTGGGCGGCCTGGCTTTTGCCCAGGCAGCTTCGGCGCAGGAGTTCGATGACCGCTGGTACCTGACCGGTTCGGCCGGCTTCAACTTCCAGGACAGCGACCGTCTGACCAATGACGCTCCGTTCGTGACCCTGGGCCTGGGCAAGTTCATCAGCCCGAACTGGTCGCTGGACGGTGAGCTGAACTATCAGAACCCGAACTTCGATTCGAACAAG
The DNA here is from genome assembly GCF_001431625.1 of Stenotrophomonas geniculata ATCC 19374 = JCM 13324. Taxonomy (GTDB): domain Bacteria; phylum Pseudomonadota; class Gammaproteobacteria; order Xanthomonadales; family Xanthomonadaceae; genus Stenotrophomonas; species Stenotrophomonas geniculata. The sequence goes on from NZ_LLXT01000139.1 coordinate 793, forward strand.
GACCTGAACTGGTCGCAGTACGGCGTCTCGCTGGACCTGCGTCGCCACTTCATCAAGGAAGGCCGCGGCTGGAACCCGTACATCGTCGGTGGCCTGGGCTACCAGAAGTCGGAAGAAGAGTACCCGGCGCTGAATGCCAATGGTCCGCGCCAGCGTAAGGACGGCAACGTTGCCGCCAAGCTGGGCGTCGGCCTGCAGACCACGTTCGAAAAGCGCGTTGCTGTCCGCGCCGAAGTGGCCTACCGCGCTGACTTCGACGACCAGAGCGTTGCCGCTCCGAAGGAAGATTGGTTCGGCGACGTGCTGGCTTCGGTCGGCGTCGTGATCCCGCTGGGCCCGGCTCCGGTCGCGGCTGCTCCGGCTCCGGCTCCGGTTGCCCCGAGCTGCGCCGACCTGGACGACGACGGTGACGGCGTCAACAACTGCGACGACAAGTGCCCGAACTCGCAGCCGGGTCAGACCATCGGTCCGGACGGTTGCCCGGTGCCGGTCTCCATCGACCTGAAGGGCGTCAACTTCGACTTCGACAAGTCGAACCTGCGTCCGGACGCCGTGGCGATCCTGAGCGAAGCCACCGAGATCCTGAAGCGTTACCCGGATCTGCGCGTTGAAGTTGCCGGTCACACCGACTCGAAGGGTACCGACGCTTACAACCAGAAGCTGTCGGAGCGTCGTGCTACCGCCGTGTACAACTACCTGACCAAGAACGGCGTTGACGCCGGTCGCCTGGTCGGCCCGATCGGCTACGGCGAGAGCCGTCCGATTGCTCCGAACACCAACCCGGATGGTTCGGACAACCCGGAAGGTCGCGCCAAGAACCGTCGTACCGAGCTGAACGTCCAGAACTAAGTTCTGACGCTCTGCCTGTAGGACACAGCAGGACCCGGCTTCGGCCGGGTCTTGTTGTTTCTGCGGCCCGGAATCCGGGTATCTACTGCTACGCAGGCAACCGTTCGTCGGGTTTTTGTTCGCAAAACCAATGAGTTGCCGTATTCATTGAAAGTGGCGCTTGAAAGCTGTCGCGGCATTGCTAAACTCGCCGCGTCACTTCCTTTCCTGGATGCCCTTCATGCTGCGCTCTGCATCGGCCGCCTTCCTGGCGCTGGCCCTGGTTCCCGCCGCCCACGCTGCGGTCGATTGCTCGGTCAACACCAGCGCCTCGCCGCTGCCGTTGCCGGCCACGACCATTGCGCCGGTGGCCGACGAGCTCTACATCCGTGGCAACCAGCTGGGCATGCCGGCCGGTGTGCTGAGCAGCAACTACGATCCGTCGCAGTCGCTGGACCAGGTGCTTCAGCGCCTGCGCATCGACGGCTGCCAGAACATCGCCAAGGCCATTCCGAGCGCACCGGCGGTGAAGCCGAACGATCCGGCGGCCTACAAGCCGCAGACCGAATTCGACAACACGCCCTGGCGCTTCGACATGAGCCAGAACGGCAAGCGCATGACCGCTGAAGAGTTCGATGCCTGGCTCTGATAGACATCT
>NZ_LLXT01000140.1 GCF_001431625.1 Stenotrophomonas geniculata ATCC 19374 = JCM 13324
GGGGTCTGCATCGGGGCAACATCCTGTCGGGGCGCATTGGCAGCCTGCGCAGGAGCGCCGGGCTGGGAGGACGAGGGGGCCGGATCGGCGGCGCTGCAGGCGGCAGCGGAAAGAGAGACGAGCAGGCACGCCGCGAATGCGCGCAGGGGTCGCACCGGCAGGGTCCAACGTAGCTTGGGGGAATGATGCATGCGCCTCTCCATGGTCAGCGTTGCCGGGCCAGACGGCCGGCAGGAAACCGCACCCCATCCACCAGGGACGGGAGCGAGGACATGAGCCGGTCGATTCCTTCGACCTCGCATTGAGAACTCATGCCGGGCCATCTTGGCACAGATCGGCGGCGGGTCAAAGAGGGCGGTGGCAGATGCCCTTCTTTGTGATCTGGCTCTCAGATATTGCCGTCGCGCAGGTAATCGAACAGCTCGGCGTCGCCCTTCAGGCCCAGTTTGAGCATGGCGTCACCCTTCTGCCGGCTGATGGTGCTGACGCTCTTGTGCAGCTGCAGCGAGATTTCCTTCACGGTCATGCCGGTGCCCAGCAGCCGCAGCACCTCCACTTCGCGTGGCGACAGCGGCTTGCCGTCGCCCTCGCGCATGCGCCAGCTGCCGGCGGCCTCGACCCGCTCGCGCAGGCTTCGGCTGATGTAGGGCTGGCCCCGGTAGACCGACTGGATGGCCTGCGGCAGTTCGTCCATCGACGAACTCTTGTCGACCAGGCCGAGCACGCCGCTGTCGAGCACCATGCGCAGGATCGCCAGATTGTTGGAGACACTGAGCATCAGTACAGGCAGGTCGGGATGGCGCCGGCGGATCATGCCGATCATGGCGAAGCCGTCGGCCTGTGGGCTGCCGGGCATGGAGTAGTCGGTCACCAGCAGGTCGCAGGGCTGGCTGCCAAGCAGGGCCATCAGCGCCTGTGCACTGTCGGCTTCGCCGACCACGCGGCCAACCCCGCTCGATTCGATGACGGCGCGGGTACCGATACGGACCACCGGGTGGTCGTCTGCGATGATGATGCGCAAGCTCATGCTCTAGTATGACCACCGGGCAGGCCGGGCCGCGACCATCGCGGCTCCTGGCAGATTCTAGGAGATCGACGCCGATGCGTAGCTGGGCTGTTCGCGGGCTGGTCCTGCTGCTGGCCGTGCTGGCGTTGCCTGCAGCGCTGGCACAGGCGGTGCCTGGACCGTTGCCGCTCACCCCGCTGCAGCGCGAGTACGTTGCCGCGCATCCGAGCATCGTCGTGGGCCAGTATGACAGTGGCTGGCCGCCGTTCGAGTCCCTCCGTGATGGCCAGCAGGTCGGCCTCGGACCCGATTATCTGTCGCTTCTCGCCCGTCAGCTAGGCATGAAGGTCGAGGCGAGGCGCTATTCCGACTGGACATCCGTGCTGGACGCGGCATGTCGTGGTGAGATCGACGTGGTGATGAATGTCGGTCTCAGTGCCGACCTCACCCGCTGCATGGTCTATACCGCCGCCTATGGCGAGGCGCCGCTGGCCCTGGTGGGACGCCCGGATGACCTGCGTGCCTCCGACATCCCCGACCTGGATGGACTGCGGGTGGTGATCGAGCAGGACTTCCTGACCGGCCCGCAGGTGCGGGCGCGCTTCCCCCGGGCACGACAGCTTGTCGCAAACAGCTCGCTGGCGGCGCTGGAGATGGTCAGAGACGACAAGGCTGACGTTTACATCGGCAATGCGTACGTAGCCACCGAACTGATCGCCCGCGAGGACCTGCAGGGGGTCGTGCTGCTGCGCCCCAGCGATCTGCCGCCCGAACGGCTGCACTTCGGCATTCCCAACAGCAAGCAGCCGCTGGCCGAAGCGTTGGACCTGGCGCTGGCCGCGACCAGCCAGGCCCAGCGCGATGCGCTGGTGCAGCGCTGGCTGCCACCTCCGCGGTGGTCGGCATCGGCACAGCTGGCGCTGAGCCAGGCCGAGAAGCGGGTATTGGAGCAGCCGTTGAAGATCGGCTTCGCGCCGAACGCGGCGCCGCTGTCGTTCGCGGACCAGGATGGCAGACCCAGCGGCCTGGCCAGCGAATACCTGCGGCGTTTGCTGCAGGCCGGCGCCAACCTGCAGGTGGAAAACAGCCATGACTGGTACGAGGTGCGCGAGAAGGCACGCCGCGGCGAGCTGCAGGCGGTAATGGGCATTCCTGCCGATTCGCGCTACCTGGGCCCGGACTGGGTGTTCAGCCAGCCCTTCATCAGCGTGCCGAACGTGATCGTCAGCCAGCGTGACAGCCCGGCGCTGCTGGGCCTGTCCGACCTGCAGGGCAGGCGGGTGCTGCTGTCCGATCCGGAGCGTGTGCGTGGCTATGTGCTGCAGCAGGCACCGCAGGCCCGGATCATCGCGGCGCGCAGCGCGGAACAGGCCCTGCAGCGCCTGATCAATGGCGACGCCGATGCCTATGTAGGCAATCTGGCCGTGGTTGACCATCTGCTGCGCAGCCGCTTCCCGGGGCGCCTGCAGGTGGCCGCACCGGCTGGCTTCAACGATCAGCTGGTGCTGGCTGTCGAGCGCCGCCATGCCGCCCTGGCCACTACTTTCGACCGCCTGCTGCTGCAGATGACCCCACGCCAGCGCGAGGCCCTGCGCGGCGACTGGCTGGCCGTCGAATATCGCAACGGGCTCGACTGGACCCGCGTGGCGCGCTGGGGCGTGCCGCTGCTGCTGGTGCTGCTCACCGCGCTGCTGGTGCACGCCATCGGGCATTGGCGGCTGCGCCGCGAGGTGGCCGGGCGACGTCATCTGGAACAGCGCCTGGCCGAAGTCACCGACAACCTGCCCGCCGTGGTCTATCAGGCGCGCCGTGCGGCAGACGGAACCCTCAGCTTCCCGTTCATCGCCGGTGACCTGCAGGCGTTGTTCGGAATCAGCCGGCAGCAGGCCGAACAGGATGCAACGTGCCTGCTGGAGCGCATCGAGGAAGACGACCGCGAGCACATCCTGCATGCGGTCGAGCAGGCGGCGCGCCAGTTCGCACCGCTCATTCTGGAATTCCGGCTGCGACCTGAAGGTGCCGGCGCGCGCTGGGTGCGCAGCCAGGCCCATCCCTATGCGGCCGAAGCAGGTGCGGTGACCTGGAGTGGTTACTGGGTGGATGTCAGCGAGGCGCGTGCGCAGGCCGAGGCCCTGACTGCGGCCAAGGCCGACGCCGAACAGGCCGCGGAAGCGAAGTCGCGTTTCCTGGCAACCATGAGCCATGAGATCCGCACGCCGATGAGTGGCGTGCTGGGCATGCTGGAGGTGCTGGCGCATTCGCCGCTGGATGCCGAGCAGCAGCGCATCCTGGGGGTGATCGAGGATTCGGCGCAGATGCTACGGCAGATCCTCGACGACATCCTCGATTACTCGCGGCTGGAGGCCGGCGCGCTGTGCCTGGAACCGGTGCCGCAGCCGCTGCGGCCATTGCTGGAAAGCGTGTGCCGGTTGTTGTCGGCGCAGGCCAGTGCGCGTGAGCTGGACCTGCACGTGCAGATCGACCCGCAGCTGGCGGCCGCGCACGAAGTGGATGGTGTGCGCCTGCGTCAGATCGTGTTCAACCTGCTCAGCAACGCCATCAAGTTCACCGTGCGCGGCGAAGTGCGGCTGCAGCTGGAAGTGCTGGGGCCGACCGCCGAGGACGGCAGCCAGCCGCTGTGCCTGAGCGTCACCGACACCGGCATCGGCATCGCACCGGAAAAGCTGCAGCACCTGTTTGCGCCGTTCACCCAGGCCGGTGCGTATATCCAGCGCGACCATGGTGGTACCGGCCTGGGCCTGAGCATCTGCCAGCGCCTGGTGCAGATGATGGATGGCGAGCTGGAGCTGCACAGCACGCTGGGTGAGGGCACCCGCGCCGAGGTGCGGCTGTCGCTGGTGGAAGCCAGCAGTGGTGATGTTGAAGCGTTGGTCGCTGAGCAGGAACAAGCGGCGCTGCTGCCGCCGGCGCTGCGCGAGGCACGCGTGCTGGTGATCGAAGATCATCCGACCAACCAGGCGATGATGGCCTGGCGCCTGCAGCAACTGGGCGTGCCGCATGTGCTGGTCGGCGATGGCCAGCAGGGGCTGGATCGGTTGGCGTCGGAGTCGTTCGATCTGGTCATCACCGATTGCCGGATGCCGGTGCTGGATGGCTTCGCATTCACCCGCCTGCTGCGCGAACGCGAGGGCCGCAACGGCCAGCCGCGGCTGACCGTATTGGCGCTGACCGCCAGTGTGCTGGACGACGATGCGCGTCGTTGCCGTGAGGCCGGCATGGACGAAGTGCTGGCCAAGCCGTTGTCACTGGCCACGCTGCGTACCGCGCTGCTGCGCTGGTTGCCGCAGGCGCAGGGACAGTCGTTTGAGGAGCTGGCCGAGTCCGCTGCCGACGATGGTGGGACGCTGCCCGATCTGGACAGCCTGCAGCGGCGCTTCGGCTCGCGCGCGGTGGCCGAGCAGCTGCGCGACAGCCTGTTGCAGGCCAGCGAAGGTGATCTGGCGGGCGTACGGCGCGCCGTGCAGGCCGGTGACCGCATGTCTGCCGCACTGCACCTGCATCGCCAGGCCGGTGGATTGGGTGCGGTGGGGGCGACGGTGCTGGCCGGGCAGGCCAATGCCCTGGTCGAGCGCCTGCAGGACGCAGCCGAGACCGATCCGGAGCCGTTGTTCGAGGCGGTGGCGGGGTTCGTCGCGCGGCTGCAGCAGCAACTGCAGCGCCTGGCTCACTGAGCCGGCTGCTGCTGCAGGTAGGCGATCACCAGCGCGCGGCGTTCGGCGCTGGGGAAAGCGTTGTACATGCGCGTGCCGGGCACCACGTGGGTGGGCGACTGCAGGAACGCATCCAGGGTCTGCGCGGTCCAAGTGATGTCGGCGCGGCGCATGCCCTCGGAGTAGCCGTAGTCGGGCAGGCTGCCGGCGCGACGACCGATCACGCCGTGCAGGTTCGGCCCGAAGCGGTGGATGCCGCCGGGCTGTACGGTGTGGCAGCCGGCACACAGTTCAAACGCGCGCTGCATGGCCTGCTGGTGCGCCTGTTCCGGCGTGGCCGGAGCCGCAGGCGGGCGCTGGCAGGCCGTGGCCGCCAGGGCCACGACAACGGTGATGGGCAGGCAGAAAGCGCGCATGGGCGGGCAGGATAGCGACGCTGCGGGGCAGGCGGGCTGCGACACGCCGTCGCAGCCCGGAGCAATCACATGCCCGAATAGTTCGGGCCGCCGCCGCCCTGCGGGGTCACCCAGACGATGTTCTGGGTGGGGTCCTTGATGTCGCAGGTCTTGCAGTGCACGCAGTTCTGCGCGTTGATCTGCAGCCGCGCGCTGTCGGCTTCGCCGACGAACTCGTACACGCCGGCCGGGCAGTAGCGCGCTTCCGGACCGGCGTACTCGGCCAGGTTCACCTTCACCGGAATGCTCGGATCCTTCAGCGTCAGGTGGCTGGGCTGGTTCTCGTCGTGGTTGGTGCTGCTCAGGAACACCGAGCTGAGACGATCGAAGGTCAGCACGCCATCGGGCTTGGGGTAGGCGATGCGGGTGTGCTTGGACGCCGGTTCCAGGCAGACATGATCCGGCTGGGTGCGGTGCAGCGTCCACGGCGGATTGCGCACGCCCAGCTTGGGCAGCAGCCACTGCTCCACGCCGGTCATCAGCGTGGCCACGGTCTGGCCCTTCTTGAACCACTGCTTGAAGTTCTTGGCCTGCTGCAGTTCGGTGAACAGCCAGCTGGCTTCGAATGCCTTCGGGTAGGCGCTCAGTTCATCGTGCTGGCGGTCGGCGGCCAGCGCGTCGAACGCGGCGTCGGCGCACAGCATGCCGGTCTTGATCGCCGCGTGGCTGCCCTTGATGCGGCTGGCGTTGAGGTAGCCGGCCTCGCAGCCGACCAGTGCGCCACCCGGGAACACCGTCTTGGGCAGCGACAGCAGGCCACCGGCGGTGATCGCACGCGCGCCGTAACCGATGCGGGTGCCACCCTCCAGGTGCTTGCGGATGGACGGATGTGTCTTGAAGCGCTGGAATTCCTCGAACGGGCTCAGCCACGGATTCTTGTAGTCCAGGCCGACCACGTAGCCGATGGCGACCTTGCCGCCGTCGGCGTGGTACAGGAACGCACCGCCGTAGGTATCGCTGTCCAGCGGCCAGCCGGCGGCATGCACCACCAGGCCCGGCTCATGCTTGGCCGGGTCGATCTGCCACAGTTCCTTGATGCCGATGCCGTAGGCCTGCGGGTCCTTGCCTTCGTCCAGCGTGTAGCGGGCGATCAGCTGGCGGCCGAGGTGGCCGCGCGCGCCTTCGGCGAAGATCGTGTACTTCGCCTGCAGCGCCATGCCGCGTTCGAACGCCGGGCCGATGCTGCCGTCCTTCTCGATGCCCATGTCGCCGGTGGCCACGCCGATCACTTCACCGTTGTCGCCGTACAGCACTTCGGCGGCGGCGAAGCCGGGGAAGATGGCCACTTCCAGCGCCTCGGCCTGCTGCGCCAGCCAACGGGTCACTTCGCCCAGGCTGATGATGTAGTTGCCTTCGTTGTGGAAGCACTCCGGCAGCAGCGCGTTGGGCGTGCTGCGTGCGCCGGTTTCGCTGAGGAACAGGAATTCGTCGCGGGTGACCTTCTGCTTCAGCGGTGCGCCGCGCTCGGCCCAGTCCGGGAACAGTTCGGTCAGCGCGCGCGGGTCCATCACCGCACCGGACAGCACGTGGGCGCCTGGTTCGGAGCCCTTTTCCAGCACGCACACCGACAGCTCGCGGCCGGCTTCGATCGCGCGCTGGCGCAGGCGGATCGCGGTGGCCAGGCCGGCGGGGCCGGCGCCGACGATCACCACGTCGAACTCCATTACTTCACGCGGGGGCAGGGCGTTGGCTTCAGCGCTCATCGATTGCATGACTCGTGGGTAGGGCCGGCATCGGGGCCACCGGCGGTGCCTGGGAATCGCGCGTGCGGCCACGGGCGAAACGGTTGTTTGAATGTGTCAGGGTACCGGGACGCGCGTGATCGAGCTAGATAGACGCCGTTCACCGCACGATTGCTGCAGCGCAGCGTAGTGCCTCAGCCCTGGTGGGGGCTAACCCTGGTCGGCACGCGCTGCCCGGATGACCGACAATGGCCGGGTCCTGACTGCGTGTGAGTGCCATGGCTTTGCATCCGTACGATCTGTTCGATGTCCGTTCCCTGCTCAACGAGGAAGAGCGTGCGGTGCAGGAGAGTGTCGCCCGCTTCACCAACGAGCGCGTGCTGCCGATCATCGGCGATGCCTTCGACCAGGCCCGTTTTCCGTCTGAACTGGTGCCGGAGATCGCGTCACTGGGCCTGCTGGGTGCAACGCTGCCGACCGAGTACGGCGGCGGTGGCCTCGGCGCGGTCAGCTACGGCCTGATCTGCCAGGAGCTGGAGCGCGGCGATTCGGGCCTGCGCAGCTTCGTCTCGGTGCAAAGCTCGCTGTGCATGTACCCGATCTACGCCTATGGCAGCGAGGAACAGCGCCAGCAGTGGCTGCCGGCGATGGCGCGCGGCGAGCTGATCGGCTGCTTCGGCCTGACCGAGGCGCATGGGGGTTCCGACCCGGCCAGCATGAAGACCCGCGCTGTGCGCGACGGCAGTGACTGGCGCATCAGCGGCAGCAAGATGTGGATCACCAGCGGCCCGGTGGCCGATCTGGCCATCGTCTGGGCGCAGACCGAGGACGGTATCCAGGGCTTCGTGCTGGAGAAGGGCATGGCTGGCTTCACCACGCAGGAAATCAAGCACAAGATGAGCCTGCGCGCCTCGCTGACCGGCGCGCTGTTCTTCGATGACGTGCGCGTGCCCGACAGCCACCGCCTGCCGAACGTGAAGGGCCTGAAGGGGCCGCTGGGCTGCCTGACCCAGGCCCGCTATGGCATCAGCTGGGGCCCGATCGGCGCGGCGATTGCCTGCCTGGATGAAGCGCTGGGCTACGCCAAGGAGCGCGTATTGTTCGGTCGCCCGCTGGCGGCGACGCAGAGCGCGCAGATCAAGCTGGCCGAGATGGCCCGCCGCATCACCACCGCCCAGCTGCTGGCCCTGCAACTGGGCCGGCTGAAGGAAGCCGGCCAGCTGCAGCCGCAGCAGGTCAGCCTGGCCAAGTGGAACAACTGCCGCATGGCCATCGACATTGCCCGCGAGTGTCGCGATCTGCTGGGCGGAGCGGGCATCACCACCGAACACGTGGCGATCCGGCATGCGCTTAACCTGGAATCGGTGATCACCTATGAAGGCACCGAGACCGTGCACCAGCTGGTGATCGGCCGCGAGCTGACCGGTATCAACGCGTTCTGAAACCTGGTTCCGGTGGGTGCCAACCTTGGTTGGCACATCTCTCCAGAAGTTTCTGCAGCCCACTGGAGCTGCCTTTGGTAGGTGCCGACCTTGGTCGGCACATTCCTTCGGCGCGCGACCGGGCATCGGTGCGGACCAAGGTCCGCACCCACCAGAAGCAGCCCACAGCCACCGGAAGTTCTCAGCAGTCCCCTGGACCTGCCTTTGGTGGGTGCCAACCTTGGTTGGCACATTCCTTCAGCGCGCGGCCAAACATCTGTGCGGACCAAGGTCCGCACCCACCACAAGCGGTCTGCGGCGTTACGCGCCGCCGGCAAACCCGTGCTGGCGCCAGGCCTCGTACATCACCACGGCAACGGTGTTGGAAAGATTGAGGCTGCGGTTGTCCGGCCGCATCGGCAGGCGCAGGCGGCGGCCATCGGGCAGGGCATCGAGCACGTCCTGCGGCAGGCCGCGGCTTTCGGGGCCGAACAGGAATGCATCACCGTCTTCAAAGGCCACGCTGTCATAGCGGACGCTGGCACGCGTACTCAGGGCGAACAACCGCTTCGGTGCTATCCGCGCCAGCGCGGTATCCAGGTCGGGGTGCACCTGCAGGCGTGAATACTCGTGGTAGTCCAGCCCGGCGCGCTTGAGCTGCTTGTCTTCCAGTGCGAAGCCGAGCGGCTCGACCAGGTGCAGCTGCGCGCCGGTGTTGGCACAGAGCCGGATCACATTGCCCGTGTTGGGCGGGATTTCCGGTTGGAACAGGATCACGTGGAACTGGGGCGCGGCATTCATCGGCGCAGTGTACCTGCGACGGCGGCCGCCTTTACGGCGCACGCCCTGCACTGGGCAGGGCGGCACCGCTTACGGGCGCAGCAGGACCTGGGCGGTTTCGGTGGCCAGGGCCTGCAGGTCGGCGGCGCTCGGACGCACCTGCAGGGCCGGCAGGTTGACGATGACCGAGTGGGCAACGTTGGTGGCGGCGGCGGCCAGGGTGGCGGCGTAGCGCTGGGCTTCCAGTTCGGCGGCCAGGGCGACGCGCTGTTCCAGGCTCGGGCGCACTTCCACCGAGGCCAGGGTGGTGATCGGCATCGCGGCCGCAACCGGGGCGGCGACGTAGCCGCTGCGCTCGGCCAGCTGGTCGGCGCTCGGGCGCACTTCCACGGTGGCCAGGGTCGGGATGCCGCTGGCCTGTTCCCAGGCCTGCTGGGCCAGCTGGTCGGCGGCCGGGCGGACCTGCACGGTGGACAGCGTCTTGATGGATTCGGAGGCCTGCACCGACGAAACAACCGCGGTGCCGGCGATCAGGGCGATGGCGATGGCAATGGTCTTGGCGTTCATGACGGGGCCTGTTTAGTGTTGGTGAGCAGTGGTGTGGTAGTAAGGTAGTACACCAATTCTGGGGATGCAAGGAGAATCTTCAATTTCCTGCATTTGTTCAGTCTTCAGTCAGCTTTCGTCTGAAGCCCTTCCTGGCGCAGGAAGTACCAAGCAATCCCCGTGCCAACTTTTAGTTGTTGATTTATAAGGATTTTATGTTCATCGAAAAGTGTCCGGTGGGCGGACACCTGTCCATTCGATGCGCCGCGGACACTGTCCGGACGTTCCTGGCGGGCGCATGTGACGGGTCAGGCAGGGCAGATCGGCACCGCGGATGGGGCACAGGGGCAAACACCCCCAGTGACTGCTGGCCGATTCCTGCCGCTGCGTGCGCAGGCTAGGATCGGGGTTCACCTATGTGACCAAGGATCCGGATATGTCTCTCGCCCTTCGCCCGCGCGCTGCACTGCTGGCCGTCGCCCTCAGCACCGCCCTGGGCACGCTTGTGCCTTCCCATGCGCTGGCGGCCAAGCCGGCCGCACCGGCGAAGGTCGATATCCCGTATGAGCAGTTCACCCTGCCCAACGGCCTGCGCGTGATCGTGCATACCGATCGCAAGGCGCCGATCGTCGCGGTCAATGTCTGGTACCACGTGGGCAGCAAGGACGAGCCGGCGGGCCGTACCGGCTTCGCGCACCTGTTTGAACACCTGATGTTCCAGGGCAGCGAAAACCACGACGGCGAATTCTTCGAGCCGTTCAAGCAGGTCGGTGCCACCAACCAGAACGGCACCACCAATACCGACCGCACCAACTACTTCGAGAACGTGCCCACCACCGCGCTGGACATGGCGCTGTGGATGGAATCGGACCGTATGGGCCATCTGGTCGGTGCGATCGACCAGGCGGCGCTGGACGAGCAGCGTGGCGTGGTGCAGAACGAGAAGCGCCAGGGCGAGAACCAGCCCTACGGCCAGGCCTGGGACCAGCTCAACAAGGCGCTGTACCCGGTTGGCCACCCGTACCACCACGGCGTGATCGGTTCGATGAACGATCTGAACGCGGCGTCGCTGGATGACGTGAAGAGCTGGTTCCGCACCTGGTACGGCCCGAACAACGCGGTGCTGGTGCTGGCCGGCGACATCGACCTGGCCACCGCCAAGGAAAAGGTCGGCAAGTACTTCGGCGCCATCCCGGCCGGCCCGACCATGGCGCAGCCGGCCGTGAACGTGGCCAAGCGCAGCGCCGACACGCGCGAGACGATGACGGACAAGGTGCCGCAGGCGCGCATCTACCGCGCCTGGAACGTGCCGCAGGTCGGCACCACCGATGTCGATCAGCTGCAACTGTTCGCGCAGGTCCTGGGCGGTGCCAAGTCCTCGCGCCTGAGCCAGCGCCTGCAGCACCAGGACAAGCTGGTGGACAGCATCGCGTCGGGCCTGTCTACGTCGCAGCTGGGTTCGAACTTCGTGATCATGGCGACGGTCAAGCAGGGCCAGGACCCGGCCAAGGTCGAGAAGATCATCGACGAGGAACTGGACCGCCTGATCAAGCAGGGCCCGACCGCGGCCGAGCTGGAGCGCGCCAAGACCAGTGCCCGCGCCGGTTTCATCCGCGGCATCGAGCGCATTGGTGGCTTCGGCGGCAAGGCCGATGCACTGGCGGAGTGCGCGGTGTTCACCGGCGACCCGGGCTGCTTCCGCACCTCGCTGGCCAACATCGAGAAGGCCAGTGCTGCTGATCTGAGCCGGCTGGGCGCGCAGTGGCTGGACACGGGCAGCCACACCCTGGTGATCGCACCGGGTGAGCGCGTGGCGCTGAAGGAAGACCCGAGCCAGGCGCCGAAGCCGTTCAACGTGCCGGCGGTGGACCCCAAGTATAGCACCCTGCCCGAGCAGGTCGACCGCAAGGCCGGCGTGCCGCAGACCCGCGAGTTCCCGCAGTTGAAGTTCCCGGCGCTGCAGCGCGCCACGCTGAAGAACGGCACCCAGGTGATCCTGGCCGAGCGCCACGAGATTCCGGTGGTGCAGTTCAGCTACCAGTTCCCGGGCGGCTTCAGCGCCGACCAGGGCCGCAAGCCGGGCACCGCCAACTTCACCATGAGCCTGATGACCGAAGGCGCCGGCAAGCTCGGCTCGCTGGCCTTCGCCGATGCCGCCGACGCACTGGGTGCCAGCCTGGATGCCTCGGCCGGCCTGGATTCGATGAGCGTGGACCTGTCGGCGCTGAAGGAAAACCTTGCACCGTCGCTGGCGCTGTACCGCGACCTGCTGCGTGAGCCGCGCTTCGAGCAGGGCGAGATCGACCGGGTCAAGGCGAGCTGGATCGCCGGCATCCAGCAGGAGAAGGTCAACCCGGGTGCGGTGGCGATGCGCGTGCTGCCGCCGCTGCTGTACGGCAAGGGCCACCCGTATGCCATTCCGTTCACCGGCAGCGGTGACGAAGCGGCGATCAATGGCCTGACCCGCGAAGACCTGGTCGACTTCCACCACGACTGGCTGCGCCCGCAGAACGGCACCCTGATCGTGGTCGGTGACACCACCCTGGCCGAGATCGTGCCGCTGCTGGACAAGCAGCTGGGCGACTGGAAGGCCAGTGGCGACGCCCCGCAGGTGAAGGCGGCCACCGACGTAGCGCTGCCGAAGGGCCCGCGCGTGTTCCTGATCGACCAGCCGGGCGCGGTGCAGGCCAACCTGTTCGCCGGCCAGGTGGTGGCGCCTTCGAGCGCTGCCAGCTCGACCCGCTTCGACATCGCCAACGGCGTCATCGGCGGTGACTTCACCTCGCGCCTGAACATGAACCTGCGTGAAGACAAGCACTGGTCGTACGGTGCACGCAGCAGCGCGGTCAACTCGGTGGGCCAGCGTCCGTGGATGGCCAGCGCGCCGGTGCAGATCGACAAGACCGGTCCGGCGATGGCGGAAATGCGCAAGGAAATCGCCGCGTTCGCCGATGGCAGCAAGCCGGCCACCGCCGACGAGGTGAACCGCATCCGCAACATCCAGACGCTGAGCCTGCCCGGTGCCTACGAGACCGCCAGCGCGGTGGCGTCGACCATCGGTTCGATCGTGCAGTTCAAGCGCCCGGACGACTACGTGCTGCGCCGCAAGGCCGAGATCGAGGCGATGACCCCGGCGCAGGTGCAGCAGGCCGCTGCCGAGATCAAGCCGCAGGCCCTGACCTGGGTGGTGGTGGGTGACCTCAAGCAGACCGAAGCGGCCGTGCGTGCGCTGAACCTGGGCGAGGTGACGGTGATCGATGCCGAAGGCAACCCGGTCAAGAAGTAAGGGATGTGCCTGCCCGCCTCGGCGGGCAGGCCTCCTGTGGTAGCGCCGGGCCATGCCCGGCGGTTTTTCGGCGGCCAGCGAGGCCGCGCTGCGCGCTCGCCGGGCATGGCCCGGCGCTACCGGGGGATCCGACCCCACCCCCGGCTACCCCCGATTCAGGCTGTTCAGGCAGAATCCCCCCATACCCTTCCAGGATCTGCCCATGCGCGTTCTGCTGCTTTCCTCCCTGCTGCTCACCGTCACCGCCTGTACCTGGGTGCCGATCGAACCGGCCGGCAAGGCGACCCGCGTGCTGCCGGCAGGCCCGGTTCCCGCCGGCTGCATCGCCAAGGGCGAGGTGGTGGTCACCGTGAAGAGCAAGGTCGGCTTCTACAACCGCAACCCGCTGCGGGTGCAGGAAGAGCTGGAAACCCTTGCCCGCAACGAGGCCCCGAGCGCCGGCGCCAATGCCGTGCAGGCCGCTGCGGCCCCGGCCGATGGCAGCCAGCGCTTCGCCGCCTTCCAGTGCCCGCCGCGCTGAACGCTTCACCATACGGGCAAGGCTGAATTCGTAAAGATGCGGTGAAAGCCCGGGGGTTATAGAATAGCGCCCCCTTTTGCCTGAGCCTTGGCGCTAACCTCGATGCTCTTCAAGAATGTCTCGATCGCCGGCCTGGCACACGTCGACGCGCCGCATACGCTGACGACCAAGGAAATCAACGAACGCCTGCAGCCGACGTTGGATCGCCTCGGTATCCGCACCGACGTGCTCGGCGATATCGCCGGCATCCATGCCCGCCGCCTGTGGGACAACGGCGTGCTGGCGTCGGACGCCGCCACCATGGCCGGCCGCAAGGCACTGGAAGACGCGGGCATCACCGCGACCCAGGTCGGCCTGCTGGTCAACACCTCGGTCAGCCGTGACTACCTGGAGCCGTCCACGGCCTCCATCGTGTCCGGCAACCTCGGCGTCAGCGACGAATGCATGACCTTCGACGTCGCCAATGCCTGCCTGGCCTTCATCAACGGCATGGATATCGCGGCGCGCATGATCGAGCGCGGTGATATCGACTACGCGCTGGTGGTGGATGGCGAGACCGCCAACCTGGTGTACGAGAAGACCCTGGAGCGCATGACCGCCCCGGACGTCACCGCTGACGATTTCCGCAACGAGCTGGCGGCGCTGACCACCGGTTCGGGTGCTGCGGCCATGGTGATGGCGCGCTCGGAACTGGTGCCGGACGCCCCGCGCTACAAGGGCGGCGTGACCCGCTCGGCCACCGAGTGGAACCAGCTGTGCCTGGGCAACCTGGACCGCATGGTCACCGATACCCGCCTGCTGCTGATCGAAGGCATCAAGCTGGCGCAGAAGACCTTCAGCGCCGCCAAGATTGCACTCGGCTGGGCCGTGGAAGAGCTGGACCAGTTCGTGATCCACCAGGTCAGCCAGCCGCACACTGCCGCGTTCATCAAGAACTTCGGCATCGACCCGAAGAAGGTCATGACCATCTTCGGCGAGCACGGCAACATCGGCCCGGCCTCGGTGCCGATCGTGCTGAGCAAGCTCAAGCAGCTGGGCAAGCTGAAGAAGGGCGATCGCATCGCGCTTCTGGGCATTGGTTCCGGCCTGAACTGTTCGATGGCTGAAGTGGTCTGGTAAGCAGCCCGCTGCCCGACCTCCTGTAGAGCCGAGCCATGCTCGGCTCACGCGCGCAGCGCGGCTCTTCCGCAGCGGACCGGAGAGCAGCCGAGCATCGGCTCGGCTCTACACCGCGCCGCGATTCTCCTTAGGTGCTCCGCATGCGCGATCTCCCCGGTTACCCCGCCTACCCGCAGCGCTTCGAAGTGCGCCCTGGCCTGTCGATGAACTATCTCGACGAAGGCCCGCGCGACGGCGAGGTGGTGGTGATGGTGCACGGCAACCCGTCGTGGAGCTATTACTGGCGCACGCTGGTGGCTGGCCTGTCGGACACGTACCGCTGCATCGTGCCGGACCACATCGGCATGGGCCTGTCGGACAAGCCGGACGACAGCCGCTATGAGTACACGCTGCAGTCGCGCGTGGACGACCTCGATGCGCTGCTGAAGCACCTGGGCATTACCGGCCCGGTGACCCTGGCCGTGCACGACTGGGGCGGCATGATCGGCTTCGGCTGGGCGCTGTCGCACCACGACCAGGTGAAGCGCCTCGTGGTGCTCAACACCGCCGCCTTCCCGATGCCGGCCGCGAAGAAGATGCCGTGGCAGATCGCGCTGGGCCGCCACTGGAAGATCGGCGAGTGGATCATCCGCAGCTTCAACGCATTCTCGTCCGGCGCCTCGTGGCTGGGCGTGGAGCGGAAGATGCCGGCCGACGTGCGCCGCGCCTACGTGTCGCCGTACAACAGCTACGCCAACCGCATCAGCACCATCCGCTTCATGCAGGACATCCCGCTGTCGCCGGCCGACAGGGCGTGGTCGCTGCTGGAGCGTGCCGGCAAGGCGCTGCCGTCGTTCGCCGACCGCCCCGCCTTCCTCGGCTGGGGCCTGCGCGACTTCGTGTTCGACCACCACTTCCTGAAGGGTTTCCAGGCCGCGCTGCCGAAGGCCCAGGTGCATGCCTTCGAGGATGCCGGGCATTACGTGCTGGAAGACAAGCACGAGGTGCTGGTGCCGGAGATCCGGGCGTTCCTGGACAAGAACCCGATCTGAGAAGTGTGCCGACCAGCGGTCGGCACCCACACGTGGAAGGTATGGGGGGGTGCCGACCGTTGGTCGGCACACCGGATTATGCGGCGACCGGCGCCTGCGGCGGCGAAGAAGGGCTGTTGCCGTTGTCGTCGGGATGATCGTCATCATTGTCGGCGTCATCGCGCCAACGCCAGTCGGCCAGCGTCAACGGATCCAGGCCATAGGCGATGCGCGCCTTGTCGCACTGCGGGCTGGCTTTGCCGTACTCCCACGATGCATCCACCTCACGGCACACGCTGGGCCGGTTGGGGTGGATGGTGCAGCGTGAATACACGCCGATCTGCGCATCCAGCGCCACGCAGCGCACCGGCTTGGAATGGGTGCCACGCATGCACAGGCGATGCGGGTCCAGCACTTCGGTGAGCTGGTGTGGCACGCCGCCGGGGGTGACCTCGTCTGATTCCATCCAGTGGAAGGCCACGCGGTATTGGGTGCAGCAGGCGCCGCAGGTCATGCAGGGATGTTGCATGGGCAAGCCGCCTCGGGCGGCAGTCGGAATCAGGAACGAGGGTGCGGATTTTCCACGAAGTGGGGCGCCGCGCAAGAAATTCCGTAAGCGGCGACAATGAACGGATGAACCGACCCTGCAATATTGCGGCCCGTTTGCCTGAACTGGCGCGTGAACGCCCCGACCAGATTGCTATCCGCTGCCCCGGCCGCCGGGGCGCCGGCAACGGCATGGCCGCCTACGACGTCACCCTGGATTACCGCCAGCTGGACGCCCGCAGCGACGCCATGGCCGCCGGCCTGGCCGGCTACGGGATCGGCCGAGGGGTGCGCACGGTGGTGATGGTGCGGCCCTCGCCGGAGTTCTTCCTGTTGATGTTCGCCCTGTTCAAGCTGGGCGCGGTGCCAGTGCTGGTCGATCCGGGCATCGACAAGCGCGCGCTGAAACAGTGTCTGGACGAGGCGCAGCCGGAAGCCTTCATCGGCATTCCGCTGGCCCATGTGGCGCGGCTGGTGCTGCGCTGGGCGCCGTCGGCGGCGCGCCTGGTGACCGTCGGCCGCCGCCTCGGCTGGGGCGGAACCACCCTGGCCGCGCTGGAGCGCGCCGGCGCCAACGGTGGGCCGATGCTGGCCGCCACCGATGGCGAGGACATGGCGGCGATCCTGTTCACCAGCGGCTCCACCGGCGTGCCCAAGGGCGTGGTCTACCGCCATCGCCACTTCGTCGGGCAGATCCAGCTGCTGGGCAGCGCCTTCGGCATGGAAGCGGGCGGGGTGGACCTGCCGACCTTCCCGCCGTTCGCGCTGTTCGATCCGGCGCTGGGCCTGACCTCGGTGATCCCGGACATGGACCCGACCCGGCCGGCGCAGGCCGACCCGGCGCGCCTGCACGACGCCATCCAGCGTTTCGGCGTGACCCAGCTGTTCGGCTCGCCGGCGTTGATGCGGGTGCTGGCGAAGCATGGCCGGCCGCTGCCGACGGTGACCCGGGTGACCTCGGCCGGTGCGCCGGTGCCGCCGGACGTTGTCGCCACCATCCGCAGCCTGCTGCCGGCCGATGCGCAGTTCTGGACGCCGTATGGCGCCACCGAGTGCCTGCCGGTGGCGGTGGTCGAGGGCCGCGAGCTGGAGCGCACCCGTGCTGCTACCGAAGCAGGTGCCGGTACCTGCGTGGGCAGCGTGGTTGAGCCGAACGAGGTGCGCATCATCGCCATCGATGACGCGCCGCTGCCGGACTGGTCGCAGGCACGCGTGCTGGCCACCGGCGAGGTCGGCGAGATCACCGTAGCCGGGCCGACCGCCACCGACAGTTATTTCAACCGCCCGCAGGCCACGGCGGCGGCAAAGATCCACGAGACGCTGGCCGATGGCAGCACGCGCGTGGTCCATCGCATGGGCGACGTCGGTTACTTCGATGCGCAGGGCCGACTGTGGTTCTGCGGGCGCAAGACGCAGCGCGTGGAGACCACGCGCGGACCGCTGTACACCGAACAGGTCGAGCCGGTGTTCAACACCGTGGCCGGGGTGGCGCGCACGGCGCTGGTCGGTGTCGGCGCCCCGGGTGCACAGGTGCCGGTGCTGTGCGTGGAACTGCAGCGTGGCCAGGCAGACAGCCCGGCGCTGCAGGAAGCGCTGCGTGCGCATGCCGCAGCGCGCACGCCTGAGGCCGGCCTGCAGCACTTCCTGGTGCATCCGGCGTTCCCCGTCGATATCCGTCACAACGCCAAGATCGGCCGCGAGAAGCTCGCCGTCTGGGCCAGCGCCGAACTGGAGAAGCGCGCATGAAGATCCTGGTCACCGGTGGTGGTGGTTTCCTTGGCCAGGCGCTGTGCCGCGGGCTGGTCGAACGTGGCCACCAGGTACTGGCGTTCAACCGCAGTCACTACCCGGAGCTGCAGGCGATGGGTGTGGGCCAGATCCGTGGAGATCTCGCCGACGCGCAAGCGGTGCTGCACGCGGTGGCCGGCGTCGATGCGGTGTTCCACAACGGTGCCAAGGCCGGCGCCTGGGGCAGCTATGACAGCTACCACCAGGCCAACGTGGTCGGCACCGACAATGTGATCGCCGCCTGCCGTGTGCATGGCATCAGCCGGCTGGTCTACACCTCCACGCCCAGCGTGACGCACCGTGCCACCCATCCGGTGGAAGGCCTGGGCGCCGATGAAGTGCCTTACGGCGAAGATTTCCAGGCACCGTATGCGGCGACCAAGGCGATTGCCGAACAGCGCGTGCTGGCGGCCAACGACGCCTCGCTGGCGACGGTGGCGCTGCGCCCGCGCCTGATCTGGGGCCCGGGCGACCAGCAGCTGGTGCCGCGCCTGGCCGAACGTGCACGGCAGGGCCGCCTGCGTCTGGTGGGCGATGGCAACAACAAGGTGGATACCACCTACATCGACAACGCCGCGCTCGCACACTTTCTCGCTTTCGAGGCATTGGCGCCGGGGGCCGCGTGTGCGGGCAAGGCCTACTTCATTTCCAACGGCGAACCGCTGCCGATGCGCGAGCTGGTCAACAAGCTGCTGGCCGCCGTTGGTGCGCCGACGGTGGACAAGGCGATCAGCTTCAAGGCCGCTTACCGCATCGGTGCGCTCTGCGAGCGCCTTTGGCCGCTGCTGCGCCTGCGCGGCGAGCCGCCATTGACCCGCTTCCTGGCCGAGCAGCTGTGCACGCCGCACTGGTACAGCATGGAGCCGGCACGCCGTGACTTCGGCTACGTGCCGCAGGTCAGCGTCGAAGAAGGGCTGCGCAGGCTGAAGGCTTCATCTGCTGCATAGATCGCCGTCACTGGCTGCACACCGCCAGATCGGGAGGATGGACCCACGCCATCCAACGGCCCGGACATCTGCGAGGAGCGCCATGCTGCATTACGCCGTCATCTTTTTCGTCATCGCCATCATCGCCGCCGTGCTCGGCTTCTCCGGCATTGCCGGCGCTGCCAGCAACATTGCCTGGATCCTGTTCGTTGTGTTCCTGGTACTGGCAGTGATCTCGATGTTCCGCAAGCGCGGGTAGAAGACCGCAGGGTAGTGCCGGCCGCTGGCCGGCACGCCCTCTTTGTAGCGTCGAGCATGGCTCGACGCTACACACAGCGCCGCTACACGGCGCTGTGCAATCCGCGATCGGCTTCATGACGCTCCAGCGCCAGTTCGATCAGCCGCGTGATCAGCGTGGTGTAGTCCACACCGCTGGCGCCCCACAGCTTCGGGTACATGCTGATGCGGGTGAAGCCCGGCAGCGTGTTGACCTCGTTGATGACGATCTCACCGTCTGCGGTGAGGAACACATCCACGCGCGCCATGCCCGCACACTCCAGCGCCTGGTAGGCCCGCAGCGCGGTCTGCTGGATGCGCGCCTGGGTTGCAGCATCGATATCCGCCGGCACCACCACCTCGGCGCCGTCGGCGTTGATGTACTTGGTGTCGTAGGCGTAGAACTCGTCGTGCACCACCACTTCCCCACACAGGCTGGCCTGAGGATGTTCGTTGCCCAGCACCGCGCACTCGATCTCGCGGCCGACCACCGCCGATTCCACCAGCACCTTGTGGTCGTAGCGCAGCGCCAATGCCAGCGCCTCGGCGAAGCCCGCTGCATCCTTGACCTTGCTCACCCCCACCGACGAACCCTGGTTGGCCGGCTTCACGAACAACGGCAGGCCGAGCTGCGCGATCACCGCATCGACATCGACTGCCGCCGCCTGATGGCGACGGATGCACAGCCACGGTGCCACCTGCAGCCCGGCGTCGCGCAGCAGGCGCTTGGTCACGTCCTTGTCCATCGCCACCGCCGAGCCCAGTACCGGTGAACCGACGAAGGGCAGGTTGGCCATGCGCAGCAGCCCCTGCAGCGCACCGTCCTCGCCCAGCGGCCCGTGCACGATCGGCAGCACCACATCGATCTGGCCGAGCGCGCTGGCCGCATCGGACGGCTGCAGCTGCGCCTGCTCGGCGCCCGGGCGCACCGCCAGCGACGTACCGGACCGATGCAGGGCGATGCGCGACGGATCATCGGCATTGATCAGGAAGGTATCCGGCTGGCTCAGATGCCACTGGCCCTGCTTGTCGATACCGACCAGCACAGGCTCGAAGCGCTCGCGATCGAGCGCATCGAGGATGTTCTTCGCCGACTGCAGCGAAACTTCGTGCTCGGAAGACTTGCCACCGAAGATGATGCCGACCCGGGTCCGTGCCATGGGGAATGCGATGTCCTGTGCGTTGCGTGGCCTCATAGCATGAACCTTCATCGGCCTTCCGCGTGAGGCACAGATGAACCAGAAATCCATCCACGCATGGCGTGGATCTACCGTGTCGACCAAGGTCGACACCCACCACAGCAACACAGAAAGCCGCCCTGGCAGCGGCGGGAAACTGTCGAAGGCGGGGTGGGTCCGGTTGTGGGGGTGTCCGCGGCATGGATGCCGCGGCCAAGCCCCCACGGATGGGTTTACGGCGTCCCCCGCAACCGGACCCAT
>NZ_LLXT01000141.1 GCF_001431625.1 Stenotrophomonas geniculata ATCC 19374 = JCM 13324
ACAAAAACCCACAGATACCTAATCATCAAACAGTGGGGTCAGAGCCCGTTGCGCAGCAACGGGCTCTGACCCCGTGCCGACCAACGGTCGGCACCCACCATCAGCAGCAGGTTCCGACAGATCGCGGGAAACTGTCGAAGGCGGGGTGGGTCCGGTTGCGGGGGCGTGAGCCGCATGGATGCGGCGACCGAGCTTACAGGGACGTACTTGCAGCGTCCCCCGCAACCGGACCCACCCCGCCATCCCACGGAATGCACGCATTTGACGTTGCCTTGGCTTGAAGCGGGTGCAGGGCTGCAAGCCCTGCAATCCCAAACCACTCAGTACAGCGTGCGCTCCGGCGCGCCCGCCGGCGGCGGGGTGTACTGGTACAGCCAGGTCTCGGTGAGGGTCTTGCCGCCACTGCGCAGGAACAGGCGGATGTCGATCTGCTCGGTGCTGCCTTCCGGCGGCACCAGGTCGAACATCGCGCGGTAGCCGTTGATCTCGCGCAGCGGGCGCGCCGACACGATCTCGACCCGGCCACGGCTGGCTTCCACCACCGCCTCGACCTCGGCCTTGTCGATCAGCCTGGCCAGTTCGCCGCCTTCGAAGTCCACCGCAAAGCGCCAGCTGAAGTACTCGCGCTTCTTGCCGACCACGCCGCCCAGGCCGGTGCGGCTGGCCACGCAGTGCGCCAGCGGCGGCCGTGCCGGCGGTTCGGCGCCCCAGTACAGGCGATAGCCGACCAGCAGCTCCTGGCCCGGCTGCGGCTTTTCCTTCGGGTTCCAGAACGCCACGATGTTGTCGAAGGTCTCGTCCACGGTGGGAATCTCCACCAGCTGCACCGAACCCTCGCCCCACTCGCCCTTCGGCTCCACCCACAGGCACGGGCGCTTCTCGTAGAACACGCCGTCGTCCTGGTAGTGGTCGAAGTTGCGGTCGCGCTGCAGCAGGCCGAAACCGCGCGGGTTGCGGTCCACGAACATGTTGAAGCGCAGGTTGCGCGGGTTCAGCAGCGGCCGCCAGATCCATTCGCCGGCACCGGTCCACAGCGACAGGCCGTCGGTGTCGTGGATCTCCGGGCGCCAGTCCCACGCCATGCGGCGGTCGTTCTCGCCCACCTGGTACATGCTGGTGCACGGGGCGATGCCCAACCGCTCGATCGCCTTGCGCGGGTACAGCGCACTGTCGATGTCCATCAGCAGCACGTCGCCGTTGGTGATCGCGAAGCGATAGGCGCCGGCCACGCTGGGCGAATCCAGCAGGCCGTAGACCACGATCGTTTCCGAATCGGCCGACGGCTGTTCCAGGTAGTAGGCGATGAAGTCCGGGAATTCCTCCGGCTTGCCCATGCCGGTGTCGATCGCCAGGCCACGCGCCGACTGGCCGTACTGGCCTTCCTTGCCGACCGCACGGAAGTAGCTGGCGCCGAGGAAGGCGGCGAAGTCGCGGTCGGTGTCCTTGCGGGTGTTCAGGCGGAACCCGGCGAAGCCCAGATCGGCCGGCAGCTCGCCGTCCTTGATCCCGCTCTTGCCGTAGTTGAACGCCGCGCCATCATAGGCCAGCTCCTGCGCCTTGCCGTCGACCACGTCGAACATGCGCACCGGCGAGTGGAAGTACAGGCCCAGATGGAAGAACTTGGCCTGGAACTTGCCCGGCTGGTCGGCCCACAATGCATGGTCCTGGCGGTAACCGATCGACTGGTACTGGTCCCAGTCCAGGCCTTCCAGGCGGCCCGGCAGCACCCGCTTGTGGCTCTTGTAGGGCGCCTGTGCCAGCGCGCGCGCCTGGCCCTTCAGGGTGGCGAAGTCGAACGGCTGCGGCTGGCCGAGGCGGCGCAGGCCCATCTGGCCGCTCCTGCTGGCCGCGCACGCGGGCAGGGACGGCAGGCCGAATGCAGCCAGGGCGAGGGAGGCATTGCGGATGAAGTCGCGTCGTTGCATGCAGGCGCGTCAGGCACAGAGGGAAGGTCGGCCATCATAGGCAGACAAACGTTAACGGGCAGCGGAGACGTCCCCTGCCCGTTCAGCTGCCGCTGGCCGCCCGGCTCAGCGCTGGCAGTGGCTGCACCAGACACTGGCGCGCTGGCCGATGGTGGCGTGCTTCAGCGCGCGGCCACAGTTCGGGCACGGCAGGCCATCGCGGCCGTATACCAGCAGCTCCTGCTCGAAGTAGCCCGGCGCGCCATCCGGGCTGATGAAGTCGCGCAGCGTGGTGCCACCACGGGTGATGGCGTAGCCGAGGATCTCCTTCACCGCGTCGGCCAGCCGCTGGTAGCGCTCGCGCGAGACCTTCCCGGCCTCGCGCAGCGGGCTGATGCCGGCCTTGAACAGGCTTTCGGCGGCGTAGATGTTGCCCACGCCCACCACTACCGCCTGGTCCATCAGGAAGGTTTTCACCGGCGCACTGCGGCCCCGGCTGCGGGCGAACAGGTAGTCGCCGTCAAACACGTCGTCCAGCGGTTCCGGGCCCAGCCCCTGCAGCAGCGGGTGGACTTCGCCGGCCGGCTGCCAGAGCAGGCTGCCGAACCGACGCGGGTCGTTGAAGCGCAGCAGGCGGCCGTTGTCCAGGCTGATGTCGACGTGGTCGTGGGCGCGCAGCGGGGTATCGCCAGGCAGCACGCGCAGGCTGCCGGACATGCCCAGGTGCAGCACCGCGCTGCCGACGGCGGTGTCCAGCAGCAGGTACTTGGCGCGGCGACGGATCTCCTCGATGCGCTGGCCCGGCAGCAGCTCGGCCACTTCCGGCGGAATCGGCCAGCGCAGATCGGCCCGGCGCAGGATCACGCCATGCACGCGACGACCCTGCAGGTGCGGCGCCAGGCCGCGGCGGGTGGTTTCTACTTCGGGCAGTTCAGGCATGAGCCGATTCTACGCCCGCTCAGCGTGGCGGCGCCGCCAGTTCACGGGCATCCAGTACGCCATCACCGTTGGCATCCTGCGTGTGGAAGCGCTTCACGATCACCTGCCGCTGCTGCTCGCGGCTGATCGCCCTGCCCTTGCCACCGGGCAGCTCCTCGGCCGTCAGCACGCCATCACCATTGCGGTCCATGCGGTCGAAGGCATACAGCATCCACTGCACATACTCGGATTCACTCACCCGGCCGTCGCCATCGCTGTCCATCCGCTGCAGATAGCTGGCGGTATCGGTGACCTGGGCCAGCGCCGCACCCGGCAACAGCGCCACCAGCAGAAGTCGGTACCTTGCCCTCACGCGCCCACCAGGCTGTAGCCCTTCAATCGCGCGGCGTAGGCCTGCAGCGCGGCAATGCCACTTTCCTCGGCCTCGCGGCACCAGGCCTGCAGCTGATGCAGGCGCTCGGCCGCATCGTGGCCGCGCGCTTCCAGCAGCGCGGCCAGGCGCCCCCGGTACTCGACCAGGGTGCGGATGCGCGGCCGTTGTGCCACCCATGCGCTGAGCTGGGCGCGGCTGTCCGGCTTCAACCAGCGGCCATCATTGACCAGGCCACGGCGCAGACGGCGCGGCAGCAGGCGGCGCAGCTTGGCCCCGGCGTGAGCGGCTTCCTCGCGCAGGGCCGGCATGAACACATTGCGCTGGTAATCGGTCATCGCCTGGAAGCGGTGCGACAGCAGCGCCTTCAGGGTTTCAGCATCGGGTACGGCGATATTCGGGCGCACGTCCATGGCCGGCGCCACCCGCAGCACCTTGGCCAGGCGCAGCGCCTGCAGCAGGCGGATCGCACTCCAGCCGATGTCGAACTCCCAGCGGCGCATCGCGAAGCGCGCCGAGCTGGGGAAGGCATGGTGATTGTTGTGCAGCTCCTCGCCACCGATCCAGAACCCCCACGGCGTGAGATTGGTGGAGGTATCGGCGGACTCGTAGTTGCGGTAGCCCCACCAGTGGCCCAGGCCATTGACCACGCCGGCTGCCCAGAACGGGATCCACGCCATCTGGACCGCCCACAGGGCCACGCCGGGCAGGCCAAACAACACGGTATTGATCGCGAACAACAGCACCGGCCCCAGCGTGGCATGCGGGGTATACAGGCGGCGCTCGATCGCATCATCCGGGGTGCCGCGCCCGTACTGCTCGATGTCCGCGCGCTGGCCGCGCGCTTCGCGGTACAGCTCCACGCCATGCCAGAACACCTTGCCGATGCCACGGGTGACCGGGCTGTGCGGGTCGTCCTCGGTCTCCACCTTGGCGTGGTGCTTGCGGTGGATGGCCACCCATTCGCGGGTGATCATCGAGGTGGTCAGCCACAGCCAGAAGCGGAACACATGGGCCAGCGCCGGGTGGAAGTCGACCCCGCGATGGGCCTGGCTGCGATGCAGGTACAGGGTCACCGAGAAGATGGTGATCTGGGTGAAGACCAGCAGCACCGCCAACATCGCCCACCAGCCCAGGCCGAGCACACCACCGGTCAACAGGGACATCAGGGCATCAGGCATGGCAGCGCTCCGGATCGACGCGGGGATGGCAGACATCATGGGCGCTTGCGTTGCAAACTGCATCCCTGCGGCGGTGCTTCGCATCGCCATCCGTGGCACCGTTCACAGTTGGGGACCTGAGTTGTCGAGCCTTGATCCACGCGCCAGCACCATGACTGCGGCCCCGCCCATCGCGGAGCTGCCCCCGTTGATCGAACTGGACCGCGCCACCGTGGTGCGCGGCCAGGTGAAGGTGCTGCACGGGCTCAGCCTGCGCATTGCACAGGGCCAGCACACCGCCCTGCTCGGCCCCAACGGCTGCGGCAAGTCGACCTTCATCAAACTGATCACCCGCGAGCTGTACCCGCTGGCGCAGGGCGACGGCTCGGTGGCAGTGAAGGTGCTGGGCCAGAACCGCTGGCAGGTGGACCGGCTGCGCTCGCAGCTGGGCATCGTCACCGGCGACCTCAGCAGCAACCTCGCCGACATGCCGGGGCTGACCGTGGAGCAGGCCGTGCTGTCCGGCTTCTTTGCCAGCTACGTGGTGCCCGCCTTCCGCGAGGTGACCGCCGACATGCGTGCACGCGTCGGCGAGACACTGGCGATGACCGGCGCGCTATCCCTGCGTGAACGTGCCTACGCCGAGCTGTCGGCCGGCGAGACCCGCCGCGTGCTGATCGCCCGCGCGCTGGTCAATCGGCCACAGGCACTGCTGCTGGACGAACCGTCCACCGGGCTGGACCTGGTCGCTCGCGAACAACTGGTGGCAACCATGCGGGTGCTGGCGCAGCAGGGCATCACCCTGGTGCTGGTGACCCACCACATCGAAGAGATCATTCCCGAGATCGAGCGGGTGGTGCTGCTGCGCGATGGCCGTGTGCTGTCCGACGGCACCCGCGCCGAGCTGCTGCGCAACGAACCGCTGTCGGCGGTGTTCGGTGGCGCGATCACCGTATGCGAGCAGGAAGGCCGGCTGACCGCGTACGCGGGATAATCGACATGCCACTGTAGAGCCGAGCCTATGCTCGGCTGCTCCTGGCCGCGGGGAACGGCAGCCGAGCATAGGCTCGGCTCTACAGAAAACGGTACAGCGGGCCGGAACCCGGCCCGCTGCACCCTTGCTCAGAACTTCAACGCCAGCGCGCGCGACTCGATCGGTGCCATCCGGCTCTGGTCCTGCAGCTGCAGGTCGCGCAGCTCGTACGGCGCACCAAAACCAGCCGGCAATGCGGCCTGGCCGAACGGCAGCACCAGCTGGCCTGCGCCCGGGCCATCGAACCACGCCGCCGCGTGCGCCTGTGCAACCGGCTTCAGCTGGCCATCGCGGGCAGTGGCATACAGCGTGCCACGCGCCTCGTAGCGGCCCGCTGCAGCCACCTGCAGCGGCAGCGCCACCTGGCGGTTGACCGCATCCGGTGCCGCTTGGCCGCTGAAGCGCGCGGTCGGCCGTGCCACCGCGAAGGCCACCTTGCCATCGCGCAGCACGCCATCGGCCTGGGCGAACACCTGCAGTTCCCACAGCCCCTGCACGGTGCCGACGTCGGCCGGGATCCGCACCTGCGCGCGCAGGGCACCATCGGTGGTGCGCAGCAGGCGCTGCGGCCAGCTGCGGCCGTCCGGCGCAACCAGCAACGCTTCACCGCCCAGGCTGCCGCGGCGCGAGGCCATCTGCGCGGTGGTGGCACCGTCTTCCAGCAAGCGTGCCTGCAGCTGCACGTTGCCACCGGCCAGCACCTGCGCCTGGTTGGCCTGCACTTCCAGCCGCAGCGGGCTGTTCGGCTCCAGCACCTGCACCACGTAGCGGCCCTGGGCCTGCGTGCTCTGCAGCGTGTACGCACCGGCCGCACTGGTCGCTCCGGTGCGCAGCATGCTGCTGCCATCGCTCACCGGCATGCCGGCCTGCTGCAGCGCGCGCGCGTCGACACTGCGCGCCACGCTGCTGCGGCCGGCCGGGTCGCGCACCTGCAACGTGTTGGCCGGCACTGCACGCGCGCCTTCGGCCGGACTCAGCTGGATCACCGCATCGGCAGCGGTCAGCGGCAAGTCCACGCCGCGCTGCAGCTGCGTACCATCGACCTGCTGCCAGTAACTGCGGCTGACCGAGGCATACGGCGTGGCCGCCTGCAGCGGTTGTGCCGGGTCCAGCGCCCAGGCAAAGGACAACGGCGCGTGCTCGCTTTCATCGGCGGGCAGCGGCGCGGCCACCAGGGCGGCAGGCACCTGATCGCCTGCACGGGCGGCCTGCAGCGGCTGCGCGGCCTGCGCTGCGGGAAGGGACAGCACTGCCAGGACGGCGCCGGCCAGCAGGGTGGAATGAATCGTCATGGTCGTCTCCCTCACTGGGTCAGGTCGTTGCGCAGCAGGGTGCCGAGGCCGAAGCACTCGCGGCGGCTCTGGTTGTGGCTGAGCGGTTCGGCGCCCTGGGTACGCGCCTTGTCGGTGAACCAGGTGGTGCCGGCGGCCTTCTGGCTGCTGCACTCCAGGAAGCCATCGGAGCAGGACGACAGCCAGTTCTGGGTGAACTCCAGGCCGACATTGGCGGCGTAGCCACCGCAGTAGCTGTTGCTGTCCCACACCGCCGATTCCACGTCGCTGCCGACCACCGCACGGAACGGCTTGGGCAGGGCGGGACGGCCTGCGGTGCCGTACAGGTTCTGCGCGTTGTAGGTGGCCATGCTCGCCACCTGCTGCTGGCGCACCGCGTCGTTCTTGTAGCCCAGCAGCCAGCCCAGCGAGGTTTCGAAGGTGTTGCCGTTGAGCACCGCATCGGCCAGCGGCGTGCCGGCCGAGGACGGCGCCAGCGCGGTGACCTTGCGCACCGTGCGGATGATCTTCGGGTAGCGGCTGTCGTAGGTCGGGTTGGACAGGATCCAGCGCACCACGTTGCCGCCGTTGGAATGGGTGATCACCACCAGCTGGGTGATGCCGCGGCTGTCGATGAAGCGGGTCAGCTGGTTGGCCAGGCAGCCGGCGGCCTCCGGCTTCCACATGTACTGGGTGAAGTCGCAGTTGATGACCACATAGTTGCTGCTGTTCGGCAGGCCCTGGCGCACGGTGTCGATGATGGCCGGCTGCCAGTAGTCCTGGGTGGCGTTGGTCTGCGCGCCGGTGCCATGCACGAAGGCCACGCCGACCACGTCGGCGGCCTGCGCCGGGGCGGCTGCCAGCCCGAGGAGCAGGGCCAGGACGGTACTTCCTGTTGCGGTGCTGCGCATCGCTTCTCTCCCTCTGTCTGCGGATCCCCCCGACCCGGCTGGAACTGGACGGCGTCTCATCACCGTTGTGCCGATGCTCACGGCGTGGCCGCGTGAAAGTCCGTGCGCTGCGCCCGGATTCAGGAGACTGACGTCACTCCATGACGCTTTTCGTATTCTTCCGATGACCATGCCGGGTCTGGCCGTATGACCGATGGCCACTGCGGTGTCGCATACGGGCTGCGATCATGACGCGATGTTTTTCTTCCGGAGCCCGTCCATGTCGCTGATTTCCCACCCCGCACGCCCGCTGCTCGGCCTCGCCGTTGCCGTGGCCCTGGCCGGCTGTGCTGCCACCGCCACCAAGCCGACCGCCGTCGAAGCCAACATCACCACCAAGGCGGTGGGCTATCTGGACAAGAGCGCGGTACCGGCCAGCCTCGACCTGGTGCCGGCACCGCCGGTGGCCGGTTCGGCCGCCCTCGCCCTGGACGAACAGGTCAGCCGTGAGGCCCGCGCGCTGCGTGGCAGCCCGCGCTTCGCCCAGGCCGGTGTCGATGCGGAACTCGGCTTCCCCGAAGGCGCCAACCACTTCTCCTGCGCCGCCGACATCGACGTCGATGCGGTGAAGACCCCGGCACTCTATCGCCTGCTGGAGCGCAGCCGGATCGATGCCAGCGCGGCGACCAAGGCTGCCAAGAATCACTACCAGCGCCCGCGCCCATTCATGGTCAATGGTGAGCCGACCTGCTCGCCGAAGGACGAGGACGGCCTGCGCAAGAACGGCTCCTACCCGTCCGGCCATACTTCGATCGGCTGGGCCTGGGCACTGATCCTGTCGGAGATCGCACCGGACCACGCCGATGCCATCCAAGCCCGCGGCCGCAACTACGGCGAGAGCCGCCTGGTGTGCAACGTGCACTGGCAGAGCGACATCCTCGAAGGCCGCTTCATGGGCGCCGCCGCCGTGGCCCGCCTGCACGACAACGCTGCGTTCAACAAGGACCTGCTGGCCGCACGCAAGGAGATCGAAGCGGCGCGCAAGGCTGGTCGGCACTCCAGCCGCGACTGCGCCACCGAGAATGCGGTGCTGAAGGTGCGCCCGCAGAGCGCGCTGTAAGCCATTGTAGAGCCGAGCCATGCTCGGCTCAGAGCAGCCGAGCGCAGGCTCGGCTCTACATGAAGCAGGAAACAGAAGGGCCGGCATTGCGCCGGCCCTTCTTCATTGCATTACCGCAGTCACCGCATCAGAACTTCGCGGTGAACTCCACGCCCCAGGTCCGCGGCTCGTTGAGGAAGCCGGTCAGGTTGTTGAAGTCGATTGCACCGACCACGCGGGTCTGGTTGGTCAGGTTGCGGCCGAACACAGCCACGTCGTACTGGCCGTAATCCCAGTTGTAGCCCAGGCGCAGGCCACCTTCCAGCGAACTACGGCCGCGGAATTCCGGCGACTCGTAGATGAAGAAGTTCACCGCACTGCGGTAGGCCCAGTCGGTGTAGGCGTACAGCTCGCTGCCGTCGCTGAGCGGGAAGCCCACGCGCAGGGTGGCGTTGTGGATCCACTTCGGCGCCTGCGGCAGCGGGTTGCCGTTGACCAGCGCATAGGGCTTGCCGCCGATCATAGTGATCGGGTCGGTAACAGTGCAGCCACCACCACAGACCGCCACCGCCAGATCCTTGTCCTTGATCTCGGTGTCGTTGTAGCTGCTGCCGAAGGTCAGCAGGACGTTGTCGGCCAGGTAGGCTTCCAGGTCCAGTTCGACGCCCTGGCCGATGGTCTTGTCGGCGTTGAGCAGGGTGGCGGTGTTGTTGGTGCCACCCACGGCGATCAGCTGCTGGCCGTCAACGTTGTAGCGGAACACGCTCAGGCCCAGGCGCGCGCGGCGCTCGAACAGGTCGGCCTTGATGCCGGCTTCATACGAGATGACCTTCTCCGAATCGGCCTGCGAAACGCCGCCGAACGCCAAGCGGCCCTGGATCGACGGCGCACGGAAGCCCTTGGCGACGCGGGCGTAGGCGTTGATGTCGTCAGTCAGCTTGTACACACCGCTGACATCCCAGCTGACGTCATTGACGTCGGTGTTGGCCAGGTACGGGCCGCTGACCGGGGTGCCGAACGGCACGGCCTGCAGCACCCGGGCGGTGAAGTCCTTCTTGTCCTGGGTATAGCGCACGCCACCGCGCAGCTTGAAGCGGTCGGTGACGTCGAAATCGCCCGAGGCGAACACCGCCCACGCCTTGTTGCGCTGGCTCTGCACGGCATGTCCGGTCTGCGGGTTGCCGGGCTTCAGCGAGTCATAGTTGAAGCTGTCAATGGTTACGTCTTCATCGAAATAGAAGACGCCGGCCTGCCAGTCGAAGCGGCCCCATTCGTTGGATTCGACGCGGAACTCCTGCGTCCACTGGCGGTGATGCGGCAGGCCGTCGGCCGACTCGGACGCGAACGGGATCAGGCCCGGGCCGTAGTTGCCGGCACCCAGCGATGCCTCGCCGTAGCCACCGTCGATGTCGCCGCGGTTGAGCGATTCAGCGGTTTCATAACCGGTGATCGAGTGCAGGGTCACCGAGCCGAGGTTCCACTGCAGGCGCGCGCTGCCGCCCCAGGTTTCCAGATCGGAGAAGTTGACGCCGTCGTTGGCCACCTTGTCGCGGTCGAAGTTCTCGACCAGGCCGTTGCCACCCTTCTGGATGATGTTGGCGCGGAACAGGCGGGCGGTACCGTTGAGCTTGCGCTTGTGCAGGTTGAACAGCGCTTCGAAGTCATCGCCTTCGTACAGGAACTGCACGCGGCCGGCGGCTTCGTCATAGCCTTCGAAACCGCTGTTCGGCGCACCGGCGCGGGTGTTGTCGACCCAGTCATCGCGGCGCTGGTAGATGGCCGAGACGCGTGCCGACCAGCGATCGGTCAGCGGGCCGCCGTAGGCACCCTGCACGTTCCAGCTGTTGTAGCTGCCGTAGCCCACGCGCACGTAGCCGTCGGCATCCTGCGACGGGCGCGCCGAATCGAACTTGACCACGCCGGCCGGGGTGTTGCGGCCGAACAGGGTGCCCTGCGGGCCACGCAGCACTTCCACGTTGGCCAGGTCGAACAGCGGGAAGCCCTTCAGCAGCGGGCTTTCCTGCACCACGTCGTCGTACACCAGCGACACCGGCTGCGAGGCATTGAGGTCGAAATCGGTGTTGCCCAGGCCGCGGATGTAGAAGCGCGGGAAGGCACGGCCGTAGGACGACTCGATGTTGAGGCTGGGCACGCGCGCGGCCAGGAAGCGGATGTCATCGCCGGCCGAACCGAGCACATCCAGCTTCTCGCCCTGGATCGCGCTCAGTGCGACCGGTACGTCCTTAGCGTTCTCGACGCGGCGCTGCGCGGTCACCTGCAGGGCATCGAGGGCAACCGGATCCTTGGCAGCGGGGGTTTCCTGGGCGGCTGCTACCAGCGGCAGCAGGGCGGAAAGAGCGGCAACGAGGGGGCGCGCGACCGGAAGGCGGCCACGGGAAGTACGGGTCGGGGACATGGCGGTAGGCTGTGTTTGGAGGGGTGGTAAAACGGCGCTACCAGATAATTGTTGCAATACAGCACCTGCGCCGCAAACGCCCGCCGTTCATGGCCCCGTCGCCGACGCCCCCGGGCGCTCGCTAGACTCGGGGTTTCCACCGCGACGGACCCGCCGCCATGACCCAGTGGTACTTCCACGCCTCCGCCCAGGCCGAGCGTATCGGCCCGCTTGATGACGAGGCCGCGCGCCGCTACGCCCAGGCCAACCCGCGCTCCCTGGCCTGGTGCCAGGGCATGAGCGGGTGGACCTCGATCGCCGAGGTGCCCGAACTGCAGTCCGCGGCCCCGGGCATGCCGAACACCCCGCCGCCGGTCCCCGCCGCTGCCAGCAGCCGCGCCGACGACATCGAGTTCCGCATCGTCGGCCATGAAATGCAGTTCGTGGAAATCGAGCTCGACCCCGGTGAGAGCGCCATTGCCGAGGCCGGCGCATTGATGTTCAAGGACGCCACCGTGCAGATGGATACGGTGTTCGGCGCCGCCAACGGCGACCAGGGCGGCGGCTTCATGGGCAAGGTGATGGCCGCCGGCAAGCGCGTGCTGACCGGCGAGAGCCTGTTTGCCACCGTCTACACCCAGAGCGGCCACGGCAAGGGCAAGGTCGCCTTCGCCGCCCCCTACCCCGGAACCGTACTGGCAATGAAGCTGGACCAGCATGGCGGCCGCCTGATCTGCCAGAAGGACAGCTTCCTGGCCGGCGCGCGCGGCGTGCAGATCGGCGTGCAGTTCCAGCGCAAGATCATGACCGGCCTGTTCGGTGGCGAAGGCTTCATCATGCAGAAGCTGGAGGGGGACGGCTGGGTGTTCATCCACGCCGGTGGCTGCGTGGTCGAGCGCGAGCTGGCCGCAGGTGAGCGACTGGACGTGGATACCGGCTGCGTGGTGGCCTACCACCCGACCGTGGACATGGACGTACGCCGGGTCACCGGCATCAAGAGCATGCTGTTCGGAGGCGAGGGCGTGTTCCTGGCCACGCTGACCGGCCCGGGCAAGGTCTGGCTGCAGTCGCTGCCGTTCTCGCGCCTGGCCGGGCGCATGTGGATGGCGGCGCCGCAGGGCGGCGGCCAGAGCCGCGGCGAAGGCTCGGTGCTGGGCGGCCTGGGCCGGATGCTGGACGGCGACAACCGGTTCTGAGCCCCTCGCCCGGGCGGTGCCGACCAAGGTCGGCACCGCCCGCGCTCCTTTTCCTGAATAGGCCACTCCCCCACCCCTT
>NZ_LLXT01000142.1 GCF_001431625.1 Stenotrophomonas geniculata ATCC 19374 = JCM 13324
TTTATTCCTTTCCGTGGCTGGCACGGCGCAGGGAACTGTCGGG
The DNA here is from genome assembly GCF_001431625.1 of Stenotrophomonas geniculata ATCC 19374 = JCM 13324. Taxonomy (GTDB): domain Bacteria; phylum Pseudomonadota; class Gammaproteobacteria; order Xanthomonadales; family Xanthomonadaceae; genus Stenotrophomonas; species Stenotrophomonas geniculata. The sequence goes on from NZ_LLXT01000142.1 coordinate 44, forward strand.
GGCCGGGCGGGGTGGGTTTGCGGGACCGTTGGCGCCATGGATGGCGCCATCGAGCCCCCATGGACGGGTTTACGGCGTGTCCCGCGAATCCACCCCGACCGACCCAATCACATGAAGCGCATTTCGCGACCAAGCCACGAGGGGCTGCGCCGTTGGCTGGAAACCCCGATTCGTTAGCCGGAAGTTAAAGATCCGTAAGCATTCTGCTGCGATCCCGCCGTCATCTGCATGCAACCGATCGTCATTAGCCTTCGTGACGTTCCAGTCAGGTTCGACGCGGTAAGCTCTCCCTCGATGAGCTCGCAGCATCGCTCATCGAGTGCAGTACGCAGTAGCAATTTGGAGGAATACATCACATGGCAATCGTTCTTTATGTCGGTGGTAGCAAGGATGGCGAGAAGGGCGTGGTGCCCTACGGCTTCAGCAAATCCCGCGCCGACACCGCGCTGGGGCCGGAGTTCTACACGGAGCGGTTCATGGAACTGCAGGGTGTCGGCAAGGTCCGCCTGATGGCCCTGGAAGGCATGCGTGACGAGATCGTCATGCAGCGCGCCGCCCGCCACTACCGCTGACCTCCGCAACACGCGGCAGGGCGCGCCCACCATCGCGCGCCCGCGCCGGCATCCCAGCCCAGGGCCAGTCCGAGCCCTCTTCTTGCCAGGATGCCGGCGTCCAATCCGGCCCCGCCGCTGAACCTCGCCCCCTGTCAATGCCTTGTCCGGCTCCGTCGTGGGTTGCCAGAATGGGGTCTTCCCGTACCGCGGCACAGACCTGAAGCAATGCACGACGCCAAGAACGCACAGAGCGCGCTCGCCCAGCAGATCGCCCAGACCATCGCCGATGAGATCGGTGCCCAGTCCGCCCAGGTACGCGCCGCGGTCGGCCTGCTCGACGAGGGCGCCAGCGTTCCGTTCATCGCGCGCTACCGCAAGGAAGTGACCGGGGGCCTGGACGACACCCAGCTGCGCAACCTGGAAGTGCGCCTGACCTACCTGCGCGAGCTGGAGGACCGCCGCGCGGCAGTGCTGGCCAGCATCGGCGAGCAGGGCAAGCTCAGCGACGAACTGCGCAACGACATCCTCGCCGCCGACACCAAGAGCCGCCTGGAAGACCTGTACCTGCCGTACAAGCCCAAGCGCCGCACCCGCGCCCAGATCGCCCGCGAGGCCGGTCTGGAGCCGCTGGCCGATGGCCTGCTGGCTGACCCGACGCAGGACCCGCAGACGTTCGCGGCCACCTTCGTCGACACCGACAAGGGCGTGGCCGACACCAAGGCTGCGCTGGAAGGCGCGCGTGCGATCCTGATGGAGCGCTGGGGCGAAGACGCTGCGCTGGTCGGCGAACTGCGTACCTGGCTCGGCGAATCCGGCGTGATCCGTGCCCGCGTGGCCGAGGGCAAGGAAACCGAAGGTGCCAAGTACCGCGATTATTTTGAACACGCCGAGTCGCTGGCGAAGATTCCCTCGCACCGCTTGCTGGCGCTGTTCCGCGCGCGCCGCGAGGAGATCCTGTTCCTGGAGCTGGACCCGGGCAGTGATGCCGAGGCTGGCCACCAGTACGCCGAAGGGCGCGTGGCGCGCAAGGCCGGCATTGCCGACCAGGGCCGTGCCGCCGACCGCTGGCTGCTGGACGCCTGCCGCCTGACCTGGCGCGCCAAGCTGCATACCCATCTGCTGCTGGACCTGTTCAACCAGGCCCGCGAAAAGGCCGAGGCCGAAGCCATCGCGGTGTTCGGCGACAACCTGAAGGACCTGCTGCTGGCGGCACCGGCCGGCCCGAAGACCGTGCTCGGCCTGGACCCGGGCATCCGGACCGGCTGCAAGATTGCCGTGGTCGATGCCACCGGCAAGCTGGTCGCCACCGATACCATCTACCCACATGAGCCGCGCCGCCAGTGGGACCAGTCGCTGCAGACCATCAAGCAGCTGTGCGCCAAGCACAACGTGGAGCTGATCGCGATCGGCAACGGCACCGCCAGCCGCGAAACCGACAAGCTGGCCGGTGAAGCGATCAAGGCCGCTGGCAACCCGAAGCTGCAGAAGGTGGTGGTGAGCGAGGCCGGTGCCTCGGTGTACTCGGCCTCCGAGTTCGCGGCCAAGGAGTTTCCGGGCCTGGATGTGTCGCTGCGTGGCGCGGTATCGATCGCCCGCCGCCTGCAGGACCCGCTGGCCGAACTGGTCAAGATCGAACCCAAGGCGATCGGTGTCGGCCAGTACCAGCACGACGTGGATCAGTACCGTCTGGCCCGGGCGTTGGACGCGCGCGTGGAGGACTGCGTGAACGCGGTCGGCGTGTACGTGAACACCGCGTCTGCCGCGCTGCTGTCGCGGGTGTCCGGCCTGTCGGCCACGGTGGCCGAGAACATCGTGCGCCATCGTGACGACAACGGCCCGTTCAAGCGTCGCAAAGACCTGCTGAAGGTTGCGCGCCTGGGCGAGAAGACCTTCGAGCAGTGCGCCGGCTTCCTGCGCATCGCCGACGGTGATCAGCCGTTGGACGCCTCGGCGGTGCACCCGGAGGCCTATCCGGTGGTCGAGCGCATCGTTGCCAGCACCGCGCGCCCGATCAAGGCGCTGATCGGTGATGGCAGCTTCCTGCGTGGCCTGAAAGCAGAACAGTTCACCGACGACACCTTCGGCGTGCCGACCGTTCGCGACATCCTGAAGGAACTGGAAAAGCCGGGCCGCGATCCGCGTCCGGAGTTCAAGGCGGCGCGCTTCGCCGAGGGTGTCGAGGACATCAAGGACCTGCGCGAGGGCATGGTGCTGGAAGGCGTGGTGAGCAACGTGGCGGCCTTTGGTGCCTTCGTCGATATCGGCGTGCACCAGGACGGCCTGATCCACATTTCGGCGCTCTCCGATACGTTCGTGAAGGATCCGCGCGACGTGGTCAAGGCCGGCGATATCGTCAAGGTGAAGGTGCTGGAGGTGGACGTGGCGCGCAAGCGCATCGCCCTGACCCGGCGCTTGGACGACACCCCCGGGCAGGCCACCAGCCGCTCGGGCCAGCGCGATGAGCGCGGGCAGGGGCCGCGCCGCGACGCAGGCGGCCCGAACCGCGGGCCGAACCGGGGCCAGGGCAATGGTGGCCGTCCCGCCGTGTCCGCGCCCCCGGCCAACAATGCCCTGGCCGAGGCCTTCGCCCGCGCCAAGCGCAGTTGAGGACCGTGTCCCCCGTCACGCTTGATTCGTGGTGAGGGACTTGTCGGTTTTCCCCGTGATTGCGCACACTTGCGCTTGAGGGGAGGCGTTCGGCCACCCCGCTGTCGCTGGGGAGGGCCATGACGCCAGCAGGACCCGTTGTCTTCGTTGAGGGCTGCAGCGTTGTGCTGCGGCCACTGCCCGCCTGTGCGGGCCGCGGGGCGGGTTGATGGCGGGCCAGGGAAGCAACGGCAACGGGCTGCTCGAACGGCGCCTGCAGGAGCTGGCCGAGGAGCGCCGTCGCCTGGCGATGATCATCGACGGCACCGCAGCCGGCACCTGGGAATGGAACGTGCAGACCGGCGAAATGCGGGTCAATGCGCGCTGGGCGGAGATCGTCGGCTATCGCCTGGAAGAGCTGGAGCCGGTGTGCCAGAAGACGTTCCTGAAGCTGGTCCACCCCGACGACATCGTCCTGTCCGATGCGGCACTGGAGGACCATTTCGAAGGCCGCAGCGACAACTATGTCTGCCTGCTGCGCATGCGGCACAAGAATGGCCAGTGGATATGGATCCACGACCGTGGCCGCGTGTTCGAATGGGACGGGCAGGGACGACCGCTGTGGATGGCCGGTGCACACGCCGACGTGACCGAGCTGCAGCAGGCGCGACAGGATGCGGCCGAGAGCCGGCAGCGATTGCAGGCCGTGGTCGACGCATCCGACGAGGTGGCGGTGATCGCGACCGATACCGAAGGCACCATCACCTTGTTCAATACCGGCGCGGAACGCCTGCTGGGATACAGCGCCGAAGAAGTGGTCGGCCAGCGGCGACTGGGTGATTTCCACGATCCGGACGAGCTGGCGGCCTGGCTGCGTCCGCTGGCGGCTGCGGACGGAAGCCTGCCGGGCGCGTTTGAAGCACTCAGCGCTCGCGCCGATGAGCAGACCTATTCCCGGCAGTGGACACTGCGGCGCAAGGATGGCCAGCCACGCCAGGTGCGCCTGTCGATCAGCCGCATGGATGGTGCCGGCGGCGCGCGGATCGGTTATGTCGGCATGTCCATCGACATTACCGAGATCCTGCAGGCGCGTGCCGAAGCACGCCTGTCGGCAGAGAAATTCGCCGGTGCGTTCACGTCGGCGGCGCTGGGCATGGCGCTGGTGTCGCTGGAAGGGCGCTGGCTGGACGTCAATGACGCACTGTGCCGGATCCTGGGCTACCCCCGCGAAGAACTGCTGCAGGTTGATTTCCAGCGCTTGACCCACCCCGACGACCTGCAGACCGACCTGGCCCTGGTGCAGGACCTGCTGGCCGGGCGGCGCAGCCACTACCACCTGGAAAAACGTTATCTCGATCGCGACGGCAAGGTGATCTGGGCACGGCTGTCGGTGTCGCTGGTGCGCACCGAGCACGGCGAGCCGCTGCATTTCGTGTCGCAGATCCAGGACATCAGCGCCCAGCGCAGCAGCGAGCAGCGCCTGTTCGAGAGCGAGCAGCGCAGCCGTATCACGCTTGATGCGGTGGCCGACCTGGTGCTCAGTGTCAGCCTGGATGGTCGCATCGACTACGCCAATGCCGCCGCGGTGCGCACCCTGGCCGGTGATGGCGCGCTGTCGCTGGCCGGGCACAAGGTGCAGGATGTGCTGGCACTGACCACTGAGTATGCACCCGGTTCAGTGCTGGATGTCTCCGTGCTGCTGGACCCGGAAAGCAACGCAGTGGACCTGCACGCTGACCTGTTGCTGCGCCTGGGCACAGCCACGATTCCGGTTGACCTGACCCGTGCCTGGCTGCGTGATGATGAAGGTCATGTACGGGGCGCAGTGTGGGTGCTGCGCGACGACACCCAGCAGCGCGCGCGCCAGCGCGAGGCGCGCCATCTGGCCGAGATCGATCCGCTGACCGAGCTGAGCAACCGCCGCGGCTTCGAAGTGCATCTGCAGCAGGCGATCACCCGCGTCGAGCGTACCGGCCAGGCCGCCTCGTTGATGTACATCGACCTGGACCGCTTCAAGCCGGTCAACGATACCTGGGGCCATCTGGCCGGCGATGCCGTGCTGTGGGCGGTGGCCAGCGTGCTGCGCCACGGCGTGCGCGATTCGGACGTGGTGGCGCGGCTGGGCGGCGACGAATTCGCGGTGATCCTGTCCGGCTGCACACCGCGTCGTGCAGCGCGCATCGGCGGTGAACTGCTGCACACCCTGGCATCGCTGTCGATTCCGTGGGACCGGGATCGCCTGCATGTGGGCGCCAGCATCGGTATCGCGCCATTGGCGGGCGGGATGAGCGTGGACCAGGCTGTAGCGGCGGCTGATGCCCAGTGCTACCGGGCCAAGGCAATGGGTCGCAACAACGTACAGGTGCAGGGCGAGGCCAGTGAGCTGCCGAGCGACGACATCGACCCGATCGAGGGCTGATCTCAGCCTGTGAGAGGGCGTGCGCGAATACTCCGTGCACTTCCCCTCGTACAGGTGATCCCATGAATGTCTGCAACCCGGTGACGGTGCGTGCCTTCGCCCCGGCCCTGGTCGGTTGGTGCCTGGCCCTGGCCGCCTGCCTGCGTGCGGAACAGCTGCGCGGCGACCTGCACGCGCAGGCCCTGCTGCCGGTGCTGCAGGGCGGCGCGGTCGCCCTGCTGGTATTCACGCTGTCCTGCATCGGTGCCGCCTGCATCGTGCTCTGGCGGGCGGGCAGGAACGCGGTGGAGTGATGCGGTGGATGGTCACCGCATCCCCCATGTCATGTTGCGTCAGCGCAGAACTTCATCCGAACTGACCAGCTGCACGTCGTGCATCAGGTTGAGGTAAGCCTCGTAGTAGCCCTTGTGCGAGGCACCGACGATGGTCAGCATGCGGGTGCCTGGATGCTGGCCCAGTATGTCGCGCATGTTGGCGACCATGCGCAGGTTGCGGGTTTCCCAGTAGCCCACGTAGTTGCGGCCGAAGCCTTCCGGCGAGGGTTCGACGAGCGTCGCGCCGAAATCGCTGTTGAAGGCCGCCATCACGGCCTCGGGTGCGTTGTAGGCGCGATACATCGCGAGCAACCCATCCGCTTGGTCAAGATTGGCTTCGAGCCGTTCATCGGCCGCCCTGCGCGCTTTGACGAAGGAATTGTCCCAGGCACCGCGTATGGCGGCAGCGTAGGCCTTCTGCTGCGATTCCGGTGTTGGCGAATCCGCAGTGTGGTCGTCGACCGACCACAGGCGCTCCAGTCCCAGGCGTGCGGCAAGGACGCCGGCCACCAGGCCGGCCTCGTTGCGGCGGGTCATGCGCGTGTCGAGGAACCGCACCAGCTCCGGCGTCAGGCTGTCCGAAGCACGTCGCTCTTCCCTGGGCAGCCGCAGCCATTGGACGACTGCCGAGCTGCTTTCGCCCGCGGCCAGGAAGACTGCGGCCAATCGGCGTCGCTGGGCAGCGGTTGGCGCCTTCGGCCATTCCGCAAGCAGGCGTTCCATCTCCACGTTCGCGCTGGGCACGTCCAGGCCGGTGGCGGCCTGCGCCGGGGCCGGATCGACGCAGTAGTCCGCTACGCTCTCCGCGTATCGGGCTGGATTGCGGCGCATGAAGTCACACTGCAGGCCGGACAGGTTCTCCACTGCGATCGCGGTGGGCCGCCAGGCTTCCAGGCGCTGCAGCAGAGGTTCCAGCATCGCCGGCGTGAAGGTCTCCGGCAGGCTGGACAGGTGCGGGCTGCCCAGTACCAGTACTTCGTTCGGGCGTCCTGCGGGCGGTCCCTTCAGCTGGTCCGGGTGGAACGCCGGTCGATAGGCGGTGTCGTTGGCCAGCGCGCTGCTGCTGCACACGGCCAGGAAGAGAAGGCTGGCAAAGCGAGGGAACATGCGATCTCCATGTCGATAAGCGTCCTGCGGGACCTTCATGCTGGTCATTTTCTCCGGCTGGGGAATCCCGCATTGGTCATGTAAACCTTTCTGCCTTGAGCTGCATCCTTCTGCTGAGTGATGCTGTACTCAGCGCTCAGGCAATGCAGAACATGACATCCGACGACTGGACCATCGACAGTCCGCGGCTGCACCTCCGGCCATTCACGCCCGGTGACGCCGACGAGGCATTTGCGGGAATCACACCCGGGCTGACCCGCTACATGGCCTTCGAGCCGCCTCCGTCGGAGGAGGCATTTGCTGCGGTCTGGCAGACGTGGCTACCCACCATTGCCGACGGGTCCGACATCATGTTCGTGATCCGCAGGCGCGAGGATGATGTATTCCTTGGCCTGGCAGGCCTGCATCGAGCCGGGGAAGCAGAACCCGAGCTGGGCATCTGGATCGCAGAAGTGATGCATGGGCACGGCTATGGCCGCGAAGCAGTGGCGGCGGTGTGGTCGGCGGCCTCCGAGCGCCTGCGCTGTGCGGCGTTCCGCTACCCGGTGGCGGAACGGAACCGGTCCAGCCGTTCACTGGCTGAGTCCCTCGGCGGGCAGGCGGTGGCACGTGAGCAGGGCGTGAAGTACACGGCAGTCGTCTACCGCATTCCGGCTGCAATGCACGGAGTTGCGACGGACGTCGCGGAATCCCGCTAAAGCGGCCGACGGCATCGCCGATACTCCCTCTGGATCCCGCTCCAGTCACCCGCCGCAGGACCCCAGACTGCCCCCGATGGGCGGTCCACGCAGTGTGTTCCGCCGCTCCTAGATGCCGATCGCAGCCGCAGCAGACGTTCTTGGCAGTCGCTCGAGAGGTGCCGGTTGGCACCTGTAGTCCCTGGCAACTGATGTTGCCGCCGGGCGTCCCGCCCGTCGGGTCACAACCGCTTACCGGACACCGAGGATCAGACAATGCTCATTCCAGGCTTCACGGCGGGCGCGCAGGCGCCGGCCGAGCTGCATACCCGTTGGTCGCCGTGGCGTGCGCTGCTTGGCGCACTGGCGCCGCAGCAACGCACCCGCACAGAGAAGGCGGTGACCGACCGCACCGAGCTGGAAGCGCAGGTGGCCGCGCTGCATCGCGTGCAGGCCGTCATCGAGTTCGCGCTCGACGGCACCATCCTGCAGGCCAATGACAATTTCCTGCAGGCGATGGGCTACCGGCTGGAGGAGATCCAGGGCGGGCATCATTCCCTGTTCGTCGACCCCGAGCAGGCGCGCAGCGCTGAATACCGCGACTTCTGGGCGCGCTTGGGGCGCGGCGAATATGACGCCGGACAGTACCGCCGCTTCGGCAAGGGCCAGCGCGAGATCTGGATCCAGGCCTCGTACAACCCGGTGCTGGACCGCCAGGGGCGGCCGTACAAGGTGGTCAAGTTCGCGACCGACATCACCGCGCAGAAGCTGCAGGCGGCCGACTCGGCGGGGCAACTGGCCGCGATCGCCAAGTCGCAGGCGGTGATCGAGTTCAGCATGGATGGCCGCATCCTGTCGGCCAATGACAATTTCCTGGCCGCCACCGGCTACAGCCTGGACGAGGTGCGCGGGCAGCACCATTCGTTGTTTGTCGAGCCCGAGCATCGCAGCAGCGTCGAATATCGCCAGTTCTGGGAGAAACTGGGGCGTGGCGAGTATGACGCCGGGCAGTATCGGCGCCTGGGCAAGGGCGGGCGCGAGGTCTGGATCCAGGCATCCTACAACCCGATCCTGGACCTCAACGGCAAGCCGTTCAAGGTCGTCAAGTACGCCACCGACATCACCGCGCAGGTGCATGAGAACCAGGCCATGCAGCGCGCCGTGGCGCAGACCCGCGAGGTGGTGGCTGCCGCCAAGCAGGGCGACCTGACCCAGCGCGTGGCCACCGCCGACAAGAACGGGTCGATCGCCGAACTGTGCGAAGGCGTGAATTCGCTGGTCGAGGCGATGGCGGCCATCATCGGCCAGATCAAGTTCGCTGCGGACACCATCGCAGTCGGCGCGACTGAAATCGCACAGGGCAACAGCGACCTCTCGCAGCGCACCGAGCAGCAGGCGGCCTCGCTGGAGGAAACCGCCGTGTCGATGAAGGGACTGGCCGAGACCGTGCAGCGCACGGCCACCAACGCGCGCCAGGCCAGCCAGCTGGCCGGTGGAGCGGCCGACGTCGCCGCGCGAGGCGGCAATGTGGTGCATGAGGTGGTCGAGACGATGGCGGTGATCAATGCCTCGTCGCGGCGCATCGTCGACATCATCGGGGTGATCGACGGCATCGCCTTCCAGACCAACATTCTCGCGCTGAACGCAGCGGTGGAGGCTGCGCGTGCCGGTGAACATGGCCGTGGCTTCGCCGTGGTTGCAACCGAGATCCGCGAGCTGTCGCAGCGTTCGGCCAGCGCAGCCAAGGAGATCAAGCACCTGATCGATGAGTCGGTTGCCAATGTGGGCGCCGGCACGGCGCAGGTTGAGAGCGCGGGCCGCACCATGGATGAAATCGTGACCAACGTGCGCCGGGTCAGTGACCTGATGACCGAAATCAGCACTGCCTCGCAGCAGCAGAGCGACGACATCCAGCAGATGAATCATGCGGTCGACCTGATCGATCAGGGCACCCAGCAGAACGCGGCCCTGGTCGAGGAGGCGTCGGCGGCGGCGCGCAGCATGGAAGAACAGTCGGCGCAGCTGCTGCAGACCGTGGCCAGCTTCCGCGTGCAGGGCGGGGCCGGGCATCGGCATGGAGCGGCGGCGCTGCACGCGGTCTAGACGCGGCGCCCGGACCAGTCTTCCGTGGTGCCGGTGTCGCCGCGTACGCAGTTGCGGCCGGCATGCTTGGCGCGATACAGGGCCTGGTCGGCGCGTTCGACCAGGTCGCGCGGATCGCGGTCTTCGCCCGGTGCCTGCCAGGCCACGCCGATGCTGATGGTGACGGTGGCTTCAGGGGCGGGCAGGGCTGCGGCTTCGACCGAAGCGCGCAGCCGTTCGCCCAGGCCCAGGGCGTGGGCGGCATCGGGCGAGGGCAGGGCGGCGATGAACTCTTCGCCGCCATATCGGGCCAGCAGATCGTCACCCCGTTGCAGGCAGCCATCAAGAATGGCAGCCACCGACTGCAGGCGACGATCGCCTTCCGGGTGGCCGTAGGTGTCATTGAGCCGTTTGAAGTGGTCGATATCGATCATCAGTACCGCCAGCCCGAGTCCCTGGCGGTGCGCGCGGCCACGGGCACTGCCGAGTGATTCGTCGAAGCTGCGGCGGTTGCCCAGACCGGTCAACGGGTCACGCCGCGCCAGTGTTTCCAGCTCATCGCGCTGGCGCTGGATCTCCACCTGGCTCAGCACGCTGCGCAGGGCATAGCCGAGCATGGCACCAATGAAGCCCACCGTGGCCAGGGTGGGCTGCAGGCGCGCGAGCAGCAGCGCCACCATCATCAGCAGCAAGGGCAGCATCAACGGCACGCCGGCGTCGACGATGCGGCGCAGGCTGCGCGATACCTCCACCGCCGGATAGCGGCGCTTGCTGCCAGCCATGATGGCCAGCACCACGAACAGCCCGCTGATCAGCAGGTCCCCCCAGTTGCCGTCGGGCAGCTGCGGTTGATAGGTGTTGATGTAGAACGCCAGCAGGAAGTAGCCCAGCGCGTAGATCGCAAGTGTCCGGAAAAAATCGCGGCGGTCGGGATTGTCCTCGGCCAGGAAACGGATCAGCGCGAAGCAGAACACCAGGCTGTTCTGTACGCTGCTCATGGCGTTCAGGCACTGCGTCCACAATGCGGTGTTGAAGTGCGCCATCGCCCGCGTGTGCCCGTAGTACAACAGCCACAGCAACGCGATGATCAGCAGGTCCACCGCGCGGATGTAGCGGTTGCCGCCGCCCGGGCTGGCGGCCACGTAGGTCAGGGGAATCCGGTAGAACACGTACAGGATCAGCGAAGACACGGTCATCTGCGCAGGATCGAGGCTGGCCACATTGCGGTACAGCAGGGCCAGCAGGGCCAGCAAGAACAGGCCCACGGCAGCGCCCAGCGTCCGCCATTTGCAGGCTGCCTGGCGGCTGTCACGAGCGCGCCGCACGCAGGCCAGTGCAGCCAGCAGCGGGGCGGTGATCAGCATCAGGTAGGAGCCGACCGGGTCCTGCGGGCCGACAAAGGCAATGACGAGCGCGTGCGTGATCAGAAAAAACAGTGCCGCACGCAACGTCATGCATTCCCCCGCCCCCAGCTCCGGCTGGGATCACGATAGGCAGAAGCACGTGAGGCTTGCAAGAAAAGTGTGCGCTGCGTCTATTCCAAAGCTTGCCGGAAGTCGCAGTTGTGTTTCAGCGTGGTGACGCCGAGCCTTCGACGCGGGCGTACATCCAGGCGCCCACCAGCGCCCAGCGCGGGTGCGTTGCGGTGGGCAGGCGTCGCAGTGCCCTTTCGGAAACGTCGCCCCAGCTGGTGTGCCCGGTCACGCCCGGCAGCGAGAGATAACGGGACCAGGCGGCAGCGTCATCCGCGTGCAGTGGGCGCAGCCGTGCCGGCAGGATAGCGGGGAGCGTGGGCAGCGCGAGCGTTGGCATCGTCGCCAGTTTCGGCGCCCGGGCCCTGAACATGCAAAAGGCCAGGTCGGGGACCTGGCCTTTGATGCAGTGGTGCCGGTGAAAGGACTCGAACCTTCATGGGGTCACCCCCGGCTGATTTTGAGTCAGCTGCGTATACCATTCCGCCACACCGGCAGGCAGCGTGCGATTGTAAACGAGGTCGGCACGGCTTTCATAGTGGGGAGGCCGATCAGGGCGCGTCCTGTCGGCTTCGGCCCAGTGGTGGCTATACTGCGGCGGCTTGAATGCCTCCAGGAGTGGTAGCCGATGACAGTGTTGCAGGACCTGAGGGTGCTGGTGGTCGAGAACGACGAGATGAGTGCCGCACTGCTGCAGATGCAGCTGGTGCACGCCGGTGCGACGGTGGTGGGTCTGGCCGCGAGCGTCGCTGAGGCGCTGCGCCTGCTGGAGGCGTCGACCCCGGACGTTGCCCTGCTTGATTACCGCCTAGCCCGCAATGAGACCAGCGAGCCGGTGGCCGCGGCGCTGTCGGCGCGTGGCGTGCCGTTCGTGCTGGCCACCGGCATGCTGGCCGAGCAGCTGCCCGGGCCGATGCTGGCCGGCGTGCTGCTGGTCAAGCCGTATCTCTCGGCAGATCTGAGCCAGGCGCTGGTACGCGCAGTGGGCCGCGCCAGCGCCAGGGCCTGATTGGCGCATGCCGAAGCGGTGGGCGTATCCTGCCCGGGCCTGAATGCTCAGGCCTACAAGGAGAGTGGCATGAAGAAGTGGATCAAGCGCATGGTCGCTGCGGGTGTCCTTTCGATGGCGGTCTTCGGTGGTACGGCCTCTGCCGCGTGGTGCGGCCAGCCCTGTTTCCAGCTCTACAAGAGCTGTATCGCGCGGGGTGGTGAGGTCGAACAATGCCTGCAGGAACAGGCCTTCTGCGAAGAGGCGATGTGCGGCGGCAATCCCTGATCCATGAACCCCGCCCAGGCGGGGTTTTTCATCTGTGCGCGGTATTCAGCCCGCTTCTTCGTACACGTAGCGGATCTCTTCGCGGTCGTCGAGGATGCGGTACTGGCGCGCCAGATCATCCGGATCGGGATTGAGCCAGGCATCGAGGTGTTCCCTGCGGATGGGAACGACGCCGCGGTCGTGGCCCGCAGCGGCGACGTCGTGCGGAGGCGTGTCGGTGATGGTGGCAAATGACAGCAGGCGACCTTCCGGTCCTTCCCATTCCGCCCACAGGCAGGCCAGCAGCAGATCGCGCGGGGGATCAGGCCGGAACTCCAGCACCACGTCCTGCTCCTTCTCATCGGCACCCGGCGTAGGGCCGGCGGTGGCGTGACGCGGTACGTGCTCATAGAACGCCTGCACCACCACCACGCCGTGGCGCAGCCCGAACGCACCGCGCCAATAGCCTTCCAGGCTGTCGCGCCTCGCGTTGTAGGTGCCGGGATAGAGGATGTCGTTGCGCACCGGCTTGTCCGGCAGCCGGCACTGGTAGCGCATCGGCTTGATCACGCGTTTGCCGCCCTCGCTGACCATGACCGGTGCGTAGGTGCCAGGGAAAATGCGATTGTCGCGCGGCAGCAGCTGCACCCGGTGCAGGTCTTCCAGCCGAGCCTGCGCACGATCGATGCGGTTGCCGGCCACGCGCAGGTCGTTGCGTGCCTTCTGGGTGGGGCGGGTCGCCAGCGTGGCGTTGGCGATATCGCGTCGCTCGCGCTGGCGGGCCAGCTCCGCTTCCAGATCCTGGCGCTCCTGCGCATGCCATTGCTGGATTTTCGCGACGATGTCGCGGCCCTGCTCGGTGCGCGCACCGGCGAAGCCGTCATCCATGGCCTTGGGAGTTCTGGGGCGCTTCTTGCCGGGATCGTGCGCGTACAGCTCCGCGAATTCTTCCAGCGACAGGATGGCGCCGAACTCGCGCACCAGCTTGGCGTAGTCGGCGCGGATCAGGGCGGAATAGCACATGGGAACTCTGCAGGCGCGGGTCGCAGCAGTTGCGACATGGATGAGGCAGGATAGCCCGACCTACAGGGAGAAAGCGCATGAATGATTCCGTCGCCTGCCAGTTCCGCGACGCCGTGCCCACGGTCGAAGACTATTGCCAGCTGCGTGTGCTGGCGGGCCTCAGTGCCAAGAGCCAGGAGGCGGCGGCACGCGCGCTGCCCAATACCCTGTATGGCGTGTGCGCCTACCAGGGCAACGAGCTGGTGGCGATGGGGCGCATCGTCGGCGATGGGGGCTGCCACCTGCAGGTCTGCGATATCGCCGTATTGCCGCGCCTGCAGGGGCAGGGCCTGGGCAAGGAAGTGATGCGTCGCCTGGAGGGCTGGATGCAGGCAAACCTGCCGCCGTCGGCATACGTCAGCCTTCTGGCAGATGGTGAAGCGCACCGGCTGTACGCGCAGTTTGGTTTCGCACCTACCGCACCTGCATCGATCGGGATGTATCGCCGGTTCTGAGGTGTGTCCAGGCTGAGGCCATCCATGCTGGATCGGGCCTTTTCAGAAATCACAGGCAAAGAAAAACCCCGGCCGAAGCCGGGGTTTTAAAGAATTGGCGTCCCCACGGGGATTCGAACCCCGGTCGCCACCGTGAAAGGGTGATGTCCTAGGCCTCTAGACGATGGGGACGCACGAAAACTTCAAATTGTAGATCCTTCGACGGCCTAATGTCGAAGTGGTGGAGCCAAGCGGGATCGAACCGCTGACCTCCTGCATGCCATGCAGGCGCTCTCCCAGCTGAGCTATGGCCCCAATGAAACTCCGGATGATCTGCCGGGAGCAGAGTCCGTTTTGAAACTGGCGTCCCCACGGGGATTCGAACCCCGGTCGCCACCGTGAAAGGGTGATGTCCTAGGCCTCTAGACGATGGGGACGCACGAAAACTTCAAGTTGTAGAACCTTCGACGGCCTAATGTCGAAAGTGGTGGAGCCAAGCGGGATCGAACCGCTGACCTCCTGCATGCCATGCAGGCGCTCTCCCAGCTGAGCTATGGCCCCGTGTTACCGAGCCGCCTATCATACCTGCGTGTTCACGTTTGTGGAAGCTTTTTTTGAGCTTTTTTCGTTCCGGTTCAACCGCGGCCACGAGGGCAGGGGAACCGCAACGCCACTACCTGAATGCTGGTAGGCGGTGAACAAAAAAGACCCGGTTATCGGCCGGGTCCTCGTTGTTCGTGATGAGTGGCGTCCCCACGGGGATTCGAACCCCGGTCGCCACCGTGAAAGGGTGATGTCCTAGGCCTCTAGACGATGGGGACGCAATTCTCATCAATGTTCTTTAGCGACCTTTCGACGGCCTAATGCCGAAAGATTGGTGGAGCCAAGCGGGATCGAACCGCTGACCTCCTGCATGCCATGCAGGCGCTCTCCCAGCTGAGCTATGGCCCCACGTCGCTGAGGAGCGAAATAATAGCCTTGCCCCAGGGGGTTGGCAAGCATTTGTTGCACTTTTCTTCACGTGCGTTGCGAAGCCGATGTCAGTCGCCTTTCGCCTGTGCAACGTTGTCGGTCAGTGCCGCCAGGATCGGGCACTGGTCCAGCGTGCCGTGACCGGGGCAGGCGTCGACCAGCTGCGAAAGTGCGGTGTGCATGCGCTGCAGCTCGGCCATCCGTTGCGCGATGTCCTGCAGGCGGGCCTGCGCGGTGTCGCGCACGCTGCCCATGTCCTGCGAGTGCTGATCGCTCAGTACGAGCAGCTCGCCGATCTCTTCCAGGCTGAAGCCCAGCGCCTTGGCGCGGCGGATGAATCGCAGCCGGCGCAGATCCTGCTCGCCGAAGATGCGGTAGCCACCCGCCGAGCGGGCTGCGGTCGGCAGCAGCTGCTGTCGTTCGTAGTAGCGCACCGTATCGATCGGCACGCCCGCCTGGCGGGCCAGTTGTCCAATGTTCATGGCGGATTCCTGCGGATGCTGCCGGCCATTGTGAAGCCTGGAGTCTGGTCGAGAGTCAAGGCTTGGACCGGGTGCGCGCATTCAGCGCACTTTGCAACTTTCTTCATAGCCCCGCCGATGGGCCAGTTCCTACCCTTCGCCTGAACCGGCCGTTCGATGGCCTGCAACGAACCGAGGAGGTGGTCTGTGGAAGGATTCAGGAACGAAGGATTCGTCGAGATCGCGGTGGTTGAATACCCGGGAGGTGATCCGTCTGCCGCCTCCGTACTGGCCGAAATGGCGCACGTTGCCAATCGCCTTGCCCAGCAGCAGCGCCGGCCGTTCAAGCGGGTGCTGGTCACCCGCTGGATCGTGCCGGCCAGCCAGACTGGTGTGCACCGTATTGCGGGTGCGGAAATGCTCGATGCGGCCATCCCGGCTGTGATTGCGGTTCCCGGCCAGATCAGTGCCGGCGCGTGCCTGCGCGCGGATGAGGTCCTGCTGGACTGGCTGCGCGCGCACTATGACGGTGGCAGCCTGCTGGCCGCCGCCAGTGATGGCGTCAGCGTGCTGGCACGGGCCGGATTGCTGGCCGGGCGTACGGTCAGCGGCCCCGATCTCGGGCGCCATCCAGGCCTGCAGGCGCAGGCCGCGAGCTGGGTGCCGAGCGAGCGGGCGCTGGTGGATGACGGCGACCTGCTGACGGTCGGCGGGGGCCAGGCCTGGCGCTTCCTGGGCCTGCGGCTGTTGTACCGGCTGCATGGGCAGGGCGTGGCCAGTGCGGTGGCGCAGCAGCTGGGCATCACCGTGCCCGCCACGATCCAGCAGGATCTGGAACGCTTCAGCGCCAACTTCGCACATGGCGATCGTGATGTATTGAAGGCACAGCGCTGGTTGCACACCACGGCGGCACGCGGCGCCACCCTCGCCGCGATCTGCGAAGTCTCCGGATTGGAGCCGCGCACGCTGCAGCGGCGGTTCCTCAAGGCCACCGGCCTGCGGCCGATCGAGTACTGCCAACGGCTGCGCATCGCCAAGGCGCAGACCCTGTTGCAGCAGGGAGCGGGTATCGATGAGGTGGCCTGGGGCGTCGGCTACGCCGATCAGAGTGCGTTTCGCCGGTTGTTCCTGCGCATCGTTGGCATGACGCCGGCGAACTATCGGCGTCACGTCAGCAGCAAGCGCCGCGAGCGGCCCTTGATGCCGTCGGTGGCGGGCAGTCTGCGCGGGCTGCAATCGCCGTCGGTGATGCAACTGGGGCGCAGCGCGGCCTGATGCGGGCAGCATCGTCGGGCTTGCAACCGGAGTGCGACACTTCGACCATGCAGCCAGTGGACGATTGAACAGGTGGTCTGATGTCGAGCGTTGGGCCGGTGCCGATGCCGGTGGTATTGATTCTCGTGTGCGTACTGCTGGCGATGGCCGTGGCGCGTCTGTGGCCACGCAGGAAGGACGGCATGCCGCTGCCTTCCGCACCCAGCATGGTTCTGGACATGCTGCTGGTGGGCCTGCTGTGTGGTCGCATCAGCTTCGTGGCCTTGAACTTCGCGCTGTATCGCGAGGCGCCGTGGAGCATTCTGCAGATTGCCGATGGTGGCTACCACCTCGCGGTTGTCCTGGTTGCGGGATTGGCATGGGGACTGTGGCGGTTGCGCCCATGGCGGGCGTTGCGCGCCCCGGTGCTGGGCGCGGCGTTGGCAGGTGTGCTGCTCTGGGCGGGCGGCAGTCAGCTGTTGTCCGCCTGGCAGGAGCGGCGGATGCCCTTGCCGGTATTGCAGGTTGCTGATCTGCAAGGGGGCAGGGTGGACCTCCAGCAGTTTCGTGGCAAGCCACTGGTGCTGAACCTGTGGGCCAGCTGGTGTGGTCCCTGCAGGCGCGAGATGCCGGTCTTGGCAGCGGCACAGCAGGCACATGCGGACGTGCAGTTCGTGTTCCTCAACCAGGGTGAAACCCTTGAGGAGGTCCAGGGTTTCGTTGCGCGCGAACGGCTCCTGCTGGGCAACGTATTGCTGGACGATGACGCTGCGGCATCCACGGTGCTGGGTGTGCAGGCCTATCCCTCGACCCTGTTCTTCGACGCCGAAGGGCGCCTGCGTGAACTGCACCTCGGCGAACTGACGGCAGCGGGTCTTGAACACAAACTGCGCCGGCTGCGGTAGCCTGCGCGGGCATCTCACTACGGAGTTCCCATGTTGTCGACTTCCCTGCGCACCGCCCCGGCGGTGCTGTTGCTGCCGGTCCTGCTGGCATTGGCCGCCTGCAGCCAGGCACAGACGCCGCCGGGCAAGACCGCCGCGGCACCGGCAGCGAGCGCCACAGCCGCTGCCAACAAGGGCGATCGCCCTGCGGTGCTGAAGGGCATCGAGAAGCATGGGTTCGAGGTCGTCGCCGAATTCGATGCCCCCGGTGGCCTGCGAGGTTTCGCCGGCGTGGTCGGCGGCCAGCAGCCGGCAGCGGCCTATGTCACTGCTGATGGCAAGCATGTACTGGTCGGCAGCCTGTTCGATGCGGAGGGCAACGATGTAGCCGCTGAGGCCGTTGAGAAGCTGGTGGCCTCGCCGATGTCGGCCAAGATGTGGACCAAACTGGAATCCAGCGCCTGGGTACGTGACGGCAAGGCCGATGCGCCGCGCGTGGTCTATACCTTCAGCGATGCCAACTGCCCTTACTGCCACAAGTTCTGGGAAGCGGCACGGCCGTGGGTCGATGCGGGCAAGGTGCAGCTGCGTCACATCATGGTCGGCGTCATCCGCGAGGACAGCCCGGCCAAGGCGGCGGCCATCCTCGCAGCCCGTGACCCGAGTGCAGCGCTGCTGCAGAACGAGCACGATTTTGATCGCGGTGGCATCAAGGCGCTGCCGAACATCAGCCGCGAAATTGCTGGCAAGCTCGATGCCAATCAGGTACTGATGATCGAAATGGGCTTCCAGGGCACGCCGGGCATTCTGTTCCAGGACGCACAGGGCCAGGTACAGCGTCGTGCGGGCCTGCCGCAGGGTGCCGATCTGCAGACGGTGCTTGGCCCGCGCTGAGTGGCGCCAGCTTCATGAAACATTGCACAGGCCCGCATGGCAGCATGCGGGCCTGTTGCATTCTGTGGCCGGCCTTCCGGTTGCAGGCCCGCGCAACGTTGGTTCATCGTCACGTCTGAATCGTGACTGACATCAAGCATCGCGCCTTGATTCCAATCAAGGCCAAAAACGACAGGCGGATTAGCCTGTGACGCATGGAATACAGCGTCACTGCGCGACGGATGCCGCGCTCGCCACGCCCTGATCAGGGTCGGCCGGCACAGCCATTCACGACATTCTCACTCCTTGCTTGTTACCCAGACCGCTGCGGTCGCCACCTCTTTGGCAGCGCGGCCTTGATTGAGTCGACATCGGTGCGGGCAGGGCAGTGTCATCGTCCTGTTGCCTGCAGTGCGCAGGCTGGCCGCCGCCGTCGACGCAGTATCCGCATTTCCAGCAACTGCAACGTGGGGCCGGAGCCGCGCATGCGTGCGTTCGGCCTGCGAGATGAACATGGACGTCCAGGGAGGATGCAATGCGCGTGGCGGTACTGAGTCTGGCCTGCTTGACCGTATTGGCGATCACGCCGGCATATGCACAGGCTGATGACAAGGAGGACGCGCAGGCGCTGCGCCGTGAGATCGCGGCCATGCGTCAGGTACTGGAAGGCATGCAGCAGCGGCTGGATCGGCTTGAACAGCGTAATGGCGCGGTTGCGCCTGCCGTCGCGCAGATCCCTGCGCCTGCGACCGCACCTGCAGGCGCTACCCATCTGCTGCATCCCACCCAGGTGCCGGGCGTGGCACAACCGGTGCTGCCGCAGCGTGAATCGGTGGCCGATCCTTCCACCGCGGCATCGCGACCGGACAGTGCGGCCGGCCCAACCGACCCGGATCTGAAGGGGTTCTTCGCCATTCCCGGCACCGATACGGTGATCCGCATTGGCGGCTACGCCAAGCTCGATGCCATCGCCGATTCGCGCGCAGCCGGCGACGAAGATCAGTTCATTCCTTCGTCGATGCCAGTGGGCGGCCGTCATCGTGACGTGTCCAATTTCAACATCCATGCCAAGCAGACCCGCTTCAGTTTCGAGGCGCGGCGCCCGACCTCGCACGGGAACCTGCGCTTTTACCTGGAGAACGACTTCTTCGGCAGCAGTGATGGTTACGAATTCCGCCTGCGCCACGCCTATGGCCAGCTTGGCAATACCTACGCGGGCTACGGCTATTCCAGCTTCATGGATCCGGACAGCTTGCCTGACACGCTGGATTTCGCCGGTCCGGGTGGTGCGGGCTATCTGCTGGTGGCCGGCATCCACCACAGCTTTGCGATGGGCAAGGGCAACACCCTGACTGTTGCCGCCGAAGATCCGAAGACTGAACTTGCCGGTGCCAGCGATGAGCGCGCGGCGGTGAACCGGCTGCCGGATGTGACGGTGACGGCGCGCATGGAGCGCGACTGGGGCCACCTGCAACTGGGCGCGGTGGCACGCAGCCTGGCGTATGACGGTGACGATGAGCGTGACCGGCGCATGGCCGGTGGCCTGCAGCTGAGCGGATCGGCGTCGGTGGGCGAGCGCGACCTGCTGCTGTTCGGTGCCCTCGGTGGGCGCGGCCTGAGCCGTTACACCGCTGACCTGACCGGCTCCGGGCTGGACGCGGTGGTCGGTGCCGATGGCCGCCTTGATGCGCTGGACCTGCACGGTGGTTTCGTTGGCTACACCCATTACTGGTCCGAGCTGTGGCGTTCGAACCTGATCGTCGGCCAGCTGACCCTGGAGCGGAATGCTGCACTGGCGGCCGACGCATTCCGTCAGAGCCGCTACGGCGTGTTCAACCTGATCTGGAGCCCGGCACCGTCGTGGACGATGGGCATGGAGCTGCTGTACGGGCGCCTGGAACAGCAGGGCGGCGCGCGCGGCGACACGGTCCGGGTGCAGGGCAGCCTGCAATACAACTTCATCAAGTAAGCGCCAGCGGCGTTACGCCAGCGCAACCGTCCCCACGCCCGGCCGCACCGGGCTCATGCCAGTACAGGAGATTGTCATGGCAGAAGCAAAGAAAATCGGGGTGGTCGGAGCCACCTTCCTCGTCGCCGGCAACATGATGGGCTCCGGTGTGTTCCTGCTGCCCTCCAGCCTGGCCAAGATCGGTACCGCCTCGATCTGGGGCTGGCTGATCACCACCGCCGGTGCGCTGCTGCTGGCGTTCGTGTTCGCCAAGCTGGGCAAGCTGGCGCCCAAGGCGGGCGGTCCATACGCCTATGCGCGCGACTGGTTCGGGCCCTACATGGGCTTCCAGACCAACACCATCTACTGGTTCGCCAACTGGATCGGCAACGTCGCCATCCCGATTGCGGCGGTCGGCTACTTCAGCTACTTCTTCCCGATCCTGTCCGAGCCGCTGGTGCGCTGCATCGCGGTGCTGATCCTGGTGTGGGCGCTGAGCTTCGCCAATGTGATCGGCCCGGCCTTCGTCAGCCGCGTGCAGACGGTCACCACCAGCTTTGCGCTGGTCCCGATCCTGGGCATCGCCATCTTCGGCTGGTTCTTCTTCGATGCCGACATCTTCAAGGGCGCCTACAACGTGTCCGGTGAATCCAACTTCGGCGCGATCTCCAGCGCTGCGGCATTGACCCTGTGGGCCTTCATCGGCGTCGAATCCGCTTCGGTCACCGCCGGCGTGGTGGAAAACCCGGAGAAGAACGTGGCCCGTGCCACCCTGGCCGGTGTGTTCCTGGCTGCCATCGCCTACATCGCCAGTTCCTCGGTGATCATGGGCATGGTGCCCAACGGCGAACTGCAGACCTCCGATGCCCCGTTCGCGCTGGCTGCGGCCAAGGCCGTCGGTGGCTGGGGCGGTGCGCTGGTCAGCCTGTGCGCCTTCATCGGCGCGGCGGGTTCGCTGGGCGGCTGGATCCTGCTGACCGCACAGAGCGCCAAGGCGGCGTCCGACGACGGGCTGTTCCCGAGCATCTTCAGCAAGACCAACAAGGATGACGTGCCGGTCAAGGGCGTGCTGATCGTAGCGGTGCTGATGACCCTGGCGGTGCTGGTCACCTCCACCTCGGAAACCGCGTCGGCACAGTTCGACGTCATCACGTCGGCCGCCGTGGTACTGACCCTGCTGCCCTACATCTACTCGTGCGTGGCCTGCTACTTCGTGGTCGAGCGTTCGCACACCCTGGTCCATACCGGTGCGTTCTGGACCCTGACCAGCCTGACCGTTGTGTACTGCCTGTGGGCGATCTACGGCTCGTCGGGAACCATCGTGCAGTACGCCTTCCTGTTCGTGCTGTTCATCACCGTGTTCTATCCCTTCTTCAGCGAGGAGCGCCGCCAGCAGCGGCAGCGCGCCCGCGAGGCATCGGCCATCAGCGCCGGCGCCCAGCGTTCCTGAGTTCGACAAGGAGAATCAACGTGTACTTCAAGTCCCTGGACTATCCGGTCATTGTCATCGACAACGACTACGAGTCGCCGCGCATCGGCGGCATCCTGATCCGCGCCCTGGTGGAAGAACTGCGCAGCAACGACCAGCGCGTGTTGTGCGGCCTGAACCTGGATGATGCGCGCGCCGGTGCCCGCACCTACGTGGCGGCCTCGGCAGTGCTGATTTCGATCGATGGCAGCGAAGAGGTGGATGGCGAGTTCCAGCGCCTGACTGCCTTCCTGCGTGAGCAGAGTGCGCGCCGCGCCAACCTGCCGGTGTTCCTGTACGGCGAGCGCCGCACCATCGAGAAGGTGCCGAGCAAGCTGCTCAAGTACATCCACGGCTTCATCTTCCTGTTCGAAGACACCAAGAGCTTCATCTCGCGGCAGGTGATGCGCGCAGCCGAAGACTACATGAAGAACCTGCTGCCGCCGTTCTTCAAGGCGCTGATCCATCATGCGGCCGAGTCGAACTATTCCTGGCATACGCCGGGCCATGCCGGTGGCGTGGCGTTCACCAAGTCGCCGGTGGGGCGTGCATTCCACCAGTTCTACGGCGAGAACACCCTGCGCAGCGATCTGTCGATCTCGGTGCCGGAGCTGGGCTCGCTGCTCGACCATACCGGCCCGATCAAGGATGCCGAGGAAGAAGCGGCACGCAACTTCGGCGCCGACCATACCTTCTTCGTCACCAATGGCACCTCCACCGCCAACAAGATCGTCTGGCACGGCACGGTGGCGCGCGGTGACGTGGTGTTCGTCGATCGCAATTGCCACAAGTCGCTGCTGCACGCGCTGATCATGACCGGTGCAGTGCCGGTGTACTTCACCCCAAGCCGCAACGCGCACGGCATCATCGGCCCGATCAGCCTGGACCAGTTCACGCCGGAGTCGCTGCAGCAGCGCATTGCTGCCAACCCGCTGGCCAGCCAGGCCTACCAGGCCGGTTCCAAGCCACGCATCGCAGTGGTCACCAACTCGACCTATGACGGCCTGTGCTACAACGCCGAGAAGATCGCTGATGAGATCGGCAGCGCGGTCGATTTCCTGCACTTCGATGAGGCCTGGTACGCCTACGCCGCGTTCCATCCGTTCTACGAGAACCACTACGGCATGGCCAAAGGCAAGCCCCGTGAGCAGGATGCGATCATCTTCACCACGCATTCAACCCACAAGCTGCTGGCGGCGTTCTCGCAGGCCTCGATGATCCACGTGCGCAACTCGGCGCAACGCAACCTGGACGCCGAGCGCTTCAACGAGTCGTTCATGATGCACACCTCGACCAGCCCACACTACGGGGTGATCGCGGCCTGCGACGTGGCCTCGAAGATGATGGAAGGCGAGGCTGGCCGTTCGCTGGTGCAGGAGATGCACGACGAGGCGATCGCGTTCCGCCGCGCGATGCTGCACGTCCGTGACGATCTGGGCCGCGACGACTGGTGGTTCAGTGTGTGGCAGCCGACCCAGGTCGAGCGCAGCCTGGACAAGGGTGATACGCCGGCGCCGCTGGTGGCCAAACGCGAGGAGTGGTACCTGCAACCGGATGCCCATTGGCACGGCTTCGAGAACCTGGTCGATGACTACGTGCTGATCGACCCGATCAAGGTGACCCTGCTGACCCCGGGCCTGGCGATGGACGGCAGCATGGGCAAGCTGGGCATTCCGGCGGCGGTGCTCAGCAAGTTCCTGTGGGGTCGCGGCATTACCGTGGAGAAGACCAACCTGTACTCGGTGCTGTTCCTGTTCTCGATGGGCATCACCAAGGGCAAGTGGAGCACGCTGGTCACCGAGCTGATGGCATTCAAGGAACTGTATGACCGCAACGCGCCGCTGGGCCAGGCACTGCCGACGCTGGCGGCCGACTATCCCAATGCCTACGCCGGCTGGGGCCTGCGTGACCTGTGCGATGCACTGCATGCGTTCAACCAGGAATTTGCGGTGGCCAAGGTGATGCGCGAGATGTACGTGGATCTGCCGACCCCGGTGATGACCCCGGCCGATGCCTACAACCACCTGGTCAAGGGCGAGATCGAGCGGGTCGACATCGAGCAGCTCAGTGGCCGCGTCGCCGCGACCATGCTGGTGCCGTACCCGCCGGGCATTCCGACCATCATGCCGGGCGAGCGCTTTGGCGACAGTGACGAGCCGATCATCCAGTCGCTGCGCATCGCCCGCGAACAGAACGCTCGTTTCCCGGGCTTCGAGTCGGACGTGCACGGGCTGATCATCGAGCAGGAGGGTGATGCGGTTTCGTACAAGGTGGAGGTGCTGAAGGCCTGACCGGCAACGGTCGGCCGTTCGGCGGACGATGGATACCGCGCGCGAGCAACGCATCCTGAAGTTCTCCATCGGGGTCACCCTGGCGGTGAGCACGGTCGGCTTCGGCGGTGGCCTGCTGGTGGGATCGCAGGCCATCCTGTTCGATGGCGTGTACAGCCTGGTCGACGTCGCGCTGACCCTGGTGTCGTTGTCGGTGCTGCGGCTGGTGGCGCGGGAACAGAGCCCGCGCTTCCAGTACGGCTACTGGCACCTGGAGCCAATGGTCGAGGCACTCGGTGGGGTGATCCTGTCGCTGGCCTGCGTGTATGCGCTGGCCAACGCGGTGATTGGCTTGACCACGGGCGGGCATGAAGTGAAATTCGGGCCCGCGCTGTGGTGGGCGGCACTGCTGAGTGCCAGCAACCTGGCGATGGCGCTGTTTGTCGCCCAACGAGCGCGGCATCTGCGCTCGGCGCTGTTGTGGCTGGACGTGCGTGGCTGGCTGCTGGGTGGGTTGATGAGCCTGGCGGTGGTACTGGCCTTCGTACTGGCCCTGGC
Organism: Stenotrophomonas geniculata ATCC 19374 = JCM 13324; assembly: GCF_001431625.1. Classification (GTDB taxonomy): domain Bacteria; phylum Pseudomonadota; class Gammaproteobacteria; order Xanthomonadales; family Xanthomonadaceae; genus Stenotrophomonas; species Stenotrophomonas geniculata. The sequence goes on from NZ_LLXT01000142.1 coordinate 24,694, forward strand.
CCTGCAGGGGGGCGAATGGCACCACTGGGTGCCGTACCTGGATTCGATCGTGCTGGCGTTGATCAGCCTGGCGGTGCTGCCGGTGCCGGCGCGCAGCGCGTGGAAGGCCATGCGTGAAGTACTGCAGGTGGCGCCGGATGATCTGGACCGGCGCGTGCAGCAGGTGATGCAGGCATTCGTGGCCGAGCGCGGTTATGCCGGTTTTACCAGTCACGTGGCGAAGATGGGGCGGATGCGCTTCATCGAGATCCATGTGCTGGCCGACCCGGGTACGCCGCTGGGGTCGGTGGGCGAGGTTGATGCGATGCGCGATGAGATCGCGGTGCGGCTGGATGCGCGCGGCAGCACGTTCTGGCTGACCATCGATTTCACGGCAGACCCGGCGTGGACGTGAGCGGGGAACGGTAGAGCCGAGCCCATGCTCGGCTGCCATTCGCGCAGCGCAGCCGAGCACGGGCTCGGCTCTACACGTCGGCGATCGTTGCGCGTGGCAGACCGGTCTGTTGCACCGGATCCGTTTGACCTCAACCTGGGTTGAGGTCACAGACTGCCTGCAACCCCCACGAGGCGCGCGGCATGAACCTGCTGACCACACCGGACCTCAGCCATGGCCTGCTGGAGCTGTTCAATCCTCCCGGCCTCTACGACCCTTCCGCGAACGGCTACTCCCACGTGGCGGTGGTGCGCCTGCCGGCACGGGTGATCCATGTCGCCGGGCAGGGCGGTGAAGATGCCCAGGGCCGTCTCTCGCCCAGTTTCGAAGACCAGGTCGGGCAGGCGCTGGACAACCTGCAGACCGCGCTGCGCTCGGCGCAGGCAAGCCTGGCTGATGTGGCGCGGTTGCGCATCCTGGTGGTGGACCACGACGAAGACCGGCTGGGCATCATCGCCCATCAGGTGCGGCGGCGCTGGCCGAACCGCGCCGCGCCCACCTGCACGCTGATCCCGGTGCCGCGGCTGGCGCTGGACGGCATGCTGTTCGAGATCGAGGCGGAGGCTTATGCCGCCTAGCGCAGGTAGTACTCCACCGGCACCACCAGCTCCTGCGGTGCCTTCAGTTCATCGGGAATGGGCGGCAGCGGCTGCGCGCGACGGAAGGTCTGCAGCGCGGCGTCATCGAGCATCGGCTGGCCACTGGACTGCTCCAGCCGCAGCGCCAGCAGGCGACCTTCGCGGTCGATGCTGGCCCTGACCCACGCAGTGCCCTGCTGCCGGCGCGAGCGCGCGGCGGCAGGGTAGTAGCGGTAACGCTCCAGCCGCGCCATCAGGCGGGCTTCCCACTGGTCGCTGGCGGCGCCGGCCTGGAAGTCTGCCGGTGGCGCGTCTGGAGCGGGCGGCGCGGCCGTGATCGATGCCGGTGCGGGACTTGCATCGGTCGCGGCCGCAGGCGAGGCGACTGGCAGTGGCTGGCGGCCCGTCCCACCCGTTTCGCTGGCGGCCAGCTCTCCCTCGCGCGCCGCCGTAGGCTTGGGTGGCGGCGGCGACTTCGTGGGCTGCGAGGCGCGGGCCTGCTGCGCCTGGCTGGGGGTCTCGGCCTGGCGTTCCTCCACCGGTTGCGGCGGCGTGGCCGGTGCCAGCAGGCGCAGGCTGATGCGCACGTCCTGCTCCGGCGGCGGCGGCATCGGCGGCATCGCGACCCAGTGCACCAACAGCAGCAGTGGCAGCAGATGCAGGACGACGGTGATCGCGATCGCCTGCCAGTGTTGGCCACGCTCACTCATCGTCCAGCACCCACAGCAGATCGGCATCAGCTGCATCGACGGTTTCACCCGGTGAAGCCAATGCAATCACCAGCGCAGGCGTATCCGGTGACAGGTAGCCCGGTACCCCGGTACCGCGCAGTACATGCCAGCGACCTGCTACCAGCAGTGCTGGCACGGGCGCATCGAGCAGCACCCGCGCCATGCGCGTATCGCGGGCCTGTTGCACGGCCAGCATCCCTTCCAGCATCGGTGCCGCGTCTGCGTGCTGGGCCAGCACCACCGCCGACAGGCGCTGGCGGGCAGCGGCCACCGGGAATCGCACGCCCTCGGTCGAGGCCAGCAGCGCGTTGACCTCGGCACGCGACAGGTTGCCGCCGAACAACGGCGTGCCTGCATCGGCAGCCTCCCGTACCAGGCCGCCATACGCGGCCCACGGCCAGCGCGTATCCCAGTCCAGCAGTTCCCGCAGGCGTGCACCTTCGGCCTGGTTGCCCTTGGCCAGCCAGCGCTGCACGCGCTGCAGGCGTGGCTGGCGCTCGCTGGCGATCATTTCCAGCACCAGTGAACCTTGCGGGCGCTGCCGCTGCAGGGCCTGCAGCAGCCAGCGCTGGGCGGCGTGGTCTCCGGCGAGATCATGGCGTTCACCCAGCAACAGCCGCTGGGCGTCCGCCGCGCGTGTCACGAATGCGGCTTCGTCCAGGTGCTGGCCAGTGGCCAGGTCGATCACTGTGCCGGGCACCGGCTGCGCGCCAGCCACCGCGGCCAGCGCGAGCAGGCATACGGGCAGCCAGCGACGGCTAGAACGCCACATTGACGCCCATCGAGACGGTGCGGCCACGGCCGTTGCCGCGGTCCAGGATCGGGCTGAAGATGCTGTCGATCGAGGCATTGTTGTCATAGGCCTTGTTCTGCAGGTTTTCGATGTTCAGCCACAGCGTGGTGTTGGCCTGGGGCTTGAAGCTCGCGTAGAAGTCCAGCAGCACGCCAGTGCCGCCGGTCTTGCGGGTCTGGAAGAAGTCGTAACCTTCCTCGGTGGGCCCGGAGTACGCGGCGCGCAGGCCGGCCTGCACGCGCTGCTGCCACCAGCGGCCGCCTACGTCCAGGGTCCAATAGCGGTCCGGCAGGGCGGTGATGTCTTCCAGGTTGACGAACTCGATGGCCGGTGCGCTGGTGCGCGAGCGGGTCCAGCTGAGCGTGGCGTGGTAGTGCTCGCTGGCGTAATGCGCCTCCAGCTCGATGCCGCGCATGCGCACGACGCCGGGATGGTTCATCCAGCGGGTCGTGGCGGTGAAGTCGTCTGCATCCAGCACATCGGTCCAGGCATTGAGCTGCGGATCGCTGTCGATCGGCACCACCAGCGGTTCCACTTCCGGCGGATGCACGATCAGCAGGTACTGCGGCTTGATGTAGTCGCGGATGCGGTTGTCGAAGCGGGTGATGCGCAGCTGTGCCAGGTCACCGTCGACCAGCAGCGAGTCGGTGCTGAGGTTGGCGCCGAACTGCAGGTTGCGCGAGCGCTCGCGGCGCAGGAACGGATTGGCGCCGATGCCGTCGGCGACGCTGGCGTCCTCCAGCGGGATCTTCTCGAAGAACATCTCCTGCACGCGCGGCGGCCGTGATGTGCGCGAGACCTCGGCAAACAGCTGCAGCCAGTCAGTGGCCTGCAGTGAAACCGCCAGGCTCGGGCTGAGTGCGCGCTCGCTGCGCCGCACGTCGATGTCGCCGCCATCGATCTCCGCGCATTGGCCGGGTACATCCGAGCACACCGGGATGTGGCCACGGATGCCGAAGCGGTCCTGGCGCAGGCCGGCAGTCAGCGCGTAGATGTCGTACTGCAGTTCCAGCGTGCTGAACACGCTGTCCAGCTGGCTGCGACCCTGCGGGTTGGCACCGCGCAGGATGGGCGTATCGGCCACATAGATGTCCGACTGGTGCTTGATGCCGGTGTTCCAGCGCGCCTGCAGTGCGCCGATGTCGAAGCGACTGGTGTTGTCGAGGGTCCAGCTGCTCAGGCTGCTGTGGGTGCGGCGGCCGATGTAGCTTGAATCTTCCACCGGCGGATAGAACAGCCGGGTCTTGTTGCTCGCGAAGGTCGCGCGCAGGTCGATCCATGGCGAATAGGGCGTGTAGTGGTAGCTGGCGCGCTGGTTGCGCGCGGAAATCTGCCACGGGTAGTTGTGGTAGAAGTCGTTTTCGTAACGCATGTGGCTCAGGTCGAGCCGATGCTGGTCGCTGGGCTGCAGGCGTGCTTTCAGCAGCCAGCTGCTGGGCTGCTGGCTGCCGGGGTCGGCGTTGTTCTTCTGCCCACGCGCGGTCGCGTATTCGCTGCTGCGGCTGCTGCTGGCGGCGGCCAGCAGGCCGAACTGACGGTCGCCACCTTCTTCGCTGTGGCGCCATGCACCGGCGAAGGTGCGGCCGCTGCCATAGCCGTTGTTGCCATGGCGATAGCCGGCGCGCAGGCCCCAGTCACGGCCCTCACCCAGTAGATCGTCGATATCCAGGGTGCGGAAGTTGGCACTGCCGGCCAGCGTACCAGCGCCGTCACCGCCGGCGACCGCACCGCGCTGCACGTCCACACCGGCCAGCAGGAAAGGATCGACATAGGCGAACGGACCGCCCGAACCATGCCCGGCATTGTTGCGGAAGGTCTGGGTGACACCGTCGATCATGGTGTTGACCCGGCCGGCACCGGTCATGCCGCGGATGTTGACCTGCAGGCCCGGCTGGCTGCGCGAATGGAAGCTGTGGGTGCCGGGCATCGAGCGCAGCAGGCTGTTGCCTTCCTGGCGTTCGGCCATCGCCACGCGCTCGCTGCCGACCGAGGGCGCAAAGCCATCGCGGGTGGCCGGTACATACTGGCTGGCGCCGGCCCCCGGTGCCTGGCCGTGCGCGGTAGTGCCCTGCACCCGCAGCGGGCCGGTGCGACGGCTGCCATCGGCGCGTTCAGCCGGCGCCGGTTCCAGGGCGGCGCGGCGCGCATCGACGAAGCGCGGTCGCAGGCCGCTGCCTGCCAGCAGGCGCGACAGGGCCTGCGCATCGTCGAAGTCACCGCGCAGAGCAGGGGCCGAATGCCCGGCAGGCAGCGCCGCGCCGATCACCAGGTCGACACCGGTCAGCCGGCTGTAGGCGTCCAGCGCGGCCGCCAGCGGCTGGGCGGGCAGATCGTAGGTGCGTGTGGCGGTCTGTGCGTGGGCACTGCCGGGCAGCAGCGGAAGGGCGCTGGTGCAGGCCAGCGACAGGGTAAGGACAAGGGGGCGGGGGCACAGCATCGGGGGCTCCAGGGGCTGACGCAGAACGTCGTCATCCTGGGTAGACGCAGTCGCAGGCCGGATGTCAGGGTCCATCACGCTGCTCCCTGCGTGGCGGCAGCCACACCTGTATGCCCGCGCCGAGGCGCAGCACGCGCACCTGCAGTTGCGTGGCCAGCTGGTCGCGATTGCTGGCTGCACCGTCGGCACTGCCGAGCAGGGTGACCGGCTGCTGGCGCAGCTGCTCGCCGACGACCCACGTATGCCCGCCATGCCAGCGGTCCAGGCCCTGCGTGACGTCGGCCAGCGGGGCCGAGACCCAGTGCAGGCGCCGCTCGCGCCAGGCCAATGTTCCGGGGGCAGCCGTTGTTGCATGGGCTGTTGCCTGCCCATCGAAGCGCAGCTGCTCGCCGTCGTCGGCCAGCATGCTGACGTTGCCGCTGTCCACGCGCACGCGATGCTCGGTAACGGTGACCACACTGCTGTTGCCCTGCACGGCAAGATCGAATGCGGTCCCCAGTGCAGTGACGGTGCCCTGTGGGGTATGCACCTGGAATGGCCGGTCGGCATCGGCGGCGACCTGGAACCAGGCCTGGCCGCGCTGCAGCTGGAGCTGGCGGCGCTGCCCATCGATGCGCACCTTCACTTCGCTGCCAGGTGACAGCAGGACATGCGAACCATCCGGAAGAGTTTCCTCGCGGATCTCGCCAGCGGCCGTACGCAGTACCTGTGCCACGGGTGGCGAGGCATGGCGGCTGTAGAGACCCAGCGCGCACAGCAACAGAACCGCAATGCCGGCTTCGCGCAGGCGACGGCGTTGCCTGCGCTGCTGTTGCCGCTGCAGGCTGGGCGTCGCCGCACCGGCCTGCCACAACTCCTGCAGGTGCAGGTACTGCGCCGCATGGCGTGGATCGGCCCGGCACCATTGCTCGAACGCGTTCTCATCGCGGTCACCGTCGTGCGCATCCAGCCACCAGCGTGCAGCTTCGCGTGCAATGGTCTCCTGGCTCATGCGCCCGGCACCTGCTGCAATGCGACCAGGGCGCGCAGCAGATGGCCGTGCGCGGTCTGCCGGCTGATCCCCAGCTGGCGCCCGATCTCGGCCAGCGCCAACTGTTCCACACGGGCCAGCAGGAACACCTGGCGCGAGCGTGGCGGCAGCGCGGCGATGATCGCGTCGAGGTGGCGCAGTTGTTCGGCGTCGAGCAGTCGCTGCTCGGGCAGCGGCGCAGGATCGGCGATGGCATTCAACTGCGTGTCATCCAGCACCTCTTCGCGACGGCGCTGGCGTTGCCGGTAGTGATCGGCGATCAGGTTGTGGGCGACGCGGTACAGATAGGCGCGGCCATTGCTCAGCAGGCCACTGGTGGCGACTTTGACGACACGCAGCCAGGTTTCCTGGACGACGTCATCAGCGTCGCTGCGTTGCGGGAGTTTGCGGCGGACATGGGCGTGCAGCGGCCGGTAATGGGCTGCGCACAGCTGCGCGACATCCGTCGGTTCGACAGGCGTGGACACGGGGCGGGCGACAACTGGGAAAGGGAACAGCCCGCGGCGGCAAGGGCAGCGGCTGCACCTTACAGCAAAAGAGAATCATTTGCATCTATGGCATGAGGCGCAGTACGCATGGGCCACCGCAGCGTCAGCGCGGGCGGTAGTCGCAGTGGATCTGCAGGGCTTCGGTGGGGTTGCGATGCAGCTCGAAGCCGCAATGCTGCAGGCTGCGCTTCACCTGCGCGACCGCTTCGGCATGATGGGCGACGCGACGATCCTGCCAGCGCGGTGGGGTGAATACGCCCAGCGGCAGCAGTCGCAGCCGCTTGCCGTGCAGTACCAGTGAGACATCGATATGACGGCCATCGATGTCGTGGCCGTTGGCACCGAAGATGGCATCGATCTCATCGCGGCGCTGCGGATAGCAGGTGCGGAACACTGCAATGCCGAGCCGTCGCACCACGCGGCGGAAGCCACCGAGACGGCTGTGGCTGGGTTCGAAGCCACGAGTGAGCAGCAGGCGCAGCCCGGCAGGCAGCATTGCCTGCGCGTGGAGCAGGCGTTGCAGTACCTCTTCTTCCAGTTGGATGCGGGTGGAGGGCCAGCGCGGGGCGATGAGCAGTCCGTGGTGGTTGCCGCGTTGCAGGGTCAGCATCCGTGAAGCTTCGCACGCGGGCGAACAGCCAGGGTAGTGCCGGCGGCTGGCCGGCAAACCTGTTCTCCCGTCGGATGCCGACCAGCGGCCGGCACTACCATCGTCGGGTCAGATGTCGCGGTACTGGATCTGCGAAGCCAGTACGCGCAGGCCATCGGCATTGCTGGACAGGATGCGCTCTTCGCTGACCCCTTTCTGCCGTTTCAGCTGGAAGCCCTGATCGGCAGGCAGCTGTGCGGCGATGGCGTCCATGCGTTGCAGGGCATCGGGGCCGCTGCAGTCGAAGTGACCCCAGTGGGCGCCATCGCGGTGGATCTGCAATCGGTAGTTCATTGTGGTGTCTCCGGCAGGTCCTGCAGCCAATGGTCGAACATCGCGGTGGCGGCCGCAGCCAGTGGTGCGCCATAGCGACGCGCCTGCGCGCGAAGGTCGTTGGGATCGATGCCGGCCTGGGCCAGCTCCAGCGTGTGGCCGATCAGCCAACGCTCGAACTGGCGGGCGTCCAGTTCCGGATGGCATTGCAGGGCCAGTGCGTGGCTGCCGATGGCGAATGCCTGGTGACGGCAGGCCGGCGTGCTGGCCAGGCGGCGTGCACCGGCCGGAAGTTCGAACGCTTCACCATGCCAATGCAGTACCGGAATGCCCTGCAGGGACTGCAGCGGAGAACGCTGGCCTTCATCGGTCAGCAGCAGTGGCGCAAAGCCGATTTCCTTGCCACCACTGGGAGCGACACTGGCACCGAGTGCCCGCGCCATCAGCTGTGCACCCAGGCAGATGCCCAGGGTCGGCCGCTGCCGCTGCAGCCGGCGCTGCAGCAGGGCAATGCTGTCGTTGACGAAGGGATAGGTCCCTGTGTCATTGGCACTGATGGGACCGCCCAGCACGACCAGCAGATCGGCGGTTTCGGCGCCATCGAGCACATCGACACCGGCCTGCAGCACGTGCAGCTGCCAGCCCTGCGCCAGCAGCAACGGTTTCAGGGTGCCGAGGTCTTCAAAGGCAACGTGTTGCAGGACAACCGCGTGCTTCATGCCGGTGCTCCGCTGTTCGGCCAGTAGAAACTGTCCGGGGTGGCACGGGCACCGAAGATGGCCTGGCCGACGCGGACCACGGTGGCACCTTCCTCGATGGCCACTTCGAAATCACCGGACATGCCCATCGACAGCTGCGACAGGTCGAGGCCGGGCGGGGCGGTGCGTTGCAGCTGGTCGCGCAGTTCGCGCAGGCGCACGAAGCAGGCGCGCACGTGCTCGACATCGGGGGTGAAGATGGCCAGGGTCATCAGGCCGCGCACGTGCAGGCGATCGAAGGCCGGCAGCTGCTGCACGAAGGCCTCGACCGCGTCGGGTTCCAGGCCGTACTTGCTCGGTTCGGCCGAGGTGTTGACCTGCACGAACACATCCAGCGTGCGGTCTTCCAGTTGCAGGCGCTGCTGCAGGGCCTCGGCTACGCGCAGGCTGTCCAGCGCCTGGAACTCGCTGGCAAAGCGCGCCACGTAGCGCGCCTTGTTGGTCTGCAGATGGCCGATCACCGACCAGTGCACGCCCAGGTCGGCCATCGTTTCAGCCTTGCGTTGTGCCTCCTGCACCTTGTTCTCGCCCAGTTCGTGGCAGCCTGCGGCTACCGCCATGCGGATGCGGGCGTCATCGACGGTCTTGCTGACCGGTAGCAGACGCACGCTGGCCGGGTCCCGGCCGACACGGGCGCAGGCATCGGCGATGCGTTGGCGCACCGTGACCAGGTTGGCGGCGATCTGTTCAACGGACTGGGCGACGGGCCAGTCGGCAGCGGCAAGGGGCATGCGGGCACCTCCAATGCAGGGTGGCCAGGGTGGGATAAACTGGCACAGGACAAGAGATATTTTGGCATAGGACAAAATGAAAATCACCGGGCATAGCGCCGAGTCGATCTTCGACAGCATCCGCGACGGCATCGGCAAGGGTCGCCTTCCGGCCGGCAGCGTGTTGCCGCCGGTGCGTGAACTGGCCGAGCAGCTGGGAGTGAACCGCAACACCGTGGCTGCTGCCTACAAGCGCCTGGATGCGGCGGGCCTGGCCAGCACGGCGGGCCGCCGCGGCACGGTGGTGCGTGGCCTGCCGCCGCCGCTGGCGCGTGAAGGCAGTACGCCCGGGCTGGCCCTGCAGGACCTGGCCGGTGGCAACCCGGATCCACGCCTGCTGCCGAACCTGCGCCTGGCCCCGGCCGCACCACGGCTGTATGGCGTGGGCACGGTCGACCCGAGGTTGGAGGCGCTGGCACGCGCCTCGCTGGATGCGGACTGCCCGGAGGGCTATGCGCTGGAACTGACCCATGGCGCGGTCGATGGCATCGAACGCCTGCTGTCGGCGTGGCTGCTGCCGGGGGATCGCATCGCGGTGGAGGATCCGTGCTTCCTCGGCAGCCTCAACGTGCTCAACGCTGTGGGCCACGCGCCGTTGCCGGTGGCGGTGGACGCGCATGGCATGCAGGTCGATTCGCTGCGGCAGGCACTGGAGGCCGGTGCACGCGCGGTGTTGCTGACCCCGCGGGCACACAACCCGACCGGGGCCAGCCTGGATGCGAAGCGGGCGCGGGCGTTGCGGCAGTTGTTGGCGGCCTACCCGCAGGTGGCGGTGTTGATCGACGATCACTACGCGCTGCTCTCGCAGCAGGCCTATCACTCGGTGCTGCCGCTGGATGGCCGGCGCTGGGCGCTGCTGCGTTCGTTGTCCAAACCGCTCGGCCCGGACCTGCGGCTGGCCTGGCTGGCCTGCGATGAAGAGACCGCGATGCGGCTGCGGCTGCGATTGGCGTCCGGCACCGGCTGGGTCAGTCACCTGCTGCAGGATGCGGCGACCTCGGTGCTGTCGTCGGCAACGCAGCGGGCGAAGATCGCTTCGGCAGGTGAGCGTTACCAGCAGCGCCTGCGCTCGCTGCAGGAGTTGCTGCATGCGCGTGGCCTGCCGACACCGTTGCCGATGGAAGGATTGAACCTGTGGCTGCCGTTGCAGGCCGACAGCCATCCGCAGGTGCTGGCCCTGGCTTCGCGTGGATGGCATGTGCGCGCGGGCGAAGTGTTCTCGGTGGCAGCGCCGGGGCATGGCCTGCGCATCACCTGCGCTGCGCTGGGGGCAGCGCAGCTGCGGCAGCTGGCGGATGACCTGGCGGCGGTGTTCGCTCTGTAGCGTCGAGCCATGCTCGACGTTGCTTCGCCTTTGTAGAGCCGAGCCATGCTCGGCTGCTGTTGATAGAAGCAGTCGAGCATGGCTCGACGCTACACAAGCAGATCAGGGCGCGGCGTTGGCGCCGGGGCGCACGTAGTAGGACTGGCCGCTGTCATCGACGAACATCAGCTCCGGCTTGCCCTGCCAGGAGGTGAGCATGGCGCCGGTGTTGTTCTGGTGCTTGACCATCAGGCTGGCGCCGCGGTCCGGGTTGGCGACGACCTTGAATACTTCAGTGGTGCCGGTGGCATCGTCCAGGGTCAGCAGGGCTTCGCCGCCGCGGTCGCTGGTGCCGTAGCCGCCGCGTTCGGAACCATCGGGACCGAGCAGGATCATGCCTGACAGGGCGGTGGCACGCGGCCCCTGGGTGCGGCCCTGGCTGAGCGGATCGGGAACCGGTGCGCCGAGGATCACCCGCGGCTGGCCGCTTGCATCGTGGATGACCAGCCCGCGCGCCTCGATGATGCGCTGTGGTGATTGGCTGCGATGCAGGCTCCAGGCGGTCCACCCGGAAACCAGCAGGGCGAGGGTCGAGACCACCAGGGTGGTCAGCAGCAGCGCACGGGGCATCGGGTCGTCCTTCCTTGGATGTGCCGACGATAGCGGATGCGGACCGGCAATGGCCAGTTCGTTGTGTGACGTTGTGTATCGTCAGTGGAAATCGCGGCTGTGGCTGCGCAGTCCCTGCAGCAGTTCATCCAGGCAGTGCATGCGCTGCACGATGACGTGCTGCACGCCATCGACGCGTTCCAGGCGGCCATCGATCTGCATCAGCTGGGTATCGACCAGCACCCGGTGCTGGCGATCGGCCAGGTGTCGCCAGACCACGGCGTTGACCATGCCGGTCTCATCTTCGAGCGTGAGGAAGGTGACGCCGCTGGCGGTCTGCGGGCGCTGGCGCATGCGTACCAGGCCGGCGATGCGCACGCGACGGCCATGGCCATGCCCGGCCAGTTGTGCAGCGTCCAGACAGCCACGGCTGCGCAGCTGCGCGCGCAGGAACGAGATCGGGTGGCGGCCAAGTGTGGTGCCGGTGCTGCGATAATCGGCCTGCATGTCCTCCCAGGCGCTGGGCAGGGGCAACGGCACGCGGGCTTCGGCAGTGGCGCGGGCCTGGTCGAACAGTGGCAGCCGGTTTTCCACGCCGGAGATATCCCAGCGTGCACGATGGCGATGGCCACTGAGCCCACGCAGTGCACCGGCATCGGCCAGCAGGCCCTGCTGGCGGCGGTCCAGTGCGGTGCGCTGGCACAGGTCGCCCACATCGTCGAACGGGCGCTGCGCACGTTCGCGCATGATGGCCTGCACGACGGGTTCGTTGCAGCCATCGATCAGGCGCAGGCCGAGCCGGATCGCCGCCGGTCCCTTGCTGAAATCCAGCGTGCAGTCCCAGTCGCTGTGGCGCACGTCCACCGGCAGCACGCCGATGCCATGGCGGCGTGCATCCTGCAGCAGCTGGTCGGGGCTGTAGAACCCCAGCGGCTGGCTGTTGATCAGGCTGGCGGTGAACGCGGCGGGATGATGGCACTTCAGCCAGCAGCTGTTATAGGTCAGCAGGGCGAAGCTGGCAGCATGGCTTTCCGGGAAACCGTAATCACCGAAGCCCTTGATCTGCTCGAACAGGTGCTCGCCGTAGTCGCGGCTGAAGCCATTCTTCAACATGCCGGCCAGCAACTTCTCCCGATGCGGTTCCAGGCCGCCACGACGCTTCCATGCCGCCATCGAGCGGCGCAGGGCATCGGCTTGCCCAGGTGTGTAACCTGCTGCTTCCACTGCCAGCTGCATCACCTGTTCCTGGAACAATGGCACGCCCAGCGTACGCGCGAACACGCGTTCCAGCTGCGGTGGGTAGAGCGGATTGTCCGGATCGTTCAGTGCCTCCGGGCCTTGCTCGCGCAGGATCCTCCGCCGTTCCAGATAGGGGTGCACCATGTCACCCTGGATCGGGCCGGGGCGCACGATCGCCACTTCGATCACCAGATCGTAGAAGCAGCGCGGCTGCAGGCGTGGCAGCATCGCCATCTGCGCACGCGATTCGATCTGGAACACGCCGATGGTGTCGGCGGCGCAGATCATGTCGTAGGTCTTCGTATCCTTGGCAGGGATCGCATCCATGCGTCCACTGTGCAGGCCGTGCTGCTGCAGCATCGCCAGGCATTTACGGATGGCGGTGAGCATGCCCAGCGCCAGGCAGTCGACCTTCATCAGGCCGGTGGCATCCAGATCGTCCTTGTCCCACTGGACGACGGTGCGGTCGGCCATCGCCGCGTTTTCCACCGGTACCAGCGTCGACAGCGGGTGCTCTGAAATCACGAAGCCGCCCGGGTGCTGCGACAGGTGGCGCGGGAAATCGATCAGCTCGGTGGTCAGTGCCAGCAGCCGCCGCATCAGCGGTGTTTCCGGATCAAAGCCGCGCTCGCGCAGGGTCTCCGGCAGTGGTACGTGGCCGCCCCAGTGGTCCATCGCCGCGCCCAGTTCGTTGACCTGGTCCATCGGCAGGCCGAGTGCACGGGCCACGTCACGGATCGCGCTGCGGCCACGGTAACTGATTGCTACTGCGGTCAGTGCGGCGCGCTCGCGGCCATAGCGCTTGAACACGTACTGCAGCACTTCCTCGCGGCGCTCGTGCTCGAAGTCGATGTCGATATCCGGCGGCTCGTCGCGCTCGGCGGAAATGAAGCGCTCGAACAGCAGGTTGCTGCGCGCCGGGTCGATCTCGGTCACGCCCAGCACGAAGCACACCGCGGAGTTGGCCGCCGAGCCGCGGCCCTGGCAGAGGATGTCCTGGCTGCGCGCGAAGCGCACGATGTCCTGCACGGTGAGGAAGTAGGAGGCGTAGTTCTTCTGCTTGATCAACGCAAGTTCGTGTTCGATCTGCTCGCGCTGTGCCGGCTGGATGCCGTTCTTCCAGCGCCACGGGATGCCACGCTCGACCAGCACGCGCAGCCAGCTGTCCGGATCATGCCCTTCGGGCACCAGCTCACGCGGATAGGTGTACTGCAGCTGTTCCAGGGTGAAGTGGCAGCGCTCGGCGATGCGCAGGGTCTCGGCCAGCAGCTCAGGCGGGTACAGCTGGGCCAGCGCGGTGCGTGGGCGCAGGTGGCGCTCGCCATTGGGGAACAGGCGCCATCCAGCTTCGGCCACGCTGCAACGGTGGCGGATCGCGGTCAGCGTGTCCTGCAGGGCGCGGCGGCGGCGTACATGCATGTGCACATCACCACTGGCCACCAGCGGCAGGTAATGGCGTTCGCCGAAGGACTGCAGCTGCTGCAGGCGGCGTGCATCGTCGTGTTCGTGGTGCAGCTCCACCGCCAGCCACAGCCGATCATCGAAGCCGGCGCGCAGCAGTTCCAGGTCGGTGGCGGCCGGTTGCCGGTCCAGCCACAGGCACAGCAGGCCGACGGGCAGGCCGAGAAGGTCCTCGCGCAGGCAGCGGTACTCGCCCTTGGCGGCCCGCCGCCGGCAGGTGGTGATCAACTGGCAGAGCCCCGTATAGGCGGCCTGGTCGGTGCACAGCAGGGCCAGTTTCGGCCCATCCTCGACCTGGAATTCGGCGCCGACAATCAGCGCCACGCCATGCGTCTTCGCCGCCTGCCAAGCGCGTACGATGCCGGCCAGCGAGCATTCGTCGGTGATCGCCAACGCTCGATAGCCTTGGCCGGCGGCGCGCGCGAACAGTTCTTCGGCGATCGAGGCGCCACGCTGGAAACTGAAGGCCGACAGGCAGTGCAGTTCGGCGTAGCCGGGCAGTTCGCTGTGCATGGTGGCTCAGCCGAACCAGCCGTGCAGCATCCACGGCGCATGCGGGTCGTTGCGCTCACGAAAGGCCCAGCCGCGCTGGCCGTGAGCAGTTTCCACCACGTAATAGTCGCGCCGTGCATCGGCCTGATCCCACCAGCCCGATTCGATCCGCTCCGGCCCGGTGACGATGCGCAGCCGCGGATCACGCAGTGGTTGCGGCGTGTCCAGCAGCCAGCCGGGGCGCAGTGGCCAGTACGACGGAGGCTTGGCTGGCGGCTGGATGCCACTGGCGCGTTCGGGGCGATGGTCGGCCTGCACCGCCAGCGGCTGCACGGCGTCATCGCCCAGCCGCGCGCGCAGGCGCTCGCGCAGCTGGTTCCAGGGCATCGCCTGTGCCGGCCGGGTATCGAACAGGTCACGCGCGGCGGGCACGAACGGTGGCAGCTGCTCGGCCTGCAGGCGCAGTGCGCGGCTGCCGGCCGGCAGGGCAAACGCTTCCATGCGGTTGCGTGCGATCTCGAACAGCAGCGCGGGATCGCGCTCGGGCGCCAGCAGGCCGATGGTCAGCACGCTGGCCGGCAGCATGTCGTGCTCGAAATGCAGGTCGAAGCGCTGCACGCCGCCATCGCGCGAACACAGGAATGCGGCCAGGTCCAGCAGCAGGCGACGCAGCGGAAACAGCAGGGCCTGGCTGGATTCGATCTCGTATTCGAATTCGATGCGCGCATCGAAACGGTCCGGTGGCTGGTAGTAGCGCAGTGGCGCGGTGGGCAGCCCGCGCAGCGCATCCAGCTGCTGCAGCACGTCCGGTGCGAAGCGCCGGGCCAGGCTGTCGCGCGGCAGCTCGAGCACCGCACCCAGCGTGCGCAGGCCGGAACGGCCGAGTACGGTCACTGCTTCGCTGGGCAGGCCACAGCGCGGCAAGGGCAGCTGCGCCAGTGCCGCTGGCAGCTGCTGCGCATCGATGCCGAGGCCGTCGTGAACGTTGGCCAGCACGCGCGCGGCATGCGCGGTGGGCGCGGCCACCAGGCGATGGCGGAAACCAAGCTCATGCAGTTCGTTGCGCAGCCGCTGCTCGATCGTCAGCCAGTCGCCGAACAGGGCACGGCTGGCACCGATTTCCATGACCAGCGCGTGCGGAAAATCGAGGCTGACCTGCGAGCTGTAGGCATAGGCCCAGCTGGCCAGCAGCTGCCGGGTGTGCTGTTCGGCGCTGGGATCGTAATCGTGCAGATGCAGGTCCTGCACCAGTACCTGCGCAGCCGACAGCAGCATGCCCGGGCGCAGCCCCGCTGCGCGTGCCGACGGGCTGACCGCACGCAGTACGCGACGCTGTGCCGGCCCCTGCAGCAGCACCAGTGGCCGCTGCGGGTCGGGCTGCAGGCGCAGCACGCTGTCCAGCGCCAGCTGCGGCAACAACAGACAGGCCCAGTGCATGGCGCGGCCTCAGTGGGCGATGGCCAGCGGCAACGGCTGCGCCGGCGGCAGGCCGCCACGGCACTTCAGCACCCGCACCTGGCCGTGGTCGAGCTGCAGGCGCAGGCTGGCCGGGGAAGGATTGCGTGCTGCCTGCGCCTCGCGGAACACGAAGCTCAGGCACTGGCCGCTGTCGGCCGCCACCTGCAGGCGGCGCAGTGAGCGGTGATCGGGCTGGTGTGGCCAGCACAGCACTGCTGCACAGGCGGCCGAGCGCAGGCACTGCTCGGTGGCCCACAGCGCTTGTTTCGGCGCGGCGTGGATGATCTGCAGCTGGGTCAGATCCAGCCCGGCCGCTGCCCAGGCCGGAGCGTGCGGGCGATAGGGTGGGGCGACCAGCACGATCGGGCGGTCGCGCTGGCTCAGCTTCGCCAGCGCTGGCCAGACCAGAGCCAGTTCGCCGACGCCGGGCGCGGCCTGCAGTACCTCGCATAGCCCGCTGCTGGGCCAGCCGCCGCCGGGCAGGCGCGCATCCAGTGCCGGGTGACCGCTGGCCAGATGGTCGCTGGCCGGCCCCTGGCGGGCCGGGCCGCGCCACAGCTGGCGGCCGTCAAGCAGCCGGTCGAGGGCGACGACGGCACCCATCAGCGGGTCCTCCAGGGGAGGCGCCGGGCAGGCTGGAAGCGGCAGGAACGGGCGGAAACGGCGGGCATGACGCGAGTATCGACGGGCCGGTATCAGGGGCTGAGACCGGACATGCTACTCGCCTTGTGAGTAGAATTACTAATGAAATCGGAGGATCGGATTTCAGGTTGCTGAAGGGGTAGGGGTGCCGACCAAGGTCGGCCCCCCGGCATGGCCCGGCGCTACCCGGGTATGTCCCCGGTTACGGGCGGACCGGCAGCGCGACCGGGCGCAGCGGCGCGGCATCGCCACCGCGGATCTTCAGCGGGCCGCCGATGAAGGCGAACTCGTAGACCTTGTCGTGGGCCAGTTCGTCCAGCGCCACCAGCTCGATGATCGGCGCGCCCTGCTGGGCCAGCAGGTAGGTGTGCAGCGGCACGTAGTCGTCGGACACCTCCGAGGGGAAGGTCTCGAAGCTGAGGTTGTCGGCACCGACGATCATCGCGCCGCTGTCCTCGATCAGGAAGCGCGCCGCGTCCAGGCCCATGCCCGGCGGGTTGGCCATGTAGGCCTTGGGCTGTTCGAACAGGCGCATGCGGCCGGTGCGGATCAGCACCACGTCGCCCTGCTGCAGTTTCACCTTCTGGCGTGCCAGCGCATCCTTCAGGTCCTGGCGGGTGACGCGGTAGCTGTCCGGCAGCATGTCCACGCCCTTGGCGGTGGCCACGTCGATCAGCACGCCACGCGCGATCAACGGCGGGAACTTCTCGATGCCGGTGACATTCCAGCCACGGTCGCCGAGGTGTTTGTCGGCCTCGAAGCCATTCCAGATCTTTCCATGGATGCCGAAGTGGTTCAGCGCATCGATGTGGGTGCCGGTGTGGCTGTACATCGAGAACGCGGTGCCGGTGTAGCTACGGGTGAGGTTCATGGTTTCGCCCACGCCCATCGGATCATCCATCACCGTGCCGCGCGGGGTGTGGGTCATCCAGAACTGGTAGTGCGGGTCGCCGGCATCCTGCCAGCTGGGCATGCCGACGTAGTACTCGGTGGCCAGGTCATAGGCCTTGCCGCCGCTGACCCGCGACAGGATCGCCGCACGCGAGGCCTCGGTGATCAGGTTGAGGCGGCCGATCTCGTCCTTCGGCCCCCAGGGGCTGGTGCCGACCTGCTGGCCGGAGGGTACGCGTTCGTGCGCGGACACGGTGGTGGAAGCGGCGGTGCCGGCCAGCAGCAGGGCCAGCGCGGTGGCCAGGGTACGTGGGGTCATGGGGAATCTCCTTGCAGGGTGGGGGAGGGTGCGGCTCAGGCCGCGACCAGGTGCGCCAGGGCCTGGCGCAGGTGTGGCAGCGGCAGGGTCTGCAGGCGCAGGCCGTTGCCGCCGATCACGGTGGGTATGGAACGGATGCCGAGGGCAGCGGCTTCGGCGCGATCGACCTGCACGCGCTGGCGTACTGCGTCGCTGCGCATGTGGTCAGCGAAGGCGCCACGTGGATGGCCCAGCGCTTCGGCGATATCCAGCAGGACTTCGGCGTCGCCGATGTTGCGGTGCTGGTGCAGGTGCGCCCACTGCACGGCATCGAACATCGCGCCATGGGCGTCGTTGCCACCGAGCATGCCGGCAGCCTGGCAGGCCAGTGCGCCGAGCCAGCCGGACGGATACTCGAAGTCCTGCGCGCGCATGCCTTCGATATCGATGCGCGCGGTGTCTTCATGCGCGGCGCAGTCGGTCCAGTGGCGCAGGATGATCGCCTTGGCGCGCTCCATCGAGCCGAACACCTCGACCATCTGTGCGCGCGAGTCCTGCAGCACGAAGCTGCGGTGGCGCACCTGGATGGCGAGTTCGGCGGAGACCTGCTTCAGGCGCGGGGCCAGCACGAAGCACCAGCCGCAGACCACGTCGTGGAAGAAATCGACCACCGGCGCGGCGGTGGCGGGGGAAGGAACGGAAGACATCTGCCTGCCATCGGTGAGAGGGGAGGCGGCAGAGTAGGCAGCGCGGCGTGGCCGAAACAGCACGCCGCGGGCAGCTCAGTTTTCGCTGGCGGTTACGAATCCAGGCCAGCGCAGCCGGGCAGCTCGGCGTGCAGGAAATCGATGAAGGCGCGTACCTTGGGTTGCAGATGGCGCGACGTGGGGTAGACCGCATGCACGAAGCGCGGCGGATAGCGGTGGTCGGGCAGCACCTGCTGCAGTTCGCCCTGGGCCAGTGCCGGCGCGGCCAGGAACGAGGGCAGGGCACCGATGCCCATGCCGGCCACCAGCAGGTCGCGCAGCAGCAAGCTGTTGTTGACGGTGACGCGCGCGGGCAGGGTGATTGTCACCTGGCCATCGGGACCGAGCAGCGGCCAGCTGCCGGGGGAGTCGGACAGGCTGTAGGCCAGCACGCTGTGCGCCTGCAGATCGTCCACCGCCTGCGGTGCCGGATGCTGCCGCAGGTAGGACGGGGCCGCGCACAGCACCTGCTGCAGCGACGCCAGCCGGCGCGCCACCAGGCGTGAATCATCCAGTTCGGCACGCAGCCGCAGCGACACATCGAAACCCTCACCGACTGCATCGAGCAGGCGATCTTCCATCACCAGGTCCAGCGACAACTGTGGATGCTGCTGCAGGAAGCGCGGCAGCAGCGGCGACAGCGTGCTCAGTGCGAATGACTGCGGCGCGTTCACGCGCAGGCGCCCGGCCACCTCGCCGCGCTGTTCGGCGATGCCGCGTTCCAGCGCTTCCAGCTCGTCGAGCAGGCGGCAGCATTCGCGGTAATAGGCGTGGCCGGTTTCGGTCAGGCTCATGCGCCGCGTGGTCCGCTGCAGCAGCACCACGCCCAGGTGCGTTTCCAGCGTGCGCAACTGCTTGCTCAGGCCGGCCGGCGACATGCCCAGGTCTTCGGCGGCACGAGCGAGCCCGCCGCGTTCGACGATGCGGCGGAAGGCGCGCATCAGGTTGAAGGAGTCCATGCCGGTCCCGGGCGCGATGAGAGCGTCATTGTAGATCCACGCCATGCGTGGATGTGGGAAGCGTGGTGCCCGCAGGGTTGCGCCGTTTGTTCAAGCCAGCAACCCACACGCCACGCCAGCATGCAGGCCCCTCACTTCCCGGGTTGCCCATGAAGCACTGGATGCTCCGCCTGTATGCCCCGCTGTTCCTGCTTGGATTCGTCGCCACTGCCGTCGTCTGGGTCGGCCACTGCCATGGCGATCCGTTGTGGCTGCTGGCCCTGCTGGCGATCGCCATTGCGGTTTCGTTCGTCGCCGAGCGCGCCTGGCCGTATGACCCTGCGTTCAACCGCGACCACGGCGACCGTGTGCGTGACGCCCTGCACGCGCTGGTCAACGAAGGCCTGAACCTGTTGTCGATCGCGGCGGTGCCGCTGCTGGCGGCGATCATTCCGTGGCAGTTGTGGCCGCTGCAGTGGCCGTTCGCACTGCAGCTACTGGTGGCGATCATCGCTGCCGATCTCGGCATCACCCTGGTGCACTACGCCAGCCATCGCATCGGCTGGTTGTGGCGGCTGCATGCGGTGCACCACAGCGTCACCCGCATGTACGGCTTCAACGGGCTGATGAAACACCCACTGCACCAGGCCGCCGAAGCGGTGGGCGGCGTGCTGCCGCTGCTGGTGCTGGGCCTGCCGATGCCGGTAGCCGCGGTGCTGGCCTTCGCCATCGCCATCCAGCTGTTGCTGCAGCATTCCAACGTGGACATGCGCCCGGGTGTGCTGGGCCGGATCATGGCGTGGGCGCCGCTGCACCGCTTCCACCACATGCGTTACGGCACCGCCGGCGACGTCAACTTCGGCCTGTTCCTGACCGTCTGGGATCATCTGCTGGGGACCGCTTTCGATGCGCCGGGCTATCGGCTGCAGCATCGCGACCTTGGCATCGGCAGCCAACCGGACTATCCGCGCGATTATCCGGGACAGCTGCTGGCGCCGTTCCGCGAACTGCCGCATGGCGAGGTGCCGGAGCTGCCGGAAGGTCTGCGCAGGCGCGGATGATGGGCTGTGTCAGGCCGCGTGAAGCTGCAGGCCCTGCAGTTGCGCGGCACTGATGCCGAACATGCGGCGCAGGCTGCGCGACAGATGGGCCAGATCGGCGAATCCAGCGGCATGCGCACTGTCGGTCAGGCTGTGGCCGTGCAGATGATGCGTGAGTGCATTGCGCAGGCGTTGCCACAGTACCCAGCCGCGGAGTGTCACCGCCAGGTCGGACTGGAAACGCCGGTGCAGCTGGCTGGCCGACAGGTGCGCCGCCTCGGCGATATCGGCGGCCGGCACCGGGTCAGGCAGGTGCTGGGCGATACGGGCCAATGCCGCCTGCACGCGGCGGTCCAGCGGTTGTGGGCGGCTCAGCCGTGGCAGCCAGTCGCGTAGCTCCATGGTATTGCCCGGCAGTGCGTGCAGATGCTGCTGGATCTGCGTGGAATCGGCATGCGCGGGTTCGAGGAACACCGTGCAGCCCGCTTCCGGCGCCGACAGGATCGCATGCGTCTGGAAGGAGGGCAGCCACAGCCGTTGGCCCTGCTGCCGTACGCCATCGACTTCGACCTGCCAGGGCGTACCGTCGCTCAGCAGCAGTTGATGGGCGTAGTGCGCATGTACGCTGCTGTCACCGGCATGGCCCTGCAGCACCGCCACGTGAGCATCCAGCAGCAGCGTGCCATTCCAGGGCAGGGCGGGGGAGGACATGGAGGGATTGTAGATCCACGCCATGCGTGGATGAATCTCCATCGAAATCGATTAATTCGACGATTGATCGAAGAGCACCCACGCCTGGCGTGGATCTACTGCAGATTGCGGCGAATTGTCGAAGGCGGGGTGGGTCC
>NZ_LLXT01000143.1 GCF_001431625.1 Stenotrophomonas geniculata ATCC 19374 = JCM 13324
CCGCGGCCAAGCCCCCAGGGATGGGTTTACGGCGTCCCCCGCAACCGGACCCACCCCGCCAACCCACGGAATGCCAGCTTTTGATGTTGCCGTAGAAGTTGACGTTGATTCGGCGGGTGCAGGGCCGCAGGCCCTGCACGCAAAACTCAGCTGCGCATGCCCACGCCACGGCGCAGCAGCCACAGCGCCAGCGCCGTCAGCACCACCACGAAGCCGATCATCAGGCCGTACGCCACCGGCAGCGGCACATCGCTGCTGCCCAGCAGGCCATAGCGGAACGCATTGACCATGTAGAAGATCGGGTTCGCATGCGTGGCTGCTTCGGCCCAGCCCGGCAGCAGCTTTACCGAATAGAACACGCCACCCAGGTAGGTCAGCGGGGTCAGGATGAAGGTCGGCACGATCGCCACGTCGTCGAACTTCTTCGCATACACCGCATTGATGAAACCGGCCAGCGAGAAGATCGTCGCGCCCAGGATCACCGTGGTCAGCATCACCAGCGGGTGCGGGATGCGCACCGGGGTGAAGAACATCGCGATGATCAGCACGATCACGCCCACCATCAGGCCGCGCAGCACGGCGCCGGCCACGTAGCCCCACAGGATCACCCAGTTCGGCATCGGGCTGACCAGCAGTTCTTCCACGTGGCGACCGAACTTGGCGCCGAAGAACGAGGAGCTGATGTTGCCGTAGCTGTTCTGGATCACGCTCATCATCACCAGGCCCGGCACGATGAACTGCATGTAGGTGTAGCCACCCATGTCACCCACGCGCGACCCGATCAGGTTGCCGAAGATCAGGAAGTACAGGGTCATGGTGATCGCCGGCGGCACTAGGGTCTGGCCCCAGATGCGCATGATGCGTGCGACTTCGCGGCGCACGATGGTCAGCAGCGCGACGCGGTTGCGCTGGCCGTCGGTCAGCTCGGTGGTGCTCATGCGGAAGTCTCCAGGTTGCCAGTGAGGCGCACGAACAGCTCCTCCAGGCGGTTGCTCTTGGTACGCATCGAACGCACGCGGATGCCGGCCTCGTTGAGCGTGGCGAACACGCGGTTGAGGTCCATTGCGCGTGGCATGTCGATGTCCAGCGTGTGCGGGTCCGGCGCGGTCAGCGTCGCGCCTTCGATCACCGGCAGCTGCGCCGGCAGCTCACCGTCGATGTCCAGCAGGAAGCCTTCCACGTCCAGCTTGGCCAGCAGGGCGCGCATCGGCCCCTGCTCGACGATCTGCCCATGGTTGATGATCGCCAGGTGGCGGCACAGGTACTCGGCTTCTTCCAGGTAATGGGTGGTGAGGATGATCGTGGTGCCGGCCGCATTGATCTCCTTCAGCACCCGCCACATGTCGCGACGGATCTCGATGTCCACGCCGGCGGTTGGCTCGTCCAGGATCAGCAGGCGCGGGCGGGTCATCATCGCGCGGGCGATCATCAGCCGGCGCTTCATGCCGCCGGACAGCGTGCGGCTCATCACCTGGGCCTTTTCCCACAGGTGCGCGCGCTTCAGCTCCTCTTCGGCGCGCTGTTCCGCTTCCTCGCGCGGCACGCCATAGAAGCCGGCGTAGTTCACCAGGATGTCGAAGGGCTTCTCGAACAGGTTGAAGTTGATTTCCTGCGGCACCAGCCCGATCAGGCGCATGGTGGCGCTGCGGTTGCGCACCAGGTCGCTGCCGAACACTTCCACCTGGCCCTCGCTGAGGTTGACCAGGGAGCTGATGATGCCGATCAGGGTCGACTTGCCGGCGCCGTTGGGGCCGAGCAGGGCGAAGAAATCGCCCGGGGCCACTTCCAGGGAAACCCCCTTCAGGGCCTGGGTGCCGTTGTCGTAGGTCTTGCGCAGGTCGCGCACGCGCAGGGCGGGCGCCATATCGTTCTGGGATGCCAAGCTCGAAGCCTTCGCGCCCATGGGCTGGCGCTGGAGAGGGGCGGGGAGGGGCTATTATAGAAGACCCCGAGGGCTTGCCCCGGCTACACACTGTCCCGAAAAGTCGTGCCTGTTCAATTCCCCCTCAAGCTGGTCGGCTGCCGCATGCTGGCCCCGACCGTCGGCCACTACCAGTTCGTGCGTGATGATGGGCAGCCGCTGGATTTCCAGCCCGGCCAGTTCATCCAGGTCCATTTCAGCTACGCCGACGGCACCGAAACCAAGCGCAGCTACTCGCTGGCGACCATCCACGACCACGCGCTGGGCCCGGGCGAGGCGGTGGATATCGCGGTCAGTTTCGTGCCCGGTGGCGCTGCCACGGCCCTGTTCGAGGCGCTGGAGCCGGGCGGCCAGATCAGTGCGTCCGGCCCCTATGGCCGGTTCTGCCTGAACCCCGGCGACCACAACGCCCGTTACCTGCTGATTGCCACCGGCACCGGCGTCACCCCGTACCGCTCGATGCTGCCGCTGCTGGAAAAAGCCATGGCCGACCGCGGCGTGCAGATCGTGCTGCTGCAGGGCGCGCGCAGCCCTGGTGAGTTGCTGTACAGCGAAGATTTCTACAGCTTCGCCGAAAAGCACCCGAACTTCCGCTATGTGCCGTGCTTGTCACGCGAATTGCCGGTTGATCCGCACCCGGACGTGCAGCACGGTTACGTGCAGCAGGCGCTGGCCGGCTTCACGCCGGACCCGGCCACCGACATCGTCTACCTGTGCGGCAATCCGGACATGGTCGATGCCTGCGCCGAGCTGCTGAAGGCCGCCGGCCTGGGCAACCCGCAGATCCGCCGCGAGAAGTACGTCAGCAGCAAATAGGTCCGGGTAGTGCCGGCCGCTGGCCGGCATTCCCTGAACCGGAGGCGGCATCACGCCGCCCCCGGTGCCCTGCTTCAGTACGCGATCCAGGCATCACGCCAGGCAAAGCCCGTGCCCGGGCGATAGGCATCGGCATTGATGTTGCACCACGCGCCTTCCGGGAACGGGCGGCAGGCGTAGAGCCTGCCGTCGGTACCCTTGACCACGGTTTCGCCCGGCTTGTAGCTGCCGATACCGGCCGGATACACGAAGTCGTAGTCGTCGCCCGGCGGCGGATCGATCGGGCCCGGCACACGGGTATCGATCTGGAACAGGTTGCCCGGCTTCAGGTAGACGCGGTTCTCGGTGGCCGAGGCGACCGCTGTGATCACGCCGTTCTTCATCACGCCTACGCGCGCCTGCTGCGCACTGGCGTTGACCTTGCGGGCCAGCGCCAGCGGCCACTGGTTCGCAGCGGTCTGACCTGCGGCCAGGGTGATCTCCGGGCGCTCCAGATCGTTGCCCTGAGCGTTGAACACGCGCAGGGTCACGGTGGTGCCCACGTCCAGCGCACCGCGGGCGGTGACCGGGCCGGCATCCTGCCACTGCGGCGGCGGGGTCACACCACCGCCCCCCTCAAAGCGCACGTCCGCGCAGGTATAGAACGCTTCACCGGAATCCGAGCGCTGCCAGGTGTTGTAGATGATGTGCTGGCCGCTGCGCTTGGGCAGCGGGCAATCCAGCTTGTAGACGTCGCCGGAGACCGGCACGTTGCCCACCGTGCAGAATTCCTGCAGGTCGGCCCAGCGCAATGGGCTGTCCGGCTGCCAGCCGTCGCGGGTGACGTAGAACTTCCACTCGCGGGTGGCATGCGGGGCCGGGGCCTTGAACTCGAAGGTGTAACGCCCGCGCGAATCGGCGTGGATCGGTGAGGTCGGCCAGTCACTGCGGTTCAGATCGAGGCCGCGGTACTTGCTGTTGCCGCCGCTGCACAACTCGCCATCTGGAACCACCGCTTGATGATTGCCATTGGCGTTGGCCTGATTGACGCCTGCCCAGTCGTAGAACGGCTGGGCGCCACCGATGGTCTTGGCAGCAGCGCAGGCCGGGTTGGTCGGATTTTCGGGATTGCCCTGGTAACAGGAGTAGACGCGGCTGGAGGGTTTGGACATGGTGCCGTGGGCGAAAGCGCTGCCAGAGGTGGCAATGCCTGCGATCACAGACAGCGCGATGACAGTCCGATATGACAGATGCATGGAGATCTCCTGTGGGTGGTGAAACCCCGCGAAGTCTCGGCATCCCACCCGCCCGCATCCATAGGACTACTTTGAAAAAAGCATCGCGTGGTTCCGTATGGGAACGGCTTCACACTCACGCGCTGGCGCGTCTCACGCTATGCAGGGAACGGCGCTCTGCCACCGTTCCCTGTACACGGTCTCAGTACGCGATCCACGCATCGCGCCAGGCCGCACCCACGCCCGGCCGGTACGCCTCGGCATTGACGTTGCACCACGCACCTTCCGGGAACGGGCGGCAGGCATACAGCTTGCCGTCGCTGCTCTTCACGACGGTCTGGCCCGGTACATAGCTGCCGATGCCCGCCGGGTGCACGTGGTCGAAATCACCGCCCGGCGACGGCGTACCCGGGTCCGGCACCCTGGTATCGAGCTGGAAGCGGTTGCCGTCCTTCAGGTACACGCGATTGTCGGTGGCCGACGCCGACGGCGTGATTGCGCCATTGGCCAGCACGCCCACGCGCGCGTGCTGGGCACTCGCATTGACCTTGCGGGCCAGCGCCAACGGCCACTGCGCGGCCGCGGTCTGGCCACTGGCCAGCGTGGCCTCGACGCGTTCCACGTCATTGCCGTTGGCATTGAACACGCGCAGCGCCAGCGTGGTGCCCACCGGCAGCTCACCGCGTGCGGTGACCGGGCCCGCATCCTGCCACTGCGCTGCTGGTGTCGTACCGCCGGCGCCCTGGAAGCGCACGTCCATGCAGGTATAGAACGCCTCGGTCGAATCCGAGCGCTGCCAGGTGTTGTAGATCACATGCTGGCCGCTGCGCTGCGGCAACGTGCACTGCAGCTTGTAGGTGCCATCGGCCGACAGCGGTGTATTGCCCAGCGTGCAGAACTCCTGCAGGTCGGCCCAGCGCAGTGGACTGCCCGGCTGCCAGCCTTCGCGGGTGACGAAGAAGCGCCAGTCACGGGTGGCGTGCGGCGCGGTCGCCTTGAACACGAAGGTGAACTTTCCATTGGCATCGGGCTGGATCGGCGTGGTCTGCCAGTCACTGCGGTTCACGTCCAGGCCGCGGAAGGTCGGGTTGTTGCCGCTGCACAGCTTGCCGTCGGGCACCACGGCCTGGTGGTTGCCGTTGGCATTGGCCTGGTTGATGCCGTTCCAGTCATAAAACGCCTGCGATCCACCGACCGCCTTGGCGGCGGCACAGGCGGGGTTGGTCGGATTCTCGGGATTGCCCTGGAAACAGGCATAGACGCGGCTGATCGGCGTGGTCATGGTGCCGTGGGCGGATGCATTCCCGGCCAGGCAGAGGCCCGCAGCCGCGAACGAGGTGGCCATCAGCAACGGTATGGATCGGAATGACATGGCGCTTCCTTGTGGTCGTCGAAAGAGAGCGGTGACCGCAGGAGCTGCGCTGCACGGCGGACTTTCGGCGGCACCACGGCGAGTATCGAGTCGCAGCGCAGGGTGCGGAACCATGGAAATGCCGATCCGTGACTGTGGGTGTGAAGCCCTTCCCGCAGGCTTCACGCGGGACTGAACGGATGCGCTGACGATCACGTCTTCGGCGTGGCAACGATCACGTGGAGATCCTGCTACGTCGGCGCCATACCCACGCGATCCGCCTGGCATGAGAAGCAGCCGTGCGCCGCGTTGTGCAGCTGCACGAAGGCCACGGCAGGATCGGCAAACAGCGCGTCCAGCCGAGCGGAGACGTCCGTGCCCGCGCTGATCTCTGCGGCCAGCATCCATGCAGCCTGGTCATAGGCGCGCAACGAGATCATCCGGCGCTGTACGTACGGGGGCACCTCGCCCGGCGGCAGGATGCAACGGGTCACGCCGCGCTGCACGAAGATCGGGCCGGCGGCGCGATACGGCGAATGCAGCGGCAGGTGGACGTGGGACAGCAGGAGCAGTTCGCTGCCAGGCGCGGGATCGCTCAGGCTGATCCGGCAGGGATGGCCGCCGTTGTCGCCTGCCCAGCGACGCTGGATACCGAGCGCGGCGAGCGCGCTGTCGCTCATCTCGAACAGGTGCAGGAAGGGGCGGTGGTCGATGCCACCGAGGTACCACGTGTGCATGGGCGTCTCCTGGGTCTGCCGCGGATTCTGCGCACGCGCCGGCCGCCGTGCTCGCCGTTTTCAGACCTCGCATCGCCGTCGGGCCGGAGCACGCCACGGGGATCGCATCGCAAGGCGCTAAGATGCGCGCGCCGCCCTGCCGACGAGCGCCGCATGTCCCTGGATTTCCCCACCATCACCGTGCTTGGCTTCCTGCTCTGCATCGGCATTGCGGTGGGGTTCTCGCTGCTGCTGGTCGTGCTGCGCGGACAGCCGGTGCTGCGGCAGTGGACCATCAGCCTGTGGCTGCTGACCCTGGGGGTAACCCTGCTGGCCATGCGGCCCTACCTGCCGCTGGTCCCGGCGGTGCTGGCCGGAAATGCGGCGATGGCCGGCTGCGGTCTGATGATGCTGCGCGGCGTGGCCCTGCATCTGGAACAACCCTTGCCGCTATGACGGCCGTTGCTGGTGGCGGCTGCGTTCATGGCCTGCATCTTCGCCTTCCTGGTGCTGTGGCCGGACCTGGCCCTGCGCCTGCAGGTGTTCAGCGTGTTCGCGCTGATTGTCGATGGCTGGATCGCCGGATTGCTGCTGCGGCATGCACCACCGCAGCAGCGCACCAGCTGCCGTCTGGCGGCGGCGGTGTTCCTGGCCGAGGCGGCCCTGTACGCGGTGCGCCTGTTCCTGCCGGTGGCACCCGATGCCGGCGAGGACATCATGCGCACCGGTACACCGATGTTCGTCACCTACCTTGCCGGCGTGATGCTGGAACTGGCGCGGTGCTTTGCGATGGTGCTGCTGCTGGTCGAGCGCATGCTGGTCGATCTGCGGCGTGCGGCGCGCACCGATGGGCTGACCGGCCTGCTCAACCGCAGCGCGGTGCTGGCCGATGGACAGGCACAGTTGCAGCGGATGCGTCGGCAGGGCCGGCCACTGGCCCTGTTGCTGGTCGACGTCGATCACTTCAAGCAGATCAACGACCGCTGGGGTCATCTGGCCGGAGACCAGGTACTGCGCCATTTCGCTGCGCTGCTGCAGCACGGTTTGCAGGGCCACGACACGCTGCTGGGCCGCTACGGGGGCGAGGAGTTCGTGCTGGTGCTGGCCGGCAGCACGCAGGGTGAAGCGATGGCGGGGGCTGCGGCGATCCGTACCGCTCTGCAGCAGAAGCCGGCGCGGCTGACCACCGGGCCGGTGACGGTCACCGCCAGCCTCGGCCTGGCCATGGACGACGGCCACGGCGACCTGTCCACGCTGCTGGCAGCGGCAGACGCGGCGCTGTACCGGGCCAAGGCCGCCGGCCGCGATCGCCTGGCCTGCGCCACGCCGGCGGAGATTTCGCGTCTGCCCATCGCCGACGACGCCGTGCCCGTGTAAGTTGAGTCACATCTTCCGCGGCAGCCCGTCGTGGTTGCCAGGAACGTCCTCCAGGGGAAACGAGCACGATGCAAAGACACCACCTCGCGCTGGCCGCAGCGTTGGCCAGCCTGATGCTTGCCGGTTGCAGCCAGTCACCGTCACCCGGCGCCGAAGGCGCCAGCGATGCACCCAGCCGCCGCTTCGGCAGCATCGATTTCCAGCCCTGCACGCTGTCCACCGAAGGCGCCAGCGCCAACGTGGAAGCGCAGTGCGCCACCCTGCAGGTGCCTGAGGACCGGGCCCGGCCCGATGGCCGACGCGTCGGCCTGCGCATCGCCTGGCTGGAATCGGGCGATGGCGGCAGCAGCCAGCCCGATCCGGTGTTCTTCCTGGCCGGTGGTCCTGGCCAGGCAGCCAGCGAGGTGGCCGTCATTGTCGATACCGCCTTGCGCCAGGTGCGCAAGCAGCGCGACATCTTCCTCGTCGACCAGCGCGGTACCGGCGGCTCCAACCCGCTCAACTGCCGTGGCGCGGATGGCAAGGAACTGGCCATGGACGAGGATGCCGCACCCACTGAAGCGTCGCTGCGCGATTACGCCGAGCGCTGCGCCGCTTCGCTGCAGGGGCGGGCCGATGCGCGCTTCTACACCACCACCGAGGCCATTGCTGATCTGGATGCGGTGCGTCAGGCGCTGGGCGTCGAGCGCATCAACCTGGTCGGCGGCTCCTATGGTACGCGCGTGGCCCAGCGCTATGCAGGTGCCTATCCACAGCACACGCGCAGCATCGTCATCGATGGCGTAGTGCCGAATGAGCTGGTGGTGGGCGGTGATTTCGCCACGACGTTCGAGGATGCGATCGCCCTGCAATCGGCGCAGTGCCGCAAGGATGCCGCCTGCAGCAAGCGCTTCCCGACCGACACCCGCGCGCAGCTGCGCAGCGTGGTCGAGACCCTGCGCCGTGCGCCGGTCTCGGTGAAGTATCGCGACCCCGGCACCAACCAGACCCGGCAGGATGTACTGAGTCCGGACAGCGTGATCGGCCTGGCGTTCGCCTTCTCCTATGTGCCGCAGTATTCCTCGCTGCTGCCGCTGGTTCTCGATGAAGCCGCGCATGGCCGCTATGCACCGCTGGCGTCGCTGGCACGTGGTGCGAACCGCAGCATGGATTTCCAGATCAATCGTGGCATGCAGTGGTCGGTGATCTGCAGCGAAGATGCGCCGCGCTACCACGCACCGGCCGAAGATCCCGAGCGCCTGTTCGGCAACGACGTGGCCAGTGCCTTCTTCGCCGCCTGCCCGGTATGGCCGCACCGGCCGGCACCTGCAGGCAATGCCGTGCCGCTGCGCAGTGACGTACCGGCGCTGCTGCTGTCCGGTGAGCTGGACCCGGTGACGCCGCCGCGCTATGCCGAGCAGGTGCTCAAGGGCCTGCCCAATGGCCGCGCGCTGGTCGCCCGCGGCCAGGGCCACGGCACGCTGACCGCCGGCTGCATGCCGCGCCTGCTCGGCCAGTTCATCGACAAGACCGATGCCAAGGCGCTGGATGCCGGCTGCCTGGACACGCTGAGCTACGTGCCGGCGTTCACCTCGTTCAACGGATGGGAACCATGATCGTCGCCGACAACCTGCACAAGGCTTTCGACACCCGCACGGGCCGCATCCAGGCGGTCTCCAACGTCGGCTTCCGCGCCGAGGATGGCCGCATCACCGGCCTGCTCGGCCCCAATGGTGCCGGCAAGACCACCACCATGCGCATGCTGTACACGCTGATGACCCCCGACCAGGGCAGCATCAGCGTCGATGGTGTCGATGCTGCGCGCAATCCGGTGGACGTACGCCGCCACCTTGGCGTGCTGCCCGACGCGCGCGGTGTCTACAAGCGCCTGACCGCGCGCGAGAACATCGCCTACTTCGGCGAACTGCATGGTCTCTCGGCCGAGCGCATCCGCGAGCGCATCGAGGTGCTGTCACATGCACTCGACATGGGCGATATCCTCGACCGCCAGACCGATGGCTTCTCGCAGGGCCAGCGCACCAAGACCGCGATTGCCCGCGCGCTGGTGCACGACCCACGCAACGTCATTCTCGATGAGCCGACCAATGGCCTGGACGTGATGACCACGCGCGCACTGCGCCGCTTCCTGCTGGGTCTGCGCGAAGAGGGCCGCTGCGTGATCCTGTCCAGCCACATCATGCAGGAGGTGGCCGCGCTGTGCGATCACATCGTGATCATTGCCAAGGGCACGGTGATGGCTGCCGGCAGCGCCGATGAACTGCGTGCGCAGGCCGGCGAATCCAACCTGGAAGATGCGTTCGTGAAACTGATCGGCAGCGAAGAGGGCCTGCACGCATGAGCACGATGTCGACCCTGATGACGGTGATGCGCAAGGAACTGCGCGACCTTTCCCGTGATCGCCGCACGCTGCTGCTGACCCTGCTGTTCGGGCCGCTGCTGTACCCGGTGCTGCTGCTGGGCATGGGCAAGCTGGCCGAGAGCCGGGTGCGCACCCAGATTGAACAACCGCTGCAGATTCCGACCATCGGTGCGGACAACGCCCCCAATCTGGTGCGTTTCCTCGCCGCGCAGGGGCTGAACGCCGCGCCGGCACCGAAGGACCTGGCCGAGGCCATCCGCAGCCAGCAGATCGACGTGGCACTGCGCATCAGCGATGACTTCGGCAAGGACTGGGCCGATGGCAAGCCGGCGCTGGTGGAGGTGATCAAGGACAGTACCCGTCGCGCCGCAGAAGTGCCCAGCGCACGCCTGGAGGCGGCACTGGCGACCTACAATGGCCAGATCGGTGCGCTGCGCCTGATGGCGCGTGGCATCGACGCGCAGGTCGCGCGGCCGCTGGACGTGGCGCGCCAGGACCTGGCCAGTGCCGAAGCCAAGCGCGGCATGATCCTGTCGATGCTGCTGCCGGTGCTTCTCACACTCACCTCGTTCATCGGTGGCGCCTACCTGGTGATGGACGCTACCGCTGGTGAGCGCGAGCGGCAGTCGCTGGAGCCGCTGCTGGCCACGCCGGGTTCGCGCAGCGCGATCGTAAGCGGCAAGATCGCCGCCGCCTGCGTGGTCGGGTTCGTGTCGCTGCTGCTGACCCTGGTGGCGTTCAAGGTGAGCGCGCAGATCGCGCCCGGCAACATCGGCCGCCAGTTCAACATGAATGTCGGTTCGATGCTGCAGATGCTGCTGGTGATGTTGCCGATGCTGATGATCGGCACCTCGCTGCTGACCTTCCTGTCGGCCGCAGCCAAGAGCATGAAGGAGGCGCAGAGCCACATGACCTGGCTGATGCTGCTGCCGATGATGCCCGGTTACGCGCTGGTGGCCTACCCGTTGAAGAGCGAGCTGTGGCAGTACGCCGTGCCGTTCCTGTCGCAGAACCAGATGCTGCTGAAGGTGATCCGCCACGAGCCGATCACGCCGGCAGTCTGGGCCATCTACCTGGGCGCCAGCCTCGGCCTGGCCGCACTGCTGTGGTTCGCCGCAGTGCGCCGGTACCACAACGAGCGCTTGGCCATCTCCGGCTAAGTGCGGGTGGTAGCGCCGGGCCATGCCCGGCGGATCTGAAACGAGGCCCGGTCATTCCGGGCCTCGTTGATTTCAGGACTGCGTTGCCTGCCAAATGGCGAAACGCTGGGCAATCACCGGTGCCAGTCGATCGAAGTTCTCCCAGGTATCGGCGACGTGGTACAGATCCGGGACATTGGCGCCCAGCTGTCCCTCATAGTCGTCCAGGTACTGGCCATTCTCGAGGTCGTAGTACGCAGCGGTGAACGTGTTGGCTTCATCACTGATCAGATCGTCGACGAATTTGCCGTCGCTGCACTCCAGCAGGAACAGGCCTGGCGTCGTTCTGCGTTCCAGCAACGCCTGCAGGTCTTCTTCTGCGTCCTCGGCGAGTTCCGCGCTTGCCATTCCCTGTAGCAGCAGCCACGCCAGGTACATGCCAATGTGAGTAGCACCGGCCTCTGCAGGAAGATCCGAAGGGAAGTCACCCCCGGAATGCCAGCTGGCGTCGTCGTACTTCATCTGTTGCGCTCCTGAAATCAGCAAGCAGCTTAGGTCGCAAGGAAGGCTAGAGGGAGTACTGGATACGTCAGTCCTCCCCGTACCGCGCAGGCGTCACGCCCATCTCGCGCTTGAACACGGCGATGAACGCACTGGGCGTGTCGTAGCCCATCGACAGCGCAACACCGATCACCGGTTCGCCCGCCAGCAGGCGTGGCAGCGACAGCAGCACGCGCAGGCGCTGCCGCCACTGGCTCAAGGTCATGCCTGTTTCGGCCTGCCAACGGCGGGCAAGGCTGCGGCCGGACAGGCCGCTGCTGGCGGCCCAGTCCCCGATGTTGCGGCCGTCTTCGGGTGCGCGCGCCAGTGCGGCGGCGATCTTCTGCAGTCGCCGGTCACGCGGTTGTGGCAGGGCAAGCGGCAGAGGCGTGCTGGCGGCAATCTCATCGGCGATCACACCGGCCAGTCGTGCCTGCGCAGCATCCAGTGGCTGGTGGGGCCATCGCAGCGCACGTGTTGTCGCCGCCTGTAGCAGTGCATTGGGCTGGAAAATGCGCGGTGTGGCGGGCAGGCCCAGGCAGGCCTCGGCGTTGAAGTACAGGCTCCAGCCATCGAACCCGTCTGCGCTCAGCAGCGCGTGGGGCAGCAAGGGCGGTATCCAGGCGACGTGACCTGCGGGCAGCAGCCAGTGCAGGTCGTCGGCGGCGATCCGCAGCAGCCCCTGGTGTGCACCCAGCAGCTGCCCACGGGCATGCCGGTGGCGCGCTGTGCGACGCATACCGCGTTGGCGCAGCCCGGCCGCCAGCACCACCGGTCCGTCGGCGGTATCGGCCAACGCGGGGTCGAGTAATCCGGTGGTTGTCTGATCTGCCATATCAATTGGCAGTTATACGGCAGAAACGTCGCGTCCGCGTCCCGACACTGGAGCCTACTTCAACGGAGCGCTTCCCCATGCAGCCACAGGACATTCTTCCCGACCATCAGAACGACGTGCAGGTGAACGGCGTCACCGTGCGCAAGGGCAGCGTGGGTGCTTTCCTGGCCAGCGTTCGTGACTGGCAGGATCCGTCCAGCGATCCCGCCTTCCGTGCCACTGCCGAAGCTGACCTGCGTGCGTTGCTGCCGGGCCTGCATGCGCTGGGCCTGTTCCAGGTGCTGGTCGCGCGCGATCCTGCCCTGCAGCACCTGATTGATGGTGCGGCCTGAAACGGACAAGGCCCGGACGGACCGGGCCTTGGCGTCATGGAGGCGGCAGAAACGACTTGATCCCCTCCGTCCCCTTTTCTGCGGTCAGCCGCCCGGCGCGAACACCAGGGTGCGGCGGGTGGTGACCGGCGCGTTGACCGGCTCGAAGCGCCAGCGCTTGACCGCGTTCAGGGCTTCGCGGTCGAAGGTCCGTCCGGACGTCGCGCGCAGCACGCGGGCGCTGACCACTGAGCCGTCGGTGCCGACGGTGATCTCCACCAGCACTTCGCCCGACGTTCCCGAACGCAGGGCTTCGGCCGGATAGCGCGGCGCTGGCGTACTGACCGGGCGCAGGGTGGGAGCTGCGGCGGCGGCTGCCTGGCGCGCGGCGCTGGCCTGCTGGGCGGCGGCCTGCTGCTGCTTCTGTTCGGCATCGCGACGTGCCGCGGCCTGGCGCTCGGCCTCCTGGCGCTCGCTGTCGCGGCGTGCGGCATCCTGCTGCGCGGCGATCTGCTTGGCCGCGTCGGCTTCCTTGGTGCGTTGTTCGGCCAGGCGCTGCTGTTCGATCTGCTGCTTGCTGCGGTCCTCGGCGTCCTTCTTTGCCTTCTCGGCTTCGGTCTCGGTGCGCTTGGCGGCGTTTTCCACGCCCTTGGCCAGGCCTTCCTTCAGGCGCGGAAGTGCGGGGGCGGAGGCATCCACCTTCTCGATCAGTGCCACCAGGCGCTGCGCCTCGGTGTAGTCCTCGCGGCCCAGGTGTTGCTCGGCGGCGATCAGGGTGTAGGGCAGCAGATCGGTCAGCGCGCTCTTCACCGAGGCGTCGTCCGGCGTCTTGTCACGCAGGGCGAGGTAGTACTCGATGGCGTTGTCGCCGGCCGGTGCATACATGCGGTTCTCGCGCAGCGCCTGGCTGGCCGATTCGCGCAGCTGCTCGGTGCCCATCGACTGCACCTTGGCAGCGACCACCGGTGCGGCGGGTGCAGCAGCGGCAGGTGCCGTGGCGGCAGCAGGTGCTGCGGATTCTTCCTTGCCCGAGCAGGCGGCCAGTGCCAGTGCCAGGGCAACCGGCAGCCACCGGCGCGCGGCGGTGATCGTTGAGACGTGCGACATCCTGCTCCCCTCTAGAAGACGACGTGACGTAAATCATTGATACGCATGGCCGGGACCTGGGGTCCGGGCGCGGAACGATGACGTTTCCCGACGCCACCGCCGGCAACGGCGAGGGTGCAATCTAGCATCCCGGCCACCGCCGCGTACAAGGGGCGGTGGCCGGGACGGGCAACGGCGTCATGCCGCTGCTGGCAACGACCTCAGTGGTCGTGCGCCTTGTCGTGCGACTTGCTGTGGCCGTTGGACATCAGCTTGTCGGTCCAGGCGATGCCGATCGCCGACAGGATGAACACGCAGTGGATGATGGTCTGCCACAGCACGCCGTCCTGGGTCAGCATCGAGCAGCGGGCGACACCGATGTTGGCAGCGGCCACGCTCATCTGCTCCGGCGTGCACAGCGGGATGCCGCCCAGCGCACCGCTGGCGATGAACGTCTTCAACAGGTGGATTGAGGAGATGCCGATGATCGCCATCGCCAGCTTCACCTTCAGCACGCTGGCGTTGACGTGGCTCAGCCATTCCGGCTGGTCCGGGTGGCCTTCCAGGCGCAGGCGCGAGACGAAGGTCTCGTAGCCGCCGACGATCACCATCACCAGCAGGTTGGAGATCATCACCACGTCGATCAGGCCCAGCACGATCAGCATGATCTGCTGTTCACCCATCGAGGCCGAATGCGAGATCAGGTGCCACAGTTCCTTGCCGAACAGGAATACATAGACGCACTGCGCCACGATCAGGCCCAGGTACAGCGGCAGCTGCAGCCAGCGTGAGGCGAAGATCAGCGTGGACAGCGGGGAGAGCGGCGGGCGGTTTGCACTCATGCGGAGGATGCTGCGTTGCGGGGGAGAGGCGAGGTTACCGGCCTGCCGTGACGGTGC
Organism: Stenotrophomonas geniculata ATCC 19374 = JCM 13324; assembly: GCF_001431625.1. Lineage (GTDB taxonomy): Bacteria > Pseudomonadota > Gammaproteobacteria > Xanthomonadales > Xanthomonadaceae > Stenotrophomonas > Stenotrophomonas geniculata. The sequence goes on from NZ_LLXT01000143.1 coordinate 14,565, forward strand.
CAACCCAACTCACGCACTAGACTTCAGGTTCCTTTCCGCACCCCGAGCCGCCGCCATGATCGACCTGTATTACTGGCCCACCCCGAACGGCCACAAAGTGACCCTGCTGCTGGAAGAAGCCGGCCTGGAGTACCGCATCCACCCGGTCAACATCGGCTCGGGCGACCAGTTCAAGCCGGAATTCCTCGCGATCTCGCCGAACAACAAGATGCCGGCGATTGTCGACCACGCCCCGGCCGATGGCGGCGCCCCGCTGAGCGTGTTCGAGTCCGGCGCGATCCTGCTGTACCTGGCCGAAAAGACCGGCCAGTTCCTGCCCAGCGACCCGCGCGGCCGCGTCACCACCCTGGAATGGCTGTTCTGGCAGATGGCCGGCCTGGGCCCGATGAGCGGCCAGATGGGCCACTTCAACGTGTATGCGCCGGACAAGATCCCGTATGCCATCGAGCGCTACGACAACGAGGTGCGCCGACTGCACGGGGTGATGGACAAGCGCCTGGCCCAGCACGCCTTCCTTGCCGGCGACGCGTACAGCATCGCCGACATGGCCAGCTATCCGTGGATCGGCGCCTACGACAAGCTGCCGGTGGATTTCGCCGCGTTCCCGAACCTCAAGCGCTGGCACGACGCCATCGCCGCACGCCCGGCCACCCAGCGCGCCTATGCCCTGCGCCAGCAGGTGAACCCCAACGCCGGCAAGCCGCTCAGCGACGAAGAGCGCAAGCACCTGTTCGGCCAGCGTTGACCCAGGACGGTGGGTGCCGGCCGTTGGTCGGCACTCGTCAGCATTCCTTATGGGCAAAAGGTCATGCTGCCTTCCTGCACGGGCTTGGTTAGGATGGGGAACGACCGCCCCGTGCTCCGAGCCGGGGTGGACCTGCCGTTTGCCGGGATCCTCCATGCGCCACCTGTTCGCTTCGCTCGCCCTCATGCTCGCCACCACAACCACCGCCCACGCTGAAAAGCTGACCCTGGAAGCCATCACCGGCCCGTTGCCGTTGTCCGGCCCGACCCTGATGAAGCCGAAGGTGGCGCCGGACGGTTCGCAGGTCAGTTTCCTGCGCGGCAAGGACAGCGACCGCAACCAGCTGGACCTGTGGACCTACGACATCGGCAGCGGCCAGACCCGGCTGCTGGTCGATTCCAAGGTGGTGCTGCCCGGCACCGAAACCCTCAGCGATGAGGAAAAGGCACGCCGCGAACGCCAGCGCATCGCCGCGATGACCGGCATCGTCGATTACCAGTGGTCGCCGGACGCGCAGCGCCTGCTGTTCCCGTTGGGCGGCGAGCTGTACCTGTACGACCTCAAGCAGCAGGGCCAAGCCGCGGTACGCCAGCTGACCCACGGTGAAGGATTCGCCACCGACGCCAAGCTGTCGCCCGAGGGCGGCTTCGTCAGCTTCATCCGCGGCCGCAACCTGTGGGTGATCGACCTGGCCAGTGGCAAGCAGCTGCAGCTGACCCGTGATGGCAGCACCACCATCGGCAACGGCGTGGCCGAGTTCGTCGCCGATGAGGAGATGGACCGCCACACGGGCTACTGGTGGGCGCCGGATGATTCGGCCATTGCCTTTGCCCGCATCGACGAGGCACCGGTGCCGGTGCAGAAGCGCTACGAGGTCTACGCCGACCGCACCGACGTGATCGAGCAGCGTTATCCGGCCGCCGGCGATGCCAACGTGCGCGTGCAGCTGGGCGTGATCGCACCGGCCGCCGACGCGCAGCCGCGCTGGGTCGACCTGGGCAAGGAGCAGGACATCTACCTGGCCCGCGTCGATTGGCGCGATGCGCAGCACCTGAGCTTCCAGCGCCAGTCGCGCGACCAGAAACAGCTGGACCTGGTGGAAGTGGCGCTCGATTCCAACCGCCAGCGCGTGCTCGCCCACGAGACCAGCCCGACCTGGGTGCCGCTGCACAACAGCCTGCGCTTCCTCGACGACGGCAGCGTGCTGTGGTCGTCCGAGCGCACCGGCTTCCAGCACCTGTACCGCATCGACAGCAAGGGCAAGAGCACCGCGCTGACCCACGGCAACTGGCCGGTGGACGAACTGCTGGCGGTCGATGAAAAGGCCGGCAAGGCCTACTTCCGTGCCGGCATCGAGACCTCGCGCGAAAGCCAGATCTACGCGGTGTCGCTGCAGGGCGGCGAGCCGCAGCGCCTGTCCAGGGCACCGGGCATGCACAGCGCCACGTTCGCCCGCAATGCCAGCGTCTACGTTGACAGCTGGTCCAACAGCACTACGCCGCCGCAGATTGAACTGTTCCGCGCCAACGGCGAGAAGATCGCTACGCTGGTGGAGAACGACCTGGCCGATCCCAAGCACCCGTATGCGCGCTACCGCGATGCGCAGCGCCCGGTCGAGTTCGGCACGTTGACGGCTGCCGATGGCAAGACCCCGCTGAACTACAGCCTGATCAAGCCGGCCGGCTTCGATCCGTCCAAGCGCTACCCGGTGGCGGTGTACGTCTACGGCGGCCCGGCCAGCCAGACCGTCACCGACAGCTGGCCCGGCCGTGGCGACCACCTGTTCAACCAGTATCTGGCCCAGCAGGGCTACGTGGTGTTCTCGCTGGACAACCGTGGCACCCCGCGACGTGGCCGTGACTTCGGTGGTGCGCTGTATGGCAAGCAGGGCACGGTGGAAGTGACCGACCAGCTGCGCGGCGTGACCTGGCTGAAGCAGCAACCGTGGGTGGACCCGGCGCGCATCGGCGTGCAGGGCTGGTCCAACGGTGGCTACATGACCCTGATGTTGCTGGCCAAGGCCTCGAACCAGTACGCCTGTGGCGTGGCCGGTGCGCCGGTGACCGACTGGGGCCTGTATGACAGCCATTACACCGAACGCTACATGGATCTGCCGGCGCGCAATGAAGCGGGTTACCGCGAAGCGCGCGTGCTGACCCATATCGACGGCCTGCGCTCGCCGCTGCTGCTGATCCACGGCATGGCTGACGACAACGTGCTGTTCACCAATTCGACCAGCCTGATGAGCGCGTTGCAGAAGCGTGCACAGCCGTTCGAGCTGATGACCTACCCGGGTGCCAAGCATGGCCTGTCCGGCGCCGATGCCCTGCATCGCTACCGCGTGGCCGAAGCCTTCCTGGGACGTTGCCTGAAGCCCTGATCCGCAGCCGGGAAGGAGCCCGCCGATGACCCTGCCACCACCGATTCCCGCCCATCGACAGACGTCCGCCGGTTGGTGGTGCCGCCATTGGCGCTGGGCAATGCCGCTGACGGTGGTGCTGGTGCTGGGCGGCGCAGGTGGCGTGGTGACCTGGAGCGTGCTGCGCTGGAGCGAGGCGGCACGCGAGAGCCCGCCGATGCGCGAAGCGCTGCGTCGCGCGGGCTGCAGCATCGAACTGGTGGAAGCCTTCGGCGAGCCGCTGCATATCGAATCGATGCCGCTGGGCAGCATGCAGACCGCGATCAACGGCCAGCGCGATGTCGGCCTGACCGTTGCGCTGGAAGGACCGCATGCGCACGGACGGCTGTTCGTGCAGGGCAGCCGTCGCGATGAAGTCTGGGATTACCCGGTGATGTATGTACTGGCCGAAGACAAGCAGACCTTCGATCTGACCGCGCTGGATGACGACGAGGCTGCGGGAGAGTGCGAGTTGCAGGCCTGCCGTGATCGCGGCGAATGCCCGCTGACCGCGGCGTTGTGACCTCCGCTTGAAGCGGCGGGAGTAGCGCCGACCGTCAGTCGACTGTCGCGCGCAGCGCGGGGCTTTGGCTTGGTCGCCGTGTCGTAAGCGGGACCTCCTACATCGGGGTGCTGAGCCGTGAGAATGCCCTGCCACACATGCTTGGCTGGGGCTGTCGCGGTTGACCATTGCGACCTTGTCCGCATTCCTCTAGAGATTGATCGAAACGTATCGTGCTGCCCCAGGCAGCCGACGTCGGTCCTGTCCCGGAGGTCCATGCAATTCGAATAGAAGCGATCAGGATGCTGGCGGCGTTGCAGCTCTACACGCCGGTATGGCTCTCGCAGACCATGGCCGCTGAGCTATTCGTGGAGGCGCTTGCCGATACATCGGTGGTACAGGCAGTGCAGCGCCTGCGTGCGAGTGGCGACACCGTGGAATGGGTGCGTCTGGTTCGAGTGAATGAGCTTGCGTCGGCCGCAGACGAGATTACCGTCAACCTGTATGACGTTGTTCTCCACCTTGTCCGCGATCCTTCCGTCCCTTTGTTCGAAACCGCGGAAGAGGTCATGTACCGCCCTGATGGTGCGCAGGGCGTCCATCGCGAAGTTGTCACGATGCCCAGCGTGCAATGGACGGGAACGGCGAAAAGCACGTCCCCGGATGCAAACCCAAGCTCAGCCAGCCGCAGCGCATAAGCATCAGATTGAGTGCCTCGGGCGCACGCGCGGGGTTCAGGCACGGCGTCTGGCGCTATACCCTCAACGATGATCAGCTGGTGAAGCGCGATACGCGCCGCGCTGTGTTCAATGAGCGCAATGATGTGAGGGACCGGCGGCCAGACTATCAGGTGTCGCAAGCGCCAGTTATTTGAGTATCGCTGGCATGGCGAGGCCGAATTTCAGCGCTTCAGATCTGACCAATCCTGAGCTTGCATAGGGAGATTTTGTCGCATGCTACTCGACATCGCTGTCTCCCACAGCCTATGTGACGAAAGTCTCCAAGTGGTCAGTAGCAAGGCCGTAGCGTTCGTCATGCCATGTGGCACCGATACTACGAGTAGATCATGAAAACAGCTCTATTCTCTCTGGCCGTCGTGCTATTCAGTAGCGCATCCTGGCCTGCGCAGGCGGCATCCAAGTTCATTGAGATTCCTGTCGGCGGATGGGATCCCGGTATGCAGATTCGTAAGCGGCACGAGGATAGCATTGTCGACTGGATTCGCCGTGTCGACGTTCACCCAGAGGCATTGTCCGACAATGTGATCGAAGTGGATCTCTTCGATGCAATCGTGCGATTGAAGCGCACTGCAGGCCCGCGATTGAATGCGGCTCCAGACCCGGTCTATGTCCCGGCGGGCACGGATGCAGGAGCAGTGGCCGCGATGCCCTCTGCCCGGCTTCGTTGGACCGGAACGATGGCATCTACATCTACATCTACTTCTACTTCTACTTCTACATCTAAGGCACCGTCTTCGTGCGTGGATGCGGAGAGAGCGGTTCGGATCACCGAGGCTGCTGACGGACAACTAAGGGCCATCTTTGACATTGGGAGCTTTCGATACGAACTGCAAGAAGGTGTGCTGATTCGAAAGGATTTTCGCCGGCTTCCACGCGAGGCACCGGTTCGCGATGTCAGCCCGGATGCACTCGATGCGGTCAGTTCTGACGACGTTGAGCAAGAGGCGAAATCGACAGTACGTGTCCTGTTTGGCTACGGAACTACGGCCCTCGGCGATGACCGCGAGGTGGTCTTCGCAGAAATGCGGGAGGCCGTCTGTTTAGCCAACGAGAGTTTCTCTCATAGCGGAATCAAGGTTGAACTCGAGCGCGCCGCCAACGTCCTTTCCGGCTATCAGGAAACCGGTGTTACTCAGACGCTTGACGATCTGGTTGCCGGAAGAAGAGGCGCACTCGGCGTCATGCATCAGGTTCGTGATATTGAGAAGGCAGACATCGTGCTGATGATCATTGATACCGGTCCGTCACGGTCGGTCTGTGGGCAATCGCAGCGCGTGCTTGCGACGAAGGAAACCGCATTCGCGGTAGTGCAACGGAATTGTCTCGGTGCCACGACCAGCAGCCTTGCCCACGAGATCGGGCACCTGTTCGGTGCAGATCATGAGCCCGCGAACGCCACCGTACGTCCCCCGAGATTTTCTTATGGCCATGGCTATAAGGCGCCGGAAAATGCGCCTGGACGATGGAGGACACTGATGTCCTATGAATGCTCCGGAGCACCATGTGGACGGATAAATCTCTGGTCGTCGCCTGACCTCAGTCATAACGGTTTGCCCGCAGGGACGAAAGAGACCCATCACAACGTCAGAGTGTTGAATGAGACCCGAGGGGTGATTGCCAATTTCTACCCCGAGCCATGACCGGATACCCGAGCGGGCGGGCGCATTCATGCCGGTCCGCCCATGACCTCCAGCCGATTGTCGCCATCGCCGTGAGCGCGTAGGGTGCGGGCAACCCTGTCCTGGAGTGCATCATGAAGCCGATCGCGTTGGCCGTTGCCCTGGCCCTGACTGCCGCACCTCTGCTGTCCGCACCACCGGCCCTGGCCGCGCCGGCTGCCAAGGCCGCTACCCCGGCCAGCCCGGCCTGGGTTGCCCGCAGCAATGCACTGGCGCAGATCCTGCTTGATGCACAAGGCCCGTTCCAGCCGGAGGAAACCGGCTTCTTCGGCGTTCCCGGCTACGACGACAAGGTCGCAGACCTTGGCCCGGACAACGGCAAGCGCTATCGCGCCGCGATGGCCAAAGCCCGCGATGAACTCAAGGCAAAGCTGGTCACCGAGAAGGATCCCAACGTCCGCCAGGACCTGGAGATCATGATCCACGCCGCCAGCCAGAACATCGAAGGCAGCGAGCTCAACGAGAAATACCTGTTGCCGTGGAGCGATGCGCCGCAGACCGTGTTCAGCGGCCTCAATCTGCTGCTGTCCGACCAGGTGCCGGCCGAGCGCCGCGCCAAGGCGGTCGACCGCCTCAAGGCCTATGCCGGCCTGCAGCCGGGCGGCACCGCGTTCACCACGCTGGCCCGCCAGCGCTACGAGGAACGCCTGAAGGACAGCAGCCTGCTGCAGCCGACGAAGATCGAAGTGCAGCAGTCGCTGGACAACGTCGAGACCTACATCACCGGCATCGAGTCGCTGCTGAAGAAGTACCAGATTGCCGGCACCGATGAAGCGATGAAGGCGCTGGCCGGGCAGATGAAGGACTACGCCAGCTGGACGCGCACGAGCGTACTGCCGAAGGCACGTGCCGACGCACGCCTGCCGGCGCCGCTGTATGCCTACCAGCTCAAGCAGGTCGGTATCGACATCGATCCGAAGCTGCTGATGCAGCGTGCGCAGCTGGAGTTCATGGAAACCCGTTCGGCGATGCAGCAGCTGGCGCCCCTGGTGGTGAAGGACAAGGGCCTGAAGGTGGCCGATCCGAGCGACCCGGTGGCGGTGATCCGCGCACTGAAGGCCGACAAGATCGCCGACGATCATCTGGAAGGCCACTACCGCAAGGTGATCGATGCGATCGACCCGCTGATCCGTGAGCACGCCATCGTCGACGTGCCCCAGCGCGCCATGCAGATGCGCCTGGGTTCGGCTGCCGAGAGCGCGGCCAGCCCGGCCCCGCACTTCCTGCCGGCACCGCTGGTCAACAACACCGGGCAGCAGGGCACCTTCGTGCTGCCGCTGGGCAACCCGGCAGCGGGCCCGGGCGCGCAGTACGACGACTTCAATTTCGGTGCGGCGGCATGGACGCTGAGCGCGCATGAAGGCCGCCCCGGTCACGAGCTGCAGTTCACCGCCATGGTCGAACGTGGCGTGTCACTGGCACGCACCATGTTCGCGTTCAATTCGGTGAACGTGGAAGGCTGGGCGCTGTATGCCGAGGCCGAGATGGTGCCGTACGAGCCGCTGGACGGTCAGATGATCGCCCTGCAGTTCCGCCTGCTTCGTGCCGCGCGCGCAATGCTGGACCCGATGCTCAACCTCGGCCTGACCGACCGCGCCAACGGCGAGCGCGTGCTGATGGAGCAGGTCGGCCTGTCCAAGGCGATGGCCACCCAGGAACTGGACCGCTACATGGTGCGAATGCCGGGCCAGGCCGGCAGCTACTTCTACGGCTACACCCGCATCCTGGAGCTGCGCATGCAGACCGAGCTGGCACTGGGCGCGAAGTTCGATCGCCTGGCGTTCAACAACTTCCTGCTCGACCAGGGCCTGCTGCCGCCGGACCAGCTGGCCGATGCGGTGAACAAGGTGTTCGTGCCGAAGTACCGGCAGAAATAATCGGTAGCGCCGGGCCATGCCCGGCGAGCGCAGCGGGAGAGACGCCGGCCGCTGGCCGGCACTACCCGCAGTGACGCTGCCGCGTCACCGCTGCGGGGTGATCACCTGTGTCGGCAACCGCGCTGGCGGTGCCGGATTCGGCACCCAGATGGCGACGCCGGCGGCGCGCTTCTGCGTCGTCGGAATACCGATGCCGACGCCGCCACCGACGTGCGAACCGAACGTGCCGGCGCCCACCGACATGCCCACCGGCGAGCCGCTGCTGCCCACGCCCATCAGCACCACGCCATTGGCGCCGAGCGCGGCGGCCTCACGCTTCAGGCGTGCCACAGCGGCATCGGTCTGGCCCTGGGTGCCGAAGCCGACGGCGGACGCCGATTCCAGCTGGGCGATTTCCTGGGAACCGGCCGGTGGCGTCGAGTAGATCTGCACCAGCGCCGGATCGATCGGTGCGCGGGCGCGGCCCAGCATCACCTTGGAGGTGCTGGCACAGCCAGCGGCGACCAGCAGGATGGCCGCCAACGCGGCCCAACGGATGTTCATGGCACGACCCCTGTAGGACTGGTTGCGATCATCGGCGGGCCACTCTGAATCGGCGCCAACACCCGGGCCAGGGCACGCACGGCAGCACGCTAGCACGGTGCGGGTGACAGCCCCGCCAATGGCAGTAGGCGGCGGCAGCGGGAACGTCTATGGTTGGGGCAGGAACCAACTGCGGGAGAGCGGCATGGGTGTAATCAGTCTGTTGTGGGGCGTACTGGCGCTGTTGTGGATGATCCTGGCGCTGATTCCACTGCTCGGCTGGGGCAACTGGTTCCTGATCCCGTTCGCTGCGGTGGGCGCAGTCATCGCAGCGCTGGGCATCCTGTTCACCCACCCGAGCAAGCGTGGCCGGGCCTGGGCAGGCCTGGTCCTGAACGGCATCGTGGTGGTGGTGGGCATCCTCCGCCTCGGCCTGGGTGGCGGCGTGATCTGAGCCCGCGCCCGGGTGCGACAGGGCGTCGCAGGCGCACGGCCGATGGCCGGGCAGGGGCGTACAATGAATGGCTGCGCGAGCCCCCCGCGTGCCTGTGAATCCGCGCCCGGCGCGGCTGCCCCATGATCATCCGACCCCGTCCCCACGGCTGGCAACTGCTGTACATCCTGCGCGGTTCGATCGTCAAAGCGATCGCGCCCAAGGTGCTGGCCATCCTGATCCTGTCCATCGCCGTGGCCGCGGTGGTCGAGCTGGCGCCGCCCACCGGCATCGAACGCGTGTCGGTCACGCCGTTCACCCTGCTTGGCCTGGTGCTGTCGATCTTCCTCAGCTTCCGCAACAGCGCCTGCTACGAGCGCTGGTGGGAAGGCCGCAAGCTGTGGGGCCAGCTGGTCTACGAATCGCGCTCGCTGGCCCGCCAGGTGAACCTGCTGCTGGCCGATGACACCGGCCGTCGCCGCCGCATCGCCTATCTCACCACCGCCTTCGCCCATGCATTGGCCGGTCGCCTGCGCGGGCGCATCGTGGCGCTGATGGCCCTGCCGTGGCTGGACAAGCGCCAGCGCGAACAACTCGGGCAGCGTGAGAACGTGCCCGATGCGCTGCTGTCGATGATCGCGGCCGAGCTGGCCCAGGCCCTGCGCGCCGGTGACCTCGACCCGATCCTCTACACCCAGCTGGAAGAGCGCCTGCACGCGATGTCGTCGATCCAGGCCGGCTGCGAGCGCATCCTCACCACCCCGCTGCCGTTCGCCTACACCCTGCTGCTGCACCGCTGCGCGTGGATGTTCTGCGTGCTGCTGCCGTTCGGCCTGGCCAGTTCGCTGGGCTGGGGTACGCCGGTGCTGTCGGCGGTGCTGGCCTATGCCTTCTTCGGCCTGGACCAGCTGGGCGAAGAAATGGAAGACCCGTTCGGCTTGGAGCCGAACGACCTGCCGCTGGACGCGCTGGTGCGCACGATCGAGATCGACCAGCTCGACGCGCTCGGCGAACGCCCATTGCCCGAACCCCTGCTGCCGCAGGGCTACCTGTTGCAATAGCCACTCCTCGGAGCCTGCCATGTCCCACCCGCTTTACCGCCCGCGCCGCATGCGCCATGACGAGTTCTCGCGCCGCCTGATGCGCGAGAACACGCTGACCACCGACGACCTGATCTACCCGGTGTTCGTGCACGAACTGGCCGGCCGCACCGCAGTGCCGTCGATGCCGGGCGTGGAGCGGCTGTCGATCGAAGAGCTGCTGAAGGTGGCCGAAGAAGCGCTGGAGCTGGGCATTCCGGTGATCGACCTGTTCCCGGTGATCGACCCGTCGCTGAAGTCGCTGGATGCGTCGGCGGCGTGGGCCGAGGACGGTCTGGCGCATCGTGCGATCCGCGCGCTGAAGTCGCGCTTCCCGGAGCTGGGGGTGATGACCGACGTGGCGCTGGACCCATACACCACCCACGGCCAGGACGGCATCATCGATGACAAGGGCTATGTGCTGAACGACATCACGGTTGAAGCGCTGGTCAAGCAGTCGGTGTCGCATGCCGAGGCCGGTGTGGACATCGTCTCGCCGTCGGACATGATGGACGGCCGCATCGGCGCGATCCGCCGTGCGCTGGATGCCGGCAACCACATCAACGTGCGCATCATGGCGTACTCGGCCAAGTACGCCTCGGCGTTCTACGGTCCGTTCCGTGACGCAGTGGGCAGCGCGGCCAGCCTCGGCAAGGCCGACAAGAAGACCTACCAGATGGACCCGGCCAACGGCGACGAGGCCCTGCGCGAGATCGCGCTGGATCTGGAAGAGGGCGCCGACATGGTGATGGTCAAGCCGGGCATGCCGTACCTGGACCTGGTGCGCCGGGTGAAGGAGACGTTCGGCGTGCCGACCTTCGCCTATCAGGTCAGTGGCGAGTACGCGATGATGAAGGCGGCCTTCGCCAACGGCTGGCTGGACGAGCGCGCCTGTGTGCTGGAGTCGCTGCTGGGCTTCAAGCGGGCCGGTGCCGACGGCGTGCTGACCTATTTCGCGCCGCAGGTGGCGCGATGGCTGCGCGAGCGCTGACAATAGCGCCACGATAGACGGAGGACTGCGCGATGGGACCCGAACTGGGATGGATGCAATGGTTGATCTGGGGCATCGGTACGCTGGTGTTCGGCGCCATCATCGTCGGTGTCTTCATCGCCGCATGGCGCGCGGGCAAGCGCCCGCCGGAGCAGCTCTCCGCCGCCCGCCACGTGGCCCGTGAGCAGGCCCTGCCGGAGAGCGTGCAGGCCGAGCTGGCCGCGCTGAACCAGCGCAAGGACAACGGCCAGTTGAGCGAAGTCGAGTACGAGCAGCAGCGCGCGAAGGTGTTGTCGCGCTGACGGGTGGGTGCCAACCTTGGTTGGCACTTTCCCGCATGCCAACCAAGGTTGGCATCTACCGGGCGGCAGGCACGCACCCCGCAACCGCCGCCACCTTCGGCACCGCCAACCGGTACACATCCACGCCACCGGCACGTGGCGCCTTCGCCGCACTGCTGGCAACCATAATCTCGCCCGGCTTGGCGTTGTCGATCACCGGCGCGCCGGTCCAGCCGCCGGCCTGGTTGAATGACAGCCCCAATGGCTGCAGCGCCGCGCCGGTCCACGCACAGCCGCTGCTCCACACCTGCGCGGTCGCGCCGCCGCCGCGGCTGAACACCACCGCGCCGTCGTTGCCCAGCCAGTCGCCGTCGGTCTCGTCGTCGGCGCTGTTCAACGCGGCCAATGCGCTGGCTGGGCCACGCACGCCCTGCGCGTCCAGTGACGCCACGAACAGGTCCCAGCCCGCGCCGCGACCCTGCTCGCGGGCAAACAACAGCCGCTTGCCGTCCGCGCTCAGGGCCGGCCCGCGCTCTTCCCGGCGCCCACCATCGCCCGCCAAGGGCTGCGCCTTCCCGAGCTGGCCGTCGGCTTCCACCGTGGCCCGGTACAGCGCCAGCGCGCCCTCGCGGCCGGCCGCGAACAGCAGCCAGCGGCCATCACGGCTGAAGTAGGGATCGCGGGCCTCGCCGGCCACGCCCACCGGCAGCGCCTGCGCCTGCTGCCAGCGGCCCTCGACCACGCGTGCCTGCCACAGGCCCCAGCCCGCCTCGCCGCGGCGTGCGAACACGATGCGCTGGCCATCGGCGCTGATCGTGGCGCGGCCCTCGTCGGCACGGGTGGAGACCACGCCCATGCCTTCGATGCCGTACTCGTTCAACGCCATCGCCACGGGGGCAGAGAGTAGACTGGCGGCAAGCACCAGCAGGGGCGGGGTGATGCGCATCATCCGGGTCCGTGCACGAAAGAGCATCAGTCTAGCCAGCTTGAGGATTCCATGACCGACCGTTACGCCGTCTTCGGACACCCCGTTGCCCACTCGAAGTCGCCGCAGATCCACGCGACGTTCGGTCGCCAGGAAGGCATCGCGGTGGATTACCGCGCGATCGACCTGGCGCCGGATGCGTTCCTGGCCGGCCTGGAAGCCTTCGCCGCCGAAGGCGGTGTCGGCGCCAACGTCACCTCGCCGCACAAGGAGGCTGCGTTCTCGGTGTGCTCCACCCTGACCGCACGTGCGCGCCGCGCCGGCTCGGTGAACACGCTGCTGCGCAAGGGCGACCGCTGGCATGGCGACACCACCGATGGCATCGGCCTGGTGCGTGACCTGACCGACCGTCATGGCCTGGACCTGCGTGGCCGCCGCATGCTGCTGATCGGTGCCGGTGGCTCCGCGCGCAGCGTCGCCCCGGCCTTCCTCGATGCCGGCATCACCGAGCTGGTGGTGGTCAACCGCACGCCGGAACGCGCCGATGAACTGATCGACGCGATGGGCGAACCGGGCCGCGCGATCAGCCGCTACTGGGAAGACCTGCGTGATCTGGGCGACTTCGAACTGATCGTCAATGCCACCTCGGCCGGCCGCGACCGCGACGTCGAGTTCAAGCTGCCGCTGTCGCTGGTCAATTCGATGACCACCGCCGTCGACCTGAACTACGGCGAGGCCGCCATCGCCTTCCTGGCCTGGGCGCGTGCGGCGAACTGCCGCAATACCGTGGATGGCCTGGGCATGCTGGTCGAACAGGCGGCCGAGAGCTTCCTGCAGTGGCATGGCGTGCGCCCGCAGACCGACGAGGTCTACCAGTCGCTGCGCCAGGGCTCGGCCGTGCTGGCCGGCGAGGACTGATCGATGGACAGCACAACGTTGATGGTGACCGTGCTGAGCATGGTCGGCGTGCGCCTGCCGGTACTGATCGCGCTGTGCATCGGCCTGGTCTGGGTGATCGGCGCACCGCGCGATGCCACCCGCACCGGCGCCCTGGTCGGCCTGGGGCTGTTGCTGCTGTCCAGCCTGGGTGGCCTGGCGGCGGGCATCCTGCCCATGTGGCTGGTCAGCAGTGGAAGCTTCAGCGCCATCTCGGGCATGGGCGCCATCCTCGGCGTGCTGCATTTCGCGCTGGCGATGGTCGAGGCCATCGGCGTGGTGCTGCTGGTGTGGGCACTGGTGCGCCTGCTGCGTAGCCGTACGATCCCGGCGGCCTGACCGGTCGCGCCGGGCCATGCCCGGCGTATCTGGCCCCTGAGAGGTCCGGCCACCGGACCGTGACCGCCGCCAGGCGTCGTCGCTGGCCCGTTCAGGGTGCCAGCGGCGGTGAACGTGGCCGGCCATGCGACAATGACCGGCCTGATCCAGCCACGGTACTTCCCGGCGTGACCGAAACCGTTGCCGCTCCGCGCACGCTCGATGACACCTTGAAGGATGCGATCCGCAAGGCGTACACGACGCTGCAGGCCAATACCCCCGGCTTCTCCACCCGCCGCTCGCAGAGCCAGATGATCGGCGTGGTGTCGCGTGCGCTGTCGAAAAGTGGCGGCGTCGGCGTGGTCGAGGCGCCCACCGGCGTCGGCAAGAGCCTGGGCTACCTCACCGCGGGCGTACCCATTGCGCTGGCCAGCAAGAAGAAGCTGGTGATCAGTACCGGCACCGTGGCGCTGCAGTCGCAGCTGGTGGAGCGCGATATCCCGAATTTCCTCAAGGCCACCGGCCTGGAAGCGACCGTGGCGCTGGCCAAAGGCCGCACCCGCTATCTGTGCACGCGCAATGCTGCCGAGGCACAGGGTGAGGGCTCGCAGGGCGGCATGTTCGAGGATGACGCGCCGCTGTTTGATCGGCCGCTGGCGCCGATCGAAATGGACATCGCCAAGCGCCTGACCGATGCCTTCACCAGCGGCAGCTGGGATGGCGACATCGACAACGCACCGGAGACCATCAGCCCCGGCCTGCGCAGCCGCATCACCACGCCGGCCTCGGGCTGCGCCGGGCGCCGCTGTGCCTATTCGGCGCAGTGTGCGGTGCTGCGTTCGCGCAACACCGTGCGTGATGCGCAGATCGTCGTTACCAACCACGCGCTGCTGCTGTCGGCGCTGTCGATCGGCGACAGCGACAACGGCCAGCCGTTGATCGCGCCGCCGTCGGACATGCTGCTGGTGCTGGACGAAGGCCATCACATCGGCAACGTGGCGATCGACCAGGGCGCGGCCAGCCTGGCGCTGGATGAAATGGCCAAGCGCACCGGCCGCCTGCAGATCCTGATCGCCGGTGCCTACCGCGCGGTCGACAAGGACCGCCTCGGCAACCTGCTGCCGAACGAAGCGATCGAAGTGGCCAGCAACGTGGCCAAGCAGTTGCGCGCGTTCCGCGATCATATCGAGCGCGTGTGGATGCCGGCGCCGGCGGACGAAGAGCCGATGTGGCGCGCGGCGAATGGGCGACTGCCCGACGCCTGGCGCGAGCCGATCGAGGCGCTGGCTGACGATACCCGCAGCCTCTACAACTGGGCGCATGCCGCCACCGCGCAGGTCGCCAAGGGCAAGCCGGACGATGCCGCGCGCGAGCGCCTGCAGCGCAACCTGGGCATGGCGCTGGAAATGATCGAGCAGCAGTACAACCTGTGGCAGGCCTGGCGCCGCGAGGACAAGGACGGCGCGCCGCCGATGGCGCGCTGGGTCACCGCCACCCGCGACGGCGACCTGGTGCTGCACGGCTCGCCGGTGTCGGCCGCGCACGTGCTGCGCAAGCTGCTGTGGGATGAAGTGGATTCGGTGGTGATGACTTCGGCGACGCTGACCGGCGGTGGCGATTTCCAATCGCTGGCGATCGACAACGGCATTCCCGAAGAGGCCGAGATGGTTTCGCTGTCGTCGCCGTTCGACCTGCCCAACCAGGCCGAGCTGATCGTGCCGAAGTTCCCGGTCACGCCGGATGACCGCGAAGGCCATCCGCGCGAAGTGGCACGCTACCTCGACACCGAGCTGGATTGGGCCAAGGGCTCGATGGTGCTGTTCACCTCGCGCTGGAAGATGGAGAAGGTGGCTGGCCTGATGTCGGCCGCGCGCCGCAAGCAGGTGCTGGTGCAGGGCGAGATGTCCAAGACCCGTCTGATCGACGAGCACCTGCGCCGTGTCGCGGCGGGTGAGGGCTCGGTGCTGTTCGGGCTGAATTCGTTCGGCGAAGGCCTCGACCTGCCAGGTGAAGCCTGCACCACGGTGGTGATCACCCAGGTGCCGTTCGCGGTGCCGACCGACCCGCAGACCGCCACCCTCAGCGAATGGTTCGAGGGGCGCGGGCTCAATGCGTTCAACCTGATCGCCATTCCGCATGCGCTGCGCACGTTGACCCAGTTCGCCGGCCGCCTGATCCGCACCTCCACCGACACCGGCCGCGTGGTCATTCTTGATTCGCGGCTGCTGACCCGTCGCTACGGCAAGCGCATCATCGACGCCTTGCCGCCGTTCAAGCGCGTGATTGGTTGACGGGTGCTGGTAGCGCAGGCCATGCCCGGCGGAGGGCCTCAACGGCCTTCCGGATTCCGGCAGCCTGGCCCATAGGCCTTCACGTAGGGTTTGCCGAAGCAGCGCAGCAGTCCATCAAGCACGTCCAGGTTCGGCGGCCACGGCATCTGCACCTGCTGCCCGCCCTCGGTGGTGAAGTGGTAGCGGCCGTCCTTGATGTTCTCCGCCATCGCGGTGGGCGTCGGTATCGCGACCAGCCTCGCACGAGCCTTCTCCAGGGCGCTGCGGTCCTGGCGCAGGAACGCGACCATGCCGTCCACGTAGGCATTCCAGTAACCCGGGTCGCTCCCGTTTACTGGCTTGTGGCTGCGTTCCATCAGCGCAATCGCCTGCGCGGTCTGCCCCAGCTCCGCGCGCAGCTGGCCCTCGTGCCACGTGATGATGACATTGCCTTCTGCCTTGGACAGTGCGCCGTAGGCGGACAGCAGGTCGGCCGCTTCGCGGGTACAGCCACGGTCGGCCAACGGGCGCCAGCCACCTTCCAGGTCCTGATCGAACCGGCCAGGTTCCATCGCCAGCATCGCTGCACGGTCGTAGCTGCAGTCGGGTGCTTTTGGCGGTTCGGCTGCTGCACCCATGGCAGCGGCCAGCGCAAAGGAAAGCAACATCATCTCAACCTCCGTGTTGGTGACTTCCTGGACCACCATAACGGATCAGGATGGGGAGCGCCGGCCGCCGGCCGGCAACCTCATTGATGTGGGGCGTCGCAGTACAGATGCCGGCCAGCGGCCGGCACTACCGTATGGCGGTCAATCGCCCAGAAGCGCGGTGTTGCGCACGGCACCCTTGTCTGCGCTGGTGGCGAGCAGGGCGTACGCCTTCAGGGCGCTGGTGACCTTGCGCGGGCGCGCCGCACGCGGCTTCCAGCCGCGGGCATCGGCGTCGGCGCGGCGTTGCGCCAGGGTGGCCTCATCCAGCAGCAGATCGATGCGGCGGGCCGGAATGTCGATGCGGATGCGGTCGCCATCTTCCACCAGGCCGATCGCGCCGCCGCTGGCCGCTTCCGGCGAGACGTGGCCGATCGACAGGCCCGAGGTGCCGCCGGAGAAGCGGCCATCCGTGAGCAGCGCGCACTGTTTGCCCAGCCCCTTCGACTTCAGATAGCTGGTCGGGTACAGCATTTCCTGCATGCCCGGGCCACCCTTCGGGCCTTCGTAGCGGATCACCACCACCTCGCCGGGTTGCACTTCGTCGGCGAGGATGCCGGCGACGGCCGCGTCCTGGCTTTCATAGACGCGCGCAGGGCCTTCGAACACGTGGATCGACTCGTCCACGCCGGCGGTCTTCACCACGCAGCCATCCACGGCCAGGTTGCCGCGCAGTACGGCGAGGCCGCCTTCCAGTGAGTACGCGTGCTGCAGCGAGCGGATGCAGCCTTCAGCGCGGTCGATGTCCAGCGTCGGCCAGCGCGTGGCCTGGCTGAAGGCTTCCTGGGTGGGAATGCCGGCCGGGCCTGCCTTGAAGAAGGTGTGCAGGGTGTCGTTGTCACTGCGCACCACGTCCCAGCGTTCCAGCGCTTCGGCCAGGCTGGTGCTGTGTACGGTCGGCACCGTGGTTTCGAGCAGGCCGGCGCGCTCCAGTTCACCGAGGATGCCGAACACGCCGCCGGCGCGGTGCACGTCCTCGATGTGGTACTTCGGCGTATTCGGCGCCACCTTGCACAGCTGCGGTACGCGCCGCGACAGCGCGTCGATGTGGGTCAGGTCGAAGTCGACCTCCGCTTCCTGCGCGGCGGCCAGCAGGTGCAGGATGGTGTTGGTGGAACCGCCCATGGCGATATCCAGGGTCATTGCATTGGCGAACGCGGCCTGGGTGGCGATGCCGCGCGGCAGCGCGCTCGGGTCTTCGCCGCCATACCAGCGGTGGCAGAGTTCGACGATCAGGCGCCCGGCACGGCGGAACAGCGCCTCACGGTCGGCGTGGGTGGCCAGCGTGGTGCCGTTGCCGGGCAGCGACAGGCCCAGTGCTTCGGTCAGGCAGTTCATCGAGTTGGCGGTGAACATGCCCGAGCAGGAGCCGCAGGTAGGGCAGGCGCTGCGCTCGAATGCGGCCACCTTCTCGTCGGAGGCGCTGTCATCGGCGGCCACCACCATTGCATCGACCAGGTCCAGCTTGTGCTCGGACAGCTTGGTCTTGCCCGCTTCCATCGGCCCGCCGGACACGAACACCACCGGGATGTTCAGGCGCAGCGCGGCCATCAGCATGCCGGGGGTGATCTTGTCGCAGTTGCTGATGCACACCAGTGCGTCGGCGCAATGCGCGTTGACCATGTACTCCACGGCGTCGGCGATGATCTCGCGGCTGGGCAGCGAATACAGCATGCCGTCGTGGCCCATCGCGATGCCGTCGTCCACGGCGATGGTGTTGAATTCCTTGGCGACGCCGCCGACCTGTTCGATCTCGCGCGCGACCAGCTGGCCGAGGTCCTTCAGGTGCACGTGGCCGGGCACGAACTGGGTGAAGGAGTTGGCGATGGCGATGATCGGCTTGTGGAAGTCGCCGTCCTTCATGCCGGTGGCACGCCACAGGGCGCGGGCGCCGGCCATGTTGCGGCCGGCGGTGGAGGTACGGGAACGGTATTCGGGCATGGCTGGCGGAACGGGCGGGCCGTACGACGTGGGAGTCAGCCGATCATGGCCAATTTTTTCGGTTGCTGCTGCAACCACCGGAGGTGGTCCGGCCGGGCTGCGCCCGGCACCTGCCGAAGCAACGGCCGAAGCAACAGCCGAAGCAACAGCGGGCTTCCTGCGGGAGGCGGGGTGGGTCCGCTGGCGGGGGACGCCGTAAACCCTTCCTTGGGGGCTTGGCCGCGGCATCCATGCCGCGGACACCCCCGCAACCGGACCCACCCCGCCTTCGACAGATTCTCGCGATCTGTTGGACATGCCGATGGGGTCAGATCCGTTTTCCGAAGGAAAACGGATCTGACCCCAGATTGAATTTCGATATCTGACAGAGATTCATCCACGCATGGCGTGGATCTACTGGCCACCGGTCAACTGTCGAAGGCGGGGCAC
>NZ_LLXT01000144.1 GCF_001431625.1 Stenotrophomonas geniculata ATCC 19374 = JCM 13324
AAGGACGCCCAACTCCGGTCTTGCCGTGTGCGCAGGACAGCGCACACGAGCAAGCGGCGACCGAGCTTACATGGACGTACTTGCAGCGTCCCCTGCGACCTGACCCGCCCCGCCAACCCACAGTAGCGCCGGCTTTTGATGTTGCTCTGGTTGTTGCCTCTGCGGGTGCCGGGCGGCAGCCCGGCCAACAAAACCCTCTTACGGCAGCGGTGGCAGCAGGCCCGCGCCCAGCCGGTTCCAGGCGTTGATCACGGCAATGCCCATGCTCAGGTCACTGATGCCCTTCTCATCGAAGTGCGGTGCCAGTGCATCGAACGCCGCCTGCGACGGCGCACCGTCGGTCAAACGGGTCAGCGCCTCGGCCCAGCCCAGTGCTGCGCGTTCGCGTGCATCGAAGAAGCGGCTTTCGTGCCACGCGGGCAGGGTGTCCAGCTTGCGCGGCTCGATGCCGCCCTTGCGCAGCGCGGTGCCGTGCATGTCCATGCAGTAGCCGCAGCCGTTGAGCTGCGACACGCGCAGGAACACCAGTTCCATCAGGGTTGGGTCGATCGAACTGTCATGCACCGCCTGGCTGGTGGCCAACAGGCCCTTGAAGGCCTCGGCGGCCAGGCGGGTGTAGGGGACGCGGGGAGAGGTGTGGTCGGACATTTTCGGCTCCACGGCGGCCACGATGGCCGCCTGTCATTACGAGGACGCCGTGCCGTCACCGTGCGTGACAACGATCGGCAACTTTTCCGGATTCAGCACGCTGTACACGTTGGCGATGCGGCCATCGACCACTTCGATGGTGGTGACCGAGTGCAGCCGATCGCCATGGAAGCGCAGGATCGCCGGCTCGCCGTTGACGTAGCCCAGCTGCGCCGGATGCACCGCGCCACGACGTGCGATGGCCCAGAACAGGCGGCCGATGCGCTCGGCGCCCAGCAGCGGGCGGATCGCGGCGGTAACCACGCCGCCGCCGTCGGAGACCAGCAGCGCGTTGGCGTGCAGCAGGGCCTGGATCGCCTCGCTGTCGCCGCGCTGCGAGGCATCCATGAAGCGCGTCAGCAACTGCCGGTGCTGGCTGGCATCGGCATTGAAGCGTGGGCGCCCGGATTGCAGGCGCTGCCGGGCCCGATGCACCAGCTGCCGGCAGTTGGCTTCGCTGTGGCCGATCAGGTCGGCGATTTCGCGGTAGTCGTGGTCGAACGCCTCCTTCAGCAGGAAGGCGGCGCGTTCCTCGGGGCCGAGCTGTTCGAGCAGGGTCAGGAAGGCGACCGAGACATCGTCGGCCAGCGCATGCAGCTGCGCCGGGCCGGGCGCCGGGTCGGGCTCCAGGGTGACCGCCAGTGGCTCGGCCAGCCAGGGACCGACGTAGTGCATGCGCTCGCGCTTGGCCGCGCGCAGCCGGTCCAGGCCAAGCCGGGTGGTGGTGGTGACCAGCCAGGCTTCGGGGTCGCGGACGGCCGCCGGGTCGGCGCCGGACCAGCGCAGCCAGGCATCCTGGACGACGTCTTCGGCGTCGGCGCGGCTGCCGAGCAGGCGGTAGGCCAGGGCCATCAGGCGCGGGCGGTGGGTATGGAAAGCGGTTTCAGCGTTCATGTGGGCAAGGACGCCGCAGTGGCGCATGGCGTGACAGAGGGCTTGCGCGGATAGTGCCGGCCGGCGGCCGGCACTACCACCCCGCGGCCGGGGGAGGGGGTAAAATGGGCGGATTACCCCCGCCAGCCTCGAGCAAGCGAGCAAGACGTGACATCGATCAAGCAGGAAGACCTCATCCAGTCCATCGCCGACGCGCTGCAGTACATCTCGTACTACCACCCGGTCGACTACATCAAGAACCTCGCCGCCGCGTACGAACGCGAGGAGTCGCCGGCCGCGAAGGAAGCGATGGCCCAGATCCTGATCAATTCGCGGATGTGCGCCGAAGGCCACCGCCCGATCTGCCAGGACACCGGCATCGTCACCGTGTTCCTGGAAATCGGCATGGACGTGCGTTGGGATGACGCCACCATGGGCGTGGAAGACATGGCCAATGAAGGCGTTCGCCGCGCCTACATGCACCCGGACAACAAGCTGCGCGCCTCGGTGCTGGCTGATCCGGCCGGCAAGCGCATCAACACCAAGGACAACACCCCGGGCGTGGTCAACGTCAAGGTGGTGCCGGGCAACAAGGTCGACGTCATCGTTGCCGCCAAAGGCGGTGGTTCGGAAGCGAAGACCAAGTTCGCCATGCTCAACCCGTCCGACTCCATCGTCGACTGGGTGCTGAAGACCGTGCCGACCATGGGCGCCGGCTGGTGTCCGCCGGGCATGCTCGGCATCGGCATCGGTGGTACCGCCGAAAAGGCGATGCTGCTGGCCAAGGAAGCGCTGATGGAGCCGATCGACATCACCGAGCTGCAGGCCCGTGGTGCGTCCAACCGCATCGAAGAGCTGCGCCTGGAGCTGTACGAGAAGGTCAATGCACTGGGTATCGGTGCGCAGGGCCTGGGTGGCCTGACCACCGTGCTCGACATCAAGATCAACGATTACCCGACCCACGCGGCCAACCTGCCGGTGGCGATGATCCCGAACTGCGCGGCCACCCGCCACGCGCACTTCACCCTGGACGGCAGCGGCCCGGTGATGCTGGACCCGCCGTCGCTGGAGGACTGGCCGAAGCTGACCTATGACGCGTCCAAGGGCACCCGGGTGGACCTGGACACGATCACGCCGGAGGACGTGGCCAGCTGGAAGCCGGGCCAGACCCTGCTGCTCAACGGCAAGCTGCTGACCGGCCGTGACGCCGCGCACAAGCGCATGGTCGACATGCTCAACAAGGGCGAGGAACTGCCGGTCGACCTGAAGGGGCGTTTCATCTACTACGTGGGCCCGGTTGATCCGGTGCGCGACGAAGTGGTGGGCCCGGCCGGCCCGACCACGGCGACCCGTATGGACAAGTTCACCGAGCAGGTGCTGGCGCAGACCGGCCTGCTGGGTATGGTCGGCAAGGCCGAGCGCGGCCCGGCCGCAATCGAGGCGATCAAGAAGCACAAGTCGGCCTACCTGATGGCGGTCGGCGGTTCGGCCTACCTCGTGTCCAAGGCGATCAAGGCGGCCAAGGTGGTCGGTTTCGCTGATCTGGGCATGGAAGCGATCTACGAGTTCACCGTGCAGGACATGCCGGTGACCGTGGCAGTGGATTCCACTGGCGAATCGGTACACAAGACCGGCCCGCGCGAATGGCAGGCCCGCATCGGCAAGATTCCGGTGGTGGTGGAGTAAGTCTTCCGCTTCCGTTTCAGGCAACGGCGCCCGCGTGGCGCCGTTGTTGTGTGCAGCCTGCCCGCGCGCGGCCTGCTCTGCCAACGTACTGGCCGGCGTACTGGAAGGGAGTCCATCGTGCTGCAGTGGTCGCGTGTTTTCGTGTTGCTGGTCGCTACGCTGGCGTGCAGCGCCTGCGGGCCACGTTATTTCGTCGAGCCACCCACCCACGAAGCGGGGAAGATCTGCGCGTCGGTCTGCGAGAGCCAGAAGGCGACGTGCGACTTCCACAACCGCGCCCGTGCCGAATCGGATCAGCGGAGCTGCGGAAGCGAGAAGAGCCGGATCATCAGCCGTTGCAGTGGTATCGCCGACGACAAGCAGCGGCACAACTGCGAAGGGGGCAACGGTGCCGGCAACTACTGCGGTCCCCCGGCGCTTCCTTCATGCAGTGCCCCGTACGCCCAGTGCCTGCTCTCCTGCGGCGGTACCGTGAATGACGTCCGCACCGACACCGGTATTCCCGTGTACTGATCGCGGCACGCGTAGGTGCCTGCACGAGTAACCGTAGTCTGCTAGGGTCGGCACTCCCCTGCACTGGATGTGCCCATGCGCCTGCATCGATCCGTCGCGGCTGTGTTCCTGCTGGTCCTGGCCGGCTGCAGCACAACGTCATCCTATGAAGGTGCGGATTTCTCCGCCTCCTCGCAGTGCCGCATGCAGTGCCAGGCCGACTATCGCAGCTGCATGGCGCGGGGCAGCACCGGCAACAGTGCCTTCAGCTGCGAGCAGCAGGCGGTGCCTGCGCCGGACAAGCGCTGCAAGGACGTTGCCAACCCCGAACTGCGCCGTGCCTGCGAACTGAAGGCGCATGACTGCACGATGCGCGCGCCGATGATGTCCTGTGGCGAACGCCGGGATTCCTGCATGAGCAGCTGCGGCTGAGCAACGATCGCGCGCGCGGGCGCATAATCGGCGGATCCACCTGCACAGGATCTTCCGCATGAGCACCACGCTGTATGGTTCGACCAGTACTGCCGCCCTCGTGGTGCATTGGCTGTTGATCGAGCTGGGCATCGAGCACGAGTTGGTGCTGCTGGATTTCGACGCGCGCGAGCACAAGTCGGCGGAGTACCTGGCGCTGAATCCGGCCGGTGTGGTGCCGACGCTGCTGATCGATGGCTTGGTACTGACCGAAGCGGCGGCCATTGCGTTGTACCTGGCTGATCGCCATCCGGACGCCAACCTGCTGCCCCCGGTGGGTACGCCACAGCGTGCCGAGGCCTACCGATGGATGTTCTGGTGTGCCAATACGCTGCAGCCCGCCTATCGTGCCTGGTTCTACCCGCATGAAATGGCGGGGGAGGCGAATATCGAGGCGAGCCGCGAGATGGCCCGTCAGCGCCTTGAAGCGGCCTGGCAGCATGTCGCCACGCACCTGCAGGTGCATGGTCCCTACCTGCTGGGCGCCACGCCCTGCGTGGTCGACTACATGCTGGTGATGCTGATGCGCTGGTCGCGCGGCATGCCGAAGCCCAGCGACACCTGGCCGGTGCTGAAGGCGCATGCCACGTCGATGAAGGCGCGCCCGGCGTTCGCCGAGGTGTATCGCCGCGAGGGCATCACCGACTGGCGGTAACGTGTTCTGTAGAGCCGAGCCATGCTCGGCTGCTGTTCGCGTGCAGTCCATGAATGCAGCCGAGCATGGCTCGGCTCTACCAACGCAGTGCGGGTTACAGGATCTCCAGCACCGTTTCCGGCGGGCGGCACAGCCGTGTGCCCTTGGGCGTGCGCACCACGGGGCGGTTGATCAGGCGCGGGTGTTCGGCCATCGAGGCCAGCAGCGTGGCCTCGTCCGCATCTTCCAGGCCCAGTTCGGCGAACTGCGATTCCTTGCTGCGCACCAGATCACGCGCGCTCAATCCGGATTCGGCCAGCACCTGGCGCAGTGTGGCCACATCGGGGGGATTGCCGAGGTACTCGATCACCTCCGGCTCGATGCCCGCATCGCGGATCAGCTTCAGGGCGCCGCGCGAATTGCTGCAGGCCGGGTTATGCCAGATCGTCACGTCCATCAGAACCACTCCAGCAGCGACACGCCCACACCCACGTAGGTGGCTTTGTGGTTGTAGTCGATCAGGCTTTCGCCGTAGCCGTCGAAGATCTGCACATGGCCGCGCAGCAGGTTGCTGATCGGGAAGCCGTAATCCAGCTGCAGGGCGCCGTGCGAGCGGCTGCCGGTGCGCAGCGAATGACGCGCCATCAGCGAGACTTCATGGCCGTTGCGGTTCCAGGTCAGGGTCGCGTCACCGCGGCCCATGTAGTCCTCGATGTCCGGATTGTTGTCGTCGCTGCGGGTCTCGGGAATGCGGTACCACGGTCGCAGCACCAGTGCCCAGTTCTCACGGTCCAGGCCGATGTTGAGCATCACCCGGTTCCAGCTGCGCGACAACGGATCAGCGCGGCCGTTGGACTGATGGTTCAGTGCGATGCCGGTCATGCGCCCGCGCCAGCCACCGATCGAGTAGCCGTTGCGGAATACCATCATCACTTCCGGCTCGTAATTGGTTTCGCGGAACGGGCGCGAATCCTCGCCGTTGTAGGCCTGCCAGCGCGAGCTCTGGGTGTAGCCGGCCCAGATATCGCCGTTGTCGCCGAACAGGTTCTCGGCGATCTTGGTCTTGAAGCTGATCTGGAACTTCAGTTCGGCACTGTCGAGTACCTGCGGGGTGGTGACCGTGTTGGCCGGGTTCGGCGAATGCGGCGTGGTGTTGCGGTCGCTGGTCCAGAACGCCGGCAGCAGGTATACCGGCTTGTAGGCACGCAGCTGGAACGGGCCCAGCTTGGAGTCCTCGGCCAGCTCCCAGCGGCTGTCCAGCAGCGAACCGCGTCCGGCGTTGGCCAGCGCGCTGTCCGATGCTGCCGGACGGAACAGGTCGCTGACCCGTTCGCGCAGTTTCTCTTCGCCCTGGCTCACGCGTGCGGTCTGGCGCTCTTCGCGACGGGCCTGCGCGGCCGCCTCGGCAGCGGCGTCGGCAGCGGCCGTGGCCTGCGGGGTGTGCGCGAACAGGCGGTCATAGCAGGCCAGGCGCGCGGCGTCGGTGGTGATGGCGGCACACGCCGCCGGCGAAGTGTCGGTGCTGGGCACGAATTCCTGCGCGGCCAGCGGCGCACTGGCCAGGGCCAGCGCCAGCGGCGCGAGGCGGGGAAGCAGCGGGGGGAGGGTCATTCCAGCAGGCCCTTCGGTGAATACGGGAATCGCACAGTGTGGCGGCTGTACCGGATCGCGGCCAGCCCCTACGGTTTATGCACGGCCACTGCGTGCGTGTAGCGTGAAGGCTGCACCGGTCACAGGAACCAGGCGAAGGCGAACAGCCCCAGCATCGCGATCACCACCGCCAGCTTCAGCGCCAGGCCGAGCAGGATGCCGAGCCAGGTGGCCAGGCCGACCTTGGTCGAGCGGCCCAGCTCGCGGGTGTGCCAGTACTCGCCGAGCAGGGCGCCGATCAACGGGCCGGCGAACAGGCCGATCGGCATGAAGAACAGGCCGACGATGCTGCCGAGGAACGTGCCCCATAGCGCCTTCCGGCTGGCGCCCACCCGTTGTGCGCCCACCACTGTGGCCAGCACGTCCGCCAGCAGCGAGAGCACGGTCAGTACACCCAGTGCGACCAGGGTTGGCCAGCCCACATGGGCGAAGCCGTCGGCCCAGGCCGCCAGCAGCAGTCCGATGAATACCAGCGGGATGCCGGGGAGGGCTGGCAGGATGATCCCGGCGATGCCGACGAGGACAAAAATGACCGCTAGCAGATATAAGATGAATGAGAGTCCCATGCTGTCCCGTATGGTGGCCGTTTTGGGGTTGACAGTGAAAGATTTTGCCAGTTGCTTTTTCGTTTTGGGCGGGTTAAGTTGCAGTCGCTGAGCTTGGCAAGGTCACCGTGGATCGTGGCCTGATGAAGCAAGATCTTCCCGATCCGCTGCATCGATGCACCTCGCTTCCCCCTTGCTTGTCAGCCGCCCACCAGGCGTTTCCAACAACAAGAGAGAGTCAAAGGGAGTTAGTGAGATGGCTGATCGCGAGACCGGTACCGTAAAGTGGTTCAATGATGCGAAGGGCTTCGGCTTCATCAGCCGGCAGAATGGCGAGGACGTGTTCGTGCACTTCCGCGCCATCGAGACCCAGGGCTTCAAGAGCCTCAAGGAAGGCCAGACTGTGAGCTTCGAAGTCGTGCAGGGCCAGAAGGGTCTGCAGGCTGACAAGGTGCAGCCGGTGTAATGCCCGCCGCCTGTCGGCATGAAAAAGGCCCGCGCAAGCGGGCCTTTTTCGTTGCGCATGGCCCGGTGCGGATCAGCGCAGGATGACCTTGCCGTTGACCACGCGCACGTAGGTGTTTTCGCGGATGCCGCCGAGGTCACGCTGGTTGACCACGATGGTGCGGCCATCGTCCATGCGCACGCTGATGTCGTAGGTGTCGCTGGTCACGTTCTTCTGGATCTGGTTGCCGGCCAGCGCGCCACCGACTGCGCCCGCAGCGGCGGCGATGTTCTTGTTGCCACGGCTGCCACCGGTGTGGTCGGAGATCTCGTGGCCGGCCACGGCGCCGACGATGCCGCCCAGGATCGCGCCGGTCGCGCTGGGGGCGGTACGGCCGGACTGCACGGTATTGATGCGGGTGACGATGCCGCAGTCAGCGCAGCGGCCCTGGTTGTAACCGCCGTTGTTGCCGTAGCCGCCATTGTTGTAGCCGTTGTTGTAACCACCACCGCCGTAGCCAGGCGAGGTGGCACAGCCTGCCAGGGCGAGGGTAGCAATGGCGCTGGCGGCAATGAGCTGGATCTTCATGGGGCGTCTCCTGGCCGTGAAGGCGGGTGTCTGGGGTGGTACTGCGTCATGCAGCAGGGTGGACGAATCGTCTCCTTTCGAACGTGAACGACGCGCCAACCGTGCGTGCCTTGCCCGGCTGCAGGATGAATGCGGCTCAGCGGAAGTCCTGGTGGCAGGCGCGGCAGTCGGCCTGCACGGTTTCCACCACTTGGGCCAGGGCCGTGCAGTCGCTGGGCGGCGCGGCCAGGGCGGCGTTGAGGTTGCCACGCAGCTGGCTGGCGTGCTGCTGGAACTGCGCGTTGTCCTTCAGCCCGGGAAAGGCCAGATCGAGGTCGTTGGACAGCAGGCGCAGGGCCTGCAGGCGCGGCACGCTGTCGGCCAGGCTGCAGCGGTTCTGCTGCTGGGCCTGCTGCAGCAGCTGCGATTGCCGTTGCATCACCTGCATCAGACTGTCCGGGAACGGGTCGCGGCGCGCCTGCAGGGCGCGGCCCACCATCACCGTGGCGATCAGGCCGATCAACAGTCCCAGGCCGAGCACGAACAGATAGCGGTAGGCGGTGGACGGACGGCGGGGTGGGCTGGCGTTCATGGCGGGCTCTCCGGGCGTGCAACGGTGGGTTCGATGCCGGCGCGCTGCAGGCGCTGGCGCCTGCACGTTAAAATAGCGGGATGAATGAACAGGTCAAACAACGCTTCGCCGGCATCGAACGGCTGTATGGCGTGGGTGCGCTCGAGCGCCTGCAGGGTAGCCGCGTGGCGGTGGTGGGCATGGGCGGCGTCGGCTCATGGGTGGTGGAAGCGCTGGCCCGCTCGGCGGTGGGCCACCTGACCCTGATCGATGCCGATGACATCTGCGTCTCCAACACCAACCGGCAGCTGCCGGCGATGGAAGGCAACTACGGCCGCAACAAGGCCGAGGCGATGGCCGAGCGCTGCCGCGCGATCAATCCGGATATCGAGGTCGATGCCGTGCAGGCGTTCCTGACCGTGTCGAACATGGCGGAGCTGCTGGACCGGGGCTTCGATCTGGTGATCGATGCCTGCGACAGCTTCCGGGTCAAGGTCGAGACGATTGCCTGGTGCCGTCGCCGCAAGCTGCCGCTGCTGACCGTCGGTGCCGCCGGTGGCCGTACCGATCCGACCCTGGTGCGCATCCGCGACGTCTCGCGCACCGAGCACGACGCCATGCTGGCGCTGATCCGCAAGAAGCTGCGCAGCGAGTTCAATTTCCCGAAGAACGCCAAGCGCTATTTCGGTGTGCCGGCAGTGTATTCGCTGGAGAACGTGAAGTATCCGCAGGCTGATGGCAGCGTCTGTGGCATCCGCCCGAACCTTGGCGCCGATGCGGCGTTGAAGCTGGACTGCGGCGCCGGCCTGGGTGCGGCGACCCATATCACTGGCGCGTTCGCGTTCGCGGCGGTGGGCAAGGCGCTGGAAATGCTGCTGGAGCCGAAGAAAGTGAAGGCCGAAGCGGTAGAGGCCAGCGAGGTGTGATGGATCGTGCCGGCCAGCGGCCGGCACCTACCGTTACATTGCCGGCAGCGCGAACAGGCGTCGTGCATTCTCCGTCGTGGCCTGGGCCACTGCGTCCAGCTCCATCCCGCGCAGCGCGGCCACGTGGCGGGCGATGACCGCCAGCCGTGCCGGTTCGTTGCGCTGGCCGCGGATGCCGGCGTCAGGCTGGTCGGGCGCGTCGGTCTCCAGCAGCAGCTGTTCCAGCGGCATGTCGCGCACCAGCCGCTGCAGGCGCTGCGCGCGTTCGTAGGTCAACGGGCCGCCGAGCCCGAGCAGGAAGCCCTGCCGGTGCAGTTGTGCCGCCTGTTCCGGACTGCCGGAAAAGCTGTGCACCACGCCGCGCAGGCCGCCGATGCGACGGATCGCGGCGATCACCACGTCCACCGCGCGCCGTGCATGCACGATCACCGGCAGCTCGAACTCACGGGCCAGTTGCAGCTGGCCGAGGAAGTATGCCTGCTGCGTCTCGGCATCCAGGCCTTCGACAAAGAAGTCCAGGCCGCATTCGCCGATCGCGCAGGGGCGTTCGCGCTCGATCCACTCGCGCAGCAGCGGCAGGTGGCCGGGCCGGTGCTCGGACAGGAACATCGGGTGCAGGCCGTAGGCCGGGTACAGCCCCGGCGCCTGCTGGCAGACCTCCCGCAGCTTCGGCCAGCTGGCCGCCGTCACCGCCGGCACCACCTGCAGGCGCACGCCAGCGGCCTGCGCGCGTGCGATCACGGCGGCGCGGTCACTGTCGAACCCGCCGGCATCGAGATGGCAGTGGCTGTCGACCAGCAGGCTCAACGCTGTTCCAGCGACGGCGGCGCTGTGGCGGTGTTGCGGCTTTTCCAGTTGGCCAGCAGCAGGGTGCCGAAGCCGAGCACCAGTTCATCGACGAACGGAATCGGGTCGGGGATGAACAGGGTCAGCACGAACAGGCCTGCGGTGAGCTTGAACAGGGTGGGGTAGCGCAGCCGGCGCGCCCATTGCAATACCGGCAGCAGCATCGGGTTGGCCATGGCGGGGGTCCTCCTGGGGAATATGCAAACGCTACCACGGGCCCAGCATTTCCCGATGCTGAATGGGTTACGGGAATGAGCAGGAAATGTGGAGATTCCGTTCAGGCAGCGCATGCTGCAATCAGGTCCGAGAACGTTGCGGATGGTCCGCAAGGAGCAGGTCATGAAAAGCACAACTACAACTGTCCTGGTCGCAGCGGGCGCGCTGCTGGTCGGTGGTATCGCCACCGCCGCCTTCATGAAGAGCGGCGACACGTCGCCTGATTCCATCAGCGCCGGAACCCCCAATGGCGAATCGCGCCTGGTCGATGGCAACGCCACTGGCGATGGCGCGCGTGGTGACACGCTCGACCCGTCGGCACCGCGTGGGCTGGAATATGCCGACGTGCTGAAGGTCGACCCGATCACCGAGAAGCAGAAGGCCTACGCCACCGTGATCGGCACCGATGCGGTGCGCGAGACCTCCACCACCCAGACACCGCATGAAGTCTGCCAGGACGTGACGGTGCAGGAGCGCCTGCCGGAACGTGACGGCAACGTCGGCGGCACCGTGGTCGGTGCTGTGGTGGGTGGCCTGCTGGGCAACCAGGTCGGCGGTGGTAACGGCAAGAAGGCCGCGACCGCGGCCGGTGCCGTGGCCGGTGGCTTCATCGGCAACCAGATCGACAAGCGCCACGTGGGTGGCCGCGTGGTCAACCGTACCGAGCGCCAGTGCCACACCGAGACCGCAACCTCCGAGTCGAGCCGTGTTACCGGCTACAACGTGACCTACCGCAACGAGGACGGCACCACCGGCACCATGCGCATGGCCAGCAAGCCGGGTAACCGCATCGCCATGGGCACCAACGACGTGGTGAAGGGCTACAACGTGACCTATCGCTACGACGGCGCCGAGAAGACCGTGCGCATGGACAACAAGCCGGCCAGCGATCGCCTGCCGGTGGTCGATGGCCAGCTGGTCACGCAGACCGCTGCCGCCGGTGCCACTGCGGCCACCACGCGCCAGTAATCTGGAAGCAGCATGCAGTACCCCACGGGCCGGCTCATGCCGGCCCGTTTCGTTGCAGCCGGCGAAATTCATCCGTGCGGAGCGCGAATCCACCATCATGGACGCTTCCTTCGACATGGAGCCGGCATGAGCATTTTCGACCTGCGCATCGAAACAGAGCGCCTGATCCTGCGCCCACTCCTGCGCGAGGACTACGAACCTTACCTGGCGTTCTGCGCCGACGAGGAAACGATGCGCACCCTCGGTGGCGTGCAGCCGCCTTCGGTGGCCTGGCGTGGCTTCTGCAGCCTGGCCGGCGCCTGGCAGCTGTTCGGCTTCTCGATGTTCAGCGTGATCGAGAAATCCAGCGGCGACTGGATCGGGCGCATGGGTCCCTGGCAACCGCAGGACTGGCCTGGTACCGAGGTCGGCTGGGGCATCCGCCATGCCAGCTGGGGCAGGGGCTATGCGCCGGAAGCTGCGGTCGCCGCGATCGACTGGGCGTTCGACACGCTCGGGTGGGATGAGGTGATCCACACCATCGCCGAGAACAACGACAACTCGCGGGCGGTCGCGCGCAAGCTCGGCAGCACGATGCTGCGCATGGGGGAGCTGCCAGCGCCGTACAACGACAAGCCGATGCAGATCTGGGGCCAGTCGCGCGAGCAGTGGCGGCAGCGCCGTTGACGGTTGTAGAGCCGAGCCCACGCTCGGCTGCCGTTCGCCAAATGCAGCCGAGCATGGGCTCGGCTCTACAGATTGTCCGCATGCTGCACCCGCGCTTGGCATTCACCGGCGTGCTTGCCAGACTGCACGCAGCCGGCCGCCGGCCGGACGTGATGGAGCAGGCAATGGTGGAAGCGCGCGTCCCGCTGACGGTGCATGGCATGTCGGTCTCGGGTAATTGCCACAAGGTCCGCCTGCTGCTGGAGCAGCTCGGCAGCCGTTACCGCTGGGTGGAAGTGGACAGTGCCCACGGCCAGACCCATACCCCGGAATTCCTGGCGCTCAACCCGAATGCCAAGGTGCCGCTGATCGTCCGCGACGATGGCCGCGTGCTGACCGAATCCAACGCGATCCTGTTCTGGCTGGCCGAAGGCACGCCGTACCTGCCCACTGATGGCTGGGAGCGCGCGCAGGCGTTGAGCTGGATGTTCTTCGAGCAGTACACGCACGAGCCGTGCGTGGCAGTGGCGCGCTTCATCCGCGGCTGGACCGCCCCCGATTCGCCGCGCCGCGCCGAACTGCCACGGCTGCACGAGCGCGCGGCCACCGCGCTGGCGGTGATGGAGCTGCACCTGCGCCAGGCACAATGGTTCACCGGCAGCGGATACGGCATCGCCGATATCGCCCTGTTTGCCTATACCGATGTGGCGGGCGAGGGCGGTATCAGCCTGGAGCCGTTCCCGGACGTTCGCGCCTGGCTGCAGCGCGTGCGTGAGCAGCCGCGCTTCCTGCCGATGCCGGCGGTGACCGCCGAAGTGCGCTCGCGATTCGAGGCCGCGTGACTCTCACCAGGGTGACTCCCACAGGGTAGCGCCGGGCCATGCCCGGCCGAATGCAACAACGACACGGAGGGTGTTCGATGTTCGCTGTGGTTCCAGATCCGATTCCCGCACGCATGCGCGTGCTCAACCGCGCCGAAGTGTGCGACGTCAACTTCCTCGATGCGGTGCGTGGCTGGCGCGGCACCCCGCGTCCGCGCCCGGCACCGGATGCGCCGATCCTGCCGGGCAGCACGCTCACCGCCGCTGCTTTCGGCGAACTGTTCGACTCGCAGCTGGCCAGCCGCCAGCTGGACCTGATGGCACGCGTGCTGCGCGTGCAGAACAAGGTCTTCTACACCATCGGTTCCTCCGGCCATGAAGGCAATGCGCTGCTGGCGCGGGCCTGCCGGCATACCGATCCCGCCTTCCTGCACTATCGCTCCGGTGCCTTCATGGCCGAGCGTTCACGCCAGGTGCCGGGTATCGACCCGCTGCGCGATGCCGCTCTGTCCTTCGCCGCCAGCGCGGATGATCCGGCCAGCGGTGGCCGCCACAAGGTGTGGGGCAGCAAGCCATTGTGGGTGCTGCCGCAGACCTCGACGATTGCTTCGCACCTGCCGAAGGCGCTGGGCACCGCGCTGGCCATCGAGAGCGGCAAGCGGTTGGGGCAGGCGCTGCCGGTTCCCACCGATAGCATCGTGCTGTGCTCGTTCGGGGATGCCTCGGCCAACCATGCCACCGCGCAGACCGCGTTCAATACCGCGATGTGGTCGGCCTACCAGAAGCTGCCGGCGCCGATCCTGTTCGTCTGCGAGGACAACGGGCTGGGCATTTCGGTGAAGACGCCGGACGGCTGGATTGCCGAGCGCTTCAGCCGGCAGCCAGGGCTCGACTATTTCTTCGCCGATGGCCTGGACCTGGCCACCGGGCACGCCCAGGTGCAGGCCGCGGTGGAACATTGCCGGCGCACGCGGCGGCCGACCTTCCTGCATCTGCGTACCACGCGCCTGATGGGCCATGCCGGCACCGACTTTGAAGTGGAATGGCGCGCGCTGCCGGAGCTGTGCGCGGCCGAGGCGCAGGATCCGCTGCTGCGCTCGGCGCAGATCGCGATGGAATCGGGCTGGATGGATGCAGCCGCCATCGAAGTGGCCTACGAAACGATGCGCGCGCGCTGCATGGCGGCGGCCGCCGACGCCGAAGGCCACCCGACGCTGCAGTCGCTGCAGGAAGTGATGGCGCCACTGGCGCCGTACACACCATCGGCGGTGCAGGCTGAAGCGCGGCGCGAGGTGCCCGCCGAGATGCGCGAAGCGCTGTATGGCGGTGCGGAGACCCTGCCCGAGCGACAGGCACCACGGCACCTTGCCATCCAGATCAACCACGGCCTGCAGGAGCTGCTGGCGAAGTATCCGCAGAGCCTGCTGTTCGGCGAGGACGTCGCGCAGAAGGGCGGTGTCTACACCGTCACCAAGGATCTGCTGCGCCGCTTCGGCCCACGCCGGGTGTTCAACACCCTGTTGGACGAAACCATGATCCTGGGCATGGCGCAGGGCCTGGCCAACATGGGCATGCTGCCGATTCCGGAGATCCAGTACCTGGCCTACCTGCACAACGCCATCGACCAGCTGCGCGGCGAAGCGTGTTCGCTGCAGTTCTTCTCCAATGACCAGTACCGCAACCCGATGCTGGTGCGGGTGGCCGGGTTGGGATACCAGAAGGGTTTCGGCGGCCACTTCCACAACGATAATTCGATCACGGCACTGCGCGACATTCCCGGCCTGATAGTCGGTTGCCCGTCGCGTGGCGACGATGCGGTGATGATGCTGCGCACGCTGGCGGCGCTGGCCCGGGTGGATGGGCGTGTGGCGGTGTTCCTGGAGCCGATCGCGCTGTACATGAGCAAGGACCTGCATGAGCCGGGCGATGGCCAGTGGCTGTTCGACTA
Organism: Stenotrophomonas geniculata ATCC 19374 = JCM 13324; assembly: GCF_001431625.1. GTDB lineage: Bacteria > Pseudomonadota > Gammaproteobacteria > Xanthomonadales > Xanthomonadaceae > Stenotrophomonas > Stenotrophomonas geniculata. The sequence continues at coordinate 14,993 of NZ_LLXT01000144.1, forward strand.
CCCGGCCCAGGGCCAGGCGCTGGTACCGGGCGAGGGGCGGGTCTATGCGCCGGAGGCAGGCGACCTGGTGGTCTACACCTATGGCAACGGCGTGCCGATGGCGCTGCGCGCGGCGCGGGCGATCGAGCAGCAGCTGGGCTGGCAGGTTCGGGTGGTCGACCTGCGCTGGCTGGTGCCACTGGATGCGGGCTTCATCGCCAGCCAGGCGGCCAGTGCACGGCGGGTGCTGGTGCTGGACGAGGGTCGCCACAGTGGCGGGGTGGGCGAGGGCGTGGTGACCGCACTGGTCGAGGCCGGTTTCGGCCATCTGCCGCTGCGCCGGGTCTGCGGTGCCGATACCTATACCCCGCTGGCGGGGGCAGCAATGTTCGGGCTTCCAAGCGACAATGCGGTGATTGGCGCCGCCCTTGAACTGGCGCAGGAACCTTGATGCATGTGTGGATTGGCGGGAATGTTGTTGCCGGCGCCTGTGGCGTCGGCCGAGGTGCTGCAGGCGCAGGTCCTGGCCATGGGCGAGGCGCTGCACCACCGCGGGCCGGATGATGGCGGCAGCTGGGTCGATGCCGGCGCAGGCATCGCGCTGGCGCACCGCCGGCTGAGCATTCTCGACCTGTCGCCGCTGGGCCACCAGCCGATGGCCTCGTCCGATGGTCGCTACGTGATGGCCTACAACGGCGAGGTCTACAACTTTGCCGCCCTGCGTGCCGAACTGGAGCCGCTGGGGCATGCCTTCCGTGGTCACTCCGACACCGAGGTGCTGCTGGCAGCGATCCTGCAATGGGGCATCGAGGACACCCTGCAGCGCTGCAACGGCATGTTCGCCATCGCGCTGTGGGACCGCCAGCAGCAGTGCCTGTGGCTGGCCCGCGATCGTGTTGGCAAGAAGCCGCTGTACTACGGCTGGGCCGGTGACACCCTGGTGTTCGGTTCCGAACTGAAGGCGCTGTGGCAGCACCCGGCGTTCGACAACGACATCGACCGCGACGCACTGACCCTGTTGCTGCGGTTGGACTACATTCCGGCCCCGCACAGCATCCACCAGCGCTGCTACAAGCTGATGCCGGGCCGCGTGCTGCGCCTGGATGCCGAAGCCGTCGCGGCGGGTGCATCGGCGCATCGCCCGGAACAGGCGCAGCGTCCGTACTGGGATGCGCGGGCACGCATGCAGGCGGCGCTGGCCGCGCCGTTCCAGGGCCGCATCGAAGAGGCCGAGGAACAGCTGGACGGGCTGCTGCGCGACGCAGTGGCGCTGCGCATGGTGGCCGACGTGCCGGTGGGGGTGTTCCTGTCCGGCGGCACCGATTCATCGCTGGTGGCCGCGCTGATGCAGGCACAGAGCGGTCAGCCGGTGCACAGCTTCAGTATCGGCTTCACCGGTTCGGGCCACGACGAGGCGCCGCTGGCCAAGGAACTGGCCGCGCATCTGGGCTGTGACCACACCGAACTCTACGTCAGCGGTGCCGATGCACTGGCGGTGGTGCCGCAGTTGCCGGCAATGTTCGACGAACCCTTCGCTGATGCCTCGCAGGTGCCGACCGCGCTGGTCGCCCGCCTGGCGCGGCAGGGCGTAACCGTCGCGCTGTCCGGCGATGGTGGTGACGAGCTGTTCTTCGGCTATACCCGCTATGTGCGCGCGCTGCGCAACTGGCAGATGCTGGGCCGCGTGCCAGGGCCGCTGCGGCGTTGGATGGGCGCGCGCTCCCAGCAGCAGGGCGAGGCCTCGCGTACCGGCGGCCTGGCCGCGCTGTTGGCCGAGTCCGGCGCGCGTGGCATCGGTGACGTGTACCGCAACCGCATCTCGCGCTGGCGCGACCCGACGGCGGCAGTGCCGGGCGCGCAGGCTGCCGGCAGCTTCTACGACCTGGCCGATCCGTTGCACGGCGCCGGCACACCGGCCGACGCGATGATGCTGGCCGATTACGTGACCTACCTGCCGGATGACCTGCTGTGCAAGGTCGACCGCACCTCGATGGCAGTCAGCCTGGAGGCACGCGCGCCGCTGCTGGACTGGCGCGTTGCCGAGTTCGCCTGGTCGCTGCCGCTGGGCTTCAAGCGCAGCGAAACCACCAGCAAGGTGCTGCTCAAGCGCGTTCTTGGCCGCTACGTGCCGCAGTCGATGGTGCACCGGCCCAAGCGCGGGTTCGGTGCGCCGGTCAGCGACTGGCTGAAGGGCGACCTGCGGCCGTGGGCCGAAGACCTGCTGCAGCCGGCTCGCCTGGAGCGCGAAGGCGTGTTGTCGGCGGCGGCGGTGCAGCCGCTGTGGCAGCAGTTCCTGGGCGGCCAGCGCAAGTGGCATACCCACCTGTGGAACGTGCTGATGTTCCAGGCTTGGCAGGCGCATTGGCGGCAGGTGCGGGCCGGCGTGACCGGCGGCTGATCTTCACCGGACGGCACGGGCCCGGCGTCTAGGCTGGGCCTCCCGCACCGTGAGGAGTATGTCCCTATGTCCGTCCCCACCATCGCCGTGTTCGTCGGCAGCCTGCGCAAGGAGTCCTGCAACCGCAGGCTGGCCCATGCGCTGGAGAAGATCGCTGGCAACCGCGCGCGCTTCCAGTACGTGCAGATCGGCGATCTCCCGCTCTACGACCAGGATTTCGATGGCCAGTACCCGCCGCAGGGCACCCGGCTGAAGGATCAGGTGCGTGCCGCTGACGCGGTGCTGTTCGTGACCCCTGAATACAACCGGTCCGTGCCCGGCGTACTGAAGAACGCCATCGATATCGGCTCCCGCCCGTATGGCGACAGCGCGTTTTCCGGCAAGCCGGCGGCGGTGATCGGCGCCTCCATCGGCCAGATCGGCACCGCCGTGGCCCAGCAGCACCTTCGCAACAGCCTGGCCTTCCTGGACATGCACGTGCTCGGCCAACCCGAGGCGTTCATCCATTTCAAGGACGGCCTGATCGATGCCGACGGCACGGTCCACAACGAAGGCACGCAGAAGTTCCTGCAGGGCTATGTGGACCGGTTCCTGGCGCTGATCGCGGTTCACGTCAAGGGCGATTGACGCCAGCGGTTGCCACCCCCATCTGCGATAATGCCCGCTCGGGTGCCGCAACGGCGCCCGTCGCAGGCAGTGCGACGCCCCCACGCCAATCTGGCCAGGCACCGGCGGATATCCCCCGTTTCTCCACGGCTTATCCACAGGCTTGTCCATGGCCGCCGGGGTCGGCGCATGCCTACACTCGTCCGGCCCACTTTTGCAGGAAACACCGCAGCATGTCCGCTCGCCCCGGCTTCCGTTCCAACCGCAGAGAGCGCGGTGATGGCTTCGATCGCGATCGCGACGAATCGCGCATCGACCAGTTGCGGGTACCGCCCCATTCGGTGGAAGCCGAGCAGGCGGTGCTGGGTGGCCTGATGCTGGCCCCGGAGGCCTATGACCGGGTCAATGACCAGCTGACCGAAGGCGATTTCTACCGCCGCGACCACCAGATGATCTACCGCGCGATCCGTGAGCTGTCCGAGCGCGAGCGGCCGTTCGATGCGGTGACCCTGGGCGAGTGGTTCGAATCACAGGGCAAGATGGAACTGGTGGGCGATGGTGCCTATCTGATCGAGCTGGCCAGTACCACGCCGTCGGCGGCCAACATCGTGGCCTACGCCGAGATCGTGCGTGACAAGGCGGTGCTGCGGCAGCTGATCCAGGTGGGCACCGACATCGTCAACGATGGTTTCCAGCCTGAGGGCCGTGAGAGCAGCGAGCTGCTGGCATCGGCGGAAAAGAGCGTGTTCGCCATCGCCGAACAGGGCGCACGCGGCCGTACCGATTTCGTGGCGATGCCCGGTGCACTGAAGGATGCCTTCGAAGAGCTGCGCAGCCGCTTCGAGAACGGCGGCAACATCACCGGCCTGCCGACCGGCTACAACGATTTCGATGCGATGACCTCCGGTCTGCAGCCGACCGACCTGATCATCCTGGCTGCGCGCCCGGCCATGGGCAAGACCACCTTTGCGCTGAACATCGCCGAGTACGCGGCGATCAAATCGAAGAAGGGCGTGGCGGTGTTCTCGATGGAAATGTCGGCATCGCAGCTGGCGATGCGCCTGATTTCCTCCAACGGCCGCATCAACGCGCAGCGCCTGCGTACCGGCCAGCTGGAAGACGAGGACTGGAGCCGCGTCACCAGTGCGATCAAGATGCTGAAGGAAACCAAGATCTTCATCGACGATACGCCGGGCGTGTCGCCGGAAGTGCTGCGTTCCAAGTGCCGCCGCCTCAAGCGCGAGCACGACCTGGGCCTGGTGGTGATCGACTACCTGCAGCTGATGAGCGTGCCGGGCAACAGCGAAAACCGCGCGACCGAAATCTCGGAGATCTCGCGTTCGCTGAAGGGCCTGGCCAAGGAACTGCACGTGCCGGTGATCGCGCTGTCGCAGCTCAACCGCTCGCTGGAAACACGTACCGACAAGCGCCCGGTGATGGCCGACCTTCGCGAATCGGGCGCAATCGAGCAGGACGCGGACATGATCGTCTTCATCTACCGCGACGATTACTACAACAAGGAAAATTCGCCGGACAAGGGCCTGGCCGAGATCATCATCGGCAAGCACCGTGGTGGCCCGACCGGTTCGTGCAAGCTGAAGTTCTTCGGCGAATACACCCGCTTCGACAACCTGGCCCACGATTCGGTCGGCTCGTTCGAGTAACAGGCGTGCCGGCCGCTGGCCGGCAATCTCCTCCTGGCCGGCAAACCATTCGAAACACCAAACGTCCGTATGTGGCGTGTAAATGACATGTAACGCGACGCTTCTACGATTCCGCCGCTGCTGCCCTTCGACGCCGCCCTTCGGCGTCCAGCGTGCCCAAGGAATCCGCCCCCATGCCGTCCCACGCTCCGCTCCGCCGCAATCTGCTGGCCCTGCTGGTCTGTGCTTCGCTGCCGTCGCTGGCTGTCGCTGAAACCGCCCCCACGACCGACGCGCCGTCGGCCACCACCCTCGATTCGATCTCGGTGATCGGCCGCGGCGAAGCCCGCCAGGTGCAGCGTGTGACCGCCGAGGACATGAAGAGCCTGCCGCCGGGTGCCAACCCGCTGAAGCTGCTGGCCAGCAAGCCGGGCGTGCACTTCGAATCGGCTGATGCCACCGGCGCCTACGAATGGTCCACCAGCATCAGCCTGCGTGGTTTCAACCAGAACCGCCTGGGCTACACCCTTGATGGCATCCCGCTGGGCAACATGGCCTACGGCAACAGCAACGGCCTGCACATCAGCCGCGCGGTGATCAGCGAGAACCTGGGCGGCGCGGAGGTTTCCACCGGCATTGGCGCGCTGGGTACGCCGTCCACCAGCAACCTTGGCGGCGTGTTCCAGTTCTATTCGATCGACCCGTCCACCGAATACGGCGTGGTTCTGGCACAGGGCTTTGGCAGCGACAACGCGCGCCGTAGCTATGCGCGCCTGGAGACTGGTGAACATCAGGGCTTTGCGGCCTACCTGTCCGGCGCATACTCGGAAGGCGACAAGTGGAAGGGCAAGGGCTCGCAGGAGCTGAAGCAGTTCAACGGCAAGGCCACCTACAACTTCGGAACGGACAGCAGGATTACCGCGCTGTTCAACGCCTCGCGCCGCGTCGAGGCCGATTACCAGGACCTGTCGCTGGAGATGATCGATCGTCTCGGCTGGGACTGGGACAACTACGCGCCGGACTGGAACCGTGCCGTGGCCGCTGCACGCGGCACGTTCAGCGGCGGCGTCAACAGCCCGTGGGATGCGTACTACTCCGGCCACGGCCTGCGCAATGACGACCTGTCCAGCATCGCCGGCGATTTCGGCCTGAACGAGTCGATGCGCCTGAAGGTCAACGTCTACAACCACAGCAACCGTGGCCAGGGCCACTGGTTCAGCCCGTCCAATCCGTCCAACCCGGGTACCAGCCGCGAGATCCCGATCTCGATCCGCACCACCGAGTATGCGATCGACCGCACCGGTGTGACCTCTGCGTTCACCTGGAACGTGGCGGGCCACGAGCTGGAAGCGGGCCTGTGGTACGAGGACAACGGCCACAGCGTGCAGCGCAATTTCTATTACATCGACGGCCCGATCACCGACGATTTCTTCCTGCGTAATCCGGATCAGCGCGTGTGGCATCAGCGCTACACCACCATCACCGGCCAGTTCTACGTGCAGGACCGTTTCCGCCTGTTCGATGACCGTCTGACCATCGACATCGGTGCGAAGTCGCCGCACACCCGCACCCGCGTGCGCACACCGCTGGGCAGCTATGCCAACAACAGTAGCCTGACCTCGAAGAAGGGCTTCCTGCCGCAGGCCGGCTTCAACTTCAAGCTCAACGAAGGCAACGAGATATTCGGTTCGTTCGCCAAGAACATCGCGGCCTATGCACTGGGCGTGGGCAGTCCGTTCAACGTGCCGCAGGCCGCGTTCGATGCCAGCGCGAAGAGCCTGAAGCCGGAACAGTCGCGCACCCTCGAACTGGGCTGGCGCGGCTACGGCCAGGGCTATGAAGCCTCGGTGGCGGTGTATGACGTGAAGTTCGACAACCGCCTGCTGGCCATCGCGCAGTGCGTGGGCATCCTCGGTTGCCCGGCGCTGTTCTCCAACGTCGGTTCGGTGACCAGCCGCGGTGCCGAGGCGACCCTGCAGTTGAAGCCGATGCAAAACCTGACCTGGTCCAATGCGCTGTCGTGGAATGACAGTACCTACGACAACGACTACGTGAACAACGGCGTGGTGCCGACCCGCGGCAAGACGACCGTCGACACACCGGAGTGGATGTTCGCCAGCACCCTGGCCTGGACCCCGGGCCCGTGGGACCTGCGACTGGCCGCCAACCATGTCGGCAAGCGTTACGTGACCTATACCAACGATGTGTCGGTGCCGAGCTACTGGCTGGTCAATGCGTCGGTGACCTATGACTTCGGCACGCTCGGCCCGGCACAGAACCTGACCGTGGCGCTGAACCTGACCAACCTGACCGACAAGCGCTACCTGTCTTCGATCAACACCAACGGCACCTACGCCGCCGACCCGACCCGCAGCTTGGCGACCATGCAGGTCGGCGCGCCGCGGCAGGTGATGGCCACCGCCACCGTGCACTTCTGATGCGCGGGCCTGTCGATCCGGAAAGCCGTCGTCGCCTGTTGCGCATGGCGTGGCAGGGGACAGGGGCGGCGATCGCGCTGGCGGCGATGCCAGGGCTGGCCACGGCCGGCCCACGGCCGCGGCTGGGGCGTGATCCGTTCACCCTCGGAGTCGCCGCCGGTGATCCGGATCCGCAGGGGGCAGTGTTGTGGACGCGGCTGGCGCCGGACCCGCTCAACGGCGGCGGCATGCCGTCGCGGGCGGTGCCCGTGCGCTGGTTCGTGGCCGAAGACCCCGGCATGCGCCGGCTGGTGCAGCGGGGCGTTGCTGCGGCTGTGCCGGAGCTGGCCCATTCGGTACATGTGGAGGTCAACGGCCTGCGTCCCGGCCGCGATTATTACTATCGTTTCGCCTGCGACGGCGATGAGGAAAGCGTGGTCGGCCACTTCCGCACCGCGCCGCTGCTGGACACGCAGTTGCAGCAGTTGCGGTTGGCGCTGTGTACCTGCCAGGCGTGGAACAGCGGCTACTACCCGGTGCTGCGTGACATCGCGCAGAGTGATGTCGACCTGGTGCTGCATGCCGGCGACTACCTGTATGAATACAGCCCGCTGCAGAACGCGCGTGGCAGCACGCTGGATGCGGCGCGGTTCAGTGGCGAGACGGTGAGCCTGGAACGTTACCGTGACCAGTACGCGCTGTACAAACTCGATCCCGACCTGCAGGCCGCGCACGCCGCACACGCGTTCGCGGTGATCTGGGATGACCACGAAGTGCAGAACGATTACTCCGGCATCCACCCGGAGAAGCCCGGCGTCTCAATGGAGGATTTCATCATCCGCCGCGCGGCCGCGTATCGTGCGTTCTACGAGCACCTGCCGATGCGCAGCACGCCTGCGGGCAACGGTGGCCTGCGCGTGCATCGGCGCCTGCGTTACGGCGATCTTGCACAGCTGACGCTGCTCGACTGCCGCCAGTTCCGCCCGGCCAATCCCTGCGGTGTGGGCGAGTCACCGCGCTGCGAGGCGGCGCTGGATCCACGCATGAGCATGCTCGGCACGGGCCAGGAGGCGTGGTTCGCGCAGTCGATGGCCGTCGCGCGGGGCACGCGCTGGAACGTGGTGGTACAGCAGCTGCTGATGGCGCAGCTGCGGCTGGACGGTGGCACACCGCGCGAGCGCTTCTGGAACGACGCCTGGGATGGCTATCCCACCGCACGCAACCGCCTGCTGCAGGCCTTGCAGGCGGGCGGGCAGGGCAATGCCATTGTGCTGGGCGGTGACTGGCATTCCACCTTCGTCAACGACCTGAAACTGGATTTCGACGCGGCCAGTGCGCCGGTCGTGGCGACCGAATTCATCGCCCCGGCGATCAGCAGCGGCGGCGACGATACGCCGTATGGTCCGTATTACGGGCCATCGATACCGCAGAACCCGCATATCCGCTATTTCGATGGCGACCGCCGTGGCTGGTGGAAGCTGCAGCTGAACCGGCAGACCGTTGAGGCGGAGCTGCGCTTCGCCGACAGCGTGCTGCGTGCGGACGCCGCAGTGCGCACCGCGGCGCGCTTCCAGGTGACCCACGGCCGCCCGGGCGCAGTGCAGCTCCTGTAGAGCCGAGCCCACGCTCGGCTGCTTCTGGAAAGCCGAGCGCAGGCTCGGCTCTACAACAGCGCTGGACCGGTTTCATCGTCCCCAGCCCGGTTTCGTCGCAAACCGTTTGTGCGTGGCAAGGGCAGGGCGCCAAGGTGTCCGCAGGCGGCAAGGTGCCGCCACAAGGAGACCGTGATGAAGACCCTGTTCGCGCTCGGTGTGTGGTGCCTGCTGTTCGTGCTGTGCTGGCCGCTGGCGATCCTCGCCCTGATCGCCTGGCCGTTCGTCTGGCTGCTGAGCCTGCCGTTCCGACTGGTCGGCATCACCTTCTCGGCGCTGTTTGCGTTCCTGCGTGCGCTGTTCATGTTGCCGGCACGGTTGCTCGGCGGCCGGGCGGTGGCGGCATGAGGGCCGTGTTGCTGATGGGCCTGGTCCTGTTGTCAGGCCCGGTGCTGGCCACACCGCCCGCGCCGCCATCGGCGTGGCTGGAGCGCCAGCAGGCAGCCGGTGCCGACGAGGCGAATGCTGCGGGGGCGACGGCTTCGAAGGTGCCGGAGGCCAAGGCGCACTGCCGGGTCACGAAGGAATGGAAGGTTGGCGAGACGGTGGTGCAGCACAGGGTCTGTGACGATCCGCCGAAGAAGCCAGCTGAAAAGGTGTAGCGCCGAGCCCATGCTCGGCTGGGCCTTCACGGACCGCCAAGTGCGCAGCCGAGCGTGGGCTCGGCTCTACATGAAGAAGGGCAACAAAAAACCCCGCCGAGGCGGGGTTTTTCGTTTGCAGGCGCGTGCCGACCAACGGTCGGCACCTACCTGGATGCAGATCAGTTCGCCTTGTGGATGGCGCGCTTGCTGACCGCCATCGCCGCGTCGTGGATCACTTCCGACAGCGACGGGTGGGCGTGGCAGATGCGGGCCAGGTCATCGGCCGAGCCGCTGAACTCCATGGTCAGCACACCTTCGTGCACCAGCTCGGAGACATTGGCACCGACCAGGTGCATGCCGAGGATGCGATCGGTTTCGGCATGGGCCAGGATCTTCACGAAGCCTGCCGGCTCGATCATCGCCACGGCGCGGCCGTTGGCGGCGAACGGGAAGCTGCCGGCCTTGTAAGGAATACCTTCGGCCTTCAGCTGGGCTTCGGTCTTGCCGACCCAGGCCAGTTCCGGCTCGGTGTAGATGACCCACGGGATGGTGTCGAAGTTGACGTGGCCCGGCAGGCCGGCGATCAGCTCAGCCACCGCGATGCCTTCCTCGAAGCCCTTGTGCGCCAGCATCGGGCCGCGCACGCAGTCGCCGACCGCCCACACGCCATTGACGCCGGTGTGGCAGTGCGCATCGACTTCGATCTGGCCGCGCTCGTTGACCTTCACGCCGGTGCCTTCGGCCAGCAGGCCCTTGGTGGCGGCGCGACGGCCGACGGCCACCAGCAGCTTGTCCACGGTCAGGGTCTTTTCGCCTTCGCTGTCGGTGTAGGTGACAACGACTTCCTTCTTCTTGCCCTTGCCGGTGATCTCGGTCTTGGAGACCTTGGCACCGAGGCGGATGTCCAGGCCCTGCTTCTTGAATTCCTTGGCAGCGGTCTTGGCCACTTCCGCGTCGGCCACGGCCAGGAACTCCGGCAGTGCTTCCAGGATGGTGACTTCGGCGCCCAGGCGCTTCCACACGCTGCCCAGTTCCAGGCCGATCACGCCGGCGCCGATCACCGCCAGGCGGTTCGGCACTTCGGTGAAGTCCAGGCCGCCGACGTTGTCGACGATGGTCTCGCCGTCGAACTTGGCGAACGGCAGTTCGATTGAGTCCGAACCGGCCGCAATGATGACGTTGGTACCCTTCAGCTCGACGATGGAACCGTCATGCTGGGTGACCTTGACCACGTTGCCCGGCTGCAGTTCGCCGAAGCCGTAGTAGGCGGCGACCTTGTTGGCCTTGAACAGCATGCCGATGCCGCCGGTGAACTGCTTGACGATCTTGTCCTTGCGGCCAATCATCGCCTCGACGTCGATCTTGGCATCCTTGAAGCTGATGCCGTGGTCGCCAAAGATGTGGCCCATGTTCCAGAACTGGCGCGAGGAATCCAGCAGCGCCTTGGACGGGATGCAGCCCACGCGCAGGCAGGTGCCGCCGAGGGCCGGCTTGCCGTCCTTGCCCAGCGCTGCGTCGATGCAGGCGGTCTTCAGGCCCAGCTGGGCCGCGCGGATGGCAGCGTGGTAACCGGCCGGGCCGGCACCGATGACGACGACGTCGAATTGTTCAGCCATTGAATTATTCCTTGATGCATTACCAGAACCCCTCCGCGCAGGCGCGGAGGGGCGGGAGGTGTCTTACAGGCCGAACAGCATGCGGCCCGGGTTTTCCAGCTGGTTCTTGATGTCCACCAGGAACTGCACCGAATCCTTGCCGTCGATGATGCGGTGGTCGTACGACAGCGCCAGGTACATCATCGGCGCGATCACGACCTGGCCGTTCTGGGCGATCGGACGCTCCTTGATGGCGTGCATGCCCAGGATGGCGCTCTGCGGCGGGTTGATGATCGGGGTCGACAGCAGCGAACCGAAGGTGCCGCCGTTGGTCACGGTGAAGGTGCCGCCCTGCAGTTCTTCCAGGCTCAGCTTGCCGTCACGGGCCTTCTTGGCGTAGTCGGCGATGGTCTTCTCGATGTCGGCGAACGACATGCGCTCGACGTTGCGCAGCACCGGCGTGACCAGGCCCTTCTCGGTCGACACGGCGATCGAGATGTCCGAGTAGCCGTGATAGATGATGTCGTCGCCGTCGATCGAGGCGTTGACCAGCGGGAAGCGCTGCAGGGCATTGGCCGCGGCCTTCACGAAGAAGCTCATGAAGCCCAGCTTGATGCCGTGTGCCTTGACGAACTCGTCCTGCAGTTCCTTGCGCGCCGCCGAGACCTTGGACAGGTCGACTTCGTTGAAGGTGGTCAGCATGGCGGTGGAGTTCTTCGACTCCATCAGGCGCTCGGCGATGCGCTTGCGGATGCGGGTCATCGGCACGCGTTCTTCCGGACGTGCGCCACCGGCCTTGCCGGCGCCGCCGTTGCGGGCGAAGTTGACGATGTCTTCCTTGGTCACCGCGCCGCGACGGCCGGTGCCGTCGACGTCGGCCGGGTTCACGCCTTCGGTGATGGCGGTGAAGCGGGCGCCCGGCGGCAGGGCGTCGGCGGCCGACTTGGCAGCCGGGGCCGGAGCGGCGGCTGCGGCCGGAGCAGCGGCGGCCGGGGCAGCGGCAGCCGCCGGAGCGGCTTCAGCAGCCGGAGCCGGGGCAGCAGCCACGGCGCCTTCTTCGATGATCGCCACGACCTGACTGGAGGTCACGGTCGAGCCTTCGGCGAACTTGATTTCCTTGAGCACGCCGTCGACCGGCGACGGCACTTCCAGGACGACCTTGTCGGTTTCCAGGTCAAGCAGGTTTTCGTCGCGCTTGACGGCGTCGCCCACCTTCTTGTGCCAGGTGGCGATGGTGCCGTCGGCGACGGATTCGGGCAGTACCGGGGCTTTGACTTCGGTGGCCATTGCGGGAGCTTCCTGGTTTGTCTTCTAAATAGGGGGAGGATTATTCAGCGAACGTGTCGTTGAACGGGTTGACCAGTGCGTCGGCGACCAGCTGCTGCTGTTCGCGGACGTGGTCAGCCATGTGACCGGCAGCCGGCGAAGCCGAACGTGCGCGACCGGCGTAGTGCAGGTTCTGGCCATCGGCCAGGCAGAACTGCAGGTGGTGGCGGATCTGGTACCACGCACCCTGGTTCTGCGGCTCTTCCTGCGTCCACACCACGTCGGTGGCCTTGCCGTACTTCTTCAGTTCGGCAGCCAGCAGTGCACGTGGGAACGGATACAGCTGCTCCACGCGGATGATCGCCACGTCGTCCTGGCCACGCTTGGTCTGGTCTTCCAGCAGGTCGTAGTAGACCTTGCCCGAGCACAGCACCACGCGCTTGACCTTCTTGGCGTCCGCGCTGGCGTCGCCGATCAGGTGCTGGAACTCGCCATTGGCCAGCTCGTCCAGGGTCGACACGGCCAGCTTGTGGCGCAGCAGTGACTTCGGCGACATCACCACCAGCGGCTTGCGGGTGGTCATGTGCAGCTGGCGACGCAGCATGTGGAAGGCCTGCGCCGGGGTCGACGGCACGACAACCAGCATGTTCTCCAGCGCGCACAGCTGCAGGAAGCGCTCCAGGCGCGCCGAGCTGTGTTCCGGGCCCTGCCCTTCATAGCCATGCGGCAGCAGCAGGGTCAGGCCGGAAATGCGGCCCCACTTGGCTTCACCGGCGGCGATGAACTGGTCGATCACCACCTGGGCGCCGTTGGCGAAGTCGCCGAACTGACCTTCCCAGATGCACAGCGTGTTCGGATCGGTGGTGGAGAAGCCGTACTCGTAGGCCATCACCGCTTCTTCGCTCAGCAGCGAATCGATGACGGTGGCCTTCTCCGGCGAATCCACCAGCTGCCGCAGCGGCATGTAGTAGTTGTCGGTCTTCTGGTCGTGCAGGATCGCGTGGCGGTGCGTGAACGTACCGCGGCCCACGTCCTGGCCGACCAGGCGCAGTGCATGGCCTTCATCGAGCAGGGTGGCATAGGCCAGGTTCTCGGCAAAGCCCCAGTCGCCCGGGATCTCGCCGGCGGCCATCTTGCGGCGGTCGTCGTAGACCTTGGCCACGCGCGAGTGCAGCTGCACGTCTTCGGGAATGGTGTTGATCAGCTTAGCCAGCTCGACCAGCTTGTTCTTCTCGACCTTGGTCGAGATCGGATCGGACAGCTTGCCTTCCAGCAGCTTCGGCCAATCGACGAACAGCGGGCTGGTCGGCGGGGTCTTCTCGACCTTGGCCAGCTCGGTGGTCACTTCACCGGCGTCCAGCTTCTCGCGGTAGGCATCGACCATCGCCTTGCCGGCGCCGGCGGCGATCACGCCCGCCTTTTCCAACTGCTCGGCGTACATCTCGCGGGTGGTGGCGTGCTTGCGGATCACCTGGTACATCAGCGGCTGGGTGATCGCCGGTTCGTCGGCCTCGTTGTGGCCCCAACGGCGGTAGCACATCAGGTCGATGACCACGTCCTTGGCAAACTTCTGGCGGAACTCGAAGGCCAGCTGCGCGGCGAACACCACCGCTTCCGGATCATCGCCGTTCACGTGCAGCACCGGGGCGGCGATCATCTTCGCCACGTCGGTGGCGTAGCGAGTGGAACGCGTATCCAGCGGGTTGGAGGTGGTGAAGCCGACCTGGTTGTTGACCACGATGTGCACGGTGCCGCCGACGGCGAAGCCGCGGGCCTGCGACATCTGGAACAGCTCCATGACCACGCCCTGGCCGGAGAAGGCCGCGTCGCCGTGGATCAGGATCGGCATGACCTGCTTGCGGGCGGTGTCCTTGCGGCGCTCCTGGCGCGAACGCACGGAACCGGCCACGACCGGGTCGGCGATTTCCAGGTGCGACGGGTTGAACGCCAGCGCCAGGTGCACCGGGCCGCCTTCGGTGGCGACGTCGGCCGAGAAGCCCATGTGGTACTTCACGTCACCGGCCGAGGCGTGCTCGTCGTGCTCGAACTTGCCTTCGAACTCGTCGAACAGCTTGCGCGGGTTCTTGCCCAGGGTGTTGACCAGCACGTTCAGGCGGCCGCGGTGGGCCATGCCGATCACCACGTCCTTGACGCCATCCTTGCCGGCGCTGCGGATGATGGTGTCCATCATCGGGATCAGCGAGTCGCCGCCTTCCAGCGAGAAGCGCTTCTGGCCGACGTACTTGGTGTGCAGGTAGCGCTCCAGGCCTTCAGCCGCGGTCAGGCGCTCCAGGGTGCGGCGCTGGGTGTCAGCGTCCAGCTGGTAGTTGCCACCGGCCGCTTCCAGCTTCTTGTAGATCCACTGGCGCTGCTCGACCTCGGAGATGTGCATGAACTCCGCACCGATCGAGCCGGTGTAGGTCGCCTTCAGGCGTGCAAGCAGGTCGCGCAGCTTCATGCGCGGCTGGCCGCCGACGCCGCCGGTGCTGAACTCGCTGTTGAGGTCGGCATCGGACAGGCTGTGGAACGGGAGGCCCAGGTCCGGGGTGTTGACCGGTGCGGCCAGCCCCAGCGGATCAAGGCGCGCGTCCAAGTGACCACGCGAGCGGTAGGCGGTGATCAGGCGACCGACATTGCGCTCACGCTCGTCGCCCGCACCGCTGCCGGTGCCGGCTTTCAGCGCATCCTTGGCCGCGTCCGCGATGTGGGAGATGACAGCCGAGTGCGGGATGTCACCTGCTTCGCGGCCCTTGAAGCCGTCGAAGTAGGTTTTCCATTTGGGATCGACACTATCCGGGGAGACCAGGTACTGCTCGTACAGGTCCTCGACATAGGAGGCGTTGCCGCCGGCGAGTTGCGAAGATTGCGCAAACTGCTTCAGTTGATTGTCCACGATGGAGGGTGCTGATTCGCTTTGTGGGGTATGGCTTCAGAAGGACCCGGCACGAAGATGAATAGCCATGCACGGGCGCGTTCAAACAGCCAAATTGTACCCCCAACCGGACACGAAGGGGCACCACCAGAGGCATCGCGCGTCCCCCGGTGCCGCTTCCAGACAGGTTGGCGCGGTGGCCCGCGCTCAGATGCCGAGCGCGCGCAGTTCGCTGCAATCGCGCGAACGGTCCCAGACACGCTGCAATTGCTGCTCGAACGGCTGCGAACGTGCCGGCAGCGCGATGCCGGCCTCGCCGTCGAGGCGATGCCCGATCAGACGAAAGTAGAAGTCGCCCGCATCGTTGAGCAGGCAGGCCGAGGCCAACGCACGGTCGACCGGGTCGGTGACCTCGCGGAACTGGATCACGCTTGGCAGGCGCTGGGCCAACGCCAGCAGCGGTGCCCCGGCAGAGGCAACGGCAGCCGCATCGTGCACGATCACCCGCAGCTGCTTGTCGTGGCGGGCGGTGACGAAGCGGCGCAGGGCGGCCTGCACCGGCGGTGTGTCAAGCAGGCCGGGGTCCAGCTGGCGGCTGTGCAGCCACAGCTGGCGGCGGGCGCGGTGGATGATGGCGGTGGTGATCGCCACCGCCTCGGCGCGGCCGTCGATGGCGCTGGCCGCGCCCAGCCGGCGACGCATCTGCTGGTGGCCGATGCCGGCCTCCTCGAACACCTCGCCCTCGGGCAGGAAGCCCTGGCGGGCATAGAAGTCACGGGCGGGCAGCTGGGCGTGCAGGTGCAGTTCGGCCAGGCCGAGGCGGCGCCCGGCCTCGACCAGTGCCTCCAGCAGGGCCTCGCCGACCCCCTGGCTGCGATGGCTGGCCAGCACCGCCATGCGGCCGATGCGGCCGTCCGGGGCCAGTCGGCCGGTGCCGACCGGCTGGTTTTCACTGTCCAGCGCCAGCACATGGGCACTGACCGGGTCCAGCGCATCGCGTTCCAGTTCGGCGGCGATGCCCTGTTCCTGCACGAACACGCATTGGCGCACGTCGTGGATGGCGACGTGGGCGTCGGCGTGGCTGACCTGCTGGACCCGAACCATGGCGGCGACTCAGACGCGGCCGGCGTCGCTGTCGTCTTCCTCGTCGTCGTCGAAGTTGACGATGACCTCGATGCCGTCGTCGTGCACGGTCACGGAGTGGACATCGTCGGACACCGCATCGGCGTCTATCGCATCCACGCGGTCACGGCCTTCGACCACTTCGCCGAGCACCACGGCGTCTTCGCCGTCGTCCTCGTCTTCGGCGTCATACACCTCGTTCGGGTCGATCAGCTGGAACACCCCGCCGACCAGCAGCTGCTGGAGCACGGCACGGCCCTTGTCGGACAGGCCACGATAGGCGGCGGCATCGAGCTGTTCGGCGCCGGCCAGACGCTGGGCGTCCTTCACCGGCAGCGCGAAGTCCTGGCCGCTGACGTACAGGCTGGCGCCGCGCTTGGCCCGGCGCCAGGCCAGGCGCGCCCACGGGTGGCGCTGCAGCAGCAGGCCCGAGGCCAGCGCTTCGACCACCTCTTCCTGTGCCGGCGCAGCCTGGTGGGCCATCACTTCGCCCGCTGCGCGGTAGGTGGTGATGAAGCGGCCGAACCAGTCGCCCAGCTTGTCCGGGTCGTTCATGCGGATGGCATTGAGCGCAGTGATCACCCGCGCCATCGCCACTGTGTCGATTTCGTTCGGGTCGGCCGGCACCTTCAGGTCGGCATCCTGGTAGCGGATGTTCTCGTCGGCATCGGCGATCAGGGTGTCCAGATAGTCGCTGATCAGCTCGGCAGAAGACGGCGCACGCATGCCGAACGAGAAGGTCAGGCAGGGGTCTTCGGCCACGCCGTGGTGCGGCACGTTCGGCGGCAGATACAGCATGTCGCCTGGTGCCAGCACCCAGTCGTGGGTCGGCTTGAACACCTTCAGCAGCTTCAGCTCCACGTCCGGACGGAAGCCCAGCGGCGGCTGCTTGCCCTTGATCGATTCGCTGGCATCGATCTGCCAGCGGCGGTGGCCGTGGGCCTGCAGCAGGAATACGTCGTACTGGTCGACGTGGGCGCCGACCGAGCCACCGGTAGCGGCGAAGCTGATCATCACGTCATCCATGCGCCAGCGCGGCAGGAAGCTGAAGTGCTCGATCAGGGCGCGCACGTCCGGGTCCCACTTGTCCACGTCCTGCACCAGCAGGGTCCAGTCGTGGTCGGGCAGGGCGGGGAACACGTCTTCCTGGAATGGGCCGGTGCGCACGCGCCAGCCGTCCTGGGCCTTGTCGTGCTCGATCAGGCGCGCCAGTACACCTTCCTCGCAGGCCAGCCCGGCCAGGTCTTCCGGCTGCACCGGGGTCTGGAAGTCCGGGAAGGCGTTACGGATCAGCAGCGGGCGCTTCTGCCAGAAATCGCGCAGGAAGGTGGCCGGCGCCATGCCCAGCGGCTGGCCGGGACGGGCGGTGACTTCGATGAGGGGGGCGGAGGACTTGCGGGCGGCCATGGGGGAATCCTTGCAGCGGAAAGCGGGAGGGGCGGCGCGGCGGGCCGCCAAGGTCTCCATTGTCCGACGTTCGTTGGGATTGCGCACGTGCGGTGGTTTGTCGCGGGGTGCCGGCCAACGGCGGAGCCCCTC
>NZ_LLXT01000145.1 GCF_001431625.1 Stenotrophomonas geniculata ATCC 19374 = JCM 13324
CATGGATGCGGCGACCAAGCCCCCAGGGATGGGTTTACGGCGTCCCCGCAAACCCACAGTGCCCCGCCATCCCTCAGGAAGCCGCTTTGGCGTTTGACGTTGCCGTTGCTTGAAGCAGGTGCAGGGCTGCAAGCCCTGCCGATACCCTCACTCCGCCGGGCAGTAAGCCTTGATGGCGGCTTCAGCCAATCCCTTCTGCGCACTGCGCTGCTCCGGAGCCAACGGGGTATCGGCCTTGCCATCGCCATCGGTGTCCTGCATCACCTGGCCGCCACCGTCCAGCAGGGCCAGGTTGGCCCGGGCCGTGCTGCACTGCTCAGGCACCGGTGCGGCGGGGGTCTCGGCGCTGGCCGCAGCCTGTGGGCTGCGCGCCTGCGCACGGGTCTCGAATTTCCTGCCCGCCGGAGGGGTCTCCGAATACTGGGTCACGCCATTGGCGTCCTTCCATTTATAGACCGGGCCAGCCACGACGTTGGCACTGGCCAACAGCAGCAGGCATCCAAGGCAGGACAGGGCACGCATGGCAAACTCCACGGAATGGGCGTAGAACGCCGATTGCAGCATTGGCGCCGAGCACTGGCAAGTCGATTAAACTGGATTCCATGGACCCGATCACACCGCCGCCGCGTTCGCGCACGATTTACCTGCTGCCCAACCTGTTCACCACCGCCGGCCTGTTTGCCGGCTTCTACGCGATCATCGCCGCGGCCAACGGGGACTTCGTCAACGCCAGCATCGCCGTGTTCGTGGCAGCGGTGATGGATGGCCTGGATGGGCGCGTGGCGCGCCTGACCGGTACCAGCAGCGAATTCGGCGTGCAGTACGACTCGCTGGCCGATCTGGTCAGCTTCGGCATGGCCCCGGCACTGGTGATGTACCACTGGGCGCTGTCGTGGCTGAAGTTCGATGACCCGCTGCTCGGCCGCGTCGGCTGGGCCGTGGCCTTCCTGTATGCCGCCTGCGCGGCGCTGCGCCTGGCCCGCTTCAACACCCAGGTGGCGGTGGTCGACAAGCGCTGGTTCGTCGGCCTGGCCAGCCCGGCCGCGGCCGGCCTGATGATGTCCTTCGTCTGGGCGTTCGCCGATGGCAACCTGGGCTGGGACGGCAACCAGCTGCGCTACGTGGCGCTGGCGGTGACGATCATCGCGGCGCTGCTGATGGTCAGCCGCATCCGCTTCTGGAGCTTCAAGGGCGGCGCTGCCAAGGGCACCCGTTCGGACCGCGTGCCGTTCCTGGTGCTGGCACTGGTACCGGTGGCCATCGCCATCGCGGTCATCGATCTGCCGCGCGTGCTGTTCGCGGTGGGCATCCTGTACGCCTTGTCCGGCCCGGTGATGTGGGCCGTGCAGCGCCTGCGCAAGAAGCCCGAGGCCGCGTGAGCCAGGACCTGCCCGTGCTGTGGTCACCGGCCCAGCAGGCCTGGCTGCAGGCCATGGGCTACACCGTCTACCACGACGGCCAGTTGGCCGCGGAACTGGATGCCGCGCTGCAGCTGAGCGTGGCCGAAGCCGAGACGGCTGCCGCGCCAGCGGCGGAGCAGGCGCGGGCATCCACCGCACCCGCGCGCGAGCCTCTGGCTGCGGCCACACCGGTTTCCCGCCAGGAGCGTCCGGCACCCCCGCGTCGCGAGACCCCGGTCAGCGCACCGGACACCGCGCCTGCCGCTGCCCGCCCGCTGCCCGGCGGCAATGCCCGGCAGCCGGTGGTGCGGCTGCCGGATCGCCTGCAGATCGCCTTGCTGCGCGCGTCCGGCTGCAACCCCAACGATCCGGCCACGCAGGCGCTGATGGACAGCTGGCCGCTGGACCAGCTGCGCCAGGACCCGGCCGCCAAGCGCGCGCTGTGGCCGCAGCTGCGCACCCTGCGCAAGCGGGGTACGCCATGAGTGCGGTCAGCCAGCCCGGTCCGGTCAGCCTGCGTGCGCTGCGCGAGAGCGACCTCAACGCGGTGATGGCGATTGAAGTACGCGGCTATCCGTTTCCCTGGACCCGCGGCATCTTCGTTGACTGCCTGCGTGCCGGTTATCCCGGTCTGGCGATGGAGCGCGATGGCCAGCTGATCGGCTACGGCGTGCTCAGCATCGCCGCCGACGAGGCCCATGTGCTGAACATCTGCATCGATCCGTTCACGCAGTCGCGTGGCCTCGGGCGGCAACTGCTGCGGGCGCTGGTGCAGCTGGCCGGCGACCGTGGCGCGCAGCGGGTGTTCCTGGAAGTGCGTCCGTCCAACACGCCGGCGCTGGCGCTGTACCACAGCGAAGGCTTCAACGAGATCGGTCGCCGCCCGCGTTACTACCCGGCCGCACAGGGCCGCGAGGACGCGGTGGTGATGGCGATCGAACTGGTCGACGGCGACCTGCAGGCGATGCCGCCGCTGTAACCGGGAAGGATTGCCGGCCAGCGGCCGGCACTACCGACGGATCTCCGCTGTCATCGACACATCACCTGCCGTGGTAGGTGCCAACCTTGGTTGGCACGCATTGCTCACGCCAACCGCAGTGCCAATACACCGCCTACGATGAGCGCCGCCGCCAGCCAGCGCGCACGCGGAATGCGCTCGCGCAGCAGGAACACCGAGATCAGCAGCGCGAACAGGATCGAAGACTCACGCAGCGCGGAGACCATCGCCACCGGCGCCTGGGTCATCGCCCACAACGCCATCGCATAGGACGCCGTGGTGCCGACGCCGCCGGCCAGACCGAGAGGCCAATGCTGCCGCGCATAGTCCAGCACCGCGCCGCGCCGGGTGTACAGCGCCCACAATGGCAGGGGAATGCCCGACAGCAGGTACAGCCACAGCGTGTAGCTGAGCGCACTGCCGGACTGGCGCGCACCCTGCGCGTCGACCAGGGTGTAGGTGGCGATCATCGCCGCGGTCAGCAGTGGCAAGCGCAGTTGGCCGCCACGCGCACCCAGTGCCATGCACAGGATGCCGGTGCTCACCAGCACCACGCCCAGCCACGCGGCAGCTGGCAATGGTTCGCCCAGCAGGGTGCCGGCCAGCGCAACCAGGATCGGCGCGCTGCCACGCATCAGGGGATAGGCCAGGCTCATGTCGACCTGCTGGTAGCAGCGTGCGACCAGGCTGTAGTACGTCACCTGCAACAGCACCGACGCGCCCAGCCACGGCAAGCAGTGCGCGGCCGGGAACGGCAGGAAGGGCAGGGCGGCCGCCGACAGCAGCGCGGCGCTGCCCGTGACCAGCACGGTGCCGAGGAATTTGTCTGGTCCGCGCTTGACGATCGCATTCCAGCTGGCATGCAGGGCCGCAGCCGCGAGGACCAGCAGGAAAATGGAAAGAGGCATCGGGCGATGATGCCATGTCGGGAAAATGTTCCGGGTTTGGTGGGTGCCAACCTTGGTTGGCACATCGCTCAGTGCGGACCGAGGTCCGCACCCACCAGCATGGTGCTTACAGCTTCGCGCGCTGCTCGCGCAGGCCGGCCAGCTGGGTGTTCCAGTCGACCAGGCGCACGCGTTCCTGCTCGACCACCGCCGGTGGCACCTTGTCGGTGAACCTGGCCAGCTTGGTCTCGCTCTTTTCCTTTTCGGCTTCGACGCGGGCGATTTCCTTGTCCAGGCGCACGCGCTCGGCGTCGAGATCGACCAGGCCTTCCAGCGGCACCAGCAGCTTCAGCTCGCCCACGATCGCAGCGGCAGCCGGCGGTGCGCTTTCGCCTTCGGCCAGCCACTGGATGCTGTCCAGCTTCAGCAGGAACGACAGCGAAGCGCTGAAGCGTTCGATGCGCACGCGGTCCTGTGCCAGGCCGGCCTGCAGGCGCAGCGGCACCAGCTTGGACGGGGCGACGTTCAATTCGCTGCGCACGCGGCGCACGGCACTGATCACCGCCTTCAGCCATTCCACGTCGGCCTCGGCCTGGGCGAAATCGCCCTCGAACTCGGCCGCGGTCGGGTACGGGCGCAGCGACAGCGTGGTTTCGGCCAGGCCCAGGCGCGGGGCCAGCTGCTGCCACAGCTGTTCGGTGATGAACGGCGTGAGCGGGTGCAGCAGGCGCAGCAGCGCTTCCAGCACGTACAGCAGGGTGTGGCGGGTGCTTTCGGCATCGGCGCCGTCGGCACCGTTCAGGGCCGGCTTGCTCAGTTCCAGGAACCAGTCGCAGAACGCGTTCCAGGCGAACTCGTACAGGCACTGTGCCAGCAGATCGAAGCGGTAGGCGGCGAAATGGCCCTGCGCTTCGGCAGTGGTGGCGGCCAGGCGCGCGAGGATCCAGCGCTCGGCATCGGTGCGCGGCTTCGGCACGCCGGTGAACGCGGCACCTTCAGTGTTCATCAGCGCGAAGCGGCTGGCGTTCCACAGCTTGTTGCAGAAGTTCTTGTAGCCCTCGGCGCGGTTCATGTCGAACTTGATGTCGCGGCCGTGGGTGGCCAGCGCGGCGATGGTGAAGCGCAGCGCATCGGCACCGTGGGCAGCAATGCCGTCCGGGAATTCCTTGCGGGTGGCCTTTTCGATCTTCTCCACCATCTTCGGCTGCATCAGGCCGCCGGTACGCTTGGCGACCAGGTCGTCGATGGTGATGCCGTCGATGATGTCCAGCGGGTCGAGCACGTTGCCCTTGCTCTTGGACATCTTCTGGCCCTGGCCGTCGCGGATCAGGCCGGTGAAGTAGACGTCCTTGAACGGGATCTTCCCGACCAGGTTGTCGGTGGCCATGATCATGCGCGCCACCCAGAAGAAGATGATGTCGAAGCCGGTGATCAGCACCGACGACGGCAGGTAGCGGTCGAAGCCGCGCTCGGCCATCGCCTGTTCGTTCGGCCAGCCCAGGGTGGAGAATGGCCACAGCTGCGAGGAGAACCAGGTCTCCAGCACGTCGCTTTCCTGGTTCAGCACCACGTCGCTGCCGAGGTTGTTCTTCGCGCGCACTTCGTCTTCGCTGCGACCGACGTAGCAGTTGCCGGTGGCGGCGTCGAACCACGCCGGAATGCGGTGGCCCCACCACAGCTGGCGGCTGATGCACCAGTCCTGGATGTTGTTCATCCAGTGGCGGTAAGTGTTGATCCAGTTCGGCGGAACGAAGGCGATGCTTCCGTCCTCGACCAGTTCCAGGCCACGCTTGGCCAGGTCGTCCATCTTCACGAACCACTGGTCGGTCAGGTACGGCTCGATCACCTGGCCGGTGCGATCACCGCGCGGCACCTGCAGCTTGTGCGCCTTGGTCTCGACCAGGATGCCCAGGTCTTCCAGCTCGGCCAGCACGGCCTTGCGCGCGGCGTAGCGGTCCAGGCCCTGGAAGCGTTCGGGTGCGTTTTCATTCAGCGCCGCCACCGGGGTGAACAGGTTGATCATCGGCAGGCTGTGGCGCACGCCCACTTCATAGTCGTTGAAATCGTGCGCCGGGGTGACCTTGACCACGCCGGTGCCGAACGCACGGTCCACGTAATCGTCGGCGATCACCGGCACGCGGCGGCCGGTCAACGGCAGCACCACCTGCTTGCCGATCAGGTGCGCATAGCGCTCGTCTTCCGGATGCACCATCACCGCCGTATCACCCAGCAGGGTTTCCGGGCGCGTGGTGGCGACCACCAGGTAGTCGCGGGTTTCGCGCAGGGTTTCCACGCCGTCGGCATCGCGCTCGACGTGCTCGTAGCTCAGGCCTTCATCCAGCGTGTAGGCGATCGACCACAGGAAGCCGTCTTCCTCGGCGCTCTCCACTTCCAGGTCGGAAATGGCGGTCTTCAGCACCGGGTCCCAGTTGACCAGGCGCTGACCACGGTAGATCAGGCCCTGCTCGTACCAGCGCACGAAGGCTTCGTTGACGGCGGCCGACGGCTGCGGGTCCATGGTGAAGGTGCTGCGCGACCAGTCGGCGGAGGTGCCGAGGCGGCGCATCTGGCGCTCGATGGTGTCGCCGGACTGCTGCTTCCACTCCCAGACCTTGCCGATGAAGCCCTCGCGGCCCAGCGAATCGCGGGTCTCGCCCTTGCCTTCCAGCGCCAGGTTGCGGCTGACCACCATTTCGGTGGCAATGCCGGCATGGTCGGTACCGACCTGCCACAGCGTGTCGTAGCCACGCATGCGGTGGTAGCGCACCAGCGCATCCATCAGGGTCTGCTGGAACGCGTGGCCCATGTGCAGGGTGCCGGTTACGTTCGGCGGCGGCAGCAGGATGGTGTACGGCTCGCCCGTGCCGGACGGCTTGAAGTGGCCGGCCTTCTCCCAGGCCTCGTAGAGGTCGGTCTCGAAGGACTTCGGGTCGTAGCTGGAGGCGAGTTGGGTCATGCGGGGGAACCAGGAGGTAATCGTTGAAGGATCAGGGCGCGGCGGCGGCCCATCAAGGGGGCCGGGGCGCGCTTACATGTCGTGCTTGTTCAGGTCGTAACCGGCGGCCTTGTACTGGCGCCAGCGTTCGCGCAGCGGTTCGCGCGCTTCCGGGTCGGCCGGAACCACTTCCAGCACGCGCTCGCACTCGCCCAGCCAGGGTTCATCACGCAGGTTGATCACCAGCGGACGCGCCGGTGCCCCGGTGCCGGGTACGGCGATCAGCACCAGCGCTTCTTCCTCGTCCATGTCCTCGCCGGCGATCTGGTGCGGGATGTAAGCGTCGTTGTCGAACGCCCACAGCAGTTCGTCCAGCTCCTCGGCCTGGGCCTGGTCGCGGGCCAGCACCAGGGTGAACAGCCCGGCGTCGTTGGCCTTGCGTGCCAGCTCGCAGACCAGGCGCAACGGCTCGGTCAGGAAGCGGGGCTTGGCGATCAGGTAGAAGTCGGCGCGGGGCATGGCAGGGTCCGGGTCAGGCAGGGTTCCGGCGGTGCCGGGCGAGGCCCCGGCCGGCGGGCGCCGGCCAGGGTCGGGTACGGCATCAGGCGCGGGCGGCCTGGTCCAGCAGCCACTGGCTCAGCAGGCCGACCGGGCGGCCGGTGGCCATGCCACGCTTGCCTTCATCGCTGGCCACGCCGGCGATGTCCAGGTGGGCCCAGCGCTGGCCTTCGGTGAAGCGCGACAGGAAGCAGCCAGCGGTGATCGCGCCGGCCCAGCGGCCGCCGATGTTGTAGACGTCGGCGAAGGTCGAATCCAGCATCGGCTGGTACTCGTCCCACAGCGGCAGGCGCCAGGCGCGGTCGAACACGTGCTCGCCGGCGGCCAGCAGCTCGTTGGCCAGGTCGTCGTGCTTGCTCATCAGGCCGGCGGTCTGGTGGCCCAGGGCGACCATGCAGGCACCGGTCAGGGTGGCGACGTCGACCAGCGCGGCCGGCTCGAAGCGCTGCGCGTAAGTCAGCGCGTCGCACAGGATCAGGCGGCCTTCGGCGTCGGTGTTGCCCACTTCGATGGTCTTGCCCGACATCGAGGTGATCACGTCGGACGGGCGGTAGGCGTTGCCGTCGATGGCGTTTTCAACGGCCGGCACCACCACCACCAGGTTCAGCGGCAGCTTGGCCTTGACCGCAGCGACGAAGGTGCCGATGACGTTGGCGCCACCGCACATGTCGTACTTCATTTCTTCGATGCCGCCCTGGGTCTTCAGGTTGACGCCACCGGTATCGAAGGTGATGCCCTTGCCGACCAGTACATAGGGCTTGGCGTCGCCAGCACCGGTCCACTTCAGCACCACCAGGCGCGGGCGGTTGGCCGAACCACGGGCCACGGCCAGCAGCGAACCCATGCCCAGCGCTTCCATCTGGTGCTCGTCGAGGATCTCGGCTTCGGCACCGTCATGCTCGCCGGCGAACTTCACGCCCACCTCGGCCAGGTAGGCCGGGGTGCAGTAGTTCGGCGGCAGGTTGCCCAACTCGCGGGCGAACTCGACACCGGCGGCGATGGCCTGGCCCTGGGCCAGGGCCTGCGCGTCGTCACCGGCGATGGCCAGCTGGGCCAGGCCGGCGTCGTCGGCCTTCTTCTTGCCCAGGGTGGCGGTGTAGCGGTAGGCGGCGTGATCGGCGGCGATCACCGCCTGGCGGATCGCCCAGGCCGCGTCGCGGTCCTTGATGGCCACTTCGGACAGGGTGAACAGTGCGCTGCGGGCAGCACCGGCCTTCAGCGCGCGCACGGCGTCGCCGACGGCCTTCAGGTACTGCGGCACGCCGAAACGGGCGACTTCGCCCAGGCCGACCACCAGCACGCGCGGGGCAGTCACGCCCGGCAGGTCATGCAGCAGGGTGGTGGCGCCGGTCTTGCCGGACAGGTCGCCGCGCTGGGCCAGGGCGGCCAGGCGGCCACCGCTGGCGGCGTCCAGGGCCTGTGCGGCCGGGGTCAGGGTATGGTCGGCATAGGCGCCGACCACCAGGCAATCAACGGCGGCGGCGGCCGGAGCAACGTGGTTCAGGGTGAATTCGAGGGCCATTGAGCAGATTCCATTGGCGAGTCCGTACAATCGCAGGCCGTTTACGCCCAGACAGTAGACTGGGCGGCACCGCGAACGAACCCCAGAGTTTAAACCACCGCCCCATGCTGAAGCTCGACCGATACCTGCTGGGCGATTTCGTCCAGAGTTTCCTGGCTACCCTGATCGTCCTGCTGGTGGTCAGCGTGGGCGGCGTGCTGGTGGACATCCTCGGCAACATCGCCGACGGGCGGCTGCCGGCCAAGCTGCTGTTCTCGCAGCTGGGCCTGCAGTTCATCGCCTACCTGCCGCTGATCCTGCCGCTGGCACTGATGCTGGGCCTGCTGCTGGCCATCGCCCGCCTGTACCGCGATTCGGAAATGGCGGTCATCACCGCCATTGGCGTGGGCCCCAAGCGCCTGCTGCGGCCGCTGTTGATGCTGGTGGTGCCGGTGGTGGTGCTGGTCGGCACCTGCTCGCTGTGGCTGGGCCCCTGGGCCGGCCGGGTGGCCGAGCAGATGATCATCGAGGCCAACCGCAGCGTGCTGATGGCCGGCCTGGAGCCGGGCCGCTTCACCCCGCTGCCCAATGGCGGCGTGGTCTACCTGTCCTCGATCTCGCCCGATGGCACCCAGCTGGGCAACGTGTTTCTGCAGCGCCAGAAGGATGACCGCCTGGAGGTGGTGTCGGCCAATGGCGGTCGCATGTTCTTCGAGGGTACCCGCCAGCGCTTCCTGGAGCTGGATGACGGCCACCAGGTGGAAGGGCCGGTGGCCGGTGCGCTGGACTACCGCCTGGCGACCTTCGCCCGCAATGACGTGGCCCTGCCCGATGGCGCGCAGACCCGCACCGAGGATGACCCGGAACTGATGCCGACCCTGCAGCTGATCGGCGATGAGCGTCCGCAGGCGCAGGCGCAGCTGCACCGCCGCCTGGCCCCGCCGCTGATCGCGCTGGCGTTCGCCCTGCTGACCGTGCCGCTGGGCCGCAGCTCGCCGCGCCAGCAGCGCTACGGCCGCATGATGCTGGCGCTGATGGCCTACATGGTCGGCACCAACCTGATGTTCATCGGCAGCGGCTGGATCGCCAACGGCAAGATCCCCCCTGCGCTCGGCCTGTGGTGGTTGACCCTGCCGCTGCTGGCGCTGGCCATCTGGATGTATGCACGTGATGGCCGCCTGGGCCGCCCGAAGGGAGCCCGCGCATGAGGCTGCGCCCGATGCGTTTCGACCTGTACCTGGGCCGGTCGGTGTTCACCACCGTGTTGCTGACGTGGGCCGTACTGGTCGGTCTGGACGTGGTGATGGCGTTCTCCGGCGAGTTCAAGGACATCGGCAAGAACGGCTACACCCTGGGCCATGCCGCCGCCTGGGTGCTGTATACGGTGCCACGCCGCGCTTACACCATGTTCCCCACCGCCGCGGTGATCGGCGCACTGATGGGCCTGGGCCAGCTGGCGGCGACCTCGGAGCTGACCGCGCTGCGTGCACTGGGGCTGTCGCGCAAGCGCCTGAGCGTTTCAGTGGCGATCGCGCTGTCGCTGCTGACCGCGGTGATGGTGCTCAGCGCCGAGACCCTGGGCCCCTGGGGCCAGGACCGTGCCGATGCGTTGAAGTCCAGTGCCAAGTGGGGGCGGGATATCGCCACCAGCCGTTATTCGGGCCTGTGGGCACGCGAGGGCGATACCTTCCTCAATGCGCAGAGTGGCGAGGAGCAGCTGGTTGGCGACAAGGGCACGCGCCTGATCCTGCGCGACGTGCGCCTGTATCACATCGCTGAAGACGGCCGGATCGCCTCGCTGACCCATGCTGCCACCGTCGAGCATGACAAGGATGGCTGGGTATTGACGGGCGTGCGCCGGGACACCTTTGGTGAACGCTCGGCCACGCGTGAGGAAGTGGCGCGCGAAGCGTGGAATTCTTCGCTG
This sequence comes from Stenotrophomonas geniculata ATCC 19374 = JCM 13324, assembly GCF_001431625.1. Taxonomy (GTDB): domain Bacteria; phylum Pseudomonadota; class Gammaproteobacteria; order Xanthomonadales; family Xanthomonadaceae; genus Stenotrophomonas; species Stenotrophomonas geniculata. The sequence goes on from NZ_LLXT01000145.1 coordinate 10,206, forward strand.
GATCCGGCGGCGCTGGCCACCGGCATCGCCAAGCCGCGCAACCTCAGCGTGGCCGAACTGAGCACCAGCATCGCCTATCGCCAGCGCAACGGGCTGGATGCGCGCGACTTCGAGGATGTGTACTGGAGCCGCTGGTTCTACCCGGTGAACGTGCTGGCGCTATGCCTGGCGGCGGTGCCGTTCGCGTTCGGTTCGCTGCGCAGCGGCGGCATGGGCAAGCGCCTGTTCCTGGGCATCCTGTTCGCGCTGGGCTTCTGGCTGCTGCAGCTGTTCTTCGGGCGCATGGCCGGCGCGTTGAAGTTCGATTACCGCATTGCCTATGCGCTGCCGCCGATCGTGATGCTGGCGGTGTCAGGACTGCTGTTCCGGCGCAAGTCGGGCTGATTCTGGTTGTTGTAGAGCCGAGCCTGTGCTCGGCTGTCACGTACAGTGCGGAAAGCAGCCGAGCACGGGCTCGGCTCTACAGACAGCGCCTTACCGTTTCGGCATCCGCACCAGGCGGGTACCGCTGGCGCGGTCATGCCAGGTCAGGCGTTCGCGATCGACCCACGCCCACCAGAATCCCAGTCCACCCAGCAGCAGGGACAGCGTGCCCACGGCGAAGCGCAGCCACAGCTGGCTGCGCCGCAGCGGCGCGCCATCGCTGGCGTGCAGTTTCAGCCGCCACGGCCGCATGCCCAGCGTCTGCCCGCCGCGGCGCCAGCTTGCCGTCGCGTACCACCCCGTGATCGCCCAGCACACCGCCCACAGCAGCCACTGCCAGGCACTGAACGGCGCGATGTTCTCGCGCTGGGCATGGCCGCTGACGGTGTAGGCAAGGGTGAACAGGGTGCCGGCCAGCATCCACAGCGCCAGCACCGGCAGCGCGTCGTAGACCATCGCCAGCGCGCGCCATAGCAGCAATGCGCGCGGGCGGGGCAGCTCTGTAGCGGCCGCAGGGGCCGTATCAATGACGGGGCGGGACATGCGCCGAGCATACGCAATGCTGGCCGCATCCGCAGTGGCCCTCGTATCCTGCACGCATGGCCTCTGTTTCCACCCCCGCCGAACGCCGCCAGCTGGTGCAGCAACTGCCCGAGCTGCGCGCCGATGACAGCGTGCGCATCCAGCGCTTCCTCGATGCGATCTGGGCCGAGAACGGCCTGGCCCGCGCCACCCTCGACAGCTACCGGCGCGACCTGGAAGGGCTGGCACGCTGGATGGACGGGCGCGATGGTGGCCTGGCCGGCATCGAGCGTCCCGGCCTGTTCGACTATCTGGCTTGGCGTACCCGCCACGGCTGGTCACCGCGCAGCAATGCGCGGTTGCTGTCGGCGCTGCGGGCGTTCTTCGCCGATGGCGTGCGCCGCGGCGAACGCAGCGAGGATCCCAGCGCGCTGCTGGATCCGCCCAAGCTGCCACGATTGCTGCCCAAGGCGCTGGCCGAGAGCCAGATCGACGCGCTGTTGGCAGCACCGGATGTCGACAGCCCGCTGGGCCTGCGCGATCGGGCCATGCTGGAGCTGATGTATGCCGCCGGCCTGCGCGTGAGCGAGCTGGTGCTGCTGCCCGCCACCGCGGTCAACCTGCGCCAGGGCGTGCTGCGGGTGACCGGCAAGCGCAGCAAGGAACGGCTGGTGCCGCTGGGTGAGGAGTCGCAGCACTGGCTGGAGCGTTACCTGCAGCAGTCGCGCCCGCTGCTGGTCGGCAAGGGCAAGGTGCACGCGTTGGCAGACGGGCAGACACCGTTGTTCGTCGAGCCGACGCTGCATGCGCTGACCCGCCAGGCGTTCTGGCATCTGGTCAAGCGCCACGCCCAGGTGGCCGGCATCGATCCGGCGCGGATCAGCCCGCATGGCTTGCGGCACAGCTTTGCCACGCATCTGCTCAACCGCGGTGCCGACCTGCGCGCGCTGCAGATGCTGCTCGGCCACAGCTCGCTGTCGACCACCCAGATCTACACCCTGGTGGCCCGCGAACACCTGCAGAAGCTGCACGCACGCCACCATCCGCGCGGCTGAGCGCAGGCCTGAACCCCGGCCTCAAGCGTCGGGCGGTGTCGCGGCCCGGTCGCGGCAGCTGTGTCAGAATCCGGGGTCTTCTTCTGCCGCGGACCGCTCCATGCTCCGATTTGCCATCGCCGCCGTGTTCGGTGCGCTCAGCCTGACCGCCTGCGCCCAGCCGGCCCCGCCAGCTGCCAAGGCACCCGCCACCGCTGCGGCCAAGGCCAGCCCGGCCGCCAACGCGTCGGCCGATCAGGCCGTGCGCGCCGCGCTGACCGCGCTGAACCCCGGTTTCCAGGTGGACTACATCGGTGCTGCACCGTTCCCCGGCTTCCGTGAGGTCGTCGTGTCCGGCCAGCTGCTGTACGTGTCCGATGATGGCCGCTACCTGTTCCAGTCGCAGCCCTACGACACCCGCGCCAAGGGCCCGGCCAACAGCGAAGGCCTGCTCGGCTACCGCCGCGATCTGCTGGCCAAGGCCAACCATGGCGACCGCATCGTGTTCGCCGCGCCGAATGCCAAGTACACCATCAGCGTGTTCACCGACATCGAGTGTGGCTACTGCCGCAAGCTGCACCAGGACATCGCCGAGCTCAACCGCAACGGCATCACCGTCGAGTACCTGGCGTTCCCGCGCATGGGGCTGGGCAGCAAGGACTACACCGACATGATCTCGGTCTGGTGTGCAGCGGATCGCCGCCAGGCGCTGACCAATGCCAAGCGCGGTGGCAATGTGCCGGCCAAGAACTGCACCAACCCGGTGGCGATGCAGTACGCACTGGGCCAGCAGCTGGGCGTGAACGGGACGCCGGCGATCTTCGCGCCGGACGGTACCCAGCTGGGCGGTTACCTGCCGCCGGCGCAGCTGCGCGCGGCGCTGGAAAAGCTGTCGGCCAAGCGCTGATCGCCGCCGACCTTGTTTCTGTAGAGCCGAGCCCATGCTCGGCTGATGTTTCCGCAGCCGAGCATGGGCTCGGCTCTACAGGTAGGAAGCCGGGGGCGCGCAGCACCCCCGGCTTTTTTCTTACTTCAGGCCATCACTGACCGCCTTGGTCAGCGTGCCCTGTGCATCGTCACCACTGAACTCCCAGACGAACGCGCCGCCCAGGCCCTGGGTCTTCACGTAGCCCATCTTGCGGGTGATGTTGGCCGGGGTATCGAAGCTCCACAGCGTGCTGCCGTTGTAGATCCAGGTGGCACCGGCGGTGTTGTCGCTGTAGCCCGGCCACGCCAGGTTCTTCAGCACCTTCCAGTCTTCGATGCCGGCCTCGTAGGTACCCGGCGCGGCGCCGGTGGCGGTCTGGTACAGGCCGTTGTTGGCGTTGGCCACACCGGTCCAGCCGCGCCCGTAGTAGCCGATGCCCAGGTTGAGCTTGGCGGCGGGCACGCCTCGGCTGATGAAGGCCTCGATGGCGTCGTTGCTGTTGTACAGCTTCTGGTCGCCGGTGGACGGATCATTCGGCGAATCAAACAGCGCCGACTGGTGATTGGTCTTCGCATCCCACGCACCGTGGAAGTCGTAGGTCATCACGTTGATGTAGTCCAGGTACGGGTGGTACGCGGCCGGATCGGTGACGCGGATCTTGTCGATGCCGGCGCCCACCGCCACCGTCAGCAACAGGCCCGGACGCACCGCATCGAGCTGGCGGCGGAACTCGGCCATCAGTGCGGTGAAGTTGGCGTTGTCTTCCGGCTTGCCGCATTCGATGCCGCAGGCCACCGGGTATTCCCAGTCGATGTCGATGCCGTCGAACACGCCCAGCGCGGCACCGGCGCCACCGGCACCGTCGGTCACCGGCAGGTTGCCCTTGATGTAGGCGTCGATGCACGAGGCAACGAAGGCCTGGCGGTTTTCCGGGCGCGCCGCGCTGGAGAAGCCGCGCGACCAGGTCCAGCCACCCAGCGAGATCAGCACCTTCATGCCCGGGTACTTGGCCTTGAGCTGCTTGAGCTGGTTCCAGTTGCCGCGCAGCGGCTGGTCCCAGGTATCGGCGCTGCCGCTGACACTCTCGGCGGCACTGAAGGCCTTGGTGTAGTCGGCGAAGGCGTCGCCACCGGCACCGCTGTTCGGATCCGACGGCTGGGTGATGCCCACTTCGCAGCGGTTGTTGCGCACGTTGCCGAACGCGTAGTTGATGTGGGTCAGGCGTGCGGCCGAGCCGCTGCTGTCGATGTTCTTGACCCGGTAGTTGCGGCCGTAGATGCCCCACTGGGTGAAGTAGCCGATGACCCGCTTGCCGGTGGTGCCACCGTCACCGGCCAGCGTGGTGGCGCTGATCTCGGTGCCCTGTGCCGACGCATTGCCGGCGTTGTCGCGGGCGCGCACGCGGTAGCGGTAGGTGGTGGAGGCAGTCAGCCCGCCGTCGACATAGCTGGCACTGGACGGTGAACCGACCAGGCTGCCGTTGCGGTACACGTCGTAGCCGGCCACGCCGCTGCCGCCGGTGTTGTCGGTGGACGGGTTCCAGCTGAGTGCGATGCTGTTGGCGGTGCGCGTACCGACCGCCAGCCCGCCCGGCACGCTCGGTGCGGTGGTATCGCCACCGGCGGCGTTGACGGTGATGGTGATGGTCGCGGTGCTGCTGGTGGCGTTGTTGTTGTCAGTGGCCACCGCGCGCAGGGTGTGGCTGCCGGCGCTGGCATTGGCCCAGCTGGCCGCGTACGGCGCACTGGTGGCCACGCCCAGCGTGCTGCCATCACGGAAGAACTCGACCTTGGCGACGCTGCCGTCCGGATCACTGGCGTTGGCAGTCACGTTGACCGTGCTGCCGGCACTGAAGGTGGCGCCGTTGGCCGGCGAGGTCAGGCTGACCACCGGCGGCTGGTTGGCGCCGCTGCCATCGCAGGCGCCGAGGTTGGTGTAGTAGGGCGCACCGGCCGGATGGTCCGGCGGCGCGTTCCAGATGTCCTGGTTCGCCCGATAGAGGACGCCTCCTTTCTGCAGGGTATCGCCGGCCCGGTAGATCTTGGCCTGGTCCCATTGGGCCACCCCGGCACAGCTGGCGGCCTGCGCCAGGCCGGGCAGGGCGGCGGCACCGGCGGCCAGGGCAGGCAGCCAGGCCAGGCGGTGGGGACGACAGCTTCGGGTCGAACGTTCGGCACTGCGCACAATCGGGTCGTACATGGGTAAGTCTCCGATCAAAGGGCGCGCGGGCCCCGATGGCGCCGCGCGTGACGCAGGTCCGGGCATCGCCCGGGAAGGCGACGGAGGGGCCGGACGGAGGTACCTGGGAGGCCGGGGAGAGAGTCCGGCGCCAGGTAGGGACAACGTTGTCATCAATCGTGTGGTCAATCCGTGAGCAAGCGCATGGTTCGGGGAATCGGGCGGAGAGCGCGCTGAGCGCGGTCGGCGGCCATCGGCGGTGCCCCTCGTGGTTGGTCGGCACGCGAATTCAAGGGTTTGGTCGGGCGGGCGTCCCCCGCCACCGGACCCACCCCGCCATCCCACGGGAAGCCAGCTTTTGCTCTGGCCGTTGCCGTTGCCCTGGCCTCGGCGGGTGCCGGGCGCCGCCCGGCAGAGCCCTTCCCCCGCTTCCGGTACAATGTCGGGCCCGTTTCCCAACTACGGTTCCCCGGACATGATGGTCCTCGAGGGCGCGCCCGCCCTGTCGCCGTTCCGCCGCGAACGTCTTGAATCCCGCCTGCAGTCCATCGCTCCCTCCCTGCGCATCAGCGGTGCCTGGCACGTCTACTTCGTGCAGCCCGAAGGCAGCGCCGCCCCCGACCTGACCACGCTGTGCCGCATCCTCGAAGCTGCGCCGCAGGCCGAGGCCCTGGCCGAAGGCGCGGTCAGCCGCATCGTGGTGCCGCGCCTGGGCACGCTGTCGCCGTGGTCGAGCAAGGCCACCGAGCTGGTCCGTGGTGCCGGGCAGCCGGTGAGCCGGGTCGAGCGCGGCCTGCGCATCGACGTGCAGGGCTGGCCGGCCGATGCCGCCGCCCAGCAGGCGCTGGTCAAGGCGCTGCACGACCCGATGACGCAGTCGGTGCTGGAGACCGTGGAGCAGGGCCAGGCGCTGTTCTCGGCGCCGGCCCGTGGCGAACTGGAACGCGTGCCGGTGGACCAGCTGGAGGCCGCCAACCAGCGCCTCGGCCTGGCCATGGCCCAGGACGAGATCGACTACCTGCGCGAACGCTTCACCGCGCTGGGCCGGTCGCCGTCCGACGTGGAACTGATGATGTTCGCGCAGGCCAATTCCGAGCACTGCCGCCACAAGATCTTCAACGCCAGCTGGACCATCGACGGCCAGGAGCAGGACCGCTCGCTGTTCCGGATGATCAAGAACACCCACCAGCAGACCCCGCAGCACACGCTCAGCGCGTACAGCGACAATGCCGCGGTGATTGAAGGCCATCCGGCGTCGCGCTACCGCCCCGATCCGGCCAGTGGCGAATACCGCCGCGAAGCACAGGTGCCCAGCGCGTTCCAGATCAAGGTGGAAACGCACAACCACCCGACCGCGATCGCACCGTTCCCGGGCGCATCGACCGGCAACGGTGGCGAGATCCGCGACGAAGGCGCAACCGGCCGCGGCGGCAAGCCGAAGGCAGGCCTGTCCGGTTTCTCGGTCTCGCACCTGCGCATCCCGGAGCTGCCGCAGCCGTGGGAAGCACCGCGCGCGCTGAACCCGCGCATGGCGCCGGCGCTGGAAATCATGACTGACGGCCCGCTGGGCGGCGCTGCGTTCAACAACGAATTCGGCCGCCCGAACCTGCTCGGCTACTTCCGCAGCTTCGAGCTGCCGGAAGGCGCCGATCTGGTCCGCGCCTACGACAAGCCGATCATGCTGGCCGGTGGCCTCGGCGCGATCGATCGCGTACAGGTTGACAAGATCCCGCTGCAGGCCGGTGATGCGGTCATCGTGCTCGGTGGCCCGGCGATGCTGATCGGCCTGGGCGGCGGCGCCGCCAGTTCGGTGGCCTCCGGTGAAAGCGCCGAGGACCTGGACTTCGCCAGCGTGCAGCGCGACAACCCGGAAATGGAGCGTCGCTGCCAGGAGGTCATCGACCGCTGCGTGGCAATGGGTGCCAACAACCCGATCAAGTTCTTCCATGACGTCGGTGCAGGTGGCCTGTCCAATGCCATCCCCGAACTGCTGCACGACTCGAACGTCGGTGGTGTCATCGACCTGGGCAAGGTGCCCACCGATGACCCGTCGCTGTCGCCGATGCAGCTGTGGTGCAACGAATCGCAGGAACGCTACGTGCTCGGCGTGGCCCAGGAGCGCCTGGCCGAGTTCGCCGCGCTGTGCGCGCGCGAGCGCTGCCCGTTCGCTGCCGTTGGCGTGGCCACCGCTGAAGAGCACCTGGTGGTCGCCTACGGCGCCGTGCCGGGCCACACCCCGGCCGATGCGCCGATCGACCTGCCGATGGACGTGCTGTTCGGCAAGCCGCCGAAGATGCACCGCGACACCGCGCACCCGCCGGCACCGCGCTGGCCGGCGCTGAAGACCGGCGGCCTGGACCTGCAGGACGCCGGCCTGCGCGTGCTCGCGCACCCGACGGTCGCTTCGAAGAACTTCCTGGTCACCATCGGTGACCGCAGCGTCGGTGGCCTGACCGCGCGCGAACAGATGGTCGGCCCGTGGCAGCTGCCGGTGGCCGACGTGGCGATCACCCTGGCCGACTTCGACGGCGTGGCCGGCGAAGCGATGTCGATCGGCGAGCGCACCCCGCTGGCCCTGCTCGATGCGGCTGCTTCGGCACGCATGGCGGTGGGCGAAGCGCTGACCAACCTGTGCGCGGCCCCGGTCGATGCGCTGGATGAGATCAAGCTGTCGGCGAACTGGATGGCCGCGGCAGGCCACCCCGGCGAAGACGCGCTGCTGTACGACGCGGTGAAGGCGGTGGGCATGGAACTGTGCCCGCAGCTGGACATCAGCATCCCGGTCGGCAAGGACTCGCTGTCGATGCAGGCGCAGTGGCACGACCAGGGCGAAGCGCACAAGAGCGTGTCGCCGGTGTCGCTGGTGATCTCGGCGTTCGCGCCGGTGGCCGACGTGCGCCAGCAGCTGACCCCGCTGCTCGATCGTGATGTGGACAGCGAGCTGTGGTTGATCGGCCTCGGCGCCGGCAAGCAGCGCCTGGGCGGTTCGATCCTGGCGCAGGTGCATGCCGACCACGGCGACCTGCCGGCCTTCGCCGGCGCCGCACCGGACCTGGACGACCCGCAGCGCCTGCGTGGCTTCTTCGAGCTGATCCGCGATGCGCGCCAGGCCGGCCTGCTGCTGGCTTACCACGACCGCAGCGACGGCGGCGCCTTCGCCGCGCTGTGCGAAATGGCCTTCACCTCGCGGCTGGGCCTGGACATCACCCTCGATGCCTGGGGCGACGATCCGTTCCGCAGCCTGTTCAATGAAGAGCTGGGCGCGGTGGTGCAGATCGCCCGCGAAGACCGCGCCGCCTTTGCCGACCTGGTCGAGCGCCATGCACTGATCGAGTGTGCACAGCGCATCGCCAAGCCGACCACCGCACCGGTGGTGCGCGTGTCGCTGGCCGGCGAGAACCTGGCCGAATGGCGCTGGGAAGCGCTGTTCGACGCCTGGTGGTCGGTCACCCACGCGATGCAGAAGCGCCGCGACAACCCGGCCAATGCCGATGCCGAGCGCGAGATCGCCCGTGCCTTCACTGCGCCGGGCCTGAAGCCCAAGCTCAGCTTCGACCTCAATGAAGATGTGGCCGCCCCGTTCATCAGCACCGGCGCGCGTCCGCGCGTGGCGGTACTGCGCGAGCAGGGCGTCAACGGCCAGATCGAAATGGCCAACGCCTTCGAACGTGCCGGCTTCCGCGCCTTCGACGTGCATATGAGCGACCTGATCGAAGGCCGCGTGGCATTGCAGGACTTCACCGGCCTGGTCGCCTGCGGTGGCTTCAGCTACGGCGACGTGCTGGGTGCCGGCCGCGGCTGGGCCACCTCGATCCTGGAGCGCAGTGCGCTGCGTGATGCCTTTGCCGCGTTCTTCGCGCGCGAGGACAGCTTCGCGCTGGGCGTGTGCAACGGTTGCCAGATGATGAGCCAGCTCAAGGGCATCATTCCGGGGGCCGAGCACTGGCCGCAGTTCCGCCGCAACGCCAGTGAGCAGTTCGAAGCCCGTACCGCGCTGCTGGAAGTGGTGGAGTCGCCGTCGATCCTGCTGCGTGGCATGGCTGGTTCGCGCCTGCAGGTGGCGGTGGCGCATGGTGAAGGCCAGGCCGTGTTCGACAATGCCGTCGACCAGGCAGCCGCTCGCGTTTCGCTGCGCTACATCGATGGCAACGGCAACGTGGCCAGCCAGTACCCGCTGAACCCGAACGGTTCGCCGGACGGCATCACCGGCCTGACCAGCAGCGACGGCCGCGTCACCATCATGATGCCGCACCCGGAACGCACGCCGCGCGCGCTCAACATGAGCTGGGCGCCGGCCGAGTGGCAGGGTGACTCGCCGTGGATGCGCATGTTCCGCAACGCGCGGGTATGGTGCGGCTGATCGCAGCGTTCTGCGCAGGCCGCAATGCCGCTGCGTACGGAAAAACCCGCCGTTGATCGGCGGGTTTTTCTATGGGCGCGTGAAACTCCTGTCCCGACCGCTAGTTACATCGATTTTCATGCGGCGGAACTTCGTCACGCTTGCCTAACAAAACACTTTCATAAACAGGTGAAAGGGTGAACTGCTTCACGGCAATAGGATTTGTCGTGTCAAAGTCTTGACGATTTGGAAAGTTGCCGTTAACACTTGAACCCCGTTTCAGAATCATTCATTTCGCAGTAACCGGTTGGCGCACGCGCTCGGTTTTCTGTCGCTGCGCGCCGTTCGGCAATACCCCGCAGTAAATCACGCGAATAAACGCCCCCAGGGGACGTTGGGCCGGAAAGCCCAGCGGTGGCGTTGCTTTGCCCAAAACCAGTCCAATCAGGAGCCGTACCGATGAATCGGATTTATCGCAAGGTCTGGAACAAAGCATTGGGTCAGTTGGTGGTGGCCTCGGAACTGGCTTCCTCCGACAGCAGCAGTGGCGGGGTCGTCGACCAGCGCCGCGATGCGACGCAGGCCACGCCCGCACTGCTGGCGGTGGCACTGGGCCTGGTATTGGGGTTGGGCGTGAGCGGCACCGCCGCAGCACAGTCGGTGCAGATCGGCGGCAGCGCCACCTGCGTGGCATTCAGCGGCAAGCTGCTCGAAAAGTGCCTGATCGAAGGCTCGGCCAGTGCCAAGGGCAGCAACGCGGTGGCGATCGGCAGCAACAGCAGCGCCACTGCCGCCAACAGCGTAGCGCTGGGCGCCGGCTCCAAGGCCACGCGGGCCAACACGGTGTCCGTGGGTGATACCGGCAAGGAACGCCAGATCACCAATGTTGCCGCAGGCACCCAGGCCACCGATGCGGTAAACAAGTCACAGCTGGATGCGCAGGCGCGCGCCACGCAGGCCGCGCTGGCCGATGTCGCCGCAGATGGAAACCGCTATTTCAAGGCCGACGGCGCAGGTGATGACAGCGACGCGGCGAAGATCGACGGCCAGGGCGCGGTTGCGGCGGGTGCGGGTGCACAGTCGCTGGCCAACGCCACCACCGCCATCGGTACCCAGGCCATTGCCGCGGGCCTGGGCGCAAGCGCGTTCGGCCAAGGCGCATTGGCGATCGGTGACGCCAGCGTGGTGGTCGGGCAGAGTGCTGCCGCGTTCGGTCTTGGTGACACCGCCGTCGGCGCCAGTGCCTATGCCGCAAGCGAGAATGGCGCGGCCACCGCACTGGGTGCCTTGTCCGAAGCCACCGCCGATGGCGCGACCGCTGTCGGCGGCGGTGCCGTGGCGATGGGCCCGGGCAGCACCGCATTGGGCCGCGGCGCCACCGCCGCCAACGAAGCATCGATCGCAGTCGGTGCGTTCAGCACTGCTGTCGGTGAATACAGCACCGCGCTGGGTTCGAATTCCGCTGCGGTTGCCACCGGCAGCGTGGCGCTGGGCGCGGGTTCGCTGGCCGACCGCGTCGATACCGTGTCAGTCGGTGCCGCCGAATACGGCCTGACCCGGCAGATCACCAGCGTTGCCGCAGGCACCGAAGACAACGATGCAGTCAATGTCGGCCAGCTGAAGGACGTGGCCGCCGTGGCCGATGCCACCGCCAAGCGCTTCCAGGCCACCGGCAGCAGCAACAGCGATGCCGGTGCACTGGCCGAAGGTGACGATGCACTGGCGGCCGGCGAGGCCGCCAATGCCCTCGGCAACGGCACCACGGCCGTCGGTGCAGGGGCAGCGGCCGTCGCGCAGAACGCGACCGCCGTGGGCAACAACGCACTGGCCTCGGGCCAGAACAGTGCCGCGTTCGGCAACAACGCGCAGGCCAACGGTCCAGGCAGCGTTGCCGTGGGTGGTGCTGCGGTGGATGCCGACGGCAACCCGCTGATCACCAGTGGCGGCGTACCGGTGGAAACCGGCGCGACCAGCGCAGGCGTCGGTGGCACCGCGGTGGGCGCCAGTGCCGAAGCCAGCGGATTTGCGGCGTCGTCCTACGGTGTGGGTGCCTATGCGGCCGGCGCGCAGGCATCCGCGTTCGGTGCGGTGGCCAATGCCATCGGCGACTATTCCACCGCACTGGGTACCCAGAGCAATGCGACCGGCACCAGCAGCGTCGCCATCGGTGGCCCGGCCGACCTGATTCCCGGCCTGGGCTTCTTCGTGCAGACCCAGGCCAGCGGCGAAGCCGCGACCGCCGTCGGTGCCGGCGCCATCGCCAGTGGCGATCGTGCGGTGGCCAACGGCAGCCTTAGCGAAGCCTCCGGTGCTGAAGCCTCCGCTGTTGGCTACTTCGCCTATGCACCGGGTGAGAACGCCAGTGCGCTGGGCGCGCAGACCTGGGCCAGCGGTGCGCAGAGCACTGCAGTGGGTTACTACGCCACCGCACGCGGCGCCAACAGCGTCGCGCTTGGCGCGAACTCTGAAGCGGTGCGTGCCAACAGCGTGGCCGTTGGCAGTGCAGGCAACGAGCGGCAGATCACCAGCGTTGCTGCGGGCAGCGAAGCCACCGATGCAGTGAACAAGGCGCAGCTCGATGCCGTGGCCAGCACCGCCGACCGCACCGCGCGCTTCTTCCAGGCACAGCCGGAAGCTGACAGCGATGCCGGCGCGCTGGCCGAGGGCGAGGGCGCCGTCGCCGCCGGTTCGTCGAGCAATGCGATCGGCGCCGGCGCAGTAGCCCATGGCGCGGCTGCGTCGGCCATCGGCGATGACAGCGTGGCCGTGGGCCGCAACAGCGCGGCCACCGGCAATGGCGGTGTCGCCATCGGTGGCCTCGGCCAAGCCTACGACGAGTTCAACCAGCCGATCATTGGTGCCGATGGCACGGCACAGCAGGTGGGCACCACTGCCGTCGCCGATGCCACCGCGGTGGGCAGTGGCGCGCAGGCCACCGGGGCCGCCAGCAGCGCCTTCGGTAATGCGGCCAACGCCAGTGGTGACAACAGCTTCGCCGCAGGCGGCAAGTCGCGCGCCACCGGCAGCTATGCGGTCGCGGTCGGCGACAGCGCCTTCGCCAGCAGCGATGACAGCACCGCAGTAGGCGGCTACAGCTGGGCCACTGCCAGTGGTGCAGCAGCATTCGGTTCGGGTGCATGGGCCACCGCCACCAATGCCTCGGCGTTCGGTAATGCGGCGTGGGCCAGTGGCAGCGGCGCCACGTCCATCGGTTACAACAGCTGGGCCAACGGCGCCAGTTCCACGGCGGTCGGCCGCGGCGCCTTCGGCTATGGCGACAACAGCGTGGCACTGGGCTTCCAGGCGCTGGGCAACAGCATCAACAGCATCGCCATCGGCACCAATACAGTGGCCGGTGGTGAAAGCGCGATCGCGCTTGGCGCCGGCAGTAACGCCAGCGCCAGCAACGCTGTCGCGCTCGGTGCCGGTTCGGTTGCCAGTCGTGCACGTACGGTATCGGTGGGTAGCAGCGGCAACGAACGCCAGGTCACCAACGTCGCCGCGGGCACCCAGGCCACCGACGCAGTGAACAAGGCACAGCTGGATGCGGTTGCGACCACCGCCACCACCACCAGCCGCTTCTTCCAGGCCAGCGGCAACGGCGACGACGTAGCCGGTGCACTGGTGGAGGGTGACAACGCACTGGCGGCCGGTGATGCCGCCAACGCCATCGGCAATGGCGCCACCGCACTGGGCAGCGGCGCCAACGCGCTGGCCAGCAACGCACAGGCGCTGGGTTTCAATGCACTTGCAACCGCGGCCAACGCCAGCGCTGTCGGTGCCAACGCACAGGCCACGGGCGAGTACGCCACCGCGCAGGGTGCGGAAAGCGAAGCCAGCGGCGAGCAGAGCGCGGCGTTCGGTGCGGCCAGCATCGCCAGCGGCGCCGGTAGCACTGCCAATGGCGTGCTGTCCGAAGCGTCCGGCGAAGAAGCCGTGGCCGTGGGCTACTTCAGCAATGCCAGCGGCGACGCGGCCACCGCTGTCGGCAGCGAGAGCGTGGCCAGTGGTACGGCGTCGGCGGCCTTCGGTATCGGTGCCGAAGCCAGCGGCGGTTACAGCACTGCCATCGGTGGCTATGCACAGGCCTCGGCCTTCAATGCCACCGCGTTCGGCAACTTCGCCAATGCCTCCGGTTCCAACAGTGTGGCGGTGGGTGGCGATTCGGAAGCCTCCGGCGCCTACAGCACCGCCACCGGCCAGGGCAGCCTGGCGACCGGCACCAACAGCGTCGCCGTGGGCGGTTCGTTGTTCGGCGTGCTGGCCACCGAGGCCTCGGGCAACTACTCCACCGCGGTGGGTGGTGGTGCCTGGTCGGGCGGCATCAACAGCACCGCGCTGGGCAATGCCGCCGAATCGCGCGGCGCCAACAGCGTGGCGCTGGGTGCCGATTCGATTGCCGATCGCGACAACACCGTGTCGGTGGGCGGCGGTGGCAACACCCGCCAGATCACCAATGTGGCCGATGGCACGCAGGGCAATGATGCGGTCAACAAGAACCAGCTCGACGCCGTCGCCGCGGCAGCGGAAAAGACCCGCCGGCAGTTCCAGGCCAGTGGCAACGCCGACGGTGAAACCGGCGCGTTGGTGGAGGGTGACAACGCGCTGGCGGCCGGTGATGCGGCCAACGCGATCGGCAACGGTGCCACCGCGCTCGGCAGCGGTGCCAATGCGCTGGCCGCCAACGCCACCGCCGTGGGCATCGATGCGCTGGCCACCGGCAGCAACGCGGCTGCCCTGGGCAGCACGGCACAGGCCACCGGCGAGGACAGCCTGGCCCTGGGCAGCGGTGCCGGCGCCAGCGAGGTTGGTGCAAGCGCGGTGGGGGCGCGTGCACAGGCCAGCGGCGCCTACAGCACGGCCACAGGTACAGAAGCCAATGCCAGCGGCGGGCAGGCGCTCGCCAGCGGTTTCCGCAGCGCGGCTTCGGCTGATGGCACCACCGCAGTGGGTGGCTACGCCGAAGCCAGCGGCCGCCTCGGCACCGCCCTGGGCTATGGCTCGGCGGCCAGCGCTGCCAACACCACTGCAGTCGGCTTCGGTGCCGCGGCGGCCGGTACCGGTGCCGTTGCCGTAGGTCAGTCCAGCGAGGCCAGTGGCGAGGAGAGCGTGGCCATCGGCGGCAGCACCTTCTTCGGCCTGATCCCGTCGCGTGCCAGTGGGACCGGTGCGGCGGCGTTCGGCGCCGGTGCATGGGCCACCGAAGACTACGCGACCGCGATTGGCTGGAACTCGTGGGCGGCAGGCAGCAGCGCCACCGCGCTGGGGGCCAACGCCACCGCCAATGGCAGCAACAGCGTCGCGCTCGGTGCTGGCTCCAAGGCTGACCGTGACAACACCGTAGCCGTCGGCAAGGCCGGCGGTGAGCGCCAGGTGACCCACGTCGCGGCGGGCACCGAAGCCACCGATGCGGTGAACAAGGGCCAGCTGGATGCGGTCGCCAGCGTCGCCGACAAGACCAGCCGGCAGTTCCAGGCCAGCGGCAATGCCGATGGCGAAGCCGGTGCACTGGTCGACGGCGACAACGCACTGGCAGCCGGCAATGCGGCCAATGCCATCGGCAACGGCGCCACCGCGCTGGGCAGCGGCGCCAATGCCATGGCCGCCAATGCCACTGCCGTGGGCTTCGATGCGCTGGCCACCGGCAACAATGCGGCGGCGCTCGGCAACGCGGCGCAGGCCGGAGGTGTCGACAGCGTAGCCGTGGGCAGTGGCGCCAGTGCCAGCGAACTCGGCGCCAGTGCTACCGGCGCCGGTGCCCAGGCCAAGGGTGCCTACAGTACCGCCAGCGGTGCGCAGGCCACGGCCAGCGGCACCCAGTCGCAGGCCAGTGGTTTCCGCGCCAATGCCTCGGCCGATGGTGCGTCTGCGCTGGGCAGCTATGCCGAGGCCAGCGGTCGCCTGGGTACCGCGGCCGGCTACGGCAGCAAGGCAACCGGCGCCAATGCCACGGCGGTAGGTGTGAGTGCCACCGCCAGTGCCGCAGGCAGCGTGGCGTTGGGCGCGGGCTCGGTCGCCGACCGTGCCAACACTGTGTCGGTCGGCAGCGCGAGCAGTGATCGTCAGATCACCCGTGTCGCTGCCGGTACCGAGCGCACCGATGCGGTCAATCGTGGCCAGCTCGATGCGGTCGCGGCGACCGCCGATGGCACGGCCCGCTACGTCAAGGCCACCGGCGCAGGTACCGCCAGTGCCAACGGCAGCGATGCCGCCGCGATCGGTTCGGCAGCCACTGCCAGCGGCGCACGCAGCAATGCCCTGGGTGCCAATGCGATGGCCATCGGCAACGGTGCCTTGGCACTGGGCACCAGCGCCGGCGCATCGGGCGCGAACTCGGTGGCGCTGGGTGCCGGTTCGCGTGCACTCGATGCCAACGTGGTGTCGGTCGGCGGTGGCAATGGCACCGATGGTCCGGCCACGCGCCGCATCGTCAATGTGGCCGATGGCCGCATCGCCGCCGGCAGCAGCGATGCCATCACCGGTTCGCAGCTCAACGTCACCAACCAGCGGGTGGGCGCGGTGGAAACCCGCGTCGGTGATTTCGATTCGCGCATCGCCACCGTGGAAACCACGGCGGCCAGCGCAGTCGGCTATGACGACGCCAGCCGTGACCGCCTGACCCTGTCCGGTTTCCAGGGCACCACCATCGACAACGTCGGTGCCGGCAGCATCGCTGCGGGCAGTCGCCAGGCGATCAACGGCGGCCAGCTGTTCCAGTCGCTCAGTGATGCCGCCAGCTTCCTCGGCGGTGGTGCCAGCGTTGGCATGCAGGGTGTGTTCGTGGCGCCGAACTATGTGATCCAGGGCGCCACCTACAGCAATGTCGGCGATGCGCTCGGCGCGCTGGACCGCAAGGTCAGCGAGATCGACCGCCGCACCGCCGGTGGCACGCGTGCCGGGACTGCCAGCCTGCGCGCAATGAGTACCCCGCTGGATGACAGCCCGCTGGCCAGCGCCGCCGATGCACCTGCAACTGCCGACGCGGCACCGGCCAGCACCGCGCGCGTGCAGGGCACGCCGACCGCTGCCGCCGCCGGTGCCGGGATTCCGGTCGGCACCCCGGCGACGGGCTTCAACGCCGTCGCCATGGGCGAGGGCGCCGTTGCCAGTGGCGCCTCGTCCACCGCCATCGGCCAGGGCGCCAATGCCACCGCGGCGAACGCGGTGGCACTGGGGCAGGGCTCGGTTGCCGATCGTGCCAACACGGTCTCGGTGGGCAGTGAAGGCAACGAGCGCCAGGTCACCAACGTGGCGGCCGGTACCACGGCCACCGATGCGGTCAACAAGGGCCAGCTCGACCGTGGCATGGCCACGGCCAACAGCTACACCGACAGCCGCCTCCAGGCCGTCGCCGACAGCTTCGATGTGTTCAAGGGCGAAATCGACGGACGCCTGCGCCACATGGATCGCCGCATCGACCGCCAGGGGGCGATGAGCGCGGCGATGCTCAACATGGCCACCAGTGCCGCCGGTATCCGCACCCAAAACCGGGTCGGCGTCGGCATTGGCTTCCAGGGCGGCGAGTCGGCGTTGTCGCTGGGCTACCAGCGTGCGATCAGCGATCGCGCCACGGTGACCTTCGGTGGTGCCTTCAGCAGCGACGACAGCTCGGTTGGCGTCGGTGCCGGCTTCGGCTGGTAAGCCACTCCATCGCGCCGGCGGCCACCCACGCCGGCGCAGCACCTGCAATGAGGGCCTGGGGGGAGGTCACGGCAATCCCGGCTGGGCCGGCCGGGAGTCGTCAAGGAATGATGGCCGCAGTGTTGGTTCGATCCATGACCCAGAAGAGGAATTCGACGTGATCAAGAAGCAGAACCTTCGCATCAATGTGCTTGCCGCCGCCGTGCTGTCGATGACGGCTGTCGGTGCCGTCCACGCCGCTGGACTGCCGACCCGTGAACCGGTGCGCCAGGCCAGCACCGCCCAGCCGGGAACCGAGCGCATCATCGTCAAGTACCGGGCCGGTGCTGCTGCCGCCACTGACCGCTCGGCGAAGCTGTCCACCGTGCAGTCCGCACTGACCCGTGCCAGCCTCTCCGGCGGCACATCCCGCGCCAGCACGCTCGGCCCGCAGGTGGTCCGCAAGCTGTCTACCGGGGCG
Source organism: Stenotrophomonas geniculata ATCC 19374 = JCM 13324 (assembly GCF_001431625.1). Classification (GTDB taxonomy): domain Bacteria; phylum Pseudomonadota; class Gammaproteobacteria; order Xanthomonadales; family Xanthomonadaceae; genus Stenotrophomonas; species Stenotrophomonas geniculata. Next base: position 27,731 of record NZ_LLXT01000145.1, read on the forward strand.
GACCTCATCCGTGTGCAGGGCCGCCTGGCCCCGGCCGAACTGCAGCGCGTACTGAAGGAGCTGAAGGCCGACCCGTCGGTGCAGTACGCCGAAGCCGACGTGAAGCTGCGCCGCACCGAACTGCGTGCGGGCAACGTACAGCCGGCGTTGGTGCCGAACGATCCCTTCTACCAGCAGAACCAGTGGCATCTGCACAATGCGGTCGGCGGCATCAACGCACCGGCGGCATGGGATGTCTCGCAGGGCGAGGGCATCGTGGTGGCGGTGATCGATACCGGCATCCTGCCGCAGCATCCGGACCTGGTCGGCAACCTGCTGGAGGGTTATGACTTCATCAGCGACGCGGAGACCTCGCGGCGCCCGACCAACGATCGCGTGCCGGGTGCGCAGGACTACGGTGATTGGGTCGAGAATGACAACGAGTGCTATGACGGTTCGCTGGCCGAGGACAGTTCCTGGCACGGCACCCACGTCGCCGGCACCGTGGCCGAGCAGACCAACAACGGCGTCGGCATGGCCGGTGTCGCCTACAAGGCCAAGGTACTGCCGGTGCGCGTGCTCGGTAAGTGCGGTGGCTACCTGTCCGACATCGCCGATGCGGTGGTCTGGGCATCGGGTGGCACGGTGGCCGGCATTCCGGCCAACACCAATCCGGCCGAGATCATCAACATGAGCCTGGGTGGCGGTGGCGCCTGCGCCAGCACCTACCAGGACGCGATCAACGGCGCGATCTCGCGCGGTACCACCGTGGTGGTGGCGGCCGGCAATGAAGCCGACAACGCGTCCAAGTACCAGCCGGCCAGCTGCGAAGGCGTGGTGACCGTGGGTGCCACCCGCATCACCGGTGGCATCACCTACTACTCCAACTACGGCACCCGCGTGGACCTGTCCGGTCCGGGTGGCGGTGGCAGTGTGGACGGCAACCCGGGCGGCTACATCTGGCAGACCGGCTCCAATGCGGCCACCACGCCGGAATCGGGCACGCCGGGCTACATGGGCATGGGCGGTACCTCGATGGCCTCGCCGCATGTGGCCGCCGTTGCCGCACTGGTGCAGAGCGCGCTGATCGCCAAGGGCAAGGATCCGTTGACCCCGGCCGCGATGCGTACCCTGTTGAAGGAAACCGCACGTCCGTTCCCGGTCGCCATTCCGGCGGCGACCCCGATCGGTACCGGTATTCTCGATGCCAAGGCCGCGCTGGCCAAGGCACTGGAAGAACCGTGCACCGAGAACTGCGGGCCGGTGGCCACGCCGCTGACCAACAAGGCCGCCGTGGGTGGCCTGAACGGTGCCGCCGCCAGCAGCCGCCTGTACAGCTTCGAAGCCGTCGCCGGCAAGCAGCTCAGCGTGATCACCTACGGTGGCACCGGCAATGTCTCGGTCTACATCGCGCAGGGGCGTGAACCGAGCGCCAGCGACAACGACGCCAAGTCGACCCGTCCGGGCACGTCCGAGACGGTGCGGGTGAACAAGCCGGTGGCCGGTACCTACTACATCAAGGTAGTCGGCGAAGCGGCCTACAACGGCGTGAGCATCCTTGCCACGCAGTAAGCTGGAACTGTCGTAATTGAATGGCCGAAGCCCGTCATCCCGTGTGACGGGCTTCGTCTTTTTACGAAAGGTGGTGGAGGGGCGGCGGAAATCATGGCTTAACTGTTAAAGTCGAGCCGATTGACAGGAGAGTCATGTGAACGCGCTTGCTGCTACCGCCGCTGCCGACAACGCTGAAGGCCGCATCCTGGATGCGCTGCTGGCGCGCGGCCGGCTGAAGGAAGGCGATCTGGCACGTGCGCGGCCGCTGCACGCAGAGGCCGGCGGCAGCCTGCTGGGCCTGCTGGTGCGGCTGGGGCTGGTGTCCGAGCGTGACCAGGCACAGGCCAGCGCCGAAGTGCTGGGCCTGCCGCTGCTGGAAGGCAAGCAGCTGCCGGAAGCACCGCCACAAGGGCTGGCGGAAGGCCTGCCGTTGTCACTGCGCTTCCTCAAGCAGTTCCACGTCTGCCCGCTGGCCCTGGATGAACAGGGCGTACGGCTGTGGCTGGCCGACGCCCATGATCCCTACCCGCAGCAGGCGGTGCAGCTGGCACTGGGCGTGCCGGTGACGCAGGTGCTGGGCATGCGTGCGGAGATCGATGACCTGGTCGAGCGCTGGTTCGGCCAGGGCCGCAGCGCGATGGGCGCGATCGTCGAAACCGCCGATGGCGAGGGCGGTGCGGTCGATGACATCGAGCACCTGCGCGACCTCGCCTCGGAAGCGCCGGTGATCCGCCTGGTCAACCTGGTGATCCAGCGTGCAGTGGAGCTGCGCGCGTCGGACATCCATGTCGAACCATTCGAGAGCCGGCTGAAGGTGCGCTACCGCGTCGACGGTGTACTGGTGGAGGGCGAAAGCCCGCCGGCCAACCTCACCGCGGCGGTGATCAGCCGCATCAAGATCATGGCCCGGCTCAACATCGCAGAGCGCCGCCTGCCGCAGGATGGCCGCATCATGCTGCGCGTGCAGGGCAAGGAGCTGGACCTGCGTGTGAGCACGGTCCCGACCGCGCATGGCGAAAGCGTGGTGATGCGATTGCTGGACCGCGAAACGGTGGTGTTCGATTTCCACCGCCTCGGCTTCACCGATGCGTTCCTGCCGCAGTTCCGCAAGGTGCTGGAGCAGCCGCATGGCATCCTGCTGGTGACCGGCCCCACCGGCTCGGGCAAGACCACCACGCTGTATACCGCGCTGAGCCAGCTCAATACCGCCGACGTCAAGATCATCACGGTCGAAGACCCGGTGGAATACCAGATCGAGGGCATCAACCAGATCCAGGCCAAGCCGCAGATCGGCCTGGACTTCGCCAACGCCCTGCGCAGCATCGTGCGCCAGGATCCGGACATCATCATGATCGGCGAAATGCGCGACCTGGAAACCGCGCGCATTGCGATCCAGTCGGCGTTGACCGGCCACCTGGTGCTGTCCACCCTGCATACCAACAACGCAGCGGGTGGCATCACCCGCCTGCTCGACATGGGCGTGGAAGACTACCTGCTCACGTCCACCATCAACGGCATCCTCGCCCAGCGCCTGGTGCGCCGGCTGGAACCGACCCACGCCGAGCGCTATGAGGCCTCGCCGGAGGAAATCGAACGATTCGAGCTGCGCCGCCTGCAGCCGGAAGGGCCGATCCACCTGTATCGCCCGAAGCCCTCCGCGCTGGCGCCGACCGGTTATCTCGGCCGCACCACCATCATGGAATTCCTGGTGATGAACGATGCGCTGCGGCGCGCGGTGATGCGCCGCGATGGCATGGGCGAGATCGAACGCATCGCCCGCGAAGCGGGCATGCGCACGATGTACGAAGATGGCCTGTCCAAGGCCCTCAGTGGCCAGACGACCATCGAGGAAGTCCTGCGTGTCACCGAGGAAAGCTGATGCGCGCAGGACGCCGGGGCTGACATGCCGACCTACCGTTACAAGGCACTGAATCCGCACGGCGAGATCTTCGACGGGCAGATGGAAGCGGCCAGCGAGGCCGAACTGGTCGCGCGCCTGCAGGACCAGGGTCATCTGCCGATGGAAACGCAGCTGGCCGATGGCGGTGCGATCGGCGGCAGTACCTGGCGCAACCTGTTCCGCCAACGGCCGCTGCAGGGCGCGGCATTGCTGCAGTTCACCCAGCAGCTGGCGACACTGCTCGGTGCAGGCCAGCCGCTGGATCGCGCGCTGTCAATCCTGCTCGGCCTGCCGGAAGACGAACGCTCGCGCCGTGCGATCACCGACATCCGCGATGTGGTGCGCGGTGGTGCGCCGCTGTCGACCGCACTGGAGCGCCAGCATGGGTTGTTCTCGCGCCTGTACGTGAACATGGTGCGTGCCGGTGAGGCCGGCGGCAGCCTGCACGAAACCCTGCAGCGCCTGGCCGACTACCTCGAACGCAGCCGGGCCCTGCAGGGCAAGGTGATCAACGCGCTGGTGTACCCGGCCATCCTGCTGGTGGTGGTGGGCGGTGCGCTGCTGTTCCTGCTCGGCTACGTGGTGCCGCAGTTCGCGCAGATGTACGAGAGCCTGGATGTTGCGCTGCCGTGGTTCACCAACGCGGTATTGCAGCTGGGCCTGTTCGTGCGTGACTGGTGGGTGTTGCTGCTGGTGGTGCCGGCAGTACTTGCGCTGTTCTTCGAACGCAAGGCACGGCAACCGGCCTTCCGGCTGGCGCTGGATGGCTGGCTGCTGCAGCGTCGCAGCATCGGCCGCCTGCTGGGTGAACTGGAAACCGCGCGGCTGGCCCGCACGCTGGGCACCCTGCTGCGCAATGGGGTGCCGCTGCTGGGTGCCCTGGGCATCGCCCGCAACGTACTGGGCAACCGCGCGCTGGCCGCCGATGTGGAAGCTGCCGCGGATGAAGTGAAGAACGGTACCGGCCTGTCGCTGGCACTGTCGCGCGGCAAGCGTTTCCCGCGCCTGGCGCTGCAGATGATCCAGGTCGGCGAGGAATCCGGTGCACTCGATACCATGCTGCTGAAAGCGGCTGATACCTTCGAACAGGACAGCGCCCGGCGCATCGACCGCCTGCTGGCGGCGATGGTGCCGGCGATCACCCTCGTACTGGCCTCGGTAGTCGGCGCGGTGATCGTCGCCGTGCTGGTGCCGCTGTACGACCTGACCAATGCCATCGGTTGACGATGGATCCCTACGCAACCCCGACACTCCGCAACTGAAAGGACCGACCATGATTGCTTCCCGTCGACCGATCCGCCTTTCCTTCACCGCCGCGCGCAACCAGTCGGGCATGAGCCTGCTGGAGATCATCATCGTCATCGTGCTGATCGGCGCAGTGCTGACCCTGGTCGCCAGCCGCGTGCTGGGTGGCGCCGACCGCGGCAAGGCCAACATCGCCAAGGCACAGGTGCAGACCGTCGCATCCAAGGTCGACAACTACCAGATCGATACCGGCAAGCTGCCCGGCTCGCTCAATGATCTGGTGACTGCACCGGCTGGCGTCGGTGGCTGGTTGGGCCCGTATGCCAAGCCGGCCGATCTGAACGATCCGTGGGGCCATGCGCTGGAGTACCGCACGCCGGGCGAAGGCCAGCCGTATGAGCTGATCAGCCTGGGCAAGGACGGAAAGGCCGGCGGCAACAGCGTCGACGCTGACATCCGCTACCAGCCGTAACCGGGCATGTCGCATTTCCTGCCGCGCCGGTTGCCACGCCCGCGCCTGCCCGGCAGGCGCGCAGCGGGCCTGTCGCTGCTGGAAATGCTGCTGGTGATCGCGCTGATCGCCGCGATCGGCCTGATCACCGCTGCCGGCCTGTCGCGCGGTTTCGCCGGCATGCAGCTGCGCAGCGCCGGCAAGGACATCGCCAACCAGCTGCGCGTGGTGCGCGCGCAGGCGATCGCCCGCGGCGAACCGCAGCGCTTTGTCATCGAGCCGGCCAAGCGGCGCTGGGAAGGCGCCAACCAGCGCCACGGCGACGTGCCGGCACAGCTGCAGGTGCAGTTCGAAGGCGCCGCGCAGCTGGCCACCGCGCCAGGGCAGGGCGTGATCGAGTTCCATCCCGACGGCGGCTCCAGCGGCGGTCGCATCCGGCTGCAGCGTGATGATGCCGAATGGCGCATCGACGTGGGTTGGCTGACCGGTGAGGTCCGCTCCGGCCCCTGGCGGGCGCAATGAAGCGGCGCGCCCGCGGCTTCACCCTGCTGGAAGTGATCATCGCCTTTGCCCTGCTCGGGCTGGCGCTGACCCTGCTGCTGGGCAGCCTGTCAGGCGGCGCCAGGCAGGTGCGTGAGGCCGAACTGCGCACGCGCGCAATACTGCATGCGCAGTCGTTGCTGGCCGAAACCGGCGTCGCCACGCCGCTGCAGGTGGGCAGCCAGCAGGGCGACTGGGAGCAGGGACGCTACCACTGGGAACTGCAGGTGCAGCCGTGGGTGGAGCCACGTGCAGGCAGCGTCGTGCAGACACAGTCAGCCGGTGCCCCCTGGCTGGCCGAACTGCAGCTGCAGGTGCGTTGGGGTGACAGCGAACGCGAGCAGCTGCGCTGGCGCAGCCTGCGCCTGCTGCCGCCGGATCTGGAGCGTGCGCGATGACGCGCCGTGCTGCAGGTTTCACGCTGGTTGAAGTGATGCTGGCCACGGTGCTGTTGGCCGGTGGCCTGGCGCTGGCGTTCGCCAGCGTGCGCTCGGCGATGGCGGTCAGCCAGCGTGGCGAGCAGATTGCGGCCGAGAGTGAGCGCATGCGCGCGGTGCAGGCCCTGTTGCGGCGGCAGCTGGCCGGTGCGCTGCGCACGCCGCTGGAAGTCCCCGATCCCACCCGCGAACCGATCTTCTTCCAGGGCGAAGAACAGCGCATGATGTTCGCCGCTGATCTCCCGGGTTACCTCGGCCGTGGCGGAGCCTACCTGCACGCGCTGCAGGTGGACGGCCGCGATGGCCAGCAGCGCCTGCTGCTGGACCTGGTGCTGCTGCAGGAAGGCGAGCGCATCGCCGAAAATCCGCCGCGCCCACCGGAAGTGCTGGTGGAGAACCTGAAGTCGGTGCAGCTGCGCTATCGCGGCATCGATGCCAGTACCGGCCAGATGAGCGACTGGATGCCGCGCTGGGACGATACCCGTCGCCTGCCGATGCTGGTGGAGATCCAGATCGTGCCCGCCAAGGGGGCGCCCTGGCCCACGCTGGTGGTGGCACCGCGCGCTGGCGGCAGCGGAGGCGCGCGATGAACCGGCAACACGGTGCGGCACTGGTCCTGGTGCTGTGGTTGATCGCATTGATGACCGCGCTGGTCGGTGCGTTCGCGCTGAGCGCACGGGTCGAGCATCTGCAGCAGCGGGTGCTGGATGACGACGCACGCGGCCAGGAACGGGCGCGCGCCGGCCTGGAGTACGCGCTGCTGCGGCTGTCCGCCGATCCGCTGCGGGCGCCCTGGCGTGCCGATGGCCGCACCTACCGCTGGCAGTTCGATGACGCCAGCATCGAGATCAAGGTGCTGGACGAGAACGGCAAGATCAACCTGAACCTGGCCGACGTGACCCTGCTGACCGCGTTCCTCAAGGCGCTCGGCGAAGACGAAGGGGCGGCCCGGCAGATGGCCGGCGCCATTGTCGACTGGCGTGATGAAGACAGCCTGCTGCAGCCGGGTGGTGGCGCCGAAGCGCCGGACTATGCGGCGGCCGGGTTGCCGTATGGCCCGCGCAACAAGCGTTTCGAGACGCTCGGCGAACTGCAGCGGGTACTGGGGATGCGCGGTCCGCTGTACAAGGCCATGCTGCCGCACCTGACCCTGTACAGCCGCCAGGCGCGCCCGGATCCCCAGTTCGCCAGCGCGCCGGTGCTGACCGCACTGGGCCTGGATGCGGATACCGTGCTGGCGCAGCGCGCGCAGCAGGAGCGTGACGCAGATACCGCTGGCGGTGCGACAACGCTTGCCAGCAGCAGCGGCACCTATAGTATCGAGTCTCGTGCAACCGATGGCAGTGGACGCCGGTCGGTGTTGCAGGCAGTGGTACGCAATGGCTCGGGCGGGGTTCCCGGGCGGTCCTACACAGTGCTTCGCTGGGAGCAGGGAATGACAGCAAGATGACGGCATGGCAGGACAGTGTGCGGCAGGTGCAGGGCCGGATCGGCCCTGGCGCCGGCCGTTTCCTGCGCTGGTGGCGGCAATCGCTGCTGGCCTGGGTGCCGGCGCGTTGGCAGTGGGCACTGGGCTGGGCACAGGCGCGCCTGCTGCTGCAGCGCCAGGGTGACCAGCTGCAGGTCTGGCGAGAGGCCGGTGAGCGCCGCGAAGCGGTGGCCAGCGTGCCGTGGCCGCTGTCGCCGGCCGAACTGGACCGCGTGCTGGAACCGCGACTGCGCAGCCTGCCGCGGGCGTGGCTGCTGCCGGCCAGCGAAGTACTGCGTCGTCATCTGCGCCTGCCTGCGGCTGCAGCCGACCGCCTGCGCGCCGTGGTCGGTTTCGAGATCGACCGCCAGACGCCGTTCGAATCCAGCCAGGTCAGCTATGACGTGCGTGAACTCGGGAGCGCGGCCGAAGGCCAGCTGCAGGTCGAACTGGTTGCCTGGCCATTGCGCCAGCTTGAAGCGTGGCGCGCCAGCGTGGGCGAGTGGGCCGATGCGCTGGCCGGTGTCGATGCCATAGACGCCCACGGTGACCCCCTGCAGGTGAATCTGTTGCCGCCGGGGCAGCGCCAGCTGCGGGTGGATCCGACGCGGCGCTGGAATGTGCTGCTGGCCGTGGCCGCGCTGGTGATGCTGGTGCTGGCGGCCCTGCAGCTGCTCGACAACCGCCGTGCCGCCGCCGATGAGCTGCGTGCGCAGGTTGAACGCAGTGCGCGCAGTGCGCGTGGTGTCGCCAGCGAACGCGCGCAGCTGCAGGCACTGATCGATGGTGCCGCATTCCTGGAAAAGCAGCGCAGCCAGCGCGCCGGAACGGTGGAAATCTGGAATGAACTGACCCGGCGCCTGCCGGAGGGCACCTACCTGGAAAAGCTGGCCATCGAGAACAACAACCTGCAGCTGATCGGCCTGAGCCGCGAGGCCTCGCAGCTGGTGCAGCTGCTGCAGGACGCGCCGCAGTGGCGCAAAGTCAATCTGACCGGCGTACTACAGGCCGATGGCGCCGCCAGTGGCCGTGACCGCTTCACCATGACCGCCGAACTGCAGCCGTTGCAGGCTGCGGCCCCGACCCGGGAGGCGGCCGATGCCGATGCCAAGCGCACGCCGTGACCGCTGGCTGGCACTGGCGCTGCTGCTGGCAGTGCTGGGCCTGGCCTACCTGCTGCTGGTGCACCCCTGGTTCACCCAGCCGCTGCGCGAAATCGATGCCGACGTGGCCGCCCTGCGCGAGCGCGAACAGCGCGTGCAGGCGCAGCTGCAGCAGCAGCCGCAGATCGAACAACGCCTGCGCGCCACCCGCGAGGCACTGCAGCAGCGGCCGGGCTTCCTGCGTGAAGCCACCGCCGAAGCTGCAGCCGCTGCGCTCGGCGCGAAGCTGCAGGATGCGGTGGCGATGGCCAGCCCGGGCAACCGCAGCTGCACCATCAGCAACCGCACGCCACTGACCGACAACCGTCGTGACGCCGAGTTCGTGCGCGTTGCCATGCAGGTGCGCCTGCGTTGCGGTGTGGCCGAACTGGCCACGGTGCTGCACAGCCTGGAAACCGGCAGCCCGCGCCTGTTCGTCGACAACCTCAACCTGATCGCGCAGCGCTTTCAGCAGTCGCCGAATGAATCCGGGCTGGGCCTGGACGTGTCGTTCGAACTGGCCGGCTACCTGCTGCCCGGTGCCGCTGCCGATGGCGCTGCGCCGGCACCTGCAGCCGAGCCGGGCGCGGCGCCGCAACCGCCTTCGGCTGCACCGGCACCCTCACCGGCTGTGCCGGAAGAGGGGCAGGAGGTGGCCGATGAAGCTTGAGCAGATCAGCCTGCGCACCGGTTTCCTGCTGGCACTGGTCGGCTGGGCGGCAGCGGTCTGGCTGGCCACCGGCTTCGGCCTGGGCAGCCAGCTGCCAGGTGCGGATGGCGATGCCGATGCAGTGCCTTCGTTGCCGGTGCTGCCGCCGTTGGCCGCAGAACGCATGGCCAGCGCCGACAGCTACAGTGCCATCGGCGAGCGACCGCTGTTCGCCGAGGACCGCAGGCCGAAGCCCTACCTGCTCGGTGGCAGCGAGCCTGCCGCCAGCGCCGCGCTGCGCCTGACCGGCGTGCTGCTGACCGGCGACTTCGGCATGGCCACCTTCACCACCGAACAGAACCGTTCGTTGCGCCTGCGCCTCAACGGTGAAGCCGTCGACGGCTGGCAGCTGGTGGCACTGCAGCCGCGCCAGGCCACCGTGATCGGCCCCGGTGGCAACCAGGTGCTGGAACTGGCGGTCTTCAACGGCCAGGGCGGTGAGCCGCCGACCGTGCTGCGCGGCGCCAACGGTGCGCAGCCGGCAGGTGCGATCGTTGTGCCGCCCCCGGCAGGTGCTCCGCCGACACCGCCGCCGGCTGCGGCAACCCCATCGCCGTCGCCTGCTGCCAGTACGCCCGCGCCCTCGGCTGCGGCGGCCGCCACACCGCCTGCCACCAACAACGGCCCCAGCGAAGCGCAGATGCAGGCCATCCGCGAACGCATCCAGGCCCGTCGCCGCCAGCTGCAGCAACAACAACAGCAGCAACAACCGTCGCCGCCCCCGGGCGATGGCACCAACCGATAGAGTGAATGCATGAGCCTGCGTTTCCTTCCCTGGTCCTTTGCCCTCGCGCTGCTGGTCGGCTGCAGCACCGTGTCCGCGCCGCACGTGCAGCGCAAGGGCAATCTGTCGCCCACTGCCGAGGCCGGCCAGGCGGCCAATGTCGCCGCGGATGCTGCCCGTGACGCCCAGGGCGCTCCGCAGGCAGTGATCCGCCGTGGCACCGGCACCATGATCAACCGCGAAGCAGCACGCGCACCGGCACCGGCACTGCATGGCGCCAGCACCGGTGAAGCAACCTTCAATTTCGAAGGCGAATCGGTGCATGCGGTGGTCAAGGCCATCCTCGGTGACATGCTGGGCCAGAACTACGTGATCGCACCGGGGGTGCAGGGCACGGTCACCCTGGCCACGCCCAAGCCGGTGTCGCCGGCGCAGGCGTTGAACCTGCTGGAGATGGTGCTGGGCTGGAACAACGCACGCATGGTCTACAGCGGTGGCCGCTACAACATCGTCGCCGCGGACCAGGCGCTGGCCGGTACGGTCGCGCCGAGCACGGCGCCCGCTGCCAGTGCGCGAGGCTTCGAGGTACGGGTCATCCCGCTGCAGTTCATCTCCGCCACCGAAATGAAGAAGGTACTGGAGCCATATGCGCGGCCCAATGCCATCGTCAACGTCGACAGCGGCCGCAACGTGATCACCCTGGGTGGTACCCGCGCCGAGCTGGAAAACTACATGCGCACCGTCGAGATCTTCGACGTCGACTGGCTGTCGGGCATGTCGGTGGGCGTGTTCCCGATCCAGTCGGGCAAGGCCGAACAGGTGGCTGCCGACCTGGAGAAAGTGTTCGGCGAGGAGAGCAAGACGCCCAGCGCCGGCATGTTCCGCTTCCTGCCCCTGGAAAACGCCAACGCGGTGCTGGTGATCACCCCGCAGGTGCGCTACCTGGACCAGATCCAGCAGTGGCTGGACCGCATTGATACGGCCGGTGGCAGTGCCCGCCTGTTCTCCTACGAGCTGCGCTACATCAAGGCGCGTGACTTGGCCGAACGGCTCAGTGAAGCCTTCGCTAGCAGCGGCAACCGTGGCGGTTCCAGCCCGGCCTCGCTGGCCCCGGGTGCGATGCCGTCGCAGCTGGGCAGCGACGGCGACCGTGGCATGGACAGCAACAACAGCAGCAGTTTCGGCTCGACCCCGGGCAGCGGTTCCAGTGGTGCCGGCAACGGCAGCATGAACCTGCCGCAGCGCCAGTCCGGCAACGTCAGCGTCAGCCTGGAAGTGGAGGGCGATCGCGTGGGCGTGTCGGCGGTGGAGGAAACCAATACCCTGCTGGTGCGCTCGACCCCGCAGGCCTGGCGCTCGATCCGCGAGGTGATCGAGAAGCTGGACGTGATGCCGCTGCAGGTGCACATCGAAGCGCAGGTGGCCGAAGTCTCGCTGGACGGTGACCTGAAGTACGGCGTGAACTGGTTCTTCGACAACGCCGTGGCCGGGCGCGCACTGACGGGAGCCCTGGGCGGCGTGACCCTGCCGGCAGCAGCGGGTGGCTCCTGGAGCAGCTTCGCCGGTGCCGCGACCGGTGGCGAAGGCCTGGGCTGGGCGTTCACCGGTCACAATGGTGCGGCGGTGGTGAGCGCGCTGGACAAGGTCACCGATGTACGCCTGCTGCAGACCCCTTCGGTGTTCGTGCGCAACAACGCCGAGGCCACGCTCAACGTGGGCGACAAGGTGCCGATCAACACGACTACGGTGAACACCGGCATCGGCACCAGCAGCTACAGCTCGGTGCAGTACATCGACACCGGCGTGATCCTGAAGGTACGCCCGCGCGTGACCCGCGACGGCACGGTGTTCCTCGACATCGTGCAGGAAGTGAGCAGCGCCTCGAACGTACCGGAGAACTGCAACCCACAGGAGCGCAACTGCAACCCGCGCATTTCCACCAAGAAGCTGTCGACCGAAGCGGCGGTGCAGAGTGGCGACACCATCATGCTGGCCGGCCTGATCACCGATACGGCCACCGATGGCAGCAGCGGCATTCCCGGCCTGAGCCGGATTCCGGTGGTGGGCGCGCTGTTCGGGCAGAAGAGCCGCACCAGCCGTCGTTCGGAGGTGATCGTGCTGCTGACCCCGAGCATCGTGCGCAACAGCCAGGAAGCACGCAATCTGACCGACGAGTACAGCCAGCGCTTCCGCGCGATGGAACCGCTGAACCAGCCGCGCGCAAAGAAGTAAGGGGGTTGCGGCAGGGCTGCGCCCTGCACCCGCAGAGGCTGAAGCTGGAGCAACGGCAACGGCAACGGCAACGGCAACAGCAACAGCAACAGCAACAGCGGGTTTACTGAGGGATGGTGGGGCACTGTGGGTTTGCGGGGACGCCGTAAACCCGTCCATGGGGGCTTGGTCGCCGCATCCATGCGGCTCACACCCCGCAAACCCACAGTGCCCCGCCTTCGACAGTTTCCTGCTGCTGTTGGTAGGTGTCGACCTTGGTCGACACGATCCACGCCATGTGTGGATGACTCTCCATCGAAATCGAATATTTCGATATATGTGAGATCTGAGCCGAGCATGGCTCGGCTCTACAGAAGAGCAGGCAGGTCGCGGAAATCTGTCGAAGGC
>NZ_LLXT01000146.1 GCF_001431625.1 Stenotrophomonas geniculata ATCC 19374 = JCM 13324
CTCCCGCAACCGGACCCACCCCGCCGACCCACGGATAACCAGCTTTTGCTTTTGACGTTGACGTTGATTCGGCAGGTGCAGGGCTGCAAGCCCTGCCGAACATCCCCTACCTGCGGGGCACGAGCTGCTCGAGCATTTCCCAGGACTTCAGGCCGCGGGCGCCCAGGTGATGGGCCAGCACCCGCCGCATCGGCAGACGCAGGCTGGCCAGGTCGGCGGCATGGGGCTCTTCGTCGGCCGCCAACGCCAGCAGCGCCGAGCCAGTCGCCGCCGCCCGGCGTTCCCCACCGCGCTCGCTCAGCAGGCGCTGCGCGCCTTCCTGCGGATCCAGTTCGTAGCGCGCGGCCGGGTCGATCGGCTGGCCGTCGCTCGCGCTGTCCAGATCGAAACCCAGGCCCAGCGCGGACAGCAGCTCGCGTTCGAAGCGACGCAGTGTCCAGGCCAGGCCGGCGCCCACGGCCAGCCGCGCACGTGCCTCGCCGTAGGCCAGGTACAACTCAGGCAGCGGGTCCTGGCGCGGGGCCAGGCGCAGGGTCAGTTCACTCAGGTAGAAGCCGGCCAGCATCGCCTGGCCGACCAGGCGTGGCGCGGCATCAAGCGCCTCGGCACCCCGCAACTGGGCCAGTTCGCCCCGCTGCTGGGCACTGAAGCGGATCCACTGCAGCGGCTGCAGAGCAGCGCGCAGCACCTGTCCCTTGGCGGTGGATACGCCACGCGCGAGCAGGCCGATCCGGCCATGCTGCGCACTCAACACTTCGACCAGCAGACTGGTCTCGCGGTAGGCCCGTGCGTGCAGCACGAAGCCAGTGTCGTCCTCGATCATCATCGAAGCGACCGCAACGGCTTACTCGTAACCGAAGGCCTTCAGTGCGGCCTCGTCGTCGGACCAGCCTTCACGCACGCGCACCCAGGTCTCCAGGAACACCTTGGCCCCGAACAGACGCTCCATCTGCAGGCGGGACTTGGCACCAATCTCCTTCAGCCGGGTGCCGCCCTTGCCGATCACGATCGCCTTCTGGCCCTCGCGCTCGACCCAGATCACCGCACCAATGCGCAGCAGGTTGCCATCTTCAGTGAAGCGCTCGATTTCCACGGTGGTCGCGTACGGCAGTTCCTCGCCGAGCTGGCGCATCAGCTGCTCACGCACCAGCTCGCCGGCCAGGAAACGCTGGCTGCGGTCGGTGATCTCGTCTTCGCCGAACATCGGCGGCGCTTCCGGCAACAGCGCCAGTACGTCGCGTACCAGTGCGTCCAGGCCGTTGCGCTTCTGCGCCGAGATTGGATGCACGGACGAGAAATCGCGGCCGGCCGTGACTTCCTGCAGGAACGGCAGCAGCGCGCCCTTGTCCTTCAGACGGTCGATCTTGTTGACCACCAGCACCACCGGGATACCGGCGTCGCGCAGCACATTGAAGGCCAGGCTGTCTTCTTCGTCCCAGCGACCAGCTTCGATCACCAGCAGGCCGGCATCGACGCCTTCCAGCGAGCCGCGCGCGGCACGGTTCATCACCCGGTTCATCGCCCGCTTCTGCACCTTGTGCAGGCCGGGGGTGTCGACCAGCACCAACTGGCCTTCCGGATAGGTGGCGATGCCCAGCAGACGATGACGCGTGGTCTGCGGGCGGTTGGAAACGATGCTGACCTTGGCGCCGACCAGGGCATTGGTCAGGGTCGATTTGCCCACGTTCGGGCGGCCGATGACGGCCACGCTGCCGCAATGATGGGAAGTTTGTTCGCTCACTTGGAATCCAGTTGTTCTAGGACGGCTGCAGCCGCCTGTTGTTCGGCAAGCCGCCGCGAGGCGCCTTCGCCCTCGATGCTGGCGGCCGGGTCGGCTACGTTGCAGCGTACCCGGAAGTGCTTGGCGTGGTCGTCACCGGATTCTGACACCAGTTCATACTGCGGCAACGCCTTCTGTCGGGCCTGCAGCCATTCCTGCAGGCGGGTCTTGGGGTCCTTCTCGGGCCGGCCGGAGGCCGGCAGCGCCTCGATCGAAGCACTGAACCAGGGCAGTACCACCGCCCGGCAGGCCTCGAAGCCGGCATCCAGGTAGATCGCGGCCACCACGGCTTCCACCGCATCGGCCAGGATCGAGTCGCGGCGATGACCGCCGGACTTCATTTCGCCCGGGCCCAGGGTCAGCCGCTCGCCCAGTTCCAGGGTGCGCCCGATCACCGCCAGCGCGCCTTCACGCACCAGCTCGGCACGGGCACGGGTCATCGCCCCTTCGTCAGCCTTGGGCCAACGTCGGTACAACGCCTCGGCCGCCATCATGTTGACGATGCTGTCGCCGAGGAACTCCAGGCGCTCGTTGTGCGGCGCACCGGCACTGCGATGCGTCAGCGCCTGCTTGAGCAGGGCCGGGTCGCTGAAGGCATGACCAATCAGGTCGCCACGTTGGATGAATTTACTGGGCACCGCTTCGTGTCAGGTCCTGGGAAGAATCGAATTTGCCAACCACATCGAGGTTGCCGATCAGCTGACGGCGCACTTCGTAGTTGACCTTGAGGGTCCAGCCATTGTCGCGACGGTCGAACTTCACGTTGGCCGGCTTCACATTGTCCGAGTAGTTGATGTACAGGCGCTTGAAGAACAGGTCCTGGATGCGCGCCGGCTCCATGCTGCCCACGCCCGGCTCGTTGGCCAGGCTTTTCATCGCCGAGCGCACCGCGTAGTACTCCTGGTACATCGGGAACAGCTTCATGCCGATGTAGAGGAAGAAGCCAACCACGATCAGGACCGTCAGGAACGAGGTCAGGGTCATGCCACGCTGCGTGTTCATCGTCTTCATTGCGTTCTCCCCAGATACGCGTTGGATGTGAAAATACCCGGTTGATGCCCGGTCAGTTGATGCTCGAGCCGATCCGCGACGGCTCGAAGCCATCCTTGCAGAACCAGCCCTGGCAGTTCAGCCAGATCAGGAAGGCCTTGCCGCGCAGGTTCTCTTCCGGCAGCAGGCCCCAGAAACGGCCATCGTCACTGTTGTCACGGTTGTCGCCCATCACCAGGTACTTGCCGGCCGGCACGGTCCACTGGCCCTGGCCACGCGGATAGTCGGTCTCCAGCACCGTGTGGGTGCGGCCCGGCAGGTGCTCGACCAGCAGGTTGGCGCCCTCGCCCTGGCCCTTGTGGCCGGCGTAGATGCCCTTGTTGTCGTACTTCAGCGGCTCGCCGTTGAGGATCACGCCGTCGCCTTCGAAGACCACGGTGTCACCCGGCACGCCGATCACGCGCTTGATGAAATTCTCGCCCTTGGCCGGATCGTTCTCGCCATGGCCGGGGAAGTGGAACACCACCACGTCGCCACGCGAGGGCTCGCCAACCGGCACAAACTTGGTGTTGCTGATCGGCAGGCGCAGGCCGTAGGAGAACTTGTTGACCAGGATGAAATCGCCGATCAGCAGGTTCGGCATCATCGAGCTGGACGGGATCTTGTACGGCTCGGCGATGAAACTGCGCACGATCAGCACGATCGCCAGCACCGGGAAGAACGCACGCGAGTAGTCCACCAGCACCGGCTCGGAATCGAGCAGGCCGGCGCGCTGGGCGCGCCGCTTGGCAAGGTACAGCTTGTCCGCGAGCAGGATCAGGCCCGAGGCCAGGGTCAGCACGACCAGGAGGATCTCAAACAGTTTCATTCAGGGTCCTTTGCAACGTCACCGGACGACCGGCCCCGCAGGGCCGGTGCGGGCTTACTTGTTGTCCATCTGCAGCACGGCCAGGAACGCTTCCTGCGGGATCTCCACGCGGCCGACCTGCTTCATGCGCTTCTTGCCTTCCTTCTGTTTTTCCAGAAGCTTCTTCTTGCGCGAAACGTCGCCACCATAGCACTTGGCCAGCACGTTCTTGCGCATGGCCTTGACCGTGGTACGGGCGATGATCTGCGAGCCGACGGCGGCCTGGATGGCCACGTCGAACATCTGGCGCGGGATCAGGTCCTTCATCTTCTCGCACAGCTCGCGGCCGCGGCGGTCGGCATGGCTGCGGTGCACGATCAGCGACAGCGCATCGACCTTGTCACCGTTGATCAGCACATCCACGCGCACGAACGGGCCGGCGTCGAAGCGCACGAAGTGGTAGTCCAGCGAGGCATAGCCACGGCTGACCGACTTCAGCTTGTCGAAGAAGTCCAGCACCACTTCGGCCATCGGCAGCTCGTAGCTGATCTGCACCTGGCTGCCCAGGTAGTTGATGCCGATCTGGCTGCCGCGCTTTTCTTCGCACAGCTTGATGATGTTGCCGATGTACTCCTCGGGGGTGAGCACGTTGGCACGGATGATCGGCTCGCGGATCTCCTCGACCTGGTTCACCGGCGGCAGCTTGGCCGGGTTGTCCATGTTGATGATCGAGCCATCGGTCTTCAGGACTTCATACACCACCGTCGGCGCGGTGCTGATCAGGTCCAGGTTGTATTCGCGCTCCAGGCGCTCCTGCACGATTTCCATGTGCAGCATGCCGAGGAAACCGCAGCGGAAGCCGAAGCCCATCGCCTCGGAGCTTTCCGGCTCGAAGCGCAGCGCGGCATCGTTCAGGCGCAGCTTGTCCAGCGCTTCGCGCAGGTCGGGATAGTCCTCGGCATCGACCGGGAACAGGCCGGCGAACACGCGCGGCTGCATTTCCTGGAAGCCCGGCAGCGGCTTCGGTGCCGGGTCGCCGGCCAGGGTCAGGGTGTCGCCGACCGGCGCACCGTGCACGTCCTTGATGCTGGCGGTGACCCAGCCCACTTCACCTGCACGCAGCGCCGGCAGCACCTTGCGCTTCGGGGTGAACACGCCGACGTTGTCGACCTGGTGGTTGCGGCCGGTGGACATCACCTGCAGCTTGTCACCGGCCTTGATCTCGCCCTGCATCACGCGCACAAGCGAGACCACGCCCAGGTAGTTGTCGAACCAGGAGTCGATGATCAGCGCCTGCAGCTTCTCGGTGTCGCGCGGCTTCGGCGGCGGAATGCGGTGCACGATCGCTTCCAGCACGTCCTGCACGTTCAGGCCGGTCTTGGCACTGACCGGCACGGCGTCGGAGGCGTCAATGCCGATCACGGCCTCGATCTCGGCCTTGGCGCGCTCGATGTCGGCGGTGGGCAGGTCGATCTTGTTGATCACCGGCACCACTTCCAGGCCCTGCTCCACGGCGGTGTAGCAGTTGGCCACCGACTGCGCTTCCACGCCCTGGGCCGCATCGACCACCAGCAGCGCGCCTTCGCAGGCGGCCAGCGAGCGGCTGACTTCATAGGAGAAGTCGACGTGGCCGGGGGTGTCGATGAAGTTCAGATGGTAGGTCTGCCCGTCCTTGGCTAGGTACGGCAGCGACACCGACTGCGCCTTGATCGTGATGCCACGCTCGCGCTCGATCGGGTTGGAGTCGAGCACCTGCGCTTCCATCTCGCGGGCCTGCAGGCCACCACAGAGCTGGATGATGCGGTCGGCCAGCGTGGACTTGCCGTGGTCGACATGGGCGATGATGGAGAAGTTGCGGATGTTCCGCATCGAATCAGAAGACATAGGTGGCGGCGGCGCGCGGCGTCGTCAGGGTAACGGTCGATTATCGCATGCCCGGCGCCCGCCCGCGAAAACGGCCTCATCGGACCGGGTCCGGAACGGCCGAAGCCCCGCCAGGGCGGGGCTTCGGAGGAGAAGCAGGGGCCGCCGAAGCGGCCCCGGCAGGCCTTACTGGCCGGCCTTGACCGCTACGAACGCGCTGTTGCCGCTGCCGGTGCGTACCAGCAGCATCACCACGTCGCCCTTCTTGTAGCTTGAAAGCGCACGGTTCAGCGCGTCCACGCTGCCGACCTGGGTGCTGGCCACCTGCAGGATCACCATGCCCGGAGACAGGCCCGCATCACGCGCGCCCTGGCCCTTGACCCCGGTGATGCGCACGCCTTCGCCCGATTCCAGGCCCAGCTGCTTGCGCTGCGGCGCGGTCAGGTCACTGACGTCCAGCCCCAGCAGGGCATTGGCGCCGGCCTGCGGCGCCGCATCGCTGTCGCCGGTGGCCGGGCCACGCGAACTGGCCTGCCCGTCTTCGGTCAGGGCGGTCAGGGTGGCGCTGAGGTCACGCGGCTTGCCATCGCGGATCACGCCCAGGGTGACCCGGCTGCCCGGTGCCATCGCGCCGATCAGCGGCGGCAGGTCGGACCAGCTGTTGACCGGCGCGCCGTTCACTGAGCGGATCACATCGCCGATCTTCACCCCGGCCCGGGCTGCAGCCGAGTCCGGCACGATCTGGTTGACCAGGGCGCCGCGGCTGTCCGGCAGGCCCATCGCCTGCGCCTTCAGGCCGTCGATTTCCTGCACCACCGCGCCGAGCTGGCCGCGGGTGACCTTGCCGGTCTTCTTGATCTGCTCGACCGCACTCATCGCCAGGTCGATCGGGATCGCGAAGCTGATGCCCATGTAGCCGCCCGACGCGGAGAATATCTGCGAATTGATGCCGACCACTTCGCCACGGGTGTTCAGCAGCGGGCCACCGGAGTTGCCCTGGTTGATCGCCACGTCGGTCTGGATGAAGGGCACGTAGCGCTGGTCCGGACCGCCGGTGCTGCGGCCGAGGGCGCTGACCACGCCGGCAGTGACCGAGTGATCGAGGCCGAACGGCGAGCCGATCGCGACCACCCACTGACCCGGCTTGAGGGAGTTGGAGTCGCCAACGCGCACGGTCGGCAGGTTCTTGCCGTCGATCTTCAGCAGTGCGACATCATACTGCTGGTCGCTGCCCACCACTTTCGCGGTGAACTCACGGCGGTCACCCAGCTTGACCTTCACCTCGCTGGCATCGGCCACCACGTGGTAGTTGGTCAGTACATAACCATCGGGC
This sequence comes from Stenotrophomonas geniculata ATCC 19374 = JCM 13324, assembly GCF_001431625.1. Lineage (GTDB taxonomy): Bacteria > Pseudomonadota > Gammaproteobacteria > Xanthomonadales > Xanthomonadaceae > Stenotrophomonas > Stenotrophomonas geniculata. Next base: position 6,814 of record NZ_LLXT01000146.1, read on the forward strand.
GAGATGATGAAGCCCGAGCCCATGCCGCGGCCCTTGATGCTCGGGCCACCGTCCGGGCCGCCCGGGCCCTGCCCCGGCATCGGGAAATCCGGGCCGAAGAAGCGGCGGAAGAACTCCGGCATGTCATCGTCGCCGCCCATCGGGCCCCGTGAGGCCTGGCGGTTGTTGCGGACGATGGTGGTGTCGACGTTGACCACGCCAGGCCCGACCTGTTCGACCAGATTGGTGAAGTCAGGCAGGCCCGTGACCAGCGGCTGGGCCGGCGCCCGCGGCGCGGCGGCCGGCGCGGCCTGGGTCTGGGCGGCCGGAGCCGGGGCCTGCGCGCAGGCCATCAACGGCAGGGTCAGGGCCAGCAGGCCCATGGCCTGCGTGCGGAGTCGGGGAGTCATCGGACGGCAACCTCCGGATCGGATGGAAAGAGGAATACGGGCCCCGCCGACGGCGGGGCGTGAAAGCGCCCGGCTCAGTCGCGCGGGCGCGGCGGCACCGGCAGGTCGTCCTGCAGGCGCGGCTCGAACGGGTAGAACGCGGCGCCCCCGGCATGGGCCGGGAAGCTCGCATTGAGCGCGCCGCCGGCAGCGGGCGCCAGGCTGGAGCGCGGCCACGGTCGCGCCTGCAGGCCACCGACCTCACCGAACGGCATGTTGCGGCTGGCATTGGCCGGCACGGTCGGGGTCAACGGCGCCTGTGCGGCGGCCACAGCGCGTTGCGGCATGTCCTCACGCTGGGCGGCACGCGCGGCCTGCTGGCTGCGGGTAGCGCTGGCGCGACGGGTGTCCTGGCGCCGGCTGGCTGCCGCCATGGCCACTGCCGGTACACCGGCCACGGCCATTGCGGCGTTATCCACCGAGGCTTCGGTCACCGGAGCCGGCGTCGTCGGTGCCGGCGCGAGTTCGGCCTGGCTGGCGATCACCTGCGGTGCCAACGGCTCGCCCGGGGTGGCCTCCTTCAGCTTCTCACCGCCCATGAACAGGGCCACCGCCGCCACCGATGCGGCCAGTGCGGCGCCACCGCCCCAGGCCCGCCAACCACTGCGGCGTACCTGACGACGCGGCTCGGCCTGCGGCGCCGGTTCGGCGGCGATGGCGGCGGCCACGGCGGCGCTGAAGCCGGCCGGCGCCAGCGCCGACGCCTGTCCGCGCATCACGTCGCCCAGCAGCTGCCAGCGTTCCTGGCAGCCGGCCAGCTCGGGGTCGTGCTCCATCCGGCGCAGCAGGAAGCGCGCTTCATCGGCGCCCAGCTCGCCATCGACCAGGGCCGACAGCTGCTCGCGATGGCGCTGGTCCAGGCGCTGCCCGGCGGGCGATTGGTGGTTCTGCGATTCGTTGAACGGATTACTGGTCATACGCGGCTCTTCTCACGGGTGGCGCTGCCGATGTCCAACAGCGGCCGGAGTTCGGTGTCGATCGCCTCGCGCGCCCGGAAGATCCGTGAGCGCACGGTGCCGATCGGGCACCCCATTTTCTGCGCGATATCCTCGTAACTCAGGCCTTCCACCTCGCGCAGGGTGATCGCCAACCGGAGCTCTTCCGGCAGCGCGTTGACGGCCTTCATTACCGTCTGTTCCAGTTCCTGGCGCATCAACTCGCGTTCGGGCGTGTCGGTGTCGCGCAGGCGCGTCCCGCTGTCGAACTGTTCGGCATCCCCGATGTCGATGTCATCGGTCGGCGGTCGGCGATTGTGTGAAGCCAGGTAGTTTTTGGCGGTATTCACGGCGATTCGATGCAACCAGGTTGAGAACTGGGCATCGCCACGGAAACTTCCGATCGCGCGGTAGGCACGGATGAAAGTGTCCTGGGCGACGTCCTGACATTCGCTCCAGTCGGCGATGTAGCGACCGACAAGGGCCACCACGCGATGCTGGTACTTGCGCACCAGGACATCGAACGCGGCGCTCTCGCCGTGCTGCACGCGCCGGACCAGTTCCAGATCCAGCTCCTGAGGTGTATCAACATCGGCCATGAGGGGCCGCACTCCTGTCAGCCCAACCGACGTCGGGCAATGAGACTGCCAATCCCGGGAAAAGTTCAGTCGCCGATCACCTGGCGCCGCACCAGCTTTTAACCACCGTTCCGTTAGCGTTCCGGTCCACGGCCATGGATCCGGGGTCGCCACTCCCCTGCTATTGGGATTTGACGCGGGGGAAACAACCTCTGGATCATAGCCGCTTCTCCATACACAACCGGATGGAACGTCCATGCTCTCAGGCTTCGATGGTCTCCGCTTCAGCCACTGGCACCCCGAGATCCGCGACGACGGCGTGGTGGTTCTCTCCCTGGATCGTCAGGACAGCAGCGTCAACGCCATGTCGCAGGACGTGCTGCTGGAACTGGGCGACCTGCTCGAGCGCATTGCACTGGACCCGCCCAAGGGCGTGGTGATCCAGTCGCTGAAGAAGGCCGGCTTCATTGCCGGTGCGGACCTGAAGGAGTTCCAGGAGTTCGACCGCCGCGGCACCGTCAACGACGCCATCCGCCGCGGCCAGGCCACTTACCAGAAGCTGGCCGAGCTGCCCTGCCCGACCGTGGCGGCCATCCACGGCCACTGCCTGGGCGGCGGCACCGAACTGGCACTGGCCTGCCGCTACCGCGTGGCCTCCAATGACAGCAGCACGCGCATCGGCCTGCCGGAAACCCAGCTGGGCATCTTCCCCGGCTGGGGCGGCAGCGCGCGCCTGCCGCAGCTGGTCGGTGCGCCGGCAGCGATGGACATGATGCTGACCGGCCGCACCTTGTCGGCCTCGGCCGCGCGTGGCATCGGCCTGGTCGACAAGGTGGCGGCGCCGGCGGTGGTGCTCGACACCGCCGTGGCGCTGGCGCTGTCCGGCACCACCCGCCCGTTCAAGCAGCGCGCGACGGCCTGGGCCACCAACACCTGGCTGGCACGCACTTTGCTGGCACCGCAGATGGTCAAGCAGGTCGCACGCAAAGCCAAGAAGGACCAGTACCCGGCGCCCTACGCGCTGATCAGCACCTGGCAGCGCAGCGGCGGCAAGCCGATCCTGGCGCGCCTGGATGCCGAACGCCGCGCAGTGGTGAAGCTGGCCAGCACGCCGACCGCGCGCAACCTGATCCGCATCTTCTTCCTGACCGAGCGCCTGAAGGGCCTGGGCGGCGGTGACTCCGGCATCCGCCACGTGCACGTGGTCGGCGCCGGCGTGATGGGCGGCGATATCGCCGCGTGGGCCGCCTACAAGGGCTTCGAGGTGACTCTGCAGGACCGCGAGCAGCGCTTCATCGACCCGGCAATGGAACGCGCACAGGCGCTGTTCGCCAAGAAGGTGCGCGACGAGAGCAAGCGCCCCGCCGTGGCCGCGCGCCTGCGTGCCGATCTGGAAGGCAACGGCGTGGCCGAGGCCGACCTGGTGATCGAAGCGATCATCGAGAACCCGGAAGCCAAGCGTGCGCTGTACCAGACGCTCGAACCGAAGATGAAGCAGGACGCGCTGCTGACCACCAATACTTCGTCGATTCCGCTGGTGGAACTGCGCGACCACATCCAGCGCCCGGCGCAGTTCGCTGGCCTGCACTATTTCAACCCGGTTGCGCAGATGCCGCTGGTGGAGATCATCCATCACGACGGCATGGCGCCGGAGACCGAGCGCCGCCTGGCCGCGTTCTGCAAGGCGCTGGGCAAGTTCCCCGTGCCGGTGGCCGGCAGCCCGGGCTTCCTGGTCAACCGCGTGCTGTTCCCGTACATGCTGGAAGCCGCCACCGCGTATGCCGAGGGCATTCCGGGCCCGGTGATCGACAAGGCCGCAGTGAAATTCGGCATGCCGATGGGCCCGATCGAACTGATCGACACCGTGGGCCTGGACGTGGCCGCAGGCGTCGGCCGCGAACTGGCGCCGTTCCTGGGCCTGCAGATTCCGGCCGCACTGCAGACGGTGGAACCGGACAAGCGTGGCAAGAAGGACGGCCAGGGCATCTACACCTGGGAAAACGGCAAGCCGAAGAAGCCGGACGTGGCCAGCGATTACCAAGCCCCGGCCGATCTGGAGGACCGCCTGATCCTGCCGCTGTTGAACGAGGCCGTGGCGTGCCTGCACGAGGGCGTGGTGGCCGATGCGGACCTGCTGGATGCGGGCGTGATCTTCGGTACCGGTTTCGCCCCGTTCCGCGGCGGTCCGATCCAGCACATCCGCGCAGTGGGAGCCGATGCGATCGTCGAGCGGTTGAAGGCGCTGCAGCAGCGCCACGGCGACCGTTTCGCCCCGCGCCCGGGCTGGGACAACCCCGCCCTGCGCGAACCGGTGATTTGAGTTTATCGGCCGGGCCTGCGGCCCGGCACCCGCAGAGGCAACCGCCGAAGCAAAAGCCAGAGCCAGAGCCGGAGCAACAGCCGGCTCTGGCTTTTCTGTTTGTTGGGCGGGGCGGTGTGGGCAGGCAGGACACGCCGTAAACCCATCCCTGGGGGCTCGATGGCGCCATCCATGGCGC
>NZ_LLXT01000147.1 GCF_001431625.1 Stenotrophomonas geniculata ATCC 19374 = JCM 13324
GAGGTAAAGGTTGTTCGGCAGCTGCAGCACCGTGCCTTCGTGGCCGTCGCCGGTCTCCTGCAGCGTGGTGTAGATCAGGTTCACGTCGATCACCCGGCCCTTCAGGCCCGGCTTCTCGCCGTTCTCCAGCACCTCGATGTAGTCGTGCAGGCGGAACGGGCGGGTGGTGAAGATCAACAGCGTGCAGAAGATGTTGGACAGCACGCTCCACGCCGCGAAGAAGGCCACCGCGCCCACGGCGGCGAAGCCGGTAAACGCGGTCCACAGCACCGACGGCTTCGCGCCGAGCAGGCTGAGGATGTAAAGCAGGGCACTGAAATAGACCACGAAACTGGTGATCCGGCGTGCACCCATCACCATTTCGGGCGGCAGCGTGTAGTGCTCGGCGAAGCGGCGGATCAGGCGACGGGCGAGCACGCGCAGGAGCCACGCAACCAGCAGCACCAGTACGATCTGCACGGCGACGCCGGCGTAGTTCAGCCACGGGTGGGTCCAGGCGGGCAGGTGATCCTTCAGCGACAACATCATGGGGCGACTACGGAGGGGGAAACGGCCCCCGATGTTACCCGGCGCGTGCGGGGGATTCGACCGCCGGGGTCCAGGCCAGGCAGACCAGCTCCTGGCGGTGCTGCTGCAGGCAGGCGCGGCCGTTGTCGGGGCGCAGTTGCAGTGACAGGCCCAGCGCCTGCAGCAGGATGCAGGCGGTGATCACCAACAGGGCGGCGCAGGATGGGCTGGACATGGCAGGACTCCTGGACGGCAATTTTGCGAAGGACCTTCCATGGATGCAGCAGCCATCAAAAAGGTTGCATGGCATTGATCGTGGATGAGCTCTAAACCTTTTTCCGGGTTGCCGCATCCAAGCGATATGCTCGACACCACCATGCCCGCGCTGCCTGCCGCCAACGACGCCGTCGACGAACCCGCCCTGGTGCGGGCGGCCGCCGCCGGCGACACCGCGGCCTATGAACTGCTGTACCGGCGCCACGCGCCCCGGGTATTCGCTGTGCTGTGGCGGCTGTGTGGCGGCCAGCAGGCACGCGCCGAGGACGCGCTGCAGGAAGCGTTCCTGCAGGCATGGAAGGCGCTGCCGGGCTTCCGTTTCGAGAGCAGCCTGTCGACCTGGCTGCACCGGCTGGGCGTCAACGCCGCGCTGATGGAACTGCGCGGGCGTGCTGCCGGGCAGGACCATGACAGCCTCGACGAAGTGGACGGAGGGTTGCAGGAACTGGCGGTACACGACCGCTGTGCCGGCACCGAACGCGACCTCGAACGGGCGCTGTCGACACTGCCGCCACGGGCACGTGCGGTACTGGTACTGCACGACATCGAAGGCTGGAAACACCAGGAAATCGCCGAACAGCTGCAGATGGCCGTCGGCAGTTCCAAGGCACAGTTGCATCGTGCGCGCGGCCTGTTGCGCGCACGGCTGGGAGACATGACATGAATACACCCGACCACGATTCCGACCACGATCTACTGGCACGGCTGCGCGCGCTGCCAAGCGAGCGCGACGTACCCACCGATGGCTGGGCACGCCTTTCGGCCCAGCTGCCGCCGCGTGAGCCGCAGGCGGCGCCTGCGCCGGGCGACAACGTGGTGGCCCTGCCGAACCGTTCGCGTCGGCGTTGGTGGTTGCCGGTGGGTGCGGTGTTGGCGGCCAGCCTGGCGGTCTACGCCGTGGCGCCGTGGCGCCATGCGCAGCCAGAGGTGCCGGTACCTTCAGCACTGCAGCTGCAGGCGGCGGCGATGACCGAGCAGTACCAGCAGGCCGTTGCTTCGCTGCCCGATGGACGGGCGCCGGAATGGCAGCCGGCCCTGCACGAACTGGATGAAAGCGCGGCGCAGATCCGTGCCGCCCTGGCGCAGGACCCGCGTGCGCCGCACCTGCTTGGCCAGCTCAAGCGCACCTATGCGCTGCGGCTGGAACTGACCCGGCAGGCGGCCTATGCCGCCGAGTCCGGCTTGACGACCTGAGGAGACCCCCATGACCCGAACCCTGATTTCCTGCTGTGTCGCGCTGCTGCTGGCCCCTGCCGTAGCACTGGCCGACACCCGCATCGACGAGCGCCACACCCTGGCCGCGGGCGGTCGCATCGAGCTGAGCAACGTGGCCGGCAAGGTGACCGTGCGTGGCTGGGACCGCAATGACGTGCAGCTCACCGGCACGCTCAGCGACGGCCTGCAGTTGCGCCAGGAGAAAAGCGCCAACCGGGTGCGCTGGGAGATCGAATATCCGCGCCGCAGCAACAATGGTGGCGCGACGCTGGTGCTGAACGTGCCGCGCTCGGTGGAGCTGCTGCTGAGCACGGTCAGCGCCAGCCAGGACATCAGTGGCATCGATGTGCGACGGCTGCAGGCCGACACGGTCAGCGGCAGCCTGAGCGCAGCTGGCCGCAGTGGCGACAGCAAGCTCAACACGGTCAGTGGCAGCGTCAGTGCACGCCTGCAGACGCCGAAGCTGGACGTGAATACGGTCAGTGGCCGGATCGAGGCCGGCGGCGGGGTATCCGGTGATATCGGTGCGCAGACGGTGTCTGGCCGGGTCGAGGTGGACGCCGGGCGCGTGCAGCGGCTGGCGGTGGAGACCGTCTCGGGCAGCATCGATCTGGCAGCAGCCGGATTGGCACCCGGTGGCCGCATCAATGTCGAATCGGTCAGTGCCTCGGTCACGCTGAGCCTGCCGCGCACGGTGTCGGCACAGCTGTCGGTGAACAGCTTCAGCGGGTCGATCAACAGCGATGCCGGGCAGGTGGAGCGGCCGCGCTATGGGCCGGGCAGCCACCTCGATACCCGGCTGGGCGGCGGCGACGGTGACATCCGCATCCAGTCGCATTCGGGCAGTGTGCGGGTACGCCTGGACCGCTGAGCGCGATCCGGCAGGCCGCGGCGGCAGCGCCGCCGCGGTCAGTGTTGGGTCAGCTGGCCTTCTTCAGTGCCCAGGTGGTGCCGAGAACTTCGATCTTGCCACCGGCCTTGCGGAACGCTGCCAGGTCCGAAGCGATCGAATCGCTGCTGACCACGGTGCTGGCGGCCGCGCCCTTGCGTTCGCTGCGGATGCTGTTGCTGGCCTTCGCGGGGGTCTTTGCCTTGCGGGGCATGGTTGCTCCTGTCAGGTGGAAGGGGAGGAAAGCGCCCAGGCGTCGGCCTGGCGCAGGTAGTCCTGCCGCTCGCGGCGGCAGTCATCGCCGCCCATCGAAAACTGGCGGCAGATCGCCGGGCGCTGCGAATAGATCGTGCAGCGCAGGTGATAGGGATCGATCGCCGCACACCAGCCTTCCTCGTTGCGCGCCATCACGGCACGGCCGTGGGTGTCGCGTGACAGGAACTGGCCAGGCACGTGGTCGCCGGGCTGCAGCAGCACGGGCAGCCGGCAACAGACCGCGTCACAACGGCGGCAGTCGATGGGTGCAGGTGCTGCGTCAGGTTGTAAGGCCACAGGGGCCTGGCGGGTGCCCAAAGCGGGTCTCGATGGCGGCTCAGGTGCTGCGCGGACCATGAACGAGCCAGGAAGGCATGGCCGCTAGGCCCGCAGGGCGGGCCAGGCTGCACCGTGGACACACACCGGCGTGGCCGGTGGAAGGTGCAGCGGAGTTCTAGCCGACCAAGAGTAACTTAGACCGCGTAACGTTTTGTTAATCCTGGCTGGCTGCCGCCAAGGCCAGGCCCTGGACCACGCCCAGCGAGGGCTCGCCGTGGACCATGCGGGCGCCCGGGAAGGCCTCGGCCACGGCCTGGCGCAGGTAACCGGCGCGGGACATGCCGCCGGTGAGGAACACCGCATCCGGGTCGCCCCCGATGTCGCTGCGGACCTGGGCCAGCAGTTCCCGGATCTGCTCCAGGTAGCCATGGGCGGCGGCGGCCAGGCCATCGGCGCTGCTGTCGGCATGCAGGTCGCGGGCGATGTAGTCCAGCGTGCTGCGGTGCTCGCTGGCGGCGCTGAGGGCGATCTTGGCGCGTTCGACGTCGCGGTACAGCCGCGCGGTGTTGCCGGTGTCCTGCAGCGCCTGCAGGCGGTCGCCCCACGGTGCGTCCACATGGTCGTACTTGTGCAGGCGGAACTCGCGCTGGCGGGTCATGTCCTGCACGGTGGCCGCTTCCACGTAGTGGTGGGCGGGCACGCGGGTGATGCCGCGGCCGAACAGCGGCATGTAGCTGGACAGGCTCAGCGCCAGGTCGATGTCGGTACCGCCGCGGGCGATACCCCAGGCGCGGTGGATGCGCGGGGCATCGTCGCCGCCGACTTCGGCATGCGCGATGTCGGTGGTACCGCCACCGATGTCGACGATCACCGCCTGGTGCCGCTCGCGGCTTTCGGCGTGGTAATGCATGGCCGCCGCGGCCGGTTCCTCGAGGAAATCGATCTGGTCGAAGCCGGCCTGGGTGGCGGCCTCGCGCAGGATGTCCAGCGCCTGGTCGTTGCCGGCCGCACCGATCGAGCTGCGGAACTGCACCGGGCGACCGAGCAGGGCGGCACGCAGCGGCTGGCCGAGCTGGGCGCTGGCAGTCAGGCGGATGTGCTCGAGGATGTGTGCGGCGATGCCGGTGATGGTCTGCTTCGCGCGCGGGTGCAGGTTGTAGCCCAGCATCGACTTCGGGCTCTGCACCAGGTTGCCTTCGTGTTCCTCGAAATAGGCTTCCAGCGCGTCATCGCCGTAGACCGCGTTCTGCAGCAGGTCGCTGGCGCTGCGTTCCTTGCCGGCGCGGGCTTCCATCCATTCCCGGCGCAGTGCGCGCAGGGCTTCGCGGCGCAGTGCCTGTGGCGTGCGTTCCTGGCCGGCGGCACGGGCTGCGCGCGCGGCGCTGTCGATCATCTGCTGCAGCTGGTGTTCCTGGCCGTCATCGAGCTGGAAGTCGTCCGGATCGGGCACCACGCCGGGGAAATACACGCTGGTGCGGAACTGCTCGGCATCGCCGAAGCGGATCGGCAGCAGTTTTCCCTCATGCACGATGGCGGCGGCGGAGTTGCTGGTACCGAAGTCGATGCCGAGGCGCATGGGAGTTCCGGGGGCGATCAGGGGCCGCGCACTCTGCTGCAGTTCGCCGCCGACTGCAAGTTCCAGCGGGCGTGCTGTTCTGGTCCGGGTCCAGTGGGCAGCCCGGAGCCTGCCCGGAAAAGGGCCGGGGAAGCCAGCCGGTTACAATGGCGGCTGTTGATTCACTTTGAGGTATTTGCTGATGTCTTCTGCCCCCGCCTGCCCGCAGTGCACCCTGGAAAACACCTACGCCGATGGTGCGCTGTGGATCTGCGCCGACTGCGGTTTCGAATGGACCGCCGAGGAAAGCGCCGGGTCCACCCTGGTCGTGCGTGACAGCAACGGCAATACCCTGCAGGCCGGCGACACCGTCACCGTGATCAAGGACCTGAAGGTGAAGGGGTCTTCGATCCCGCTCAAGCAGGGCACCGTGATCCGCAACATCCGCCTGGTCGAGGATGATGCCGAGCACATCGAAGGCAACTCGGACAAGATCAAGGGCCTGGTCCTGAAGACCTGCTTCCTCAAGAAGGCCTGATCACCTTCAGCGCCTGGCCTGCTGCTGCGCGCGCCAGCGGGCCAGGCTGTCCAGCTTGGCCTGGTAGCGCGCCTGCTCCGGCGCGCCCCCCAGTTCCTGTGCACGCAGCAGTTCGCGATCGGCGCGCTTGAGCTGGCCAGCCAGGAAATAGACCCGCGCCAGCCCGAAGTGGAACTGATGCGCGGTGTCATACAGGCGCACGGCCTGCCGGTAATAGCGGATCGCCTGGTCCAGCTGGCCGGCCCGTTCGGCCTTGGCGCCGAACATGTACTGCGCGAACGGGTCTTCGCGCTGCACCGATTTCAACCGGCGCTCAAGTGACTGCGCCTGCGCGGTCAAGCCCAGGCTGCGGAACAGCGCGGAGGCATTGGTCAGTGCGGCATCCTGGCGGCCGTCCAGCTGCAGCGACCGGTCCAGCGCCTGCCGCGCCGCCTCGTTGTTGCCTTCGCGGTGGTCGAGCACGCCGAGGTTGTTCCACACTGGAGCGAACCTGCTGTCCTGAGCCACGGATGCGTCGAAGAATGCACGGGCGCCGCCGAAGTCACCGTCGGCGAGGCGCTCCGCACCCCGGTTGTTGTAGAAATGCGCCAATGCCCGCGCACGGCTCACGGGAACCGGCCCGCGGCGGTCATAGAGCACATTGCGATCCAGGTCGACGGTACCGAAACGCCCGCCGACATCGACGCCGGCATTGACGTGGCCGACGCTGTAGACCACGCCCGCGTCCTGGTCCTGGTACCAGGACACCGCCTGCCCGACTTCCTGCACGCGGGCCTGGATGCCCGCCTCCCGCGCAAGCGTCACGAACAGCAGGGTGAAGGCCAGACAGTTGGCGCGGCGGTGCTGCCAGATATCGCTGACGGTGTAGGTCGCATTGGCGTCGTACTGCAGGTCCAGCCCGTGCTGGTCGAAGATCATCTCCACGAGCGCCTGCAGGCGCTGGTCGCGGGAGTAGCTGCGCTGGATCACCTGCTTCTGGAGCATCGCACGCAGGTCCGCGGGAATGGCGAACACTTCTTCCGGGGTCGGCACGCGTGCGGCCGACACGGTGATGGTCGGGGTCGTCACCACGTCGGCGGGCAGTGCCTGGCCTGCGCCGAAGGCAGGAGCACAGAAGGCCAGCAGCGAAAGGGTGAGGCAATGGGCGGCAGAACGGTACATGACGGTTCCCGGCAGCGGCGGGCGCTCCCGCCTGGGGCGAGTGTATTCCCATGGATGCCCAGCTGCAGCGACCGTTGGTCGGCGCCGCGTTCATCCACAACCGATGTGGACCAGCGCGCGACAAAGCTGTGGACAACTGGCTCCGGGCCTCGCCTGGCAAGCGTTGTGAGTGTGTGGTGAAAAAACCGCCAGCTTGCCCGGCGCCGGCACAGGCGGGATGATCCGGGCATGGACTTCTCACCGCTGACGCTTGCCCCGGCGCAGTGGCAGGCGCTGCAGGACAGCTATGCCACGCCGCCACGCGCCTACCACCACTTCGGCCATGTGCGCGCGGTGCTGCAGCACTGCCAGGAGGTGGCCGACGGCCCCGGCTGGAAGCAGCCGGCCGAGATCTACCTGGCCGTGCTCTATCACGACGCGATCTACCAGGCGGGTCGCAAGGACAACGAGGCGCGTTCGGCGCAGCTGGCCCTGCAGGCGATCGCACAGGCGCCGGCGCTTGCCGGTGTCGACGCTGCTCGCGTGGAGCAGTTGATCCTGCTGACCGCCCGCCATGGCGCGCTGGGTCCGGAGGATGTGGATGCCGAGGCGGCGCTGTTCCTGGACTGCGACATGGCGATCCTGGCTGCACCGGAGCCGGTGTTCGCCGCCTATGACCGTGGCGTGGCCGAAGAATACAAGGGCGTGGTGCCCGGCTTCCTGTACCGTGCCGGCCGTCGCCGATTCCTGCAGGGCCTGCTGCGCGCACCGCGGATCTTCCTCAGTGAGTTCTTCCACCAGCGCCTGGACGCGGCCGCCCGTGACAACCTGCGTCGCCAACTGGGTGGTTGAGCCGGCCCGGTACACTGGTGTCCTGTTTCCAATGATTGTTGTTTCCGACCGTGTCCGTTCCTGATCCCGATCCCCGCCCGCTGCCACCGGAAGAGCCCGGTCCCAACGAGTGCTGCGGCAGTGGCTGCCCGCTATGCGTGCTGGACCTGTATTCCGATGAGCTGCAGCGCTACCGCAAGGCACTGGCCGAGTGGAAGACGCGGCATCCCGAGGCCGCACCATGAGCCGTGCGCGCCCGGCGGCGGTGCTGGCACTGGTGGCGCTGCTGCTGTTCGTGGCCACCGCGCTGTGGACCCAGGTCGCGCGCAGTGATCTGGACTGGGTGCGGGCGACCTTGAGCCTGTACCTGCACGGGCCGTGGGGGCTGGCGTTGCGTGCTGCCTACTGCCTGCTGGCGCTGGCCATTGCCGCACTTGGCATTGCGCTGTATCGCGGCAGCATCGGCCCGCGGCGCAGTGCGGCCGCCCCCTTGCTGTTCACGGTTTCCGCGCTGGGCCTGGCGACGGTGGCGATCGGCGACAGCTGGCTGCCTGAAGCGACGCCGCTGCTGGCACCGTTCATCCATGGACTGGCAGCCAACACGGCGTTCCTGTGTGCCAGCGTCGGCATGCTGTTGCAGGCCTGGTACCTGCGCCGCGAACCGGGTTGGCAGTCCGCCGCGGGCCTGCTCTGGGGCTGGGCATGGCTGGCCTTCGTGCTGCTGTGGCTGCATGTGCTGTGGCGTGGTGGACCACCGCGTGGGCTGGGACAGAAAGTGGTGATCGCGGTGATCGTTGGCTGGCTGCTGTATCTGGCGATGGCCCTGTACCGTCGCAGCCGCCAGCCCGCGGCCCACTGAATCCCCAACGGCCTGCGCCGGTACGTGCCGTGCACGCGGCGGCGGCGTATCGTGTGCGCATTCCATCGGGGATGCGATATGAAGCGTGCAGGGCTGGGCAGGGCAATGGGTGTGGTACTGGCGCTGGCCGCGCTGCCGGCGACGGCAGCCGTGACCCCGCAGCAGTTCAGCCATGGGCGGTTCGAGCAGATTCCGGTGCACATGCCGGCCGGCACGCCGCAACGGGTGGTGATCTGGTTCCACGAACCCACGGCCGGCGGTGACACCAGCCGCCTGCCGATCGAGGCCCTGCGTGCCGATGGCGCGCTGGTCGCGGCAGTGGACATTGCGCACCTGCGCGGTGTGCTCAAGCGCGAGGGGGACCCGACCTGTTCGTTCGGTTCCGGTGACGTCGAGAATTTCTCACGCTGGCTGCAGGCCTCGCTGCATCTGCCCGGCTACCACCTGCCGCTGGTCGGCGGTGATGGCGAAGGTGCCGAGATGGCCTATTCGCTCGCGGCGCAGGCCGATACCCAGGTGTTCGCCGGTGTACTCACCACCGGCTTCTGCCCGGACCACAACCACCAGCGCATGGTCTGCGGCGATGGTGTGAAGCACAACAGGCTGCAGCCTGCCGAACTGAATTTTCCGTGGTTGAGCGCGGCAGGTGATCACGGCTGCAAGGTGGGCCGGGCCAACCAGTTCGTGCAGCAGGTCGCCATGGCGCGCGAGTTCAAGCGCACTGCGCGCGGTGATGCGTCACCGGGCCTGGTGGCTGCGGCACGGGTGATCGGCGCGCAGGCCGGCGTCAGCCTGGCCCCCCCGCCTGCTGCACTGAAGGGCCTGCCGGTGGTGGAAATGCCGGCGACCGGCAACGGCGATACGCTGGCGGTTTTCGTCTCCGGCGACGGTGGCTGGGCTGGCCTGGACAAGAACGTGGCGTCGTCACTCAACGAGCATGGCGTGGCGGTGGTCGGCATCGATTCGCTGCGTTACTTCTGGAGCGAGCGCACACCGAAGGGCTTTGCGGGCGACCTGCAGAAGATCATCGACCACTACCGCCAGCAGTGGCACCGCGACAAGGTGATGCTGATCGGTTTCTCGCAGGGCGCCGACGTGCTGCCGGCCACGATCAACCAGCTCGACGCCGGTACCCGCGAGGCGCTGGAGCGCATCGTGCTGCTGTCGGTGGGCAGGAAGGCCGACTTCGAATTCCATGTCAGCAACTGGCTGGGCGGTGGCGGCGACGGCCTGCCGATCGCGCCGGAAGTGGCCAGGCTGCCGGCGGAAAAAACGTTGTGCGTGTACGGCGACAAGGATGAGGACGCACTGTGCCCGGACCTGTCGGCCAATGACGGCGTGAGGAAGGTGAAGCTGCCGGGCGATCACCATTTCGGGGGGGACTACGATCGCTTGGCCGAAGTGATCCTCAAGGGCGGGGCGTAGCGTCAAGCCATGCCCGACCACTGTCGCCGCCGTGTCGACCAAGGTCGGCACCTACCGTGCAGTGGGTAGCGTCGAGCCATGCCCGACGCATCGCGGCTTCAGTTCCGCTGCGGATCCAGCGAGATCAGGCGCGTGGCATCCAGCAGCGCGGCCGGCAGATGCATGCCGCCGGGCGCCGCGAGATAGCGTGGCCGCCACTGCGGATCGAACTTCGACTTGAAGCGGCGCAGGCCACTGAAGCCATAGAAGCGTTCGCCATGCCGCGCCAGCAGGCCGGCCAGGCGGTTCCAGCGACCGGCCAGCCGATGCTGGGCCAGACCGGACAACGGCGCCATGCCCAGCGAGAAACGCGCATAACCCTGCGCGCGGCCCCACAGGAACAGTTCGATGAAGAGGAAGTCCATCGTGCCCTTCGGTGCTTCGTTGACGTGGCGCATCAGGTCGACCGACAGCTCGGCGCCGGCCGGTGCCTGCCACAGGTTGGCGAACGCCACGATCTGGCCTTCGGCCTCGACCAGCGCTACCGGGAAGCGCACCAGGTAATCGGGGTCGTAGCTGCCCAGCGAGAAGCCCTTCTCATCGCCGGCCTTGTCTTCCAGCCATGCATTGGAAATTGCGTGCAGGCGCGGCAGCAGGCTGGGAATTTCCTCCACCGGTGCCACGCGGAAGGACAGGCCGCCGCGTTTGCCACGGTTCCAGGCCTGGCGCAGATCGGCGCGTTCGCGACCTTCCAGCCCGAAATCATGCAGCGGCACCATCGCTTCCTCGCCCAGCTTGACCAGGCCCAGGCCCAGGTCGAGGTAGGTCTGCCAGTAGGTCTCGCCCACCTGGTAGAACACCGGGCGCAGGCCCAGCCGGTCGGCTTCCTCGCGGAAGCGCCAGATCAGCGCGCGCGCCACGTCAGGCGGGCCGACCGGGTCGCCCATCGCGATCAGCGAACCGCCGTAGCGCTGCATCATCACGAAGCCCTGTTTCGCATCATCGCGCAGCACCGCCTTGTCGGCGGTCAGTACCAGGCAGGCCTGGGTATCGGTGGCGCCGGCCAATACCGGCGCCAGTGATTGCAGCGTGGCTTCGTCGGCGGCCGGCAGCGGGCTGCGGGTGCTGTGCAGCAGCCGCGCCAGGCCGAACATCACCAGCGCGATGGCTACCACCAGCAATGCACGCAGCGCGCGCGGTGCGTTGCCCGACACCGCGAACTGCCACCACAGCTCGTTCTGGTACTCGACATGGCTGTAGGTGAAGAACAGCAGCCAGGTGACCGCGACCAGCACCAGGCCGAGATTGCGCAGCCACGGCCACGACCAGGCTTCGTCCAGCAGCGCACCCTGGCGGTAGAACTCGCGACGTGCGGCCCACAGCGCCATCGCCACCAGCACTGCCGAGACGGCGATCAACAGTTGGCCACCGCGCAGCCACAGCGGCAACGGGGTGATCACGCACACCGCCATTGCCAGCATCCACGCGGCGTGGCTGCGTCGGGCCAGGCCCTGGCCGATCAGCAGCAGGGCGACGCCGCTGAGGCTGCCGATCAGGTGCGAGGTTTCCAGGATCGGCAGCGAGGCGTTCACCAGGTGACGGCGTGGCGTCGGCAGCGTGCCGTCGATGACCAGCGCGGCGCCGATGCTGAATACCGCCAGTGCGATGATCTGCGGCAGCCATGGGCGCAGCGCGTTCCAGCCAGCACGGGTTGCCCCGGCGCTGGCCTGCAGCGGCTGACGCAGGGCGGGCGCAAGGGCAAGCAGGGTGGCCAGCAGCAGCGGCAGCACGTAGTAGGTGACACGGTAGATCAGCGCTGCCGCCAGCACCGCTGCCGGTGCCACCTGCGGCAACAGCTTCAGCAGGCTCCACTCGAACACACCCAGGCCCGCGGGCACGGTGGAGACCAGGCCGGCCAGCACTGCCACCAGGTAGAGGCCGACGAAGCCCGGCAGGCCGGTTGGCGTGGAGTCTGGCAGCAGCACGTAGAACGCGGCACTGGCCAGCACCAGCTCGATGACGCTGAGTACGGTGACACCGATCATGGTGCGGCGATCGGGCAGCCACAAGGCGTGACCGAACACGCTGAACTGCCGTCCATCGCGGCCGACCAGCAGCACGGTGCCGAGATAGGCGAGCAGGGCAACGATGCCGACGATGCGCACGGCATCGGGATTCAATGGCAATGCCAACGCTGCCGCGGCGGGTTCCATGCATAGGGCCACGCTGATCAACAGCCATGCACCGAATACGAAACCGAGCGTGCTCATCAGCACCACCTGGCCGATCTGCGCCAGGTCCAGGCCGGCGCTGCGGTAGCCGCGCAGGCGCACCGCGCCACCGGTCAACGCGGCAAAGCCCACGGTCTGGCCCAGCGTGTGCGCAAGGAACGCGGTGATGCCGACGCGCGCCGGGTGCACGCGGATGCCGCTGCGACGCAGGCCGATGGCATCGAAGCCGATCAGGCAGGCGTAACTGGCCAGGCCGAGTACCACGGTGAGCGCGATCTGCGTGCCGCTGAGCTGCCGGAACGCCTGGCGGATCGCACGATAGCCGTGCTCGTCGAACTCATTGGCCAGGCCGTGCAGGGCCAGGGCGAGGATCAGCAGCGGGATGACGATGGTGGCAACCCGCTTCCAGGTTGGCGTGGAAGGGGCAGTGGTGGAATCGACGGGGGCGGTCATCGGCGCAAGGGTGCGGCAGGAGGGGCGAGGGCGGTGTCAACGCGGGCGTGGCGCATCGTGCGCCTGTCATCGTCATTTGACCAGTGGGACCGTCGGAGCCCGGTAGTGACTGTCGCGGAGGGTACCCGTGCACCCACCGTCGACCGGTTTGGAGGACAATGCAGGCCTGATCAACCGCAGGAGCCACGCCCATGATGGAGCGTTACGACGTCGGACCGCGCATGTCCGAAATGACCGTATACAACAAGGTCGCCTACCTCTCCGGCCAGATTCCGGAAGACACCAGCCAGGACATCACCGGCCAGACCCGGCAGGTGCTGGCGGAGATCGACAAGCTGCTGGCGCTGGTCGCCAGTGACCGCCAGCACGTGCTGCGCGCCGAAGTGTTCCTGGCCGACATGGCCGACTTCGACGGCATGAACAAGGCGTGGGACGAGTGGGTGGTTGAAGGCGCGACCCCGGCACGTGCCACGGTCGAGGCCAAGCTGGCCCACGCTGACTGGAAGGTCGAGATCGTGGTGACGGCGGCAGTACCGTAACGATTGAATGGGGTCAGATCCTTTTCGCTCAGGAAAGCGGATCTGACCCCGTTACAGCGGCACCAGCTCGATGCAGTCCACCGGGCATGGCGGGATGCACAGCTCGCAGCCGGTGCACAGATCGGCGATTACCGTGTGCATGTACTTGGCGCCGCCGACGATGGCGTCCACCGGGCAGGCCTGGATGCACTTGGTGCAGCCGATGCAGTCGGCTTCCACGATCAGCGCCACCTGCGGCGCCTTGTGCTCGCCGCGCGATCGATCGAAGGGAATGGCAGGTACTCCGAGCACCTGCGCCAGTGCGCGCGCACCGGTATCTCCGCCCGGCGGGCAGCGGTCCACGCCTGCCTCGCCGCGAGCCATCGCCTGCGCATACGGGCGGCAACCGTCGTAGCCGCATTGCCCGCATTGGGTCTGCGGCAGCAGGCGGTCGAGGCGTTCGGTCAGGGGCGGGATCAGGCTCATGCGTGGCGAAGGCTGCGCGTTGGGGTCATTTCAGGGGTTTGCCACGGAACCAGCGCTCGTGGGCCAGGGCCAGCATCGGCTTGTCTTCGGAACTGTCCCCGTAGGCATGGATGCGCACGTAGCGCGACAGGTCGAACTGGCGACGGATGTGCTCAACCTTGCGCGGGCCACAGTCGCCACCGGCATAACGGCCTGTGAGGCGGCCGTCCTGGCTCTCCAGCCGGTTGCAGATCAACTGCAGGCCCAGCTGTTCGCACCATGGCCGCAGGTACAGGTCCAGCGAGCCGGACACGATCACCACGGTGTGCTGCTGTTCCTTGTGCCAGCGGATCTGCTCCAGCATTTCCGGGCGCACCACGTCGGGCAGGAACTCACGCGAGAAGCCGGCGGCCAGCGTGGCGATGTCATCGCTGTGGCGGTCGCTGAAGGTCAAACGGGTGACGCGCGCGCGGATGCGCTCGGCCGATATCAGTTTCAGCTTATACGCGGCCAGCCATGGACCAATCTTCCACCACGCCTGTGCCAGCTGTTCGGCGGTGGCCACGCGGCGCAGGAAACGGCCGTAGGTATCGCAGGTGGTCACGGTGTGGTCGAAGTCGAACAGCGCCAGTTCCATTCCGTTGCCTCCCATCGCGTTGCCCTGTGGCCGGTGCTGCCGGCGGGCGTGGCCGCAACCACGCCCGCTGCAGGCATCAGCGGACCGGCATGCCCGGCTGTGCGCCGCTGTCGGCGTCCAGCAGCGCCAGTGCGCCGCCGTCGAAACCGGCCGACAGGATCATGCCTTCGCTCAGGCCGAAGCGCATCTTGCGCGGGGCCAGGTTGGCGATGAACACCACGCTGCGGCCAACC
Organism: Stenotrophomonas geniculata ATCC 19374 = JCM 13324; assembly: GCF_001431625.1. Lineage (GTDB taxonomy): Bacteria > Pseudomonadota > Gammaproteobacteria > Xanthomonadales > Xanthomonadaceae > Stenotrophomonas > Stenotrophomonas geniculata. The sequence goes on from NZ_LLXT01000147.1 coordinate 14,286, forward strand.
AGCGTTTCCGGCTCGCCGTAGCTGCCGCGGATGCCGGAGAAGATCTGGCGCTTGCCCAGCTCGCCGGCGTCCAGTTCGAAGCGCAGCAGCTTGTCCGAACCTTCCACGAACTCGCAGACCAGCACCTTGCCGATGCGCAGGTCGAGCTTGGCGAAATCGTCGATGCCGATGTAGGCCGGGGCGTCGGCGCTCTTTGCGTCGTCCTTGGCCGGGGCCGAGGCGGCCGGCTTGACCGCTTCGGTCTTGGCGGCGGGGGCGGCGGCAGCGGCCGGCTGCAGGGTGTCCTTGGAGGCGTCGATCATGGCGTCAATCTTCTTCGGGTCGATACGGGTGAACAGCGGGGTGTAGTCGGTGATGCGGTGGCCCAGCAGCGGCTGCGCCAGTTCGGTCCAGTCGTTGACCGGCGCGGCCAGGAAGGCCTCGGCCTGCGCGGCGGTGGCCGGCAGCACCGGCTTCAATGCGGTGACCAGCACGCGGAACAGGTTCAGGCCCTGGCTGCACACGGCCTGCAGCTGCGCGTCGGCGCCTTCCTGCTTGGCGATGACCCACGGCTTGACGTCGTCGATGTAGCGGTTGGCTTCGTCGGCCAGGGTCATGGTCAGGCGGATCGCTGCGGCCGGGTCGTTGCGCTCGTAGGCTTCACGGATCGGCGCCAGGCCGTCGACGAAGCGCTGGTACTGCGCGGCATCAGGCAGCTGCGCGGCCAGCTGGCCGTCGAAGCGCTTGCTGATGAAGCCGGCGCAGCGGCTGGCCAGGTTGACGAACTTGCCGACCAGGTCGGCGTTGACGCGGGCGATGAAGTCACCCAGGTTCAGGTCGAGATCGTCGACGCCTCCGCCGGACTTGGCGGCGTAGTAGTAGCGCAGCGCTTCCGGTTCCAGGCCGGCGTCGAGGAAGGTGCGGGCCATCACGAAGGTGCCGCGCGACTTGCTCATCTTGGCGCCGTCCACGGTCAGGTAGCCGTTGACGTGCAGGCGGGTCGGCGCGCGGTGGCCGGTACCGTGCAGCACCGCCGGCCAGAACAGGCCGTGGAAGTTGACGATGTCCTTGCCGATGAAGTGGTGCAGCTCGGTGGCGGTACCGGCGCGCAGATGCGCTTCGAAGTCCTCGCCGATCCTGCCGCACAGAGTCTGGAAGCTGGACAGGTAGCCGATCGGCGCGTCCAGCCAGACGTAGAAGTACTTGCCCGGCTGGCCGGGAATCTGGAAACCGAAGTACGGTGCATCGCGCGAGATGTCCCACGCGCGCAGGCCACCTTCGGCATTGAGCCACTCACCGAGCTTGGCCTTCACGCCCGGCAGGGCGACGTCGCCGGTCAGCCATTCGCGCAGGAACGCGTCGAAGTGGCCCACCTCGAAGAAGAAGTGCTCCGAATCGCGCATTTCCGGCGTGGCACCGGAGATCACCGAACGCGGTTCCTTCAGGTCGGTCGGCGCATAGGTCGCGCCACAGACTTCGCAGTTGTCGCCGTACTGGTCGGGGCTGCCGCAGTTCGGGCAGATGCCCTTGACGTAGCGGTCGGGCAGGAACATGCCTTTGGCCGGGTCGTAGAACTGCGCCACCGAACGGCGGCTGATGTGACCGGCCGCTTCCAGCTTCAGGTAGAACTGCTCGGTCAGCGCCTTGTTGGCCGCCGAATTGGTCGAGTCGTAGTGGTCGAAGGCCACGCCGAAGGCGGCGAAGTCACGTTCGTGGCTGGCCTGGATGTTGGCGATGAAGGTTTCCGGGGTGACCCCGGCCTTTTCCGCGGCCAGCATGATCGGCGTGCCGTGGGTGTCGTCGGCGCAGACGAACCAGGCCTTGCCGCCGCTCATTCGCCGCGCACGCACCCAGATGTCGGCCTGGATGTAGCCGACCAGGTGGCCCAGGTGCAGCGGGCCGTTGGCGTAGGGCAGGGCGGTGGTGACGAGCGCGGTACGGGTCATGGTCGCGGGGTGAAGCCGAGGGGAACCGCAGAGTATCGCATGCCCGCAACGAGGTGACCCGGCCGGGGCCGGGTCACCTCGTTGCGG